>NZ_ASPU01000056.1:0-488 GCF_000517905.1 Paenibacillus sp. FSL H7-689
ATAGGCTGGGGGTGGAAGTGCAGCAATGCATGGAGCTGACCAGTACTAATCGGTCGAGGGCTTATCCAATAGCAAGTTCTAAATCGCATGTTTCGTTTCGAATCTAGTTTTCAGAGAATGATCTCTGAAATGAAAATTGGTACATCACATAACGTGTGTATGATTTTCAGTTCCATATCTGATTTTAAGAAGCTATGCTTCGATAAATCGCGTTTGGTGGCGATGGCGGAGGGGTTCCACACGTACCCATTCCGAACACGACCGTTAAGCCCTCTAGCGCCGATGGTACTTGGACCGCAGGGTCCTGGGAGAGTAGGACGTCGCCAAGCGAACTCTTTCATCATACATAGAAAACAGGCTCTGCATGTTGATGTTGTACGATGAATTGCATTTGCACTGCAAATGCATATATTCCCTGATAGCTCAGTTGGTAGAGCACTCGACTGTTAATCGAGTTGTCACAGGTTCGAGCCCTGTTCGGGGAGCCA
>NZ_ASPU01000057.1:0-410093 GCF_000517905.1 Paenibacillus sp. FSL H7-689
TGCACCCGTGATTCCCGTGGCTCCGGTTACGCCCGTTGCGCCTGTCTCCCCGGTTGCACCCGTGATTCCCGTGGCTCCAGTTACCCCCGTTGCACCAGTCTCCCCGGTTGCACCCGTGATGCCTGTGGCTCCAGTTACGCCCGTTGCACCAGTCTCCCCGGTTGCACCCGTGAAGCCTGTGGCCCCAGTTACCCCCGTTGCACCGGTCTCCCCGGTTGCACCCGTGAAGCCTGTGGCTCCGGTTACACCCGTTGCACCAGTCTCGCCAGTTGCACCCGTGAAGCCTGTGGCTCCCGTTACCCCGGTTGCACCAGTCTCCCCGGTTGCACCCGTGAAGCCTGTGGCTCCGGTTACACCCGTGGCCCCAGTCTCGCCAGTTGCACCCGTGATGCCTGTCGCTCCCGTTACCCCCGTTGCACCAGTCTCCCCGGTTGCACCCGTGATGCCTGTGGCTCCGGTTACACCCGTGGCCCCAGTCTCGCCAGTTGCACCCGTGATGCCTGTGGCTCCCGTTACGCCGGTAGCACCAGTCTCGCCGGTTACGCCCGTGATGCCTGTGGCTCCGGTTGCGCCGGTAGCACCAGTCTCGCCGGTTACGCCCGTGATGCCTGTGGCTCCGCTTGCCCCCGTAGCCCCTGTCTCGCCAGTTGCACCTGAGATCCCCGTGGCTCCGGTTACACCCGTTGCGCCTGTCTGGCCGGTTGCACCTGAGATGCCCGTAGCTCCGGTTACGCCCGTGGCCCCAGTTGCGCCGGTTGAGCCTGTGATTCCCGTGGCTCCATTGTCTTCTAACAATTCTGAAGATACAATACGGTGAGGCGTTACGAGCTGTCCCATGGAGTTTTTTCCCCAAACTGAAATTTCTACTTGTTGTTCTGCTAAACCGCTCGTTGTAAAGACAAATTCAAATACGTCTAGGTTTGCAAAATAATCTTTTTTTATGGCTTGATTTGGATTTACGCTAATTAATTCGAGTATATATTCCGTTCTGGTTCCGTTTAGGTAATAACCCTGAATCAAAACAATTGCATTCGTAACCAAATTTCTATTATCAATATTAATGGTCAGCTGTTGTGTTGGTCTTACACCACTGACCGGATTATTCTCAATCGGTCCAGTTGATAAAATGGCCATTTATTTCACCCCGCTTTCTTTACGTTTTAGGAACAGGAGAGAAATTTGCATTCCTTATATCCTAATCCTTCTCTCACTCCTATAGACCGACAATTTCAACGGTTTGGTCATCCGCTTCTCTGTGCCGCATATTTGTATCCATTAATGTTGTGCTTTTATTTTTTCATTAAAGGGAACTAATTGACTCTGGAAAGCACTTGTACCTTTTCTTCACAACAAAAAAAGCCGCTAAAATAGCGACTTTAAAGGGTATTCGTTCTTTTACATCGACCTGAACCGTTCGCTGTGCTTGCATTTTTCGCCCGGTAAAAACGTTCCTGCACTCTCTCCAGCTCATCGCCCGCGATAACGATACCTTGATCACGTATCCGTATAACTATCTCGCTTGTCGTATGTTCCAACTTCAATTCGATTAGCGATGGACTGCCTGAATATTTGATGGCATTGTCCACAAGGTTGGCGATCGCATGGGACATCAGCATTGGATTCACGTTGGCGTGGACTTTCGTCAGAAGCTTATCCTCCATTTTCTCGACTTCCAGTTCGCTAGAACCAGCCTTGTCGAATCGGGATGTTTGAACGGTTCAAGTCTGATCATGACCATCTATGCCCTCCTCAATGGTACTGACCCGTGACATGTTCTTGCGTATCTTGCAGCATCTTGGCAAGCACAACGATCTGTCCTGCGTGATATCCGTAGTGTGCCGATACCTGGATAAGCAGACGACCGATTACTCTTGTATCGTAGGTTTCTTCAGTACACCTATTCGTTCGATGCATTCGGTTCCAATCCTCACGGTCATAGCGAATGATAACCTCTCGGGACAAATCGTCGTTCGATAACGCAGCTACAACATTTTCCGATTCCTTTCTGGTTTCCCGAAGAAGAAGAATCAGCTTTTCTCTCGATATTCCCCCGTCCTTCGTGAATTCACGGGTTCGCGTCCGGATGAACGGTCTGTTGCCGATCGCGCTAACGAAATTCTGATATTCGTTACCTGCCAAATGCAAACAAAGATTACCGATGCTATTCATGGAGCCCTTTATTCTTATCCAAATGAGTTCATCATTCAGCAAGTTCAAACTCTTCTCGATACGGTCAAGCTGCTTGTTCATGTCTTCCATAACGTGTCTGATCAGTTCAATCATGAACATCCTCCCAATTCTCGGTCAGGCGCAAATAATCTTCAAGGGTTACATGCGCGAATTCTCCAACTTGAATGGAGAAACCTGTATGTATAAAATGAACGACTCGCAAATTTATCATCGTCGTAACCCACCTCCATCTGCTCTATTGATCCATGATAATGAATTGCCCTTCGAGTGTAAAATGAAAAATACCAGCCAATCGGGCGTTAGCCATACGATTGCCTTTGATGATACTACCGGCTGTACCAGCTAATATCCTGCTAAAACCGTTAACCCCTTCCATTAACCGTGTCATAGGATTGGCAGTCCCCTCCCTGGGAGCGAGTTCTCCTGCTATCGCCGCTTTTATTAAAGAGACGCAAAGTTTGCTTACATAAATCTCTTAAATCGCAATCGGTACAAGTGCTTGGCTCGGGACACGAACTTGTACTGATAATATAAAAAAGCCGCTAAGATAGCGACTTAATGGGAATATGTTTTTGTCCCTCGACAGATGCCAATTTTAATGTTTAGCGGTTTTTTCCAGTCTTCTTTTTTAAAATGTAATGACAATCTTACCTACAGCGTGGTGAGTTTCACTCAAAGCATGTGCATCATAAATCCCCTGTCTACTAAACGGGAATGTGGCCCCTACAATCGACTTTATCTTTTTCTCTTCCATCAGATCTGCCATTCTCTCCAATTGATCACCATCTGGCTGTAGCCAAATCCCCTTTGCCGATACATTGTGAGACTTAGCAGTATCATGATTGGGTTCACCAACAATGGTAATCAGTCTTCCGGTATTTGGCTTAAGCACCTTATAGCTATTCTCAGCTACTTCTCCACCCATCGTGTCAAACACTAAATCTATATCTTTTAGAATCTCTTCAAAATTTTCCGTTTTGTAATCAATCACCTGATCAGCACCTAACGAATAAAGAAGTTCATGATTTTTTTCACTTGCTGTTGTAATAACATGAGCGCCGGCATGCTTTGCTAATTGAATGGCATACATACCTACACCACCAGCTCCAGCGTGAATAAGTACGGTTTCACCTTCTTTTAGATCGCCATGAGTAAACAGTACCTGCCATGCTGTTAAACCAGCCAAAGGTACAGCCGCAGCCTCCTCATATGAGATTGAATCAGGTAGTTTTGCCAGAAGGTGCTCATCAACTGCTGTATATTCAGCATACGAACCGAAACGTGTTGTATCAGGACGACTGAATACTCGATCTCCAACTTTCCATTTGCTAACGTTTGAACCGATTTCAGTTATGACCCCGGCTACATCCCAGCCTAAGATAATAGGAAATTCCCAATCATACATTTCTTTTAAGTAACCCTCTCTTAATTTCCAATCGATTGGATTAATGGATGTAGCCTCTAATTTTACAACCACTTGATTGGCTTCTGCCCTCGGTTTATTCACTTCCTGCTCAACTAACTCTTCTTTACTTCCATATTGATTAATCACAACTGCTTTCATTTTTGTATCACTCCTCTATGCTAATAGCCTTTTACATGTTATTCCCGATTATTTATTTGTATCTAGTCACTGGGGTTCATGCATATTATGCTTACTCATTTTTAAACAACCAGGATAAAATTATGCAAAAGTTAAGTTGGAATCGTTAGAAATGTTGCTTTTATTGTTATAATTTTACATAAAAAACTATTGAAATGGACTTAGTTTTAGTTTATATTTGACTTATCAACAATTGACTAGTCAAACATTGATAGCTCAACTAAATATAAAGGGAGAGTAACTATTATGAAACCATACCAACAAACAAACGATTTTAACGAAATTATTTATGGACGCCGCTCCATTAAGACATACGATTCATCCGTAAAAATCAGCAGGGAAGAAATGACTCAAATCATCAATGAAGCTAGCACTGCCCCTTCCTCCATCAACATGCAGCCTTGGCGCTTCCTTGTGGTGGATACTCCAGAGGGAAAAGAAAAACTCGTCCCACTGTCTCGCTTTAACAAAGAAAAAGTCGCTCAAGCTTCTGCTGTCATTGCCGTGTTTGCGGACAAAAACAACTTCGATTATGCAGAAAACATCTATGGAAAAGCTGTTGAGCATGGCTTAATGCCACAAGATGTTAAGGACTTTCAGTTGAAGGCATTCAAACCGATATATAACAACATGTCCGATGCTGAAATGAACGATGTCATTATGCTTGACGCCGGTCTGGTTTCCATGCAATTGATGCTGGTTGCCCGTGCACATGGGTATGACACCAATCCAGTCGGTGGTTATGAAAAAGATCAAATTGCTGAAGTGTTTGGCTTGGATAAAGAACGTTATGTACCAGTCATGCTACTGACAATTGGAAAAGCTGCAAGCGAGGGATACACCTCCTACCGTATGCCAGCCGAAGAGACCACGTTTTGGGCATGATTCAAAGCGATAGTGCGAGTAGTCTCCACATTGTGATATAGTTGCCTTTAGTTGCTGAATGTCTTGGAAGGAATCTGCCCTTGTTACATGAAGCTTTTCAAGACATTCTGCACCATTCAAGGAGGGGCAAACATGAATTGTTCGCTGGAACAAGAAACCTTATTAATATTACTTAAAAATATAAGCAATCAGTTGAAACCTAAATTTGAACGTTGTACGGGGATCAGCTCCTCACGATACGTTCTGCTGTATCATCTCTATCTTCATGAAGAAGTTACACAAAGCCATTTGCAGAAGGCCATTCATATTGACAGTGCTGCTGTTACACGCCATTTGAAGCAACTGGAAGCAGACGGTTTGGTGTCACGAAGAAGAAACCCCGACGATCATCGGGAAACCTTCGTCCGGTTAACAGAACAAGGGCTAACGCATATCGCCAATTTCAAACAGGATCGAAACCAGTTTCTTCATCAGATGATACTGGATTTCAGTGAAGAAGAAGTTGCAATGATGACCGACATGCTTACTCGCATGCAATATAATCTGAAGGATCTGTAAATTTACGATGACAGTCAGCCTTCTTCAGATTTCTTTTCATAAATGAATAAAACTAGTTAGATGAGATGATACAATATCTCAGATTAACAAGAGAATATAGACCATATATTATTCATGCAAGATCAAAACAAACCGCTGAGTGTTTCATTACATGGCGGTTTGTTTTAATTTATCAACAGCTAGCTTTTCGAAATATTACAAGTTGGACTAGCACATACTAAGGAACAGTTGGCTGAAGCTTACATAATGGAGGTCTCATCATGGTATTTACAATCACAATTATCATCGTTGCACTGTTTGCAATATGGGGAGCCGTCGCTCCTGATCAGCTAGCGGATGTGGCTAATGTTGCCTACAACTTCTCTATTCAGAATTTTGGCTGGTTTTATTTGCTAGCGACACTGTTCTTCCTGATCTTTGCTTTCTATCTGGCGTTCAGCCGGTTTGGGGGTATTAGGCTTGGGGATGACGATGATGAGCCGGAGTATTCTACGATTTCCTGGCTGTCCATGCTGTTTAGCGCGGGTATGGGCATTGGGCTGGTTTTCTGGGGAGTTGCTGAACCGCTATCCCACTATTTATCTGCACCTGAGGGGGCGGTACCCGAAACAACGCAAGCAGCCATACTTTCAATGCGTTATTCCTTTTTCCACTGGGGGCTGCATCCTTGGGCTATCTATACCGTCATCGGCTTAGCACTTGCTTACTTCCAGTTCCGGAAAGGATACAAAGGGCTGATCAGTTCAACCTTTATTCCTTTGATCGGTGAGCGTCTTGCTGCTGGCTGGCTTGGTAAGGTTATTGATATTCTGGCGGTCATATCCACCATCTTTGGTGTTGCGACCTCGCTTGGATTGGGTGCTCTTCAGATCGGCGGGGGTCTGAATCACTTATTCGGTATTCCTAACTCGACTCTGTCTCAGGTTGTCATTATCATCGTTGTAACCGTACTGTTTTTAATCTCGGCAACCTCCGGTCTGGATAAAGGTATTAAGATTCTGAGCAACGTCAACCTCGTTATAGCTTTGTTATTGATGTTGTTTGTATTGGTGACTGGACCGACTTCTTTTATATTTGACACATTCACAACAACCTTGGGCAGTTACATGCAGAATATTATTAACATGAGTTTGAGACTGACGCCGTTCTCAAGAGAAACCTGGATTGGAGCATGGACGTTATTTTACTGGGCATGGTGGATCTCGTGGGCTCCTTTTGTCGGCACTTTTATCGCAAGGGTATCCAGAGGAAGAACCATAAAGGAATTTGTAATTTACGTCATGGTTATTCCAAGTCTTTTCGGATTTATCTGGTTCTCCGTCTTTGGCGGAACAGGACTTCACATGGAATTGTTCAATGCCGCTCATCTGGCGGAGGCTGTCAAGGAAGATACGACAACCGCTTTATTCCTAATGCTGGAGCAGCTGCCTTTGGGCACGATCGTGGCATTCATCGCCACAATGCTGATCATGATCTTCTTTATTACGTCGGCTGATTCAGCTACCTTTGTACTGGGCATGCTCACTTCAGATGGCAAACTGGACCCAAGTACAAGAGTGAAATTAACCTGGGGAATTATGCAGTCCTCCATCGCGGTAGTACTGCTAATCAGCGGGGGGTTAACTGGCCTCCAGACGGCATCCATTGTAACCGCATTGCCGTTCGCTATTGTCCTTATCGGTATGTGTTTCTCCCTGCTCAAGGCTCTAAAGGCTGAGGACAAAGAGCGCCGTCAGAAGGAAAAACGGCAGCGCCAAAAGCTGAAACGACTGCTGGAGGAACAAGAAATCTCGTTGAAGGAAATTTCCGGCAGGTAATGTATACTTGATGTTAAAACTAACAAAAGCCCGCGTCCTTGCGGGCTTTTTATTATTTCATGGTATTGAGTTTTTGATTACTTGCTGCTCCTATACCAACTACAAAGAGTAACACCGAAGCCCCAAGAAGAATGAAAAGTGGCAGGTTCCAACTATTTGTTGCATCGTGCAGATATCCTATAAGGGCTGGACCGATTGCGGCAAGAAGATATCCGATCGATTGGGCCATGCCAGATAGTTCCGCTGCTTGATGCGCATTTTCAGTACGCAACCCGAAAAACATCATGGCCAAACTAAAGGCGAAACCTCCACCAATTCCGAGTATGACGATCCACAACAGAATGACATTAGAACTATTCACCTCAACAAAAAAAACTATATAGCTAGTATATTGTTTATCTAGATTCTTTTCCATTCCCGTTCAATAGAACGTGATGAGATTTTATTGATAAAATTGTATTAAAAGGATAAAATGACGAGCATCAACGGTTTTATTTGAAAAATGGTATAGCTTATGAAAGGTGGTTTAGCAATGAAAATTCTCATCGTTGGCTATTTTAGCGAGACCTCAAAATCAAATATTGCAAGGTGTTTTCCGCAAGACTGGAACGTTGTAATTGTTCCGCCCGGAAAAGAAATGCTGCATCATATTGAAGATTGCCAAGTAATCATTCCTGAACATATTAAAGTGGATCACAGTCTGCTTTCTAACGCAAAAAAATTAAAATTGGTACAGACAGGTGCAGGATTTGATAATGTGGATGTCCCTGCCTGTACACAGCGCGGCATTTGGGTGGCCAATGCTGGAGGAGTGAATGCACAGGCAGTGGCCGAGCACGTCATGGCACTGATATTGTCTTATTATAAAAACATACCGTTTCTTGATACTTTCATGAAAAACAAGATGGATGAAAATCAATTGGACTATACAGGGAGTGAATTAAAGGGCAAAACGATTGGGATTATCGGTTTGGGTGCTATTGGAAAAAAAGTAGCTGCGTTTTCCAGGGTTTTTGACATGAATGTGCTGGCGTATGCGAGAAATGCCATTGTACAATCTGATGGTTTTGTGAAAATGACGGATTTCGATACTCTTGTAAGTACATCGGACATAGTCAGTGTACATGTACCCTTGAATGAGCAAACCAAACAACTGATCAACAAAGCGGCATTCAAAAAAATGAAAAACACCACTCTTTTTATCAATACAGCACGCGGCGGCATTGTCAACGAAAGAGACTTGATTGATGCATTAAAAAACGGGGATATTTCAGGCGCATGCCTGGATGTGTTTGAATCTGAACCGCTTCCGATTGACAGTGAGCTCCGGAGTCTGGGTAATGTGATACTTACTCCCCATACAGCGGGAATGCCTGATGGTCGGAAATTTCATAAAACAAGATATGATTTCTTTATAAAGAATATAAAACGTGTAGAAAATGGTGAAGAGCCTGAAAGCAAGCTCAATCAATTATGATGTTTTGGTGTAGGGGTACCTTTCCCCTGCCCGTTTTGCACAGCAATTTACCGCAAGATCCGTAGCGTAAGTGTCCACTTTCTTGACAGAGGTACATCATACAGATTGATTCGAACTGTCCCACTATTTATGATTTTGCTTAAGTTGGTATTCAAGTTCATGAAGTTTGATCTATTATTGCCAACGGTTAAATCGGTACCAAGTGTTAATATCTTTCCCTGCGTTAAGCGTTCCCTCACCTCTCGTAATGTTGAGCTGTTAATACTCGTTATCTGGTGTTTTGTAGTAAGCAACTAATTGTGACTGCTTGGATTGCCGTTTTTCCTGGTTGGTCATTTCCAGTTCCGTGTACATTAGATTGGACTTTGCGTCAAGGTAAATGGTGGTCAAGCGTTCACGGACTTAGGTCTGCATTTTTTCAATGCCTAATGATACAGAAAAAAACCTCAGCCGGGTTAACCGAGATGAGGTTCTTTTAACTTTCTAGCAGGTCTCTCACGTATGCTTTATTTAATAACTTCAACCTTTTTATCCCCTGCTGACTTCGCTACTTCTAACGTTGTTGTACCCTGAATAGCGACTATCACGCCAGTAGCCAGCATAGAAACGATTAAAGCTGCACTGAGTGCTGTGGACATTTTCTTCTTGACCATAATCATACCTCCTATATTTATTAAGTAATAAGTGGCTCAAGACGATGACGAGCCGTGGGTGACTAATCAATTACAATATTTCACTTTTTTATTGAGTAATTCACCTAATGATTGTAGTATAACGTACTGACAATGATTGTAAAACAATTTTTTCCATTTGGAGTCTCATCCCATCGTTCCCACCTTACAGCAGTTCAAAATGAAGTTGAGTCTCAGGTAACTTCGTATTTCCTTTCCACTGATTTGCACCGTATCCCAATTCCAGAACCGCAGCAATGCGCTCGTTACTTAGTACACCAAACATTTCAGTACGGCTCGGGTCGTACATCCAGTCATGCAAGGTACAGCGCACACCCAGACTTTGCTCATGAGCCAGCAAGCGGAAATTCTGAATTAGGCAACAGACAGCTGCAAAGTCCTCTTCCCGCTTATATTGATCCGCCTCTTCCTTCACCAAGACCAGAAGATACGCAGGAGCCTGGTTCTGTAATCCCTGCATGATGTCCCCATACCGGTTATCAGCAAAGATAAATCGCCACGGCTCTCGGAGGCCATCATTTGGCGCCCATACGGCATGATTGAGCAACTCAAGGATTAGGTCCTGCGATACCGGTTGATCCAAAAACTCAATCGGACCGTCCATGTCTCCTTCCAAATCTGACAATTTCATTTTCATATCCTCCTCTTCTATGTAGGCTGCCCTCGCAATACGGTCCACTTCTGCTCGGCTGGTGTCCTTTTCCGACTTCTTGGCGCTTTGTCGTAATACCCTATATGAAGAATACCAACAAATCTTTCATCCTCACGTAAGCCAATTCCATTGAAGAACCCTTCATGCTGAATCATGGACTCTGTATCCCACAACATTCCTAACCCTCGTTCCCAGCCCAGCAGTTGGAAGCTCTGCATCACCCCGCAGGCAGCCGCATAATTACGGTCATTGGTCAGACGATTCGGTCCTACAGTCGACATAACAATGACGTGCGCAGGAATATCGGTAAATCTCTTTTTAAAAACATCCAGAAGTTTCCCTGGAATCAGCTTGCCGAGCTTGCTTTGTGACATCTGTTCCAGCATGCAGTCCACCAACCGTTTGCGTGCTTCTGGCGTTCCGGCATATACTACACGCCATGAGCCAGACTCAAGATATGGTTGAAGCCGTATAGCCTTACGCAGTAGTTCAACAACCAACTCCTGGTCCACCGGCGTAGAGTTACATTTACGAATACTCCTGCGCTCCCTGATCAATTCCGCCAGACTCATATGCTTCACTCTCCTTTGTTCTATCTGGATTCAATATTTATACTGCTGTCTTGTAGAAATTGATGGATTACTTTTAGCTCCGTTTCCGAATATTTGTCAAGAGTACGATAGAAGCGCTCAGCCTCATGTATATGCAGACGTTCATGCAATTCAAAGATTTTTTTGCCTTGCGGTGACAACCGGAAATAGCTCTCCTTTTTGTTGTCGTTCATTTTCGTACGTTTGACGAATCCTTCCTCCAGCAGTTTGTTGCCAATTTTGGTGATACTTGCTTTGGACAAATTCATTGCCTCGGCAATACCCGTGTTGTTAATGGGCTCATGCTTGCCTATGCAATCTATCATATGAACCGCGGTCAAATGCTGAGGGATTTTCTCGATGCTTTCACGCTGGGCGATACTTAGGAAATGCTCGATTTCTGTATCCTTGTGGTTCTCATACACATGTAAAAAACGGATAAATTGGTCATAAAGCAACTGTTTTGTTCGATCTTTTGAGATCATTCTTTGATCGCTCCTTATTTACTTGTAAACAAAAATATTCTTTTAAAAATAGAGTTATTCTAAATAAATTCTAATATTTAGTTTACTGGTTAACAATATACCATGAATGATAATGCTTATCAACTATATTCTCTGACATTATGAATGATGAGTTTAGAGTACTAAACCACCAGATTAATGACTTTAGCCCTCACACATTTAGGCTATTGGCCATATCCTAACTTGGAATTGTAAGTAACGATTAAAAGGAAGGATTTTTCAATGTTCCCCCAACAACATTTGAAAAGAGGTCATGATATGTCTTATTTACCTTATTGTTATAATTGTTATTAGTATAACTTTGATTTACGACTAATATATTGCTCTACTCTCTTCACTTTTTCTAAGTAGATTCGTCCCGTAGTTCCCTGAAGCCATGCACCATTACCTGTCCAATTAACATCAACCGCTCGATTTAAATCAAAAATCCGCTCCCAACTTTCTTCTTTCGTCATTTCTAGTATCCCCTTATTAAACTCACCTTCTTCATGTTCATTATCAGAGCAAAATCCATTGTTCAGTACCAGGTTCCATCTATCAAGATCTGATATTAGTACATCTGTCTCCTTGAGATCAATGGTCAATCTTACGCATTTAGTTCCTCCCTCAAAATGTCCGGTAGATCTCATATCCGGCTTTTTGATCCATAGCCAGATTGGATACTCACCTTTATAATTAGGTAATCTTGTTTTCATTTGTTCCATCATCCATATGTATTGTTTTGGAAACATTAAGTGTTCAGAGCTTCCCTCCAAGTAACCTGTTTCTTGAGCTTGTTTCCAAACCTCTGATGTCTGCATACTCCAATAAATCATTTTCTTGGGTACCTCCTTGCTTTAAATTTCTCGCCAGTCTTCCCCATATTCTCTTTCTAACTCATCTTTAAATTTAAAGTATAGATCTTCAATTTCCTGATATACTTGCTCCTCTCGTAACTCCAAATCATTGTATCTAGCCTCGATCAAATAAAATAACAGAGCCTTTTCCCTAAATTTTAATTCCATCTTACGTGTCTCCTTATAAAATATAGTTCAACTAAGATAAGTTTTGGATCTCTCTGAAGTACAGATAAATCATCTTTTTTTGCTTAATTCCTTAAACAAGTCCCGTTGCTCACCATATATATTCTGAGTTGGCGTTCCAAGCTACATTCCCTTCTCTTTGTATCATGCCGCTTGTCCTTTCTCTTTTCTATAACTGATTGAGCCTCAAAGATAAATTCCATATAACACATCGTAACGGTTTCTAGCTGACATGACAAACTGTGAACAAATTATGCAAGCTATTACGAATGGGGCCTGATACGAACATGATCATTTTAAAAAGTGATTATGAAATTGAATCCATCCGTAAGGCATGCCAAGTGGTGGCTGAATGCCATCGTAAAATTGCCCAGGTACCTGCACGAGGTGCCAATGTATAATTGGTAATTGCGCACCATGATCTTGTCCCTCGACATCAATTCATAATGATAATGAAGAAACCTCAGCTCGGTTAACCGAGCTGAGGTATTCGCATCAGGTGCTTCGAATATGCCCTAATTAGGACGATATAGTCGCACCTAAGCTTCTTCATAGTAAGGTCACGCTTGTGCTTTAATAACTTCAACCTTTTTATCACCTGATGATGCCTCTAACGTTGTTTTACCTTGGATAGCGACTATCACGCCAGTAGCCAGCATAGAAACGATTAAAGCTGCGCTGAGGGCTTTGGACATTTTCTTCTTGACCATAACCATACCTCCAATGTCTAATTACAATATTTAACTTTGTTGGGTAATCCATCGGGTGATTGTATTATAACGTACTGACAATGATTGTAAAAGGATTTGTTCCTTCCTCCGGTTGCCCTCTATTGCGACTGAATATGCCAGTGAATTTTCCGTGGTTACATAAGAATCTAAATAACCTAAAAACGGTTTACAATTACGACATTAAATGTTACATTAATTTGAAAATGAGTAATTTAATAGATTCGACTGGGGTTAAGGATCTGGGGATTACGAAACTGAGGCAGTGTTTGCCGTTTGACAGTCTGGTAAGTATGAATATGACGGTGGTTCTAAAACACCATTCATTCAACATTAGGAGGATATTCTAATGAAAACAAAATCACTAAAATTAATTACAGTTGGTGTGACTTGTGCTTTAGGGATTGGAATAGGAGTTTATGGCTGGGGAGCTGCATCTGCCGATACTAGTCCCTCTAAAGATCAAATGGAAATAAAAATCAATGATAACGGTCAAACATATGGTTCATTTATTTATCATGATGAAACAGAATTAGATCTAGTTAAGGCTTTTGGTGTAGACGGAACTGAAGGTTACATCAAGACTTCAGATATGAATCAAGATTTGCCACAAACTCCCGAAGAAGCAATTCAGAGTATGAATGAACCAAAAGTCGATAAGTATATAAACTTGTACGATAGCAACGAGAATATTATCGGAAAATTTCTACTCACTAGTTCAGATGATTAACACTAAACTATACTACTCCCCCAAAAAAAGGCTCTCCATGATGATTGAGGGCACTTTAAAATGCCAACATCTATAAACAGGATACCCACCTCATTTCTGAGAAGGGTTATTCTGTTTTCTTTGCTCCTTGATCGGCTTCCTCGTTATCTACCGCAAAACCCGATTTTTTAATTTGCTCGAGCTCTTTAATAAAAGTAATCATCATTCAAGACACCGATAAAGATGGTTTCGCCAGTTAATGTCTTCAACTCGTCAGCAACTCGAAGAATACCTAGATTAAAATTAAAGTTTAAACTATGATCTTGAAGCTTACTCATTAAAACACTACAATGTCTTTGATTTCAATTGGCATGGCGCTACCATCCCCTCAATTACTTTCAATGAATCTCCCACTTAATCGGTTAATTTGACGATCACACTATGCATATCTTCTAAAAAGTAATGGTGCGATCTATCTTCTCTGCAACTCCTTCGGGATGATCTCTATTACGTCAAAGCAACGTTGCATATAACTTTTGTTCATTACATACGCCCTCTGTTTAACCACCTTTCGTTTAATCTTAAAATGTCTCATACTACTTGAAAAGTAGGCACCTTTTTATTAGATAGGAACCAGAATGTAACTAATGGGTGTTAACAACAAAACAACCGTTTCAAGAACGATTGTTTTGTTGTTACATTGTCATGAAAGATTAAACTATTGTTTTGTAATGTTGATTTATCGCTTCCCGTCACTTTAAATTAACTTTTTCTCTATATCAAAAAGCTTAGAAATGCGGGGGAATAGACGAAAGGCATTGCCATAAGCGATCGCCTTCGCGTTTTCTTCGCTGATCTGCTGTGCTTCATGGAATACCGACTCCCGCTGTATCCGAAGGACGCTGTCCGCTGGCCAAGGTATGTCCGCTCCGAACAGAATCCGATCAGGTGCAATCAACTTTTGGATCGTGCCGAGATTCAACGTGGAATCATAATAAAGGTGGTCCAGTTTGGCTATTTCAGCTTGAAATTGTTCCGGTGTTGTTTCAACCTGAATCGAATCTTGCCCGATGGCGGCAAGCGCAATTCTCCATTTGATATACGGCACCATGCCCCCTGTATGGGGAAGAATGAACGTAATGGATGGATATTGGTCGAAAATGCGATGAACAGCCATCGTAGTGACAGCCCGCGTCGTATCGAAGGTGCCCTCAAGCAATGCAGGACTAAGCCCAGCGATTTTTTGCGGTATGAGGATGGGATGCAGAAACACAACAGCACTGCGCCGATCCAATTCGGTTAACAATTCGGTGTAATCTGGATGGCTTAAATATTTCCCCTGATAACTTGTCAGCATTGCAACACCATCCATCCCGAGAACATCAAGTGCATACAATGTTTCTTCCATGGCTGCTGCGGGATCCGGGAGTGGAAGCGTTGCAAACGCACCATACCGCTCAGGATGAAGTTGAGCATACGATGCGAGCTCTTCATTCATTTTACGTGCCAATGCGTTGGCAGAAGATTGGTCGATGAACGTCAGGTCTGACGGGGCTGAAAGGAATGAAAACGAGATGTCACATACATCCATTTTTTGCATCCCGATCTCGGGCGTCCACTTTGGCATAAAACTTGGAATCTCCATTCCCAACTCCCGCTGCTTTCGTTGCATTTCTTTAGAGATGATATGGTGGTGAACATCAATGACAGGATTAAACATGCGTGATCAGCTCCTTCTATTTATTTTCAAGCCATTGGTTTAACTGGTTTTGCTTTTCCGTCAATATTTTCTCTACGCCTGCATTCTTTAGTTTGTCGAGATAAGCGCCTAGTTCTGACGGATCAAAAGTTCCTGTCTGAAAGCCTGCATCATACTGGTTTTGGACGTTGGTCACCGAGGTAATTTGTGTTTTAACCGGATTGATGTCGAAGCTGAAACCCATCGCCCTTGATTTTACGGCACTCTCGTTTTCGCCCCTCAAGTGCTCCCACATGTCAGGATCGTTCCCTTCCCATATATAGGACAGGAAATTGTTCCCCACGGCATATTGGTTTGAATCGTATCCTGTTGCGGTAACACCTTCCGGCTTGCCGATCAGGTCATTATCCCGCTTAACATAATGCTTGCCCTCAATTCCGTTGGTAAACAGATTAATGACTGCTTCGTCCGAGTAAAACAGTTCCAATACTTGAATCGCCTTATCCGGCTGCTCACTGTTCCTTGCCAAAGACATCATGTTGGAAGCTACGCTATTACGCGTCATATACGAGTCCTCAAGGGGTACGCATACAAGTTCAGTCCCAGCCGCAAGTGATTCCGAGTAACACTCATTGATATTCCGGATATACGAGAAGGCTTTGCCTGCCTTGATCAGATTGGAGCCCGTTTCCTGTGACGTTGCGACGTCTTTGCTGAAATAACCTTTTTGATACCAATCACGCATCAGGTCAGCCATTGTGGAGAACCGCGAAGTTGCAAAAAGGTTCTGCACGGTGAAGTCCTCCCCGCCAAAATCCAGTACGCCAGGTGCTGTTCCCAATGGATCAAAATTCAGCATGGCTTGTCCGGGTGTTTCCTGCGAGGTATAGCTGACAATCGGCGTGATACCTGGCTCATTGTCCTTGATAAGCTGCAATACAGCAGAGATATCATTCCAGGTTTTTATGGCGCTAAGGTCAATAGCATGTTTATCGGCAAGCTCTTTGTCCATCACAAAGCTGGGGGAAAGTGTCCAAGCTTTAATGCTGGGAACGCCATATGTTTCACCATTCATCTTCCCGGCTTCTGCGGCTTCTTCTGGAACAGCCTCCAGTATCTCTTTACCGAATTCATTCAGCGATTCGTCCATGGGCATTAACTGTCCCCTGCCGATTTGGGATTCAAGGCCTAACCAAACGCTGGTATACACCAGATCCAGTTTCTCGCTGCCCGCCAGCATCAAGTTCATTTGATTGGCATAGTTCGATCCATTAACAGGCAAGAGCTTCACGGTGGCGCCTACCTTTTCCGCTGTAATATCACTGATGGCTTCCTGAATTTCCTTAACATCCGTTACATCCCCAAAAGCCGGATACGTCATGACCACTTCATACATGTCTGTTCCTGAAGCTTTTCCAAGTTCTGCCCCCTCCTTACTGTCTGGGTTTCCGCATGCCGTCAACAATAGAGGGGCCGCACAAATTAAGGACATTACCTTTATGAAACCCACAGGCAATCTTTTTCTGAACATCTTCATTCACTCCCCATGTTTGCTTTTGGATAAGACATCTTGGATACGAAGCATAACTAACCTTTTACGGCACCAATAGTCAATCCCTTGACGAAGAACTTCTGGAAAAACGGATACGCTGCGATCAGCGGCAACACGCCGATTACGGCAATAGCCATTCTCACACTGCCGAGAGGTACGGATGAGAGAACTGCTGTCTGACCAGACAAACTGCTTTGCTGCAAGTACTGGACATCAGACAACATTCGATTAAGCAGGTTTTGAATGCTGTAGAGGCTTCCGTCATTGATGAAGATCAGACCGTTAAACCAATCGTTCCAATACGAGATCATGAGCATCAGACCAATGGTTGCCAGGCTTGGGAGAGCAAGCGGGAGAACGATTTTGCAATAAATACCCCATTCGTTGGCTCCATCCACATAGGCTGACTCCACGACTTCGCCGGGAATTGATGTGGAAAAGAAACTGCGCATCAACAAAATGTAGAACCCGTTGGTCAGTAAATTCGGGATGATTAGCGACCAGATGGTATCTTTCAAATGGAAGAGGTCCGTATAAACCAGGTACATCGGCACCAGCCCCCCATTGAAAAGCAGGGTGAAAAATACGAAGAATGACAGGAACGAACGAAATGGAAGCACATTTCTGGATAGCGGATAAGCGACCAGGGTTGTGATCAACAATCCAACGATCGTGCCCACGACCGTGATGAACGTCGTAATTCCATACGACCGCAGAATCAACGAATACTGATTAAACAGATACACATAAGCATCGAAGCTGAATTGAGCCGGTAACAAACGATAACCATCCCTGATAATGGCTTGTTCCTCGGTTAGGGAAGCGGATATCAGAAGTATAAACGGAAACACTGCAGCGATTCCCATCATGATGAGCACGAGGTGAACAGCCATTTGATATATCCTATTTGAATACATGTTGTCCTCCCCCTTAGCTAAAACAGCGCCAAATCCCGGTTTTTGCGACGAACGATCGCATTGGTCGTTAATACTAACAGAAAACCGACAATGGACTGATAAAGTCCGGCAGCGGATGACATTCCGAAATCCCCAAATGTCATCAATCCACGATAAACGTATGTGTCAATGACATCGGTAGTCGTTTGCAGTGCACCCGAATTCAGCGGAACCTGATAGAACAATCCGAAATCGGAATTGAAGATGCGTCCCACTGCAAGAAGCACCATAATGACCATCGTGGGTTTAAGCAAAGGAAGGGTAATGCTCCAGACTTGCCTCCACTTGGATGCTCCGTCCAGCGTAGCGGATTCATAATATTCTTGGCTGATGCCTACAATTGAGGCCAGATAAACAATGCATGTATAACCGACGTTTTTCCACAGATATACCACACTTAATATAAAGGGCCATTTGCCGGAATCCGCATACCACGACACGGGGTCAATCCCCAGCAAAGGAAGCACGTAATGATTAACGAATCCGTTTTCCTCGTTGAGCAATGCCAGAACCAAGTAAGCGACAATGACCATCGAGATCAGATAGGGCAGCAAAATGATGCTTTGATACAGTCGGGAGGCAAATCGCTTTTTTACCTCGTTCAACAATACGGCCACAGCTATAGAGAGCACTGTTCCAAGCACGATAAATGCGCCGTTGTAAAGTAACGTGTTTCGGGTAATCACCCAAGCATCCTGCGTTTGGAACAGATAGGCGAAATTATCGAAGCCTACCCAGTCACTTCCCCAGATTCCTTTTGCAAAATTGATATCTTTGAACGCAATCACAATGCCGAACATGGGCAAGTAATTGTTGATGAACAGATAGACGATGCCTGGCAAAATCATGACCAATAACAGCCCATGCTTTCTGATGTTTTGGATGCGGTTTGCATGGAAACCTCGACGCATGTCTCTCTCCCCCTGTTCGTAACAATGATGTTTGGTTTGTGTAACTCCTCCAACATCCCTCCTATTCTATGAATGTCAGTTTATATGACTCAAAATTGTTCTTATATGAATAATACGATGTAAGTAAGCCTCAGTCATTGGTGTGATTCACTAAAAAAAATGATTTAATTTGGATTATTACACCAAAAGAAAAGCCTGTCTAAATTTTAATGTTATGTATTATCACATTCACTGCATTAAGCAACGTATTATAAGCCCTGTGATCAGCCTTTTCATGTCAAAAAGCAACGCACCTGAAAAAGGATGCGCTGCTTCATGTATAATTAAAGATTGTTACGAATGGATGGCTGCCATCTGTCTGCTGTTGGGAAACATTCGACCACCAACAAGCACACCACCCGAAAATACAGCTTCGCGTGGAGGTGCTGCAGCCAACGCATGCATCGCATTTATGGCATTTACCAACGAGAAAGTGCCTTGTTCACCCACTTTTGGAGTTAATGGCGCATTGGAAATAAGCTTGTACGTTTCTAGCAACCAGAAGTCCTCCACCCAACCGGATGCTTCAGCGAGACGTGACCCACGGGAGAGCATATCGCCATTTCCGAATGGACTCCACGAATCCAAAATGTTATCGGAACCGATATGAACGGACACTCCCGTTTCCATCAACAGTTTGATGGGGGGCATAGGCCTGTCAATGGGCACACTCGTCATGATGGCTACGCCGGTCGCACACAACCTTTCCGCGAGTGAGCGCACCTCTGTTTCCCCAACCTGGCCCAAACAATAGGCATGGCTTACCGCGGTACGGCCGGGTATACCGGCTTGTTCTGTCAGTTCGGCGAAGCTCCTGATCGTGTATATTCCGAGATGACTCGGGTCATGCAGATGCAAGTCGATGCCAGCAGAGAATTCTGTCGCAAGTTCAAACATGGCTTCCAGACTGGCATCCACTCGGCGGTCCAATCCGGCCGGATCCACACCACCAACATAGTTGGCTCCAGCACGAAGCGCTTGCCGCATGACGGAAACGGAGTCGGATCGAAGCAGGCCTTGCTGGGGAAATGCCACAATTTCCATATCGATGCGTCCTTGGTACATCTCGCGCACTTCCAAGACCTCCTCAAGATGAGAGAGACCAATTTGCGGATCCACGTCAACGTGTGTGCGGATTGCCGTTGTACCTTGGGCTAACATTAAATCCAACATTCGTTTCGCACGTTCTCCCGCTCCGGTCGGTAGTTCTCCCAACATACTTTTCTCAAATTCCAACTGGCCGGGCAGCGTGACAAACGGCTGCAAAGACTTCCACGGCTCCCCAATAAAATGCTTGTCCAGATGGGTATGCATATCTGTCATTGGCGGTACATAGTGCAGCCCATCCGCGTCAATGACGGTTGTCGCCCTACCGGCAATATTTACAGATGTGAGATCCGCATCCGTTCCGGCAGTCTCAATGCTGACAATAAGTCCAGTTGCTTGATCAATCGTTAGATCAAACAGGTTTTCCGACCATTTGACATTTTTCACGAGTGTTAAGCCTTTCTCCATAACTCCATCCCCTTACTTCATAATTAGATTGTTTCCATCCCATCCGACAACCACGGTAATTCCAAAAGTTTTGAGTCAGTACAAGCTACCTGTAATCCCGATTTCCAAACCGTGCGGGCCTCCGGTTTATTAAGCAGCACTTCCCTCTCCGACCGCTCTCGGAACAATACCATATCAGCCGGAGCGCCAACCTTAACGCCATAATTATCAATGCCTAACGCCTGTGCTGCGTTATGAGTCAGCATGTTGGTCAAGATGAGCGCATCCCGTTTGCCGCCCATGTAAGAAGTAATCGCCAATAGCCAGGCAACCTCAATCGGGTCTGTTTTGCCAAACGGCGTGAATGGGTTGCGCACATTATTGACGCCAATTGCCACATTCACTCCACAATCCTGGAGCAGTTTCACAGGAGTCAGACCTCTATGATAACCTTCTGGACCTTCTCTTCCATTCAAAAAGAGGTCCGTCATCGGCAGCGTAATGACGCTGATTCCGGCAAGACACAGAAGCTCCCCGATAGCCGAAGCTTCGTGTTCAGGGAGGGAACCGAGCGAGGTTACATGTCCGGCGGCTACATGCCCCTGCATGCCTGCAGCAATGGTCCTTTTTGCAATTTCCACAACGGCACGGTCGTTGAAATCGACCGAGAAATCCGCGTGAAAATCCAACGGTTTTCCGTACTTCCCTGCCAGACCAAATGCAAAATCCAAGTGCTCCCCCAGGTCTGCATCCTGATAAGTGATTCCTCCAATCACATCGGCTCCCATACGAACGGCCTCTTCCATCAGCTCAACAGTCCCCGGACTCTTGAACACCCCTTCTTGCGGAAAGGCAACTACCTGTAAATCCAGTTGATGTTTTAAGGATTGTTTGAGACGAAGAGCAGATTCGACAGCTCTGAGTCCAAGAACCGGATCGACCTCTGCTTGGCAACGCATATGGGTTACACCATTCCTGACGGCTTCCCGAATGACAACCAGCGAGCGACGATACATGTCCTCCCTTGTGAACGAACTTTTCAGTTTGGATGTTATCTGAATCGCGTCCTGGAGAGACTCCGCCTCCCGATCCATGGAATCCAGCAAATATGCTTTTTCCAAATGAATATGCGGCTCGACGAATCCGGGTAGCAATAAGCCCCCTTTGCCTTGCACTACACGAGAAGCTTCGGTTTTCCTTTCCCCGCATGGCGTGACAAATGCAATCTTGCCTGAGGATATCCCGACATCCATTCGCCTTTCATCCCCGGAAATCACCGTATCTGTGATAAGTAGATCAATCATTACATCCTCCGTTCATGTACGCTTTTATTACACGCAAGAAACACTTTAAGCATAATTCACTCCTTCTGAGAAATCATTGGATGAAAAGGATAAAAATAATTAGCAATATTGGATGATCAAACCAAAGATATTTACTCCACATGATCGTAGTGTTATATTACTTAACAATAAAATAACTTGTTCCAGAAAGGGATGGGTCGATGTGCTGCTGACAGATTTGCTGAAAAACGGCATTTACGATGATGCTAGAGTGATTACGGGGCATAAGGGGCTAGTACGTGAGGTTCAAACGGTCAACATTATGGACTGTCCGGATATCATTCGCTTTCTAAGGCCGAACGAGCTCTTGCTGACCAACGGCTTTTTCATGAAGCAGCAACCAGAGATGTTTATTCAACTAATCAGGGACATGCAGCGTCTTCAGTGCTCGGGGTTGGCCATCAAAACCAAGCGCTTTGAACTACCAATCCCTGATGAAATACTTTGGGAAGCGGATCAGAACGAATTTCCCATCATCGAAATTTCCGATGTCCGTCTATCCCTTGGCGAAATTTTGCAGCGATCGACCAGTGTGATTCTGAATAACAAGAGCGACGAACTGCAATATGCACTCAGCATCCACAAAAAATTCTCCGAGATGATCATGCGCGGCAAAGGAATTTCCAGCATTATCGATTCTCTGTCCAAACTGTTCTCATCCCCAGTCGTTCTGTTAAACTACAAATGGCAAACTATCTCTGCTTCCAGCCAGAATACAAGTGTTGCTGAACTCACTGCAGCCGCTGTAAATACACTTCAAGACTTGTCCGATATTTCTAGTCCCACTTCGTTGTGCTTCATCAACTCATCAGTCCGAGAGCGTTGCTGCATGCTGGTATATCCAGTAAAAACTTACCGCCACGAAGGCTATTTGTTATCCTTTCATTCACCGGATCAATGGACTGGGCTTTTCGGTCTGACGCTTGAACAGGCCTCCAACGTCATTGGAATGGAGCTGACCAAATCACAGGCTGTCAAAGAGCGCTCCCGCAGGCACAAAAACGAGTTCTTCTCCGATCTGATTGAGGGATATATCACTTCTGAGCAGGAGGCGCTGAACCGCGGCAAGAGATGTGGGCTTATCAAGGGGCGTGCAAGCGTTGTGCTGACCATGCGTAATGACGAGGTGCATCACATGCATCAAAGATTTCCTAATCACGAAGGTTCGGCGCCTCCGAAAGGAGATAATATCACGGAGCAAGAGGAGCAATACGAGCACATCAAACGTCTTTTTGGTGGGTTAGATCAATCCTTCGTCATGTTTACCAAACATGATACCTACTGTCTTCTGTTATCTATCCCTGAGTCGGGGTGGGATGAGGTGAAAATCACCGAGCAGTTGTCGGGAATGCTTAAAGAGCTACATGTTGAGACAGGACTGAGTCTGTCTATCGGCATTGGCAAACCTGCAACAAATGTACTCGGCGTTCGTCATTCTTATACAGAAGCAGTTAATGCATTGCAATTCGGCTACTGGCTAAAACGAAAGCAATTTGTCCAATCTTACCAAGCCAAGGACATCGGATATTTATTCCACATGCTTCCCCACAACGAACTGAAACAATTTTACGACGCGACCTTAAACGGACTGCTGCAGATTGCAGACGAACATGAAAAAAAAGAGTTGCTGCGCACCTTAAACGCTTTTTACGATACACAATGCCAGCTTGTCGAAACATCCAAACAACTTTTCGTTCATCGAAATACGGTGGTGTATCGACTGGAAAAGTGTGAAAAAATCCTGGGTGTGAAACTCAAAGATCCAACTGAAAGCTTACGAATCCGCATAGCGATAGCCATCGAACCTCTGCTTCTTCAATAAAATTTGTCCTTGCCTTGGGACAAGCTTAAAACAAAAAAAGCCGCTATAATAGCGACTTGAATTGAACATGTTCCTGTCTCGCGACACTTCTTTATTGGAATATCTATGAGATACGCCATCATGGAATAAATTTTAATTATTTTGTTAATATCCATTTTTGTCGATCAAGTGATGGATTCAGTTCACTTAGGAAAAGTTCGGTCCCATCTTCCGATACTTCTAATGCTTTTTGATGATGAGCTGAAGTAATATGAACTGATCCGTCTTTGTTCTCGTGAAGGATCCAACGCTGGTTGTTGTACCCTAAGTAATGATATAGCTGAAGTTTGTTTTGCCCTATATCCAGATCAAGCGTCTGACCGGCCGTAGTACGAATCGAATACGAACCTGCTTCGTCGCCTGTCGGAACAAATACCCACCTCTGGACGGAAGCTGCACTTGCATCCTGCAAGGTAACCGGCTCCCCGTTGACAAGGTTCACGGTGTAAATGGATTTCTGTGTTGCGGCATTTATAAGACTGGACTTGGTGATGTTTGCAGGTTCACCGTTGCTCACATTGACGTTCTGATAAGATGCGGAGCCGCCAAAAACATGGAGTCCAAAGTGGCCTTCTGCAAAAGTACCATCCATGATATCTATCACTTTTTGACTGTCCACGTGAACGACAATATGCGGACCATGCGCTTCTATTTTCACCTTATACGTATGACCTGGCTGAATGAACGTTGGTACTTTTGCAAGAACCTGACGTTCTTCAAATCCTCCATTGATTTTATAGAAAAGACGAATGGCCTTCATGTTAGGGTCTAGATTCAGATAATAACCACTGCGACCATCTTCGCTAGCCCTGAACAAAATAGAACCTGCCCCTCCTGTTTCACCGAGCATCATGTCTGCTTCATACGTAAAGTTCCCAGCCTTCTCTTTGGCAATATAATTCGCATCGCTAAAATACTTACCACGAATCCCATGTTCACTAACTAACCATGAAGCAGCAGACAGATCTTTAGTCCATCCACTCAGGTTTGTCCGGAACTCGCCACCTGAGACTTTAATGAGCACACTACTGGAAGTTTTACCATTCGGAGTAGATACGGTGACTGTGGACTCCCCTTCTTTTTTCGCCTTAATAACTGCATGTGAATTGTCTACCAACTCTATGGCGATTACGTCGTTATTACTGGAATTCCACTTAAGTGGTTGAACGCCTAAACCTGGTCCATACTCGACCATCGCTTGCAGTGTATCCGACTCGCCTACCCCCAGTTCCCGAACCCTCGTATCCATCTTTATTTGAGCTTTTGAAGGAATGTCCTCATTCCAGACAGATTGAAGTTGATGCACTTTCAAGGAAACAACGTTCACATTCCCACCTTTCACGTAAAAACTCATCGCTCTACTAGCAGGATCCGGAAATATTACATCTGAAAAGACGACTTTGCCGTCGTTACCAAAGGCTTCAACAGAAGACTCATCCACAAGAATACGCATCTTGATCCGGTTATTCTCCATTTGCGCAGGCGCTTCATGTTTCTTACTGAAAAGGTTAGAAAAATCCGTTTCACCGGATGCAGTTCGGTCCACAAACATATTACTATCGCTTGCCATATAACCCACGACCGTCTTCTGATTTGCACCCTCACGAATGTTAAAGCCAAACTCGGTCACTGTGCTGGTTTCAGGGATTTCAATTTCAGCTTCAATTTCGTAAGCACCTGAAATAATACCTTTTAACAGATTACCGGAAGAAGGACTCACCGACTTGTTAGAAGCAGAATACAAAGGTTTACGCAGTGATTCCAATTCTTTGATTGGATTTTGCACCATCCGAATTCCATCTTTGGTCGTTAGCAATGATACTTCCCTAGGAATGGTTAGTTCACCTTTCCAATTGGACGTTGGGAAAGCGAACGGATAGTCCCAATTCGTCATCCACGCCATCATCACTGTGCGATGATCAGGCATGTTAGCGAAAGACATCGAAGCGTAAAATTCTTTACCAAAATCTGTTCTTAACACCTTACCCGCCGGATTATCGTTCACGAATTTACCATCAGCTGTTAAATGACCGATAAAATACTCGGCATCTGATCCGCCTGTTTTGGGATTCGCTCCTGTACTGATCATCATAACCCACTTCTTCTGTGACGTTCCGTCTACCGGAAGCTGGAACAAATCAGGACATTCCCATACGCCTCCACGGACGTAATCCCCATAACCCCAATTATCCGTCAATTTCCAGTCAAGTAAATTCGTTGACGTATAGAAACGAATATGATCTCCTCCGGACACAACCATAACCCATCGTTTATTCTCATCATCACGGATCACTTTCGGATCGCGGAAATCCCAATTCCCAACTTCATTTCCGCTCTTACCTGGGTTCTCGATCACAATCGGGCGTTCCTTCGAATACTCCCAAGTACGACCTAGGTCTTTACTGTAAGCCAGACCTATACGCTGGTTTCCATTCGGGCTATCCGGATTAAAGGAAGTGTAATATGCAATAAGGCCCTTGCCTCCTGAATCTCCGAATAAACCAGATGCATTTGTCATATCCGCAACAGCCGACCCAGACCAGACATGTCCGTGATCATTCCAGGGAAGTGCAATCGGAAGCCGTTTCCAGTTCAGCATATCTTTACTTACCGCATGCGCCCATGTTCCTCCATCCTGATGAAAGAGATGATATTCTCCTTCGAAGTAGACAAGTCCATTCGGATCACTCGCTGAACCACGTATTGGCGTGTAGTGATATTGTGGACGATATATCTCATTGTAATATTGGTTCAATTCCGTCACATAAGTATCCTGGAAGTAAGCCGTCCCCTTTTTTACGACGATTCCGGTACTTCCACTCCTGTAGGTTGAATCTTTCACGTCAATCGCGGCTGTAGTGTATCCGTCCAGGAAGACCTGAATTCGATCTCCCTTTGCCTTGATTTCCACATGATGTTTGGCTCCCATCTGACTCGGATAAGTACGTTGCGAACTTGCAATTACTGTTCCTTTTGTATTCGTCAAACTTACACGGACCTGATCTCCTTCCTTCGTAAGAGTAGCTTCATATCCTTCAGCTCCATCGGTTGAAGATCGAAATGCGAGAGCTGCAATAGAATCAGGACGAAGGGTAATATTCCCTTCATAGACCATATCAGTCGCCTCTTTGTTATAGATTTGCTGTGCTATGCTCCCCTGTTCTACCGTCCCTCTTTTGCCGTTGATATCAGGTTGCCATTTTCCCTTGCTAGAAATCACCGGCCCCAAATTACCTTTCAGATCACTCACCACGATGTTCGAAAACAAGGCGGATCCATCCCATACATGGAGTCCAAGCTTTCCGCTTTGATACGAAATGTCCTGAACATCAATTAATGGTTTATATTGATTGCCCCAATATACTTTTAGCGAGGAACCCACTGCCTTCACTTTGAGATGATAGATTTGCCCCATTTCAACAGAAACTTTACGCTCCTCCTTTAATTTCCCATCTCCATTTCTTGCATCTCTTAACCGAATCAGGCCTGCGTCCGGAACGATTTGCAGCATGTACGAGCTAAAGCCATCCTCATTAGATCGAAACAACAATGTTGCATCCGCCTTCGTATCCCTGATCATGACATCAGCTTCATAGATAAAATCATCGGACACTGTCTCTGAGATGGCCATTACATTTTCTTTAGGCTGTGAAGTTAGCAAGATTCCTTCTGAAGTATCCTCTAATCCTCCTTTTCCTTTCACTTGCCAGCCTATCAGATTGGTATTTGATTTGGATGCGCTTTCAAAAATATCAAGCTCCTCCTTTGCCTGTTTATTTGTTTCCTGATCTGCAAGTACAGCACTAGCCGCAATTGATTTAGATGTAAAAATCCCGTTTGAAGTCAGAGCTAATCCCGTTGCCATCAGAAGACATATTGCGAATTTAGATTTATCTTTCATTCCATACCCTCTTTTCTAATAATATTGTGAAGTTGGTTCAAATTTAATTGGTTTTGGACAACCAGTTCAGTTCGGTTGATTTTCCCAAATGCTTACGAGATCATTGATTTGAAGCGACACGACCTTTAGTTCTCCGCCAATGGCATAGAGTTCCAGCCCTCTACTTCCCAAGTCGGGGAAAATCGTGTCTGAAATGATAGTTGTCCCATTGTTGCCAAAGATCTCTACACTTGACCAATCAACATAGATGCTCAACTGTATCCGTCTATGCTCTGGCTTCATAGGGGCCTTGTGTTTTGTAGCAAAATCGGGATGGAAATCAACAGCGTTTGACTTCGTTCGATCGACAAACAACTCCTCATTCAAGACATTATATCCGATGACTGTCTCCTGGTTGGAAGAGGAAGACTTTCGCACCTTGAACCCAAATTCTATTGCATTACCGATTTCGAATTCCGCAATAATTTCCATCTTTGTAGCAGAAACATCAGACAAAACGTTCATATCTGGTTTAATCGTAATGTCTTGTAGAGACAGAATTGATCTTCTAAGTTGATTTAACTCACTTATGGGTGCTTGAATTAAGCGAAGTCCTTCCGAATACGTCCTGAGCTGAATCTCTCGTGGGATGGACATATGGCCACGCCATTCTTTAGAAGGAAGAGTGGAAGCATAACGCCAATTATTCATCCAGCCGACCCAAATCTTTCGCCCATCCTCATTCGGTATACCATCCCAGGTCACGGCCGCGTAAAAGTCAGATCCGTAATCTATCCATTGGATTGTATCGAATGATTCCAATGTTTCATCTAGTGTAAAAACCTTACCATCAAAGTGACCTATAAAATACATCATGCCAGAACCGCCTGCGGGTGGTTCTGAATCGTTTGGATTTACGCCATTTCTATCTCCGATACTTAGTGTCAGAATCCATTTAGTGGTATTAGGGTCCTCATCCACTTGGAGTTTAAAAACATCAGGACATTCAAAAATCCCACGATGTATGCCTGGAATATCAGAACCGAAACCGCTTGCAAAAAACCAATCCTTAAGATTCGAAGATGTGTAAAATTCTACATGGTCACTTACAGCAAGAACCATTACCCAGTTTGAGGATTCTTCATGCCAGAATACTTTTGGGTCTCGAAAGTCTAGCGTCTCCGTGGGGAATAAAACAGGGTTACCTTCATACTTTGTCCAGGTTCGACCATTGTCCTTACTGTAAGCGATGCTTTGAACCTGCGGTTTACCGGGTTGAGCGTTGTTACCATTATTAGTATAAATTGCAACCAATCCTGATCCTGCTTCGTTGAAGAATCCGCTTGTATTGTTCTTATCGACTACCGCACTTCCCGAAAAGATCGCTCCATCTTCCCCAGGTGAGATGGCTGGTGGGAGTTCATCCCAATGTACTAAATCATTACTTACTGCATGTCCCCAATGCATTCTGTCGAAGTCAGGCTGCGTATCATGGGGAGTATATTGGTAGAAAAGGTGATACTCTCCTTCGTAATAAACTATTCCGTTAGGATCGTTAATCCAATTTCCCTTAGGGGAATAATGTATTTGCGGTCGGTATTCATTTTTATAAATAAAGTTTTCTGGATCTTTGCTGATATTATTTTCACCTGATAGATGTACTTTTTTAATTTTATTCACGCTCCCTTAAGGCTATTTAAAATCTAAAAAAGTAATTTGCATTCCTTATTAACAAAATAAGCCACTCGTTTTCATTTGTCAAAGTATTTTTGTTTAAATGAACATTATTATTTATGTATATATCCGTTTTAGTTTACATTTGCACATTTTATGATTGATTATAGAAAAAAACAATTTTTTATTTAAGTTGACTTAATCATTTTTTTATTGCTTTAAACCTAATGGTTTACAAATGTAAAAAAGGTTGCATCTAAACTTCTCTTTACTTGTTCAACAAAATATTCGTTAGTATTAAACCCAATTTTACCGATAAAACAAAAAAAGCCGCTAAAATAGCGACTTCAATAGGAATATGTTCATTTCCCGCGGCAGGTTAATTAATTAACGTCTTGCCTTCATTTAATAACTTCAACCTTTTTATCCCCTGCTGACTTCGCTACCTCTAACGTTGTGTTACCTTGGATAGTGACTATTAGGCCAGTAGCCAGCATAGAAACGATTAAAGCTGCACTGAGGGCTGTGGAAATTTTCTTCTTGACCATAACCATACCTCCGATATCTATTATGTTGTGATAAGCGGCTCAAAGAACTATGATGAGCCGAGTGTGACTGGTATTACAATATTTCACTTTTTTGTTTGTTATCTACCTGGTGATTGTATTATAACGCACTGCCAATGATTGTAAAAGGATTTTTTCCTTGTGTTCAAATACAATAAAGTATGATTGTTTTCTCAGAATTTCTTTTCAAAACTAAAAAATTTGGCGGTCATTCTCCTTGATGTAAAGTATCCACATATTCAATAAACCTTTTCGCTGCTGGGGAAATATTATGATCATCTCTCCACTTTAATCCTATTTCCCAGTACCATCCTTCATCAATGATAGGGATCCAGACCAATTCATCTAACATCAACCCCAGCGTCTTAGGCAGTACTGATACACCTAGACCCGACTTTATAAAACCGGCTACAGTGATCAGGTCCTCCGCTTCATAAGCCGAAGCAAGAAAAAATCCGGTATGTCGGAACCGGGATATGATCGTTGCTTTTAATCCACAGTTGTTTTTCAATCCAATAAAAGGCTCGCCAGACAGCTCTGTCAAACTAAGAGCGCTACAATCTGCATAACGATGTTGGGAGGGAACAACAATGTATAAAGGAACATTTTTAATCGTCTTCCAGTGATGATTATCCAAAGTAGATTCCCTCGATGTAATCATAATATCCGAGAATCCTTGCTCCAGATGTTCATCAATATCTCCTAAGTTCCCTTGTGTCAATTCGAACCGAACTTTGGGATACTTCAATTGATAACTCCGAATTAGGCTAGGGATCAATTCAACACCGAGAATATTTAGATAAGACAACGTAATCACACCAGTATCCGGGTTGGACCACTCTTCGATTTCCTTTAGACCATTTTCAATATTATGTAGGGCCCTACCAATCCATTTAGAGAACATAGTACCGTTGCGGTTCAGCTTAATATTTCGTCCATTTCTCTCAAATAAAGGAGCTCCTATCTCGTTTTCAAGCTTGGCAATTGCATGACTTAACGCTGGCTGAGTAATACCGAGTTTTTTGGAGGCTAAGGTCATATGTTCAAGCTGTGCAACGGTCATAAAGTATTCCAATTGTGTAAGTTCCATTAAAACACCCCTCCATATATTAATAATATTCATCATTTCTATTATTATAATAAATTGGACGTTATGAAAGTAGCAAGTGTAGTATTAGTTCTAGCTCCTCTCGAACTACACATTAAGGTTTAGAGACAGAGCAATTTCAAATTAATCATTGAATACCATCACTAGGAGGAATAGTTATGCATAAAGAGTTTGAGTTCTCTGTATCAGAATTTAAAGGTAAAAGGGTGCTTGTAACCGGAGGAACAAAGGGAATGGGGCAAGCAGTTGTGAAAAGACTTGCAAACGGCGGAGCTACAGTTCTTACTACTGCCCGTTCCCTATCTGCTGACTTGCCAAATTCGGTCAAATTTGTGCAAGCAGATGTCGCCACACCTGAAGGTGTAGAGCAAATAATTACAGCAGTAAAAGAGCAACTTGGAGGTATCGATATTATCGTCCATTGCGTAGGTGGATCAACGACACCACCAGGAGGCGCACTTGCATTGAGTGATGAGGATTGGCTTCATACATTAAATTGGAATTTACTCGCAGCAGTTCGACTTGATCGTGGCTTAATTCCACTTATGTTAGAAAATAATTCAGGCGTTATTCTTCATTTCACTTCCATCCAGAGACGTTTGCCTTTATATGAAACTACACTGGCTTATGCGTCTGCCAAAGCCGCGCTGGCTAATTATAGCAAGGGATTATCAAATGAATTTTCCCCACAAGGAATTCGCATAAATACGTTGTCTCCTGGGTTTATTCAGACAGAAGCAGCTGACGCATTAATTGATCGGATCGCAACTGAAACCGGAAGTCGAGAAAGTGCCCTTGAACAACTTATGACTTCACTCGGAGGTATTCCAATTGGTCGGCCAGGATTTCCTGAAGAAGTCGCTGAGCTGGTCGCATTTCTGGTCTCAGACCGAGCAGCATCTATTACAGGTAGTGAATATGTCATAGATGGGGGAACTATCCCTACCGTCTAATAATTAATTAATAAAGGGAGAGAACAATATGGATCTCAATCATTTACCGTCTGTAATTGCCAAATACATTACTGCATCTAACAAGCCAGACCCAGTAGTATTTGTAGATTGTTTTTCAGAAAATGCCGTTGTGATGGATGAAGGAAAAAAGCGAAATGGCAAACAGGCGATTCGGAAATGGAGTGATCAAAACCATTTCGCGGCGAATGTAACGTTAGAGCCAACAAAAGCCAAAAAAATAGGTGATGAAATTGTGTTAACATGCAAGCTGGATGGTACCTACGATAAGACGGGTCTACCCGATCCGCTATTATTGGATTATCATTTTGTTATTGTTGACGATAAGATCATTAGACTTTCCATTTTCTAAAGATATCCAAATGGCTTGTCCGCCACGGGCTGCAGTAATAAGCTCTCTTTGTACATGATTTGAACAAAAAGATGCCCCCACAATGATGTATTTGATCATGTAGGGGGCATCTTTTAAATCACGACAGCCGTTCAACATTAATCAAAGGCTGTATTTTGATGTCGAAGTCAACATTAATTTTCATATTTTCCCAATATCTCAACCATTGCTCTTCCGTTATTGGTTTAGAAAAAGGCTTAAGTGAATGTGTTCCGACCTCTAAGGGATCCACTCTCAACCGTTGCATACTTTTTAATAATTCTGACGTTTGTTCCTCAAGGTATACCTCAATCTCATGAATTAAATGTTCCAATTGTTCCTCGCTTTGAATATTCTTTTCTCCCTGATATTCCTCAATTCTTCCTTTCAATCCCACATGTAAAGACAAGGATGAATAGTCACTTGATAGTTTCATGCGAATATTGGATCGAACACGTCCCAAACTGATAGATAACTTTGGAATGGCCAAGACTTTTAAGAAATGATCGTTATCCAGAAGTTGAAAAATTTCATCACTTACGTCTTGAGTAACCATTACTTCTTTATCATTTTGGAAAAAGGCCGTTCCTACGTAATTGAAATTGTTTTTATCCGCATGAAAAACCGGCAGGATCGGATCCTTAAGAGGGGAATATAACATCTTCATGAATTGATGAATATTGACAATGCTCATTTCACCTTGGTTATGTTCCTCGTAATGCTTTAACATCCGATAAAGAAAATAATCTTGGTTTTCTTGCTTCGTCAATTGATTTTTTATGTATTCATCAAAATCGCCTCTGACAATCAATAAATAGACATGCATTGAAATATCGGGATCAACCAATATCGTATTGATCAGCTTTTCAATGCCTTCTTTTGTTGCCAGTTCCTCATTGATTAATAACATTCGCAGCTGCCCCTGCTTTAATTCCCGATAATAAATTAAATTAAACTCCTTGCCCCCCTGTTTTAACAGATCAACTTCCTTGGAGAGAAAGCGTTTTTTTTCTTTGATGAGTGGTGGCACTAAAGTGCTGATTTTAAACTTCCCCTCCGTCCCCTTGTCAACCGACCAGAAAACTACCGGAGCGATCTCTTCGATGATATTGTTCTCGGCATATGGTGAAGAGCAACCGGCCATCCACATAAGGCTTACAATCGCCAATAAACCATAATGCTTGTATGGTATCATGCCTACACACTCTCCTTTCGTTTAACCATAGTGAAAAGGATCGTAGGAACAAGTAAATAAATGAATGCACCAAGCCAGATTTGAATGTTCAGCAACATCTTTTGACCCGGAACCGTTTGCCATAACCATTGATCCATTATGATAATACTTATCAAAATGACAAACCAACTCGACAATAATCCGAGCCGAGTTGTGCTTTTGTTCATTTTTTTCATAAAGACTCTTCCAGCTCCATATAAACACAACAAAAGAATTGAAATGTCAAATACATAATTAAACATATGGAAAGAGATAAGGATGTAATCGATTCGTTCTAAACCACTCATTTGAATGTAACTTCCCATATATACTACCGGAAAGTTGATCTTGCTTAAAAAGTTTGAACCGTAAAACAATACCGAAGCAATGAACAATAATGAATATTCCATAATCGTCAGCATGTTTCCAATGACAAGATATTTTGATATTTTTTTATTGGAGCTTAACCATGGAACCATAAAGGCCAAATATACTGGACCGGAAAATGCCGACCAAATAAACAACAAGCCCTGCCATGAATGTCCTGACCATTCGGTGGGGATTAGAGGATACAAATCGCGGTAATTTGCAATCGTTGGAAAGAAAAAGGGAATAAACATGATTAAGATCCACGCCCCGCAAAGAAAGGCGATAACGACAAAACGCAATGTTTTTTCCATGCCATGTGAAGCCACAAATAAACTGATCGAAAGGATAACTAGGATCAGCCACTTTTTATTCATTGATGGATATATAAAATTATGGAGCATTTCAACGTAACCCAGTGTGATGATTGAAATTTTTAACAGTATTATTACAAAACCAAGTATCGCGAAAACTTGAACCGCCCGTTTCCCAAAAAGCTGTACAAATCCTTGATAGCCTTTCGATGCATAACTGGAAGTAAACCATTTGGATAGCATCATCAAATTAAGTTGGGACAGTAGCCCCAAGGCGACAATTCCCCAAACCATATAGGAATGAACCAAATAAACCGGCATGATTAAAATAAAATAATGCATTTGCGTTCGATTAACTAATAAAAGGAAATGGATGCCGCCAAGGGTGGAAGTTTGATTGAATAGGGATAAAGTCTTCATTTCTTCATCTTCTCCTGTCGCCATTTCTGTAGTGGTTTTAGATTATGCGGACGCGTTTTCATCCAAATCAAAGGCCCGCGAATAAAGAGGTCAATCCAATCCTTCCCATAAAAAGGTGAAAGCGGCGCTAAATAAGGTTGACCTAATGACGTTAATGCATGGAGATGCGCAAGAATGCCGATTATCCCGACCACGATTCCTGGCAGCCCAAGAAACGATGCAAGGATAAGAAGAAGCAATTGCAACAGAACCATGGATTTTGTCATTTGATAATTGGGAACTAAAAAGAAAGCAATAGCGGATATACCCATCAAAACAATTAATACTTTACTTGCAAAGCCTGCCTCTACAGCCGCTTGTCCAATGACAATACCACCGATAACCCCTAGAGTTTGACTGGTTTTGGTCGGCATTCGCAAACTTGCTTCTTTGATGATTTCCAGCGTTACGATCATGAAAATTCCTTCCACAAACGGAGTAAAGGGCAATTTGCTTCTCGATTCCAATAATACGAAGAGAATCGGCAGCGGAACCATTTGGTAATGAAATGTCGTTAACGCAACATAAAAAGGAATCATCGTCAAAGAAATAATAAAACTTCCATACCTCATTAAACGTAAAAAACTGGCTACCGGCCAACGAAGGAAGTAGTCTTCTGGCGATTGGAATAGATGGAATAATGTAATGGGACAAATTAAAGCAAACGGTGAATTGGAGACTAATAAAGTCAGCTTACCCTCACCTAAGGCGAAGGCGCAGGCATCCGGCCGATCCGTTTGTAGAAACTGGGGAAAGACCGTATGGTTATGATCTTCAATAAAAGCTGCAAGCTGTGCGGAGTCTAAAAACTGATCGAAATCCACACTTTCAATTTTCTCTCTTGCAAGGGAAACAAATTCCGGATTAATTATTCCGTCTATGTACATTAACACAACTTTTGTTTTACTCAGTGATCCTATAGTGAAGCTTTCCGTTTTTAATGTCGTTATAGGCAAACGTCTGCGCAACATTGTAATGTTATTATCGATTTGTTCGCTGAAGCTATCTTTCGCTCCATATATAACCGTTTCCGTTTGGGAAGGTTCAATTGCCCGGCCAAGAGGATTTTCCAACTGTATGCCTAGCCATTGATCGTTGACTGAATCGTATAGAAGAATATATCCTTGCATTATTTTTTGCCCAGCATCTTCGATCGATATAACTTCTGAAACATCAGAATTGATTATGCATGAAGGAAGCGAATTTCCGCCTGATTGATGAAGTGGCTGAATAATCGCCTCGTTTAAACGCTCTTGATCTATTAATGTTTTTATAAATAAAAGATGGACTGAAGCACTCGTACCTATTTTGTGCTCAATGATTTCGGCATCTTCCATATGGTTTAATATCTGTTTTAAATCATCAAGCCATGTAGACTTTTGATGATTTTTCATTTGAGGCTCGTGTTTTTCAACCATGGTCGTCTCCTTTATCAAAGTAATAAAATGGTGATAAGGTTAATATCTTGTCCTGTAATCGAAAAATCATACGACCGGCAATTTGTAGTTTAACAGCAATATCGGGAACAACATGCTACCAGATTAATCTTAATCGAATGAGTGTATTATGGTACCCTACCCTTTGTATCTGTCTCCGGCTTTCCTCTTGGGCGACAAAAAACAAAAAGACAGGCATCAACTGATACCTGTCCCTATCTTAAGTTCATTAGAATTACTATATTGCCCTTAGATAAAGGGCCTACGGTCCCGCAAAATGAACTGAATAATCTGCTATTAAAATCTGCTTTGAAAAGTGGGATGTATCAAAAGGTAGGAGCAGGTAATTCATCAATGTTCATGCGTAGTAGACTATAGGGTTTTTGTCGCAGGTCTTTTCCGTAATGAAATCTGGCCTGCCTATGTAATTGGTTCACAATTACATATAAGTATTGATCCGGACCAATAGAAAAAGTATCCGGCCATAAAATTCGGGGATCATGGGCGATGGTTTCCATGATTCCATTTGGCAATATCTTTCGAATACTATCGTTTTCGTAATCTCCAGCATAAACGTTTCCTTTAGCGTCTGTGATCATCCCATCAGATGCACCCTTCTCTCCCCAATACTGCACAAGATCACTTAACTTAAAATCCGGTATCGTTCTGTCTCTTAACGATTCTGTTGAGATAGAGAATAACTGGCGACTGGTTAATGGACAATAGAATAACATTTTTCCATCAGGGGAAATCGCTATACCATCAGAGGCCAATCGAAACGGAGATGTCGAACCATCCGCGTTTCGATTCATCAAAATTTTACCTTCCACTTTCGGCACAAAATACGGATCGGGTGAGGTCGAGCTTGCTCCATGCAACCGTCTATACGCATTTCCGTTTTCTAAATTTACGACGATAATAGCGCCTGGACCATTGGAAGAAGAATCCGTTATATATGCGTAACCTGCTTTTCCTACACGAAAGTCAAATCGGACATCATTTAGATACGTTGTCGGCAAGACTACATCATCTGCAAATGTATATACTTTTCTAATTGTATTTGTTTCTAAATCTACCGCGACTAATTTTGCCCCTCCTTTAATAGGCTCTGAAAAATTTGGTGCAGCCGTGTCCAGTACCCACAGGGTTCCCCTTCCATCTGCAACAACACTCTGGACACTAATGAAGGACATAACGATATTCAATGGGTTGATCAAATTCGTTTCTTCATTAGGATAAGGTTGCATCTGACCATCAACAATTTCCGCTACCGTAAATCTAACGTCATCTCCCCATTTTGGAAAGCAAATAAAGGTACGCCCGGTTTCGGATACACTAACGCCTGTAGGCATAGCCCCGTAAAAGGAATGAACGAGTTCTAACTTACCAAAATATTCTTCCATAGGTAACATAGGCTGTATGATGTCCTCCTCAACATAGTTGAATAGATATTACCTATAATTATGTTCAAGACTTTTTCTAATGCCTGGCCCTTAATCATTCTTTTTTAACCTCGATTTTGAAATTGTCCGATACATTTAAAAATACAAAAAAACTTCGGCGTAAGCCGAAGCATGTTGACGTTAACTATATGTGCTCTAGGAAAAATGCTTCTTCCGATCGTCAACGCAAAACTTTGCCAAGCTTATCAGTACCAAAACCGTTTTATTGTTGGTCCGGTAAACCTAATGCATTGGCTGAAGTTATCGCTTGATCTAAAAATTCCTCTGCTCGGGTCAATTGCTGCCTGGCAATCTCCAACGCTTGTGAATTTGTTGCCGCATTAGATTCACTTAACGAGCTTATTGCCTGATTTAAAGCCGTCTGCACCTTAGAAACCGCGTTAGATGCATGCTGCTCCAGCGTATTACTACCACTCGAGTTAAGTGCATCTTCTGCTGGTTTTCTTGCGTTTTCGGTTGCTAGATCAATTTTGTTTTTATTGGGCACCGTGACTCCTCCTTCCATGAGTAAGATCATTCATTTAAACAGAAATAAGTATGGGATTGAGATTTTGTATATATCCCTGCGACTGTATGGGAATATTCGGATCTTACCTCTCCGGTGATCCATATTAGTATAAGATCCGATGCATTGGAAAATCTAATCTTGATGAAAAAGGAGGGGATCATTTCTGAATGGCTAATCCAACGCTAGCGCCGCACGAATCGATGGAACTGCATGAAGCGTTAAACTTCAAAACGCTCTGCATCGCTAAGTCGAAACTTATGCAAGGCCTGGTCTTTGACCAAGAGCTAAAAGCATTAATGCAGAAAGACGTAATTCAATCCATACAACAGATTGCTGAGCTGCAAGCAATCTACGCAAGAGCTCCTTTTCAAGCACCCGTTCCGAATAATCCGACACCTATAACACATTAAGGGGAACTCAGATGAATACCGATTATTTAGATCCGATTAATTCATTGAATATGCCGGAAATGGCAGATATGACTTTTGCCATGGATTTCCTTCTTCGTGCCAAGGAGGGTGTACGTAATTTGTCCATCGCCCTGACGGAAACGGCTTCACCGGATGTAAGAGCCCTGTTGCATACTCATCTGAAGCAGGGAATTTCAATGCACCAAGAAATTTCGGAGCTCATGATTCGCAAAAAATGGTTTCATCCTTATGAGCTGAACGAACAGTACCAACTCGATCAGCTTTCGGCGAAAAATACGGTGATGATCGGGCAGATGAATCTGTTCCCGGGTGATACGTCACGTAAAGGGATGTTTGATCGGACCCCAGATGAACATATTGGAGGACATAAAGCATGAAGGCGGTAACGTATCAAGGGGTTAAAAATGTCGTGGTCAAAGAGGTGCCGGATGCGAAGATTGTGAAACCGGACGATATGATCGTAAAGATCACCAGTACCGCGATTTGCGGTTCTGACCTTCATCTTATTCACGGGATGATCCCTAACCTTCAGGAAAACTATGTCATCGGACATGAGCCGATGGGGATCGTAGAAGAAGTGGGCCCTGGCGTGACCAAGGTAAAAAAAGGCGACCGCGTAATCATCCCGTTTAACATCGCATGCGGAGAATGCTTTTTTTGCAAAAATCAGCTGGAAAGCCAATGTGACAATTCCAACGAACACGGGGATATGGGCGCATATTTCGGCTACTCCGGAACGACCGGCGGATATCCCGGCGGGCAAGCGGAGTATTTACGGGTCCCATTTGCTAATTTTACCCACTTTAAGATCCCTGAAAACTGCGAACAACCGGACGAAAAGCTAAGCTTGATCGCCGATGCCATGACGACGGCATTCTGGAGCGTAGATAACGCCGGCGTTAAAAATGGAGATACGGTCATTGTGCTCGGCTGCGGCCCGGTCGGACTCCTAGCCCAGAAGTTCTGCTGGCTGAAAGGAGCTAAGCGGGTCATAGCCGTCGACTATGTCGATTACCGCTTAAAGCATGCGAAGCGAACAAACAATGTGGAAATAGTAAACTTCGAACAGGATAAGAATATTGGGAACACTCTCAAGGAAATGACCAAAGGCGGCGCCGATGTTGTCATTGATGCGGTAGGAATGGACGGCAAGATGAGCGATCTTGAATTTCTAGCCAGCGGTATGAAACTGCAAGGCGGCACCATGAGCGCATTTATCATTGCATCTCAGGCTGTTCGCAAAGGTGGCACCATTCAAGTCACTGGGGTATACGGCGGACGTTATAACGGATTCCCGCTCGGTGATATCATGCAGCGAAACGTGAATATCCGTTCCGGACAAGCTCCGGTCATTCACTACATGCCATACATGTACGAGTTGGTTACGTCTGGCAAAGTGGACCCTGGCGACATTGTTACGCACGTCATTCCGCTCAGCGAGGCCAAACGGGGCTATGAAGTGTTCGATACAAAAACGGACGATTGCATTAAAGTCATCTTAAAGCCTTAAATATGAATAGATACATGGGAGGACAATCTGAATGGATTCCACATACGCTTTGCATGAGATTCTCGAGGTACATGAAATAGCTGCGTTCAAGACGGTTTGTATGACTAAATCCAAGACCATGCAAGCTCTGGTAACCGACCCGGAGCTCAAGCAAATTTTGCAACAAGATGCGATCTTATCACAACAGCAGCTTCAGGAGCTCGGTGGAGTGCTGTCTAAAGCGACTGTATAGGAGATAAAAAAATGAACCCAATATTAGAACACATGACTGGTCTTAATACGCTGACCGATGACGTGATCGCAATGGATTTTTTGATGAACGCCAAGAGCGGTGTCAGAAACTACGCCATGGCTGTGACCGAATGTGCCACCCCCGAAATCAAACAAATTTTGATGAAACAGCTCGATGAAGCCATAGATTCTCATGAAAAGATATCAAATTACATGGTGCAGCATGGTTTATACCACCCTTACCATATTGCAGAGCAAATTCAGCTCGATCTGAAAAACATTCAGACTGCTATGAACATTCCGTCCTGACACCCTTTTTGATTTTAGCCAGAGACTTCAGAGAACAAAATGTCCCTGTGTCAAGAATTTCAACAATGAAAAAAGGCGGATACTATCCGCCCTTTTTTTGGCATCGTCACGAAACACGCTTATTGCAAGCGTTCCTTTACGTATTCTACTTATTTCTATCCTGAGACTGTTTATGGCCGCTGCTCTCTACTTTAATTGACTACAGTGAACTTAAGGCTCCAGCTTCCATGACATTTCCCAAAAATCAAGCTCAAAGCGACTGCACATCACGAAAATATCCTCCATCCGTTGGTACGTTCCCTCGCTACAGCCTTCTAATAGCTTATCAGTTAACGTCACTAGGGATTGATTGTTGCTGTTGTATTCAGAGGAAGCATATCCTGTGATCCACTCTCCGTAAAAAGGATGCTCAGCTGCACCTGGCTTTTGGGCAAGGACTTGACCAATCTCTGCATAGCTCCATGAGCAGGCCAGAATGGATACAAGTACTTCTTCTATGCCACCCGCATGGGAAACAGAGAGCATATAGTTAGTATAGGCTGCATTTTTCAGGGCAGGTTTTACCTGGAAAACATGATCCTCTGTAATTCCTAATCGCTCCATATAAGAACGATGAATTTTCATTTCACCATTCAGGATGTTATCTACGTTTTCACTAAAAAACTGCATCAATTTGGGGTCGTGCGACTTGACAATACCTAGTGCAAATACGCGGGCATAATCGAACAGGTACAAGTAGTCTTGCAGCAAATAATAACGAAATTGTTCAACCGTTAAGGAACCATCTCCGATTCCTTTAACAAAGGGATGCTCAAGACATTCCTTCCACACAGGCTGTGCTGCCTGATATAGTCTCTCTGAAATAGTCAACATGTGTTCCTCCAATTCATAATGTACGTATTTAAAAACAAAAAAACGAAACATCCTATGGATGTTTCGCAGACAAATACACTAAAACAAGGGGGTTCGCATGAGCTACCCAAGTACAGTGTTTCATCGTTGCATCCCTACGTTGGCATTATCCAAATCAGGTAAGGTCGGTTTAACACCCTCTCAGCCGGTTAAGGCTCCCTCGCAAACGGTTGTATGTAGTTGATTACTTTCCTATTCCCATAAAAGATAAAATAACATCCATTTAGTATATCAAGGGCTGTTAAATATAGTCAAGGAAGATTGTATCGCCCCTCATCACCTTTGGTGACGTATGTAAACGATGAAAACCATCACAACAATGGTTGAGTTTCAGCCACTGTTATGATGGTTTCTATTCTTGCAACTACTGCCGATGGTTTAATGCCCGAGTTTGTTCTTTCCGACAAAAGTGAGTATTCCGTACTGGGAAGTATTTCTCCAGCTCTCATTGGTCGTATCATTCCACTTGGCTACGCTCTGCTTACCTCCGCCCTGGTTGTCGTTAATTTGGAGCTCGAAACCGAGAACATTTCCTGCTTTGGGCGTCAATGATTGTAAATGAATTCTGGCTTCTACGAGATATCCTTTATTTGTTTTCTTCACAGCACTTACAAGGCGTCCAGGTGAGGCACCCCCTGCAAAGGTTCCCACATTGTCTGCACTGATTCTGAACTGGGCATCATCATATTGAAAATACGGTGTGCGCTGGTGATTCTCGTCCAGGAAAATCTCAACCGAATCCTGATCCCATGGGTTGATACTATCTGTAATGATGTTTGGATCAGTGACGTCGATCAGCAGGTATAGATACTCACCTGACCACATTGCGCGAGCCACTGCCTCTGCACCTTCGCTCTGGTTCAACCGTTTTACTTCAAATGGTGCAGCCTTATTCCATGATGTGTCTTTCTTCCCATCAATCTGAACAATCCCTTGCACAGCTTGTGCAGATTTGGGCATAGGGGCGAGTTGAATCACGCCGTATTTGCTTGTATCCTGTTCCTGAGATTGTGTTCGATCATTCCAGTACAGTGGATTATAAGGTTGTGTCCCACTTGAACCGCCATCAGTCACACGGATATCCAATCCGGCTTCATATTCTGATCCGACTTGGATACCACCCCACGGAATGGACAATTCAACCTGATATCCGGCTTTTGTCTCGCGTACACGATATGAACGCTGCTCCACACCCTCAGCTTTGCCCGACCGCTTAATGATTACGTGTCGGTCATCTGCTTCATATGAAGTGGTCTTGCCATTATTGAGATCAACAAAGATATCTACTCTGTCATTCACATCTGCCTTTGCATCCTGTACATCCACGAGGATATACAGGTTACTATGATCCCATAAAGTGCGGAAACTGGCTGATCCCGAAGAGTCACCCTTCAGTGGAGTAGACACCGCTTTGTTCCAGAGCGGATCTTGTGTCTGTTTTTTGATATCCGGTTTACCCGAAAGTGAGACGGCTCTCTGCGTCAACACAGGCAAACTGGATTCATCCACGAGTCCCCAGTATGCCTTTTTGGCCTTCAGGGCTGAATCAAACAGCATAGCCTGGTTGTTGTAAGACTTCTCATCTTGGAGTCCCCATAAGGTAACTGAAGAAATGTGGTCTTTGTGTTTTTTGTACAAATCCAACAGTTCCTTATATCGATACGCCTGCTTTACTGCAACTTCATCGGACATCTCTTCACCAAATGGAATTCCGCTATCCACATCCAGTTCCGTGATCTGAATATCCAATCCAAGTTCGGCGAACATGCTGATCGTTTTTTCAATTTCCTTGATGGGCGGGGATTCCAGGTTATAGTGGGATTGCAAACCCACACCATCGATGAGCCCTTTCTCTTTCAGTCGTTTGACCAACTGATACATATGCTCTCTTTTCTCAGAGATTTCCGTGAAGTATTCGTTGTAATATAATTTGGCATTCGGATCGGCTGCACGAGCGAATTCATAGGTTTTCTCAATATAATCCGGACCAATTAGTTCATAAAAGGGACTTTTACGTAAACCGTTGGCATCACCATTGCTATCCGCAATCGCCTCGTTTACCACATCCCAGGCATAGATCTTACCTTTGTATCGGGTCATGACGGTTTCAACGTAATCCTGAATCCGGGCAAGTAGTAATTCTCGACTCGCAGGGTTACCCTGAGGATCCTTGAACATCCACTCTGCTGCATCAATATGCCACAACAACGCATGTGCGCGTACGCCCATACCATGCTCCTCGGCGAACTGAACATATTGATCGGCTGCCTCGAACTCATAAACACCTTCGGAAGGAGACATGTACTTCGGTTTCATCTCGTAGGTTGCGGTCAAGCTGTTAAAGTGCTTTGTGAGCAGTTGTCCATATGCGCCTTCCAACTGCCAGCGATACACCGCTGCACCAATGGGGAAATCATCTTGATACAGGTCTTTCAGAGACAGAATCCCTTCTTCAATCTCCAGTTGCTCGGCCAGAGTAAATGATACATCATCCACATAGAACGATAACGTATCTACGCTATCTTCAGAGATGTAGGGTGTTTCGATGAACAAATTCAATTCAGTGGGATCATCGCTATACTGAAATTTTCCGGTGATTTTGTGCCATGTATTCCATTCTGCTTTGGCAATTTTCACGCTACCGATTGGGTTCCAGCTTTCGGCAGTTGTTTTTTTATATGTGGTGAGCTGTAATGTTTGATCCGTGGTGGGCTCCTGAGTAAGTCTTACATATGCCGCAATTTCGTACTCTTGGTTACGCTTAAGCAGATCCTTCATGGATAACATCGGTCCATGATAGGAACGCTCACGGTTGGCGACCAGCATACTGGACTGACCTTCGTGTGCTTCCTGCTGTGTCACTGTCAGCCTTTCGTTACCTGTACGTGGAGTCCACCCCTGAAGTGTACCGTCTTCAAAGTTTGTACTCAAATGACCTCCCTCCACTTCCGTAACTGCTTTGGCTGCATGTGAGACATTCGTAAATGGAAGCATGGCGAGTACGAGCACAAGAACCAAGGCCGTTATATTCCATTGACCTAACCGTTTCATACAATTCCTCCTCTTGATTTGGTCTAAGTATTTCTGAACGGATTAACATCCAGATAAATAGATTATAGCTCTTTGGATAACGCTTACATATAACAAATTTACAATAATTACAATAAAATGTTATCACTTGGTAATCTCATGTGGGTTTAGGAAGCTGGAGTTCGTTCGCAAGGGATATCAAAAAACCGCTACATATTTGCAAAAATAAAAGACCGTTTCCCGATAAAATACGAGAAAACGGTCATCGTTAGAAAGTATCTTTTTTCCTGTCTGCTAACAGGCATATAAACTTTGTTTTATAATCGTCCCTCGTGACCCTGATCCTCCTGCACAATTCGAGCTATGTGAATCATCAAATATAATAATTCCTCGTTTGATATGGAGATATCCAGCATATTCTGCACGTAGGTTTTAATCATCTCCGCGCATTTGTATTCAAACGGATGCTCCTTCACCATGTGTTGAAATATAAAATCTTTCGCCGAATTGCCCAGACGTCCTTCTTGTAAACGCTGGATGAAGAATTGCAAATGTGTGACAAGTCTTACATAATGAATGGAATTTTTGTTCAATTGCATATCAAAGGTGTATTGTATCAGGTTAAAAATATCTTTTAACATCTTAACGGATTGCACCGTGCGCTCCATATTCTGCTCATGTGTTTGGGCATTCACGAAATGAAAGGCGATATTCCCTGCTTCTTCCTCCGGCAGTTCAATATCCAATTCTAGATTCAGCATCTGAACAGCTTCAACCCCCAGTTCGAACTCGACAGGATGAAACCTCTGGATCTCCCATAACATGCGATTCTGTAATGCTACACCTTTTTTCCATCGTTCAATGGCAAATGACAAGTGATCCATAAGCGTGAAGAAGATTTGATCGTCAAGAGACAGCTTTTCTTTTGCATTGGTAATCAGTTTGTTTATGACATTCACATGTTTATCTGGCATGTTTTCGATGGTTCGTACGTAAGCCTGGGCAGACGGATTATTTTGCAAAATGAATCGTTTCTGGATGTGTTCTTCATCCAGTCGCTCGCCGACTTTGCCTTTGAATGCCAACCCTTTTCCCATGACAATCATTTCTTGCCCCTGTTCATCTTTGATCAGAAGCAAGCTGTTATTTAATATTTTGATTACTCTCATGCATTCATCACGATCCTTTATTCTTTCGTGACCGCCTGATCCGAATTTCCGATACATCTGCCATTCTGTTTAATGACCTCTTGATACCACGAGAAGCTTTTCTTCTTCAAACGCTTCAAGTCTTTCAGATCCTGTTCACCGCGGTTTACATAGATCATTCCATAACGTTTCCCATACCCCTGATGTGTGCTTACCAAGTCAATAACGGACCAAGGGCAATAACCAATCACATCTACTCCATCCGTTAGAGCCAGTCTGATCTGTTCCAGATGTTTCTCGATAAAATCAATCCGGTACGTATCGTTAATGGTGTTATCTGCCTCAAGTACATCCGGGGCTCCAATACCATTTTCCGTAATTAGAATAGGGAGACCATATCGTTCACATACCTTACGCAATGTCAGCCTTAGGCCAACCGGGTCAATGACCCAACCATATTTCGTTTTTTCCGTATAAGGATTCTCCGCGGCCCGGTATACTCCCTGCTCGCCAAGCATAATTTGCTGATCACCCGCACGAGCTGTAACATCCGACGCATCGCCCATACTGGCGGCAATGGTTGCCGTCGAGTAGTAGTTGATTGCTACCAGATCGGGGCGGCCAAACTGGATATCTTCCATGTCACCCTGCTCAATAACCGGCTCGATGCCGCGTTCCTGTAAATAACTCCAGAATAATGGATTATACCGTCCCCACACCGATAAGTCGAGAAAACCCCATCCACGAATCGTCTCCCAGTTATGAGCAGCGACTGCATCGGCTGGTCTGGAGGTTGCCTGGTACATGGAAGTCATGTTTAAAGCAGGTCCGATCTTACCTTGCGGGAGCATATCATGAAATAGTCGCATCGTTCTGCCTTGAGCTACAAACATGTGATGATTTTGCTGATACAGTTCCTTATTGGATGGCAAACGCCCGCCTTTTGGTGTACCAATAGCACCTGGATGAAGAATCATCGTATTTTGCTCATTAATGGTCAACCAATATTTCACTTTATGCCCGTAATGCTCAAACAAGATACGCCCATACTCGACGAAGGCATCGATCGTCCCCCGGTTGTTCCATCCTCCGGTTTTCTCAAGCTCGTAGGGTAAGTCGAAATGGTACATGGTCACAATGGGCTCAATACCATGGAGCAGCAATTCGTCAATTAATTGGTGATAAAAATCGAGTCCCTTCTCATTAACAGTCCCTGTGCCTGAAGGCAAGATTCGAGTCCATGCAATTGAAAAACGATATGCTTTGAGGCCCAGCTCTGCAAAAAGCTTCACGTCTTCTCTGAACCGGTGATAGTGATCGCTCGCAACCGTGAAATCGGCGGTTCCAGCCGGATGATCACACATATCGATGACGGACAGGCCTTTGCCATCTTTGTTCCAGGCTCCCTCCACTTGATAGGCCGAGGTAGACCCTCCCCACAGAAATTCATTGGGGAATGGTTTGATCTGTTGATATAACATCTCAAGCACTCCTTCATTTTAAATGTTGATCATGATATATGACGGACCATATGAAGTATCGTATTACGTTTGTTACGAAAGATGGATAATGGTTGCTCCAACCTCCACAGGATTCTGCTTCTCCAGCTTAATATCCGAGAAACGATCCGAATTGGCGATAATGATCGGGGTTATGACTTCATACCCTTCTGCCTTGATGGCATCGATATCAAAGCGGATCAACAAGTCACCCCGTTGTACGCGATCCCCTACTTTAATGGAAGAGTCAAAATGTCTCCCCTTTAGGTTGACGGTATCCACTCCAATATGAATGAGCACCTCTTCTCCATCATAACCGTTTAATTTGACCGCATGTTTGGAGTCCATGAAAGCCGTAACTTCACCTGCGATTGGTGCATACAGTTCTCCTTTGGCAGGAATAATGGCAGCACCCTTACCCAGTAATCCCAAAGAGAAGACATCGTCTGGTACACGGTCTAGATGGACTAATTCCCCTTGCATCGGGCTGGCGATCGTAAGTGGACGTAATTCATTTTGGCTCGGTACATTTGCATTTGTTATTGTAGAAGACTGTGTGCTTGGGCTGTTGTCTTGAACAGGCTGCCCGGAAAGTGTCTTGTCATCGTTAACGTTGGTAGTTCCTTCTTCTTCATCTTCCACTGGATCTTCAAAACCAATGATCCATGTCAGAGCAAAGGTAACGATAAAAGCGATCATACAAGTCACAATGGCATGAACGATGTTCATCGGATTGCTGCCAATGAATGCAGGTAACGCGGCAAGCCCTGGAGACACGAAGGCATAACGTACTAATCCGGTCAGACCAGCGTATATCCCTGCTACACCACCACCGATCATTGCGGCAATTAAGGGTTTCTTCAGTTTCAGCGTTACACCGTACAAGGATGGTTCCGTGATGCCCAGCACAGCGGTGAAACCGGATGAAGCAGCGAGCTGTTTCAGTTTTTTGTTTTTGGTTTTCAATGCTACAGCAAGGGTGGCCCCACCTTGAGCAATATTGGACGCGAGCATTCCGGGACCGTTGATCATTTCATATCCATTTTTGGTCAGTTGGCTAGTTGCAATCGGCGTCATGGCCCATGCGGTACCTGTTACGATCAGGAATGGTTGCAAAGTTCCCATTAACAACGGAATCAGCCAACTGGCTCTGGCATTGATCGCTTCTGCACCCATCGCAACCAGATCATTCAGGTACGTTCCGAAAGGCCCAATCGCCACCAATGCAAGTGGTGCTGTAATCAATAGTACAATCATTGGTTTCGTGAAAAATTTGATCATTGAGGGCGATACCCGATCCGCGAAACGTTCAATATAGGACATGAGCCAAACGACGATAATAATCGGCAGTACGGAGCCCGCGTAATCGGTTAGTCGAACTGGCACACCGATGAAAAACACGTCTTTTCCTTCCGCCATCAGGGCGCTCCATCCCGGGTGTAATAACACGCCGGCAACTGTCATCGCCAGAATGGGACTTGTTTCAAATTTAATGGAAGCTCCATAAGCCAGCAGAATAGGCATGAAATAAAAAGCCGCGTCCGCAATGGTATTAAGGATATAGTAGTTTTGGCTTTCCGTCGTTACGAGGCCTGTCAGCACAAGTACGGCTAATATCGCTTTGATCATACCTGCGCCAATGATTGCCGGAATTACCGGAGTAAATGTTGTTGAGATCACGCTGATGAATCTGGAGATCCAGCTCTGTTTTTGCTTTGGTCCGTTATTTTTGCCAGAATTCGATTTGGAGTCCGCACTTCGGGTAGCCGAACCCATCTGCTGAGTGATAACTCGGTAGACCTGCTGCACCTCATTGCCCACAACGACCTGGTATTGTCCACCATTGTTCACAACGGTAATGACACCTGGAAGTGCTTTGAGTTTTTCTGTCTCCGCTTTGGAGATGTCGTGCAGTTCGAACCGAAGTCGAGTTGCGCAGTGCGTAAGCCGAGCGATATTCTCTTTCTTCCCAACCAATTCCGTTATCTCTTGTCCCAACTTGCGATAATCCATACCAATGCCTCATTTCTGAATTTGGATATAAAAAAGACCAAAACGATATGCCCTCCCCTACTCACATAAGGAAAATGCAAAATCATTTTGGTCATGCCTGCTTTACCAGTAACAGCCAAACACTGCTAATATTCAATTCGTTATCGATGTAAACGTTTACTGGATCATAATATCACACAATAAATTAGTTAGCAATCACTTTATTCGACATTTTTCTGCATTTTAATTTGCTTGATTCGACTTGATTATTAGCAGCCTTCTATAGGCTTCCACCCATTCCCCTTCTCATTTGCCTACATACAATACATTAGACTAATGAACAGGAGTGATGTGATATGACATTTTTACCTCCTTTTGGACCTGGTGGAGGGTTTGGCGGACCTGGGGGTCCCGGAGGACCAGGAGGACCCGGCGGATTTCCTGGTCCGCCATCGTTCCCCGGGGGTGGAGGTGGTGGCGGACCACAAGGCGTGCAGGCACCTACCGGACCGCCACCATCATTCGTTCCACAGCAACCCGCTTCGTTATATGCGGTAGATCCAAGAGCCATATCCGGCTGCCTGTTTCGCTACACATATATTTGGCCGGATCGTGGTCCCGGCTTCTGGATGTACCCGGTATTTGTAGGTAGAAACTCGGTGGCTGGCTTCCGTTGGAATGGCTTCTTCTGGCTATACACCGGCATTGATCTGCAGCGAATCAGCTCGTTTAGCTGTTTCTAGAAGTAAATCCCCCTGTATGCGGATTAATCCACATACAGGGGGATTTAGATTTTTGGAATATTCACCTTGTCTAAAGCAACTTAATCAGCTTTTCTAGCTCATCAACCAAACTCTTTGCAAGTTCAAAATTAGTATCTTTTAAAGCCAATTCAATTTTCATTTCAACAGACTTTTTCTTTTGTTCATTTTCTAGATAGTTTTCATCAAAATGACTCGCATAAATCATCTGTCTAAATTCTTCTATACTCATTTTACTAATCGTTTTGTCCTCGATAATTAAAACATAATCCATACCATTTACAACCGAATAGAAATCATGAGAAATCATGATAATCGCACCTTTGTAGTCTTCAATGGCTTTCTCCAATGCGATTTGTGTATAGATGTCTAAATGGCTTGTCGGTTCATCCAGGAGCAATACGTTGGCTTGACTGGCAGAAACTTTAGCCAGTTGAAGCATGTTTTTTTCTCCACCAGATAACGATTCAATCTTTTGATCAAGGATTTCTCCTTCAAAGCCATAGTTTGGAAGATACGATCTAATTTCATCATACGTTTGAAAGCCGGAATCAATGAATTCATTTAGGATGGTATTCGAATCTTTTAGCATTTCGCCTTGAACCTGAGATAAATAGGCCACTTTAACATCAGCATTTATTTCAATGGCATCCTGATTATTTTTAAAGATTTCTCGGAGTAAAGTCGTTTTCCCGGTACCGTTAGGACCGATCAGGGCTACTTTATCTGTAGATTTGATCTCAAAGTTCACATTTTCCAAAAGCAACTCGTCAAAGGAAACGTTATAGTTATTGACGTTAACCACAACGGTGTCTTCCATTTCCTTATCGATTCCAAAACGGATATTCGGCTGTTTGATATCGACAAATGGCTCTTTTATTCGACGTGCTTCCAATCTCTCTTGAAACTTGACTCTGGCTTTTAACGCTCTGCCTCTGGAGGCTTCGGAATTATATGTGGCGATCTCTCTAAGATTGTCGATGATGTGATCGTATCTCTCAATTTCCTCAGCTTCAGCAACTGCGATTTCTTGCAGTTCGATCTTAGACTGAAGCAGTGAGAAGTTGTAATCGATATATCGCCCGTCAAACTCTTGGAGCTCTGTGTTTTCTAGGTGTATGATTTTGTTGAAACAATGGTTCAACAGATATCGGTTGTGCGTAACGACCAGCAACATTCCCTTGTGTGTGTTAATCAATTTTTTAAGCGCGTTCAGGTTTTCAAAGTCTAAAAATACATCAGGTTCGTCCATAATCATGAAGTCTGGACGATTCAGCATTTCCTTCATCACTTGAATAAGTTTGAATTCCCCGCCGCTTACGGCGGATATACTAAGATCTTTGAGCTTCATGAGGTTGGCAAGGTTTAACTGTTTATTGATGTTTTTTTCGTAATTATCCCCATCCATCGCCTCGAATGCATCCAAAGCCAATTGAAGCTTTTCCATCAGGGAATCCATATCCGATGTGGTGGCCATCTCCGCATAAATCGCTGTAATTTCATCTTGTATCTTGATGAATTCTTCTGCGATATATTCAAAAACGGTCATTTCTTTTGTTTTGTCTACTTGCAAAAACTGACTCACATACCCGATTCTGCAATCGGGGTCTATCTCTAACTTGCCCTCGAACAAATATCGTTCCGGATCCATCAGGATATCGATCAATGTACTTTTTCCACTGCCGCTTGTTCCGATAAAAGCACAATGTTGTGCCTCTTCAAACGTAAATGAAATGTTTTTATATAGTTCCTTTTGTGGAAATGAGAAGGATAGGTTTTCAACTTTTATCATAGTGTTACCTTTCTTTACAACTAAATTGGTGGCTAATATTAAATATATTGTCGAACACAGACTTTTAGAGTAACACTGTTTACCACCAAGTACAATCGATTTTTAGCACTTACCCTCACTTTGAAACTCTAATACGTTCTATAGAATGATGGCTAGTGGACGGTGGTTTCTTCGTAAAACACTACTGACATACTGTTGTCAGTAGTGTATTTGTATAGTTGGAGTAAGCAATTGTAAAGGAGTAAAAGTAAATGCGAAGTGTTTTTGATCCAAAATGTATTACTTATTATAGGAAGGATGATATCTCGTGAATTTTGCTTCTGTGCGTATCATTACTGATGACGTGGATCGTCTTGTCGAGTTCTATGAGAAAATTACGGGTGTTTCAGCAGAACGCCCTGCACCTGTCTTTGCCGAACTCGTTATGCCATCGTGCACTCTAGCGATCGGCCACTCCCAAACGGTGCAACTGTTTGGCGCTGGTTCCGCTGTGGCGGCCAACAATCGTACTGTCATTATTGAGTTCCACGTCCACGATGTTGATGCCGAATACGAGCGCTTGAAGCCGTTTGTTGATGAGTGGGTAAAGGAACCTACCACAATGCTCTGGGGGAATCGTGCTGTGCTTTTTCGCGATCCTGACGGTAATCTGGTTAATCTCTTCACGCCGGTGACCGAGGAAGCAATCCAACGGTTCAGTGGTAGGTTATAAAGGACAGTTGAAATGAGCTTACCAAAGGGAGGCATGCTTTCTAACGATCTCAATAAATGCTTCTACTTGGGGAGAGATCCACTTGTTTTTGGGATACAGCAACTGCGTAGCTAGATTTTGTTTGTACTGCTGACCTGAAAGTTTTTCTTCCTTCAGCTCCTTCTCTACCGTAATTCGAGGTAACAAGGATATGCCCATACCGCTCAATATCGACTGTTTCACAGCTTCAATACTCCAGAATTCAATATTGGAAGTAATCCCAATCTGATACTCTTCAATGCATTGTTCAAACAATGTGCGATAACCGCAACCTCTTTCGGTAAAAAGTAAATTGCTTCGTACAATGTCCCGTTGTAGCTCAAATGAATTGGGGTACAGCAACATCATGGGCTCCTCAGCCAATTTCTCACTGTACAGATTGGGATCATGAACCTCTGTCCCCAACATGAAGGAAATATCACTTTTGCCTTGCATCAAATTCTCTGTATAATGTACGGAATCTAATTGGTGCCACTCGATGTTGACATGAGGATGCAATTTTTTGAACTCTTCAATAATAGGAGGAAAACGATAGATCAATAACGTTTCCCCAATACTGATCACGATATTACCCGTTAATTCACCTTGTGCAGCAGTCACTTCCTTAATCATATGATACAGATCAAGCATTTTTTGGGCATGTGGCAACAATTTTTTCCCAGTCTCTGTTAAAATAACCCGCTTACCAATTCGATCAAATAAAGGGTAGTTAATCTCCTCTTCCAACGCCTTAATATGCAATGTAATTGTAGATTGCGCGTATCCAAGATGTTCAGCAGCTTTGGTAAATCCCTCGTGTTCCACAATTGTAATAAATGTGACCAAATGACGTATTTCCATCATTGGCTCCCTTCTTTTTAACATCATTAAAACTGATCGTTTACATATAAACTATCAATTTCACTAATGGAAAGCAATCGTTTATATTCAATGTAGCTCATTAAGAGCCCATTTCATTTTTAATCTCAAACGTTTATGGAAGGGAGTAATCACTATGCAAACAGCAGCAACGTCATCCATCTTGATCAATGGATATCGAATCGCTTATGAGCAATACGGAGAAGGCTCTCCCATATGGCTCCTTCACGGAACACCCTCTTATAGCTATGAATGGAGAAAAGTAATACCCGCGCTGGTTCAAAAAGGGTATAAAGTCTACGTACATGACCTTCTGGGATATGGAGCATCCGAAAGACCACTCGAAGCAGATACTTCTGTGGCAGCACAATATACGCTGTTCAGTCAGCTTTTAGACGAACTTGGAATGGATCGTTTACATGTTGCAGCCCACGATCTGGGTGGAATTGTTGGAGTCCAACTAGCCTTGGAACAGCCTGAGCGTGTACAATCGCTTACGTTACTCAACATGCCCAGCTATGATTCGTGGCCCTCACCAACCTGGAAGAAAATTATTGAAGAACAGCTTGAACAGGTTGAACAAATGCCCCGTGCAGATTTTGATATCATGCTAAAGAAACAATTACCCATGGCAGTGTATAATAAAGAGCTTATGACTGGCGATACACTTGATGCGTATCTGGAACCCCATGCAGGTTCATTGGGCAAAGCCTCTTTTTTCTCCCATCAGGTAGCTCACTATAATGCAAAATATACTGAATCCTATGGAACAGATTTACCCAAGCTGAAGGTCCCTGTTCAAATTCTATGGGGTGAAGAAGATGAATGGCAGCCCCTCATGTACGCAAAGAGGCTTGTCCAGGATATTCCCCATGCCTGCCTACATGTCATTCCCAAAGCTGGTCATTTTGTCATGGAAGATGAACCGGGGCAATGTTCAGATTATATCGACCGTTTCTGCAATAAACATCCGTGAGTAGGTTTGTATATTGAACAGAATCTCTAAGAGAAAAATTAAGCGCTCCACTGGCATAAAGCTGGTGGAGCCTTTTTTTGGTTAATGGCAAGGTGTCCTTGCATACTGTTAGTTTATAATCTGCGTATATGTATATACAAATTTAGGATTAGTCTTCATTTCCCCCTTCAATATTACGATAAATAGTATGGGGTTATACGAATAGCCATATTTACTTTATTACATCCAAGGGGGAACCGTACGTGAAACAGACTCGCAAAAAAAAGATGGATTTAAGGTTCAAACTGTATTTGATTATTCTGGTTCCGCTACTGGCCATGGGCGGTCTAATCATATGGGCAACCATCGACTCCAGTGAAAATGCATCATTAATGACCATGCAGCATAACAATCAGCAGCTGGCTGTGAATACCGCCTCTCAACTAGGTCAGGAGTCGGAATTAATTAAGACATTATCTTCTCCTGCTTCAGAGGAGAGCAACGAATATAAAAGTCTTAGGGACGAACTCGTTAAAGTTAGGCTTCAATCGGGAGCCTTGTATGTTTATATGTATAACAAAACTTCGGACGGGTGGATCTACACCGTAGATGGAGCGAATTGGGACGATACGGAATATAGTCCTTACGGCACTGCAATGGAATTCAATCCCCAGATTCAGGAACGCTTGTTACGCGGTGAAGTCGTCACAACAGGCATTGTAGATGATCCAACTTGGGGACAGCTATTGTCCTCCTTTACACCAATCAAGGATTCGCAAGGTGCTGTCATTGGCTATCTGGGCATTGATATTTCTGCTGGAGCAGTGAATCAAGTCTCCGCGACATCTGTGAATAATGCTTATCAGACCATTATCCCGATTTTTGTGGTTGTACTGATTCTTTCTTTGGTCATGATGTTATTCGTAGTACGAGGTATTCTTAGACAAGTACGCGATATTAAGTCAAGTCTCGAGCAGGTTGCTGATGGGAATCTCAAAGTCGTATCCACACACATGTCCAATGATCAACTCGGTGACATTAGTGATTTGATTAACATCATGGTTGCCCAATTGACGAACATTCTGATGGGAATACAGCAAGGTTCAAATACATTACAGCAGTCATCAAAAGATATTTCGGAAACCGCTCAGACAAACCAGCGTCAGAGCGAAGAACTTTCCAGAGCGATTGAGGAGATTGCCATAGGTTCAATGAAACAGGCTGAAGAGACAGAACACTCCGTCCAGCATTCAGAGAATCTGGGCAAAATAATGGATGAAGTAGGTTCATATGTGAAACAGTTTACTTATACTTCAGAGCAGCTATCTTCTGTTCAAGTACAAGTTACACGTGAACATGAGGTTCTGCTTGAGAAGGGCAGAGAGAATGCCAAGCGTGTTGAGCATCAACAGGATATTTCCAGGTCTCTGACGACTCAATCCGAACTCGCTTCCTCTATTAGCGGTCAAATTCACAACATTTTAAAACAAACTCAAATTCTATCCCTGAATGCTTCAATTGAAGCTGCCCGAGCTGGAGAAGCGGGTAAAGGCTTTGCAGTCGTTGCAGGTGAAATGGGACAGCTCGCTCAACAATCCGAACGTTCGATCCAAGAGATTGATGAGATCCTGGGTTCATTTGTTCAAGAGATACATCGGATGGGCAGTCATTTTGATGCAAATATGGTAGCTGTTAAGGAACAGGAGAAACAGATCGCTGATTGTCTCCAGGCATTTGGACAGGTTAGCCGCTTATCGACCGAAGTGCATGAGTTGGCTCAGAGTTTAGACAGCCGGACGATGGACATGCACTCTATTCGTCAGGAGTTGGAACAGAATCTCAGTTATATTGCTTCCGCAACCGAGGAAACTTCAGCCATGGCCGAAGAAGTCACGGCTAGTGCTGTGGAGCAGCAGCGATCGGCAAACGAACTGTCGAACATCTCCGGGGAACTCGCTGGTCTTGCAGGCAACCTAAAATCATATTCCGATCAATTTCAGATCGAAGTCACTAAATAAGTTCCCAATCTTGCTAAGGGTGTTGTTAGATGACAAGTTAGAATCGCCGCCGGAAACATAACTTTCTTGGAGCGTTAATTTTTCGGAGGACTCAGGGTTCTGATCAGCAGCTTCCACCAACGAATTAGGAGATTCATCACGTTGACTTAATAATGATTCCTCATTTATAATTCGAACATTAAGAGCCTGCCAGACATGACTTACCATGGATGCCTGGGATATCGATCTGTAAACAAACTCAAACTCAACAGTGAAAGATGTGAATGCATTATGGTTAAAGAGAAATTATATTACGGTAAAGATATCGAGGTTATGTTTAACTCGGATGTTTGCATTCATTCCGGTATTTGTGTAAAGGGCCTTCCTGCTGTTTTTGATTTAAGCAAGCGTCCTTGGGTTGATCCTGATGGTGACACTTCGGAGGCCATTGCCCGGCATATTGACACATGTCCAAGCGGAGCATTGACGTATAAGCTTCTGGACGGTGAATATTCAACAAAGAAAGAGGATGAACATGCATAACGTAGAACATGAACCTGCCAATAAAAGATTTCTTATTCAAGATAACGGTGACATTGCTGCGGTGATGACCTATGTAATCTCGAGTCCAGAGCTATACATCATTGATCACACTTTGGTGGAAAATGCTTACCGAGGACAAGGGCTTGGCGATGAACTTATCAAAGCTATGGTGGAATACGCGCGGGAAAACGGTATTAAGATTTTACCTCTATGTCCGTTTGCCAAGGGACGTTTCGAACGTATCTCTGAATACGCGGATGTTCTCCATCAATAAAACTAATAGTCGCAGTTGATTTTCATGTGATTACACAACAATAAAAGGCGCCTATATCATTCAAACCATGATATAGGCGCCTTTTTACGTATCCTACTTAAACTTTAACGCTTAATCCAACAATGGTTTCAAACGGTCGCAACATCAGTGGCAGCATGCCATTCTCATAGTTGGTAAGCCAGATCTCTGAGAAGTCGAGGCCAAGCTCATCTTCCTCAAGCTCCACCATGTGTTCAGAAAGATTGATTACTACCAGCACCTGTTGATCTGCCAGTGTACGTGTATATGCATATACACTCGGATGATCCGGCATCAGAAGCTCATAGATACCATAAGTCAATGTATCATGCTCTTTTCGCAGCTGAATCATTTGTTTATAAAAGTGAAGGATGGAACCTGGTTCCTGGAGTTGTTTCTCTACATTAATATGGACGTAATTGTCATTCACTTTTAGCCATGGCGCACCGCTGGTAAACCCGGCCTCTTTGGCCGAAGACCATTGCATCGGCGTTCTGGAATTATCGCGACTCGAAGCCCAGATGATGTTCATGATCTCCTCATGCGACATCCCCTCATCGCGTTTGATCTGATATAAATTCCGGTCGGCTATGTCGTTATAATCCGCTATGGAAGGATAAGCTACGTTTGTCATGCCTATCTCTTGCCCCTGATATATAAAAGGGGTTCCTTGCATGAAAAAGTACATGGCTCCAAGTGCTGTGGCACTTTCATACCAATACTCCGTATCATTTCCCCAAGATGAAACTTTACGAGGCTGATCGTGATTTTCAATAAATAAAGCATTCCAGCCTACGCCTTCCAGTGATTTTTGCCACTTGGTCAAGACGTTTTTCAATTTGGGAACATCCAGTTGCCTGTCTGTACTGTTTTTCCAAAGGTCCAGGTGTTCGAATTGAAAGACCATATTAAATTTCCCTCTGACTTCACAGATCCAATCCAGCAGATCTTCTTGGTCCTCCACCTTAACTCCATTCGCTTCCCCAACAGTCACGACGTCATATCTGGATAATGTATTCTCTTTCATTTCTTGCAGATAACTCTGGATTCCCTTCACATTCATATGCTTTTCAAAAGAGGAGATGTACTTGACGCCTTCTCGGATTGGCATGTCCAAGAGGCCCTCTTCTTTGTGAATATGGCTGATGGCATCCACACGGAAACCATCAATCCCTTTATCCAGCCACCAATTCATCATTTCATATATGGATTTCCGAACTTCCTGATTTGCCCAATTCAAATCCGGTTGTTTCTTGGAGAACAGATGGAGATAGTACTGTCCGGAGACTTCATCATATTCCCAAGCAGAACCGCCAAAGATGCTCTCCCAGTTATTTGGTTCGTCTCCATTCTTCCCATCTCTCCAGATGTACCAATCCCGTTTGGGGTTATCCAGCGAAGCTCTGGATTCAATAAACCACGGGTGTTCGTCACTTGTATGATTGATCACCAAGTCCATGATGAGTTTCATGCCGCGTTGATGAACTTCATGCAGCAATTGATCAAAGTCCGCCATCGTGCCGAATTCATCCATAATGGAACAGTAATCACTGATGTCATAACCATTATCGTCGTTAGGTGACTTATACATCGGACAGATCCATATCAGATCAATACCGATATCTTGAATATAATCCAGTTTAGATATGATCCCCTTGATGTCACCAACCCCATCTCCGTTGGAATCCATAAAACTTCTCGGATAGATTTGATAAGCTACTGCTTCTTTCCACCATACTCTTTTCATTGAATATAATCCTTCTTTCTTGAGAACTGAACATTATATAACGTAATATGCTTTAATCATGGATAAGGTACATTCTGGCTTCATATGGACGTAATTCGCCCTCCGAGAGTTCACCTGTATAGTTAGCTGTCAAAAGCTGATAGGACCCTGTCAATTGCTCCTGAAGCGGAAGTTCAGTCGTATATCCTTGGAAATTGCATACCACAAGAATTGTCGTACTATTCAACGTTCGGGTATAAGCAAACACGTCTGGGTTCTCTGGAAAGATCAGCTCATAATCACCATATACGATGACTTCATGATCTTTTCTGAGTTGGATTAACTTCCGGTAATAATGGAATATGGATTCAGGGTTATTCAAACTTTCCTCGGCATGGATCTGCTTATAATTTGGATTCACCTTAATCCAAGGTTCCCCTTGTGTAAAACCCGAGTTATCGGAAGTATCCCATTGCATAGGTGTGCGTGCATTATCGCGGCCCTTGGCGTAGATCGACTCCATCACGCTTTGTTCAGGATAACCTTTCTCCATTCTTTCCTTATAAAAGTTGAGCAATTCAATATCCCGATAATCCTCGATCGCATATTGAACATTCGTCATACCCAGCTCTTCACCTTGATATATGTAAGGCGTACCTTGCATGCCATGAAGAAGGGTAGCCAACATTTTAGCCGATTCAACTCTGAATTCTCCATCATTTCCCCAACGTGACACGATTCGAGGCAAGTCATGGTTGTTCCAGAACAGACTGTTCCAGGCGTCACCCTTGAGCTCTGTCTGCCATTTGGACAGCACTGTTTTTAATGCCATCACATCCAAAGGTTTAAGATCCCACTTTCCTTTGCCTTCTTGTTCATCCAAGCTGATGTGTTCAAATTGGAAGACCATTGAAAACTCACTGCCGTCTGGATTACTGTACAGTTTGGCGATTTCCGGAGTGGCGCCCCATGTTTCTCCAACGGTTAGCAGGTCTTCCGCTTTTTGAAACGTCTCCTTGCTCAGTTCCCTGATATATTTATGCAGATTAGGTCCGTTTCCCGTAATCTTCAAATCCGGTTCTTTACCGATTAAGTCGATCACGTCAAGGCGAAAACCACCCACACCCTTGTCGATCCACCAGTTAATCATGTTGTATATCTCCTGCCGGACTTTGGGGTTTTCCCAGTTGAGATCTGGCTGTTTTACGGAAAATAGATGTAAGTAATATTGCCCGATCTCAGGCACCCATTCCCAGGCTGAACCACCAAAGGTGGACCCCAGGTCGTTTGGAGGTGTTCCTTCAACACCATCTCTCCAGACGTAGTAGTCATGGTACGGATTGTCTTTACCTTTTTTGGCTTCTTGAAACCAGGAGTGTTCATCCGAGGTATGGTTCAACACCAAATCCATAATGATTCGAATGTCTCGTTTCCCGGCCTCCTGAATTAATGTTTCCATATCTTCCAAAGACCCAAACATCAGATCGATGTCCTGATAATCTGAAATATCATATCCAAAATCATCTTGAGGAGACTTGCACACGGGTGATAACCAGATCGCACCAATGCCGAGTTGCTGCAAATAATCCAATCGGGACACTATGCCCTCCAAGTCTCCGATTCCATCACCGTTTCGATCTTGAAAGCTACGTGGATATATTTGATATACAACGGTTTCTTTCCACCATTTTTTATTTTCCATGTTCCATTCAACCTTTCTAAGGTTATTCTTTGACCGATCCTACGACAATGCCCGTCACAAAGTATTTTTGCAGCAAGGGATAAATCAGCAATAGCGGGATAACAGCGACTACGATTTTGGCTGCATTCAGGTTTTTGTTCGATATTTCAGTCAGATTACTGAGTTCGCTGGAATTCGTGCCGGCTTGAAGCAAATCGGCAATATTCACGTTAAGGGACTGAATATAGGTCATTAGCGGGTAGTTGCTAACTTTGGTCATATAGATCAAACCACTGAAGAAGTCATTCCATGTACCCACGATACTGAACAAGGCGACTGTCGCCAGCGCAGGAATGGACACAGGGACATACACTTTGAACAAGACCTGAATGGGATTTGCTCCATCGATGAATGCTGCCTCTTCAAGCGCTTTAGGTACAGCGGAGAAGAAATTCATCACGAGAATGACACTGAATATGGGGACAGCGCCTGGCAGAACAAGTGCCCATATCGTATTCAGCATGTCCAGGTTTTTGATCAGCAGGTAACTCGGAATCATGCCTCCGCTGAACAACATGGCAAAAATCATGATATTCATATAAATGTTTCTGCCTTTGAAATCCCTCTTCGATTTGGATAGCGGATAAGCCATCAAAATAATCAAAATCATGTTAAGCACAAGGGTAAGTGCGACACGTAGAACAGATATGCCAAAGGAACGCCAGAACTGTGCATCATCAATAATTTTGCTATAAGCCGCTATTGTAAAATTGACCGGAACGAGACCTACTGCGTTCGCGGATACTGCCTCGCTGCTGCTGAATGAAATGGCGACGATATTCCATAACGGAAGAAGGCAGACCAATGCCAGCATGATGACGATGGCATAGATGGCAAACCGGCCAATTCGATCTTTGAAGTTTGCAGAATAGGACACAGGTTTGGCCTCCTTAGAATATTTTTCGATCCGTATATTTTTTGGCCAACTGGTTGGCAGACAAGAGCAAAACAATGCCGATTACGGACTTGAACAAACCAACAGCTGTACCGAAGCTATACTGTCGCCCAACGAGACCGATCCGATAGACATAAGTATCCAGAATGTCGCCTGACTCGTAGACAACCGGGTTATACAGATTATAGACTTGGTCGAAACCGGCGCTCAAAATGTTGGTCAGGCTCATTACACCCATGAGCAGAATAATAGGTAACATGCCTGGCAATGTAATATGCCACACTTTTCTCCACCAACTGGCTCCATCCATGCCTGCGGCTTCATACAGACCGGGGTCAATGGACGTAATCGCAGCCAGATAAACGATGGAACTGTAACCAAACTCTTTCCATACGTCTGTTCCTATAATCAGTGGCTGGAACCAGGTGTTGCTGCCAAGGAAATTAATATTTTCGAGGCCAAAGAACGCCAACATTTGATTCACAATGCCATCCAAACTGAACATGTTGACAACAACCGATGCCAGTACAACCCAGGATAGAAAGTGCGGCAGATAAACAATCGTCTGCACAGATTTTTTAACGTATTTGATACGAATTTCATTTAATAAAACAGAAAAAATGATGGCCATCATCGTTCCGAGCAGAATCTTGCCAATCGCAATCACCAACGTATTGCTGACGACCTGCGCGATATCCGGCAGCTTGAACATATACATAAAATGCTTCAGGCCTACAAATTCGGAGCCAAACATGCCCTTGGCCGGTATATAGTCCTGAAACGCCGTAATGATGCCGACCATTGGAACATAGCTGAATACAAGCAAAAACAAAATGCCCGGAAGCATCATCATATGGTACATGGCACCTGGGCCGAGCCGCCCTCGCGCTTTCCAATTCCCCTGTTTCATGGATGAACCCCTTTTCTGAAGAAAGGCTGCGTATCGCAGCCCTGCTACTGTTCATGGATGTTTATTTTTTCGATGCGATCTCGTCTTCAATTTCCTGAATGACTTGATCACCACCCTGTTTCTTCCAGTTACTCACGAATGTTTCGAAATAATCGAGCGGTTCTGAACCCGTTACGATTTTGATAAACGACTCCTGCTCCAACTTTGTCAGATTGGCCCACGTCTGTTTCATGCTTGGTGTAGTGCCAGAGAAAGCAGGTGTCATCCAGACAAATTTGTTTTCTTGTGTCAGTTTGTCGATTAGTCCCACTCCGTTGATCCGCGAATGATATTTGGACCAAGCAGTCACATCATCCGTATCCATGTCGCTCAAATAGGTTTTGATGCTTCCGATATTGTTCTTCGATTCTGTAGTGCGAACCTCATCCAGGCTGATCTCTCCTTTAATCCCGCGAACAACGTCAGAGTAATCATCCAGTAGCGATGTAGCCGAATTGACTTCGATATTAAACGGTCTCGTTGAACCGTCTACCCCGGTCTCCTGATACTTGGCAGCTTCCGGCATGGTTGCTGCGGCATTTTTATCATTTGCCAATTTATCGTAGAACAGGTTTACAATCTTAACCGCCAGTTCAGGGTGTTCATATCCCTTTCTCACCACGATAAACTGATTGGATGGGTTGGCATGCGCCACGTTGACCTTGCCGTTTGCATCCTCCAGCGTATAAGCCGAAAATTTCGCATTTTTATCCATCTGTTTTGCACTGATCAGTCCCCAGTCAGGGATATGCCACGGTCCAAAGGCAATACCGCTTTGGCCATTGGCGTAGAGTGCGGTAATATCATCAAACGTGCGGGTTCCGAATTGCGGGTCAATGATGCCATTCTTGAACCAATCTGCCATGGTGCCCAGCATTTTCTTCGTTTCTTCTGTCGTGGAACCATACACGATTTTGCCGTCTTCACCATTCATCCAATATTGCGGGAAAGCTCCCTCGGTTGAGGCCACACCCAGCATCGTATAAGCAGATCCATTATAATCTGTTGTATTCATCGTGTTCACAAATGGAATACCTACCGGGTTCCCGGATTGGCCAGGATCTCTTTTCAGGAATTCCAGCGCTGTTTTCTCCACTTCATCCAGTGAAAGGGCACCGTCTCCGTCTGCATCCAGTTGAATCCCCAGCAGATCCAGCCAATCTTGACGAACCCAAACCATCGTTGGTGCGGAATCCAGGGAAGTCGCCGGAAGTCCCATCAAACGTCCATCAATCGTTGCATTTTCTAATGCACGTCCATCATAGGAATCGTACATCTGCTTGATGTTATCCGTAGCATATTGATCGTAAATGGACGTCAGATCCTCAATCAGATCGTTATCCACCAGTTCTTTCAGTTCATCTTTGGAATCAACACGCATCATGTCAGGCAATTCCCCGGATGCAATGGCAAGCGATACTTGACGACTATAATCTTCACCATTGGCTTCAAATTGATCTGTAATCTGAGCGTTAAACGTGTCTTTGACCAGCCGAGTATATGCGTTGTTCTCATAGGTATCACCAGCCGGCAGTTTTGGGTTGGCTGTGGTTACCCGTCCCATGGTTACGGTGATTTCGTCTTTATAGGCACTGAACGGATCTCCCGGCGTTACCTCATATTTGCCTGCTTCCTCTGCAGTAGGAGGATTGGAAGAGTCTCCACATGCCGCTAGGGCTGCAACCATCAAGGCGGACATGGACAGCACGGCCAGACGCTTTGTCATCCGCTTGCTTTTCATAGACCATTTTGTTCTCATCTAGTTCGATTCCCCTTTATTCTGATGTTCAATATATTTGTTTGCGCTTTCATTATAAAATGAAGTGAAGGCCAATCGAGATAGGGATTACACGTCCGTTTGGATAGAGAAATGGTTACAGTTTTCAGTCCGTATTATGAAGTATGGTTAACTTGTGATCATTTACCCTACCTACTGACCAACATTTGTCTATCTACCCCTCTTCTCGATCAAAAAACAAAAGCCGGCAGCTCCTAAAACAGGAGACTGTCGGCTATTTATTTCCTCTACCTAGCTGCCGATATTCGCTTGGCAGAAGACCTGTCAGTTCGCGGAAAATCCGGCTGAAATATTTTTCATCCGAATAACCCACTCGCTCCGCAATCCAGAAAATCGTATTATTCGTATTGAGCAAGTACTCTTTGGATTTCTCTACCCGGATGAAGCGGGAGTACTCATTAAAGGTTTTCCCCATCAAATCTTTGAAACATTGACTGAAATAACTTCGGCTGATATTGAGTTGTTGGGAGAGACCTGAAGCTGTATAGGCCTGCTCCAAATCCTGCTGCACGATCATCACCGCTTTTTTCACGGCATCGATGATTTCCTGTGAGTACGAAGTCTGTTCATCAGCCTTTCGAATGCTTGCAGCAGTCTGTTTGATCCATTCTTCAACCTCGTACCAAGACTCGAAAGAATGGATCATCGCGATTCTTCCAAGCGTAGTTTGGGCAAAAATACGGTTCCATTCCATCACGATTGAGTACAGCAATCCCATCAACTGACCTTTATGTAATCGTAAGGATATAAACTGGTCAATGAGTTGGTTATAGTAACTCTCATGGTGGGTCCATGGGGTTTGGAACCAACTTTGTTTAATCCGGTCAAGGTCCTCATCTTGCGGTTCATTTGAACATGTATCTTCCTCATTCATGGAAATGGTAATGACTTGGTTATTGGGGTTGTAAACATAGAATAAAGACGACTCTGTATAACTCATAATCCAGTTTTTGATTTGCGACCATGTTCGCTCTTGTACATCAGACAAAACTAACAACGTACACTGGGGAACTTGATGCAGGCATTCCTTCAATTGATGAAATAGTTGATCCTCTTCGGACGGGGGTGCAGCCCACATGCAGCTATTACGCTCAACCTCCCACCTTATCTCATCTTCATGCGCAGTTAACTCCGTTGGCCACTTATGCTCTGATTTCCGCTCCTGTGAAACAAGTGCATACACATTTCGATAATGGACATTGATTTCATCCAGCGAAGGCATCTTTCTTATGGTGCTTGTCAACCCGTTAATTCGGGTATGAATTCGTTGCAGAACATGTTCGAATTGCTCTTTCTCCAGCTGCACTTTGGCTATATAATCGATGGCTCCGAGTCTTAGTGCTTCCTGGATATAATCGAAATCCTGATGCAGTGTTAACACAACGATATGAAGTTCGGGATAGAGCTGCCTCGCAGCTCGCATCAGTTCGATCCCTGACATGACGGGCATCGCAAGATCCGTTAGCATCAGATCGACCGGTTGGGTTTTCAGAAAATCCAGTGCTTTCGCCCCGTTGCTTGCTTCCCCTACAACCTCCATGTCGAACTCGTTCCATGGCATCGCAGAGCTAATACCTTTGCGTACCAGCTTATCATCATCTACAATCAATACCTTAATCATGCCGAGATATCTTCTCCTTTAATAGGCAATACGAGCAGTATGCTTGTCCCTGTTCCCAATTCACTCTCAATCACCAGTTGTGCTTGGTCCCCGTACTGTGCTTTCAACATGCGGTGAACGTAATTGAGTCCGATGCCCATCCCTACTTTTTGTTGTTCAGCTTCACGATTGTTCAGCAGATTATGAATGGTTTCCTCAGTCATACCTGCACCATTATCTTGTATCATAATGTTCAACGTTGAAGTGCATGTCACTTCAATCTGAATAAAACCTTCGTCACTTAATCCATGATATAACGAATTTTCAACCAGCGGTTGCAGAATAAAGCGGGGCACAGCAATTTGAAGCACTTGTTCATCTGCAGTAATGCGGACGTCAAATTCAAAGTCATAGCGAATTTGCTGCAAAATCAGATACTGTCTTAACGCATCGATCTCCTCTTCCATGGTGGATACTTGCCCTAATTTGCCTAGATTGTAATAGAGCAGCTTGTTCAACGATTGTACCAGCTTGTCGATCTCCCCTTGTCCGTTCATGACGGCCAGCCAGTGCACCGTATCGAGCGTATTCATCAGAAAGTGCGGGTTGATCTGATAGAGCAGCTTTTCCACTTCCAGGTCTGCACGAATCTTCTCTTTCTGCTGTACTTCCTTGAAGAGGTCACCAATCTGATGCTGCATGTTCGAAAATTCACCCAACAGAAAATCAAATTCGGGAATCTGAGTGCGAGCTCGGCTCCCTTTTGTTTGTGGATTTTTGGACATTCCATTGATCTCCGAATGGAACAGACCGAGTGGTTTGTACACCATCTTCCACAGGAGCCAAGCGAGAAACACGGTAAAGCCGAGGAAAAATAAAGCGACCAGCAAAATTTGAAGCAACCACTGGTTTTTCTCCTGTTGATATTGAGACTGCGAAATGACCGATACGACACTCCATTTCTGTGAGGAATCCTCCTTGAACCAGTGATACCCGCGGGATATTCCGTCCTTGGCAGGATCGACCGTTAAGCTGGTGAAATTCTCCCCTACCTTCATGGCTTCCGGTATTTCGCTGTACACAATGTTGCCTTCACCATCCAGGATGAGATGAGATAATGCGCCGTTGTATTGATTGTAACCCAAGATATCTTGAGTGAGGCGAAAGCCTGATTCTACGTAAATGAACACGTCGTTCCTCTCGGATAGTTGCACTTTGCGCATAGCAGACAGAACGAGTTGATCATCAAATCGGTTCATACTCATATGGGGGCCATAGTACTTAATGCCATAGGTTTGGAAGAGCACAGGCAGAGACTCAGGAGAGAAACGATCCTTGATCGGAAAGTTGCCGAACTGAGTAGTACCTTCTTTTTGAAAGTAATATAGGGTCAATCCGATATTAGGATTGGTGAAGGTCACAACACTTAACTCGTTTTTTAATTCGTCCCTGGCCTCAATCAGTTCGAAGATATCGGAGGACGGATTCAAGAATTCATCCATTCTTTTGCCTAAAGTACCCCTGTAAGATAATTGTTGCGTCACATGATTCAGATTGGTGATGGAATTCTCCAATGAGGATGTCACCTGCTGTAAATTGCTACGGATACCATCATCGATCTTATTTGCGAAAATGGAGTCGATCGTATAATAAGAAATCGCAAATATACTGATAAAGGGGATAAACGCACTGAGAAAGAACAGTAAAAATATTCTTTTTTTAAGTGTCATGGGAACCTATTCTCCTTCTGAAAATGAAACAGCAAGCCTCCTGCGTATGGAAGCTTGCTATGGATATACATACAGCTATGCCGGTTATCGTTTTCTCCATAGGCCTCGTCCAAGTCCAATTTCCTTTCATCATTATAGATTGATATTCAAATAAGTCAAACGCTTTCATACTGTGCGCATATAAAAAGTGCTACTCCTCAAAATGATGAGGAATAGCACTTTTGTATGCGTACCTTACTTCAGTTGTATCACTTCTTGTTAATGGAATGCTCGAACATTTCAGTCTACTCTCGTACCGTCACATTTAATTTGTGTGATCTGGTTTCCCCTGAAGAATTACGAAGTACAGCTTCATACTCGTAGATTCCAGGTACCCTTCCAGAGATTGAGGTAACCGCAGACTGTGCAACAGGAGAATGAGATTGCAGCGATTGTGTGTCAATCAATACTCCATTTTCGTAAAGTTCGTATTCGGTTGCGTTTGTTCCCCACCACAGATTCATGGTGACATTATAGTTGCCGTCACCATCCCAGTTGTCGTTCGACAGAACAGCTTGCCCCGGGGAAGCATCCGTGACGATGACTGTCAGTGGAACACTCATGGTTGAACCCAGTGCATTGATCAATTCTCCAGTATAGATATAGGTGCCATTTTTCTTTCCAGTAATATCAACTTGAACAGATTGGGCGGACGGGGATTGATCGACCAGAGAAATTTCTTTAATCAATTCACCATTCTCATACAGCTTGAACTGATTGCCGTTATTCCCCCACCACAGATTCATAGTGATTGTATAGTCTCCGTCTTTGAGCCCCGTGACGTAACCATTATTATCAGATAACACCGGAGTACCTGGGGCACCGTTTGCAAGTGGCGTTGTCTGATGGAGCCATTCCTCCCACTTAATCAGCACACTTGTCTGCTCATCCGTAAATACGGTTCCTCTAACTGCTTGAACGTCATTAGCGTAGGCTGCAAGCAATTGACGCGCTTTTGCTCCTTCACGATCGTTTGCTGCCTGTTTGGCCTGCTGTAACGTGTTTGTGAGCTGATCAGCAAGAATGCTGGCATTAGGATCGATCGATTCATCAGCAAAGGTGTTGGTCAGATTAATCAGGCTGTCGAATGTAGTAATAACTGCAAAACTATATTCTACCGTCTGTTCCCACCCAGCCAAATCGGAGACGGTTGCCGTAACCTGGTTCAGTCCGGGTTCCAATGTATACGCAGGAGTGTCGAGAAGCACACCCTCTGGTTCTTCTACACCGGATACCGAATCGGAGGCTGTATAGCCAATTTCCACCTGCTGATCAATGGTGTACTCGGTTTGACCATGAATTTCAATGGTTGGAGGTACGAGATCAATGGATATGGACAAAGACTGTTCACTCTCTTTGTTACCGTCGACATCGACACTCCAGTAGGTGATGGTATGTGTACCTTCTTCAGTTAGAGTCAACTGTGTACCACTTACCGTTTCGCCACCATTAATTTGATAATAGGTCCCTTCAATATCGGAATCTTCATCGCTTGCTGTGAAGGTTACTTGTGCCGGAGAAGTATACCAGCCGTTCTGCAATTCTCCTTCCACAGTTGCCGTAGTATGCGGGGCCTCCTGCTCCGGAGATTCTCCTTCCAACGTAACAAAATCAGATAAAGGTATATTCAATTCCTTCACAAGGCGTGCTACGAGTTCAGACACCTTGATTGCACCGTTCATTTGCAAATGTGTATTGTCTTCCGTTGTGCCTACCCACATGAATATCGATTTGGTTCCTTCTGTGCCAAGCTCCTGGAAATGCTCCCAACTGGCTTGGTTCAGATCGATGATAAGCGTTTCCGTTTCCTGCGCCGTTTCTTTCATCGCCTGTACGTATTCCGGGAAGCTTTTATTTAGCACCTCTCCGGTAAAATCACGACGATTCACTGGCGTGACCAGAACTGGAATTGCCCCTCTCTGCAGAGCACCGTTAATGTATTCTTTCAGATATACCTTAAATTGCTCAGGCGTAAGATAACGCTCTGGACGTGAAGGTGTGGAATCATTATGAGACCACTGCATGAACAGATAATCGCCTTCTTGAATGTCGAGTAAAATATCGTTGAGATATCCACCGACCAGGAAGGTTTTGCTGCTCAAACCTCCAACTGCCCGGTTATCAATACTGACTTCATTTGGATCAAAAAATCCACCTAACGTTTCTCCCCAGCCCGCTTGCGGACGGTAGTTCTCCGCGTAATTGGCCACAGTGGAATCGCTGGCCAAATAAATAACAGGTTTATCGCTTGCACTGTGATCTGGCAAACGCTCCAGCTTCAGCGCATTGATCTTCGGTGCATTTCCGGTGAGATTGAAGTTAAAGACCCCATCGATCAGGGCAATGTCATACGTGATTTCTTTGAATTCGCCCTTGGCAATGCTTGTAAGCGGCAGCTTTGTCATCTGTTCTACAACGACATTTGCGCTGGTCAATTCCTCCGCATCCCCGATGGTCATCGTTACCCGGTAATTCGCCGGCTCCATTTCCACCAGGAAAGAGGTACCGTTTACTCGTGTGAAATCTTCCTTGAGCAAATCTCCGGTTTCCCGGTTCTCATCTTTGGTGAGTGCAGTATCGGCAAAACCGTACCCGTTGCCTTCAATGTACGCTCTTTTGGCATCTACCTTGATGTATCCGTCGGCTGCGCTGCCGGCACCAAAGTCAAATTTGTATTCACTTGTCTCTTCGCTCGGTTCACTTGTCAATGAATCCTTCGCAACAGTTAGCATGTTAAACGTATGGTCAACTTGAGCTTGGGTAGCTTCCGTATTGAATATAGCTTCCGCAGCTGCCAAAGCCCGGTTCACCACGGCCTTCGATGCATCTGTATAATCCGACAGATTCAGTGCTTTAATCTCATCGTACAGAGCGATTAAGGCCGTCTGATCGCCACTCTCTGAAGAGAGCTGAGTGCCTTCAATACGCACGTTGTCGATCTGGGTAGCCCAGTTCAACGTGCCTCCACCGCCTTTTCTTGTTCCCAGGAACCGCATGGATCTGACGTTGTCCGCATATGCGGCGGAACTCAGCGAGATATCTGCAATCGTTTGGGTAACTGTCGGATCGGCTAGGTTCGTTAATGTCAGATCCAATGTCTTCTCGGCAAAATTAACGGTTGCATCCACATTGACCCACTGGTTCTTGGAAATATCTGTAGCCGTTCCCCCTTCGGGTATGGCTGTATCCCCTGTGCCGTAGTCTGGGTTATATGCACCGACAAAATAATGAATTTTGGTGCTTCCGGTCTTGGTATACAGCGTGAACAGGGCGTTTTCGTTAGAATCCTGTATTGTGAGATGACCTTCTGATGGATAGGCACTCACATTACCGGATTGCCAGTCAAAGTTCACGTTCACCTGATCGCCGTTTACGGCATCGAACAGACGGAATACCTTGGCCCGATTGCCCGATCCGGAACCCGCGACGGACAGTACCTTATTTCCAGACTGTTCAACAACGGTTCCCGTCATGGTTCCTGCAATACCCGTGGCATTGACCATCGCATACTGGTAGTTGGCAGCGTCGCCTTCAAAGTCCTCCTCATATAGCTGGGCTTCCGGTTCTGGTTCTGGCTCGGAAATATCCGGGTCGATGACCAGTGATGAAATGCTCAGCTCCATGTCTTTGACTGCACCAGCAACGAGTCCGGCAATTTTCTGTGCACCATAGCTGCTGAAATGCGTATTATCGTTGATCCCATTCGGGTATTTTGGATATTCACCCGGATTAGCATATAGGAACACTTTTTCCGTAGCTGTATTTCCAATTTTATCGTAGTAAGCAATACTCAACTTGCTGAGATCAATCAGCGGCACGTCCTGCTCCTTCGCCACTTCTTTGGCAGCCTGAACGTATGCCGGGAAGCTGACGTTGAATTCTTGAGTCACCGTGTTGAAATCTCTGCGTCCAACCGGAGTGAGCAATACCGGTGTAGCGCCGCGCTGTTTGGCACCATTTACATAACGAGCCAAGTAAATCTTATAGTCCTCTGGTGATGCGTAACGGTCCGGTATCCCTGCACTCGCGTCGTTATGACCAAAGGAAATGAAGAAGAAGTCCCCCGGCTTAATTCGCTGCAGGGTCGTATCGAGACGACCGTCTACCATAAACGATTTACTGCTTCGGCCACCGATCGCATCGTTCACGACGACTGCCCCATTGGAGAAATAACGTCCGAACTGTTGGCCCCATCCTTCTTGAGGAGCCTGCGCTTCACTGTAAGATTGCATGGTTGAATCACCAGCCATATAGATCGTTGTTGCCGCACCAGCCGCTTTCTCTGGGTATTTCTCGATGATGACGTCTTGGATGTCTATGGCTGTACCCGTGAAGAGAAGATCAAGCTGTCCATCCACCAATGCAACATCATAGGAATACTCCAGTGGTGCTCCTGCTGTCACATTGGTTAAGGCAAGCTTCTGGACGAATTCGGATTTGACTCCAACGTTCGAGTCATTTGCATCATTGCCCAATCGCAGCGTCACCTTATAGTTTGCATTTGGCAGGTCAACAGCAAATGTCGTACCTGTAGCGACCGAGACCTGATTTGCCCCTACCGTAACACCACTTGTATCCTTGAAGCCGTATCCCGGATCTTGTGCGTAGAGCGTATCCTGTATGTTCGTACTTCCTGATACAGTCTCTGTACCGAAATTAAATCGGTAGACCGGCTCCAGCATTTCAGCTTCGCGAGTCAGCGCCAGATCGGCTTTAGGGAATGCTGTAGCTTCCGCTCCAAGATAAAAGCCGGTATGAGGCGGCTGGTTGTAGGCTACATTTTGCCAGGCTACGCCAAGTCGATACACAGGATCCTGCATCAGCGTAGGGATGCGATAGTCTGAAGGAATGGTCGTTGTGTAGAGACGATACTCCGAACTATCTTCGCTCCGCAGCAGAAGCTCCTCACGCCAGTCGCCCAGAATGTCCGCCTGAAGTGCCGGATTGCCTTTGGTATGGTTGTTCGTTAACGTACCGGTCGCCCGGAAGATTTCATTCAGCTTTTTGTTTTGGTAATCCCACTTATAGATGAGCGGAATTCCTTTGGCTGTGCCATTATCCCACTCATGGTCCAACAGCTCCCGCTGAAGATCGCCATCCCACCAGATGGCGAAATTGGCGGTTTTGGGCCCTTCGTCCACAGTGTAGATAGCCTCTCCTGCTGCTGAATAGGTATTGGTTACAGGTACACTTTGCCCGTTGGTAACGGTCGTGGCCCATGATTCGTAACCTGGATAGTTCGGGTCAATGTCCGCCGACATCCCGCGACCGGTGTCAAAACCTGTTTTCTCACCCCAGAGGATTTCACCTGTTGCTGCATTGCGCATCTCCAGTCCGTATGCTGCATCCGAATGTTCATGCACGCTTACGACCTGATAGCCCTCCCGGTTCGGATCGAGCTGGCCGGCGTGCATGGCGTCACCGTGGCCGAGTCCAGTGCTGTACAGCAAGCTGCCGTCATCATCAATGGCCAAGGCGCCAAACATAATTTCGTCCTTGCCGTCCTTGTCGACATCCAGCACACTTAGATTATGGTTGCCCTGTGATTGATATTGTGATCCTGCTTCGTTTGTGTCGAACGTCCAGCGTTTGACGAGTTCCCCGCCAACATAATCATAAGCAACAAGCACTGTGCGGGTATAATACCCCCGGCTCATCACAACACTTGGCTTCGTACCGTCCAGATAAGCAATCGCGCCAAGAAACCGATCTACACGGTTGCCATAGCCGTCACCCCAATCGTTGACGTTGCCTCTTGGCGGATCATAATTCACGGTGGATACAGCCGCGCCAGTCTCACCGTTAAACAGCGTGAGATATTCTGGACCTGACAGTATGTATCCGCCGTCGTTGCGATAATCCTTCGTGCCATCACCAATGACTGTGCCTTGGCCATCCTTCGTGCCGTCCGCGGTCTTGACAACAACCTCTGCCTTTCCGTTGCCATCCAGGTCATACACCATTAACTGCGTATAATGCGCTCCGGCGCGGATGTTGACTCCCAGGTCAATTCTCCACAGCTTGGTGCCATCCAGTTTGATAGCATCGATATACACATTGCCGGTATAACCTGCCTGCGAATTGTCCTTGGAATTGCTCGGACTCCACAGGAAGACAATTTCATATTCGCCGTCCCCATCCAAGTCAGCTACGGAAGCATCTCCTGCATAATAGGAGTAAGTTCCACCATCCTTAGTCCGGCCATCGGCCGGTTTATCGAGCGGAATAGGCAGATAATCGTTATGCCAGACCGATACAACCTCCGGTTGCATTTGCTCTTTGCCTGCAATAACGGTGGAGATCTGATATTGCGAGCTGTCGAAACCAGTGGTGTCCACATAGTTGGTCACATCGCTTATGGGCGATGCGTTCACTTTGGTTCCATTTTTATATATATTAAAAGCGATATCATCTGGATCGTTGTTTAAATACCTCCAGCTTAAAAAAACGCCGTTGTCTACAAGAACCGCAACCAATCCCCGGTTAAGATACTCTGCTTGGCGACCCGGCAGGCTGCTTGATGACTCTGCACGTATCGGCGCCGGAGGAACAGCCAGTGAAATAACCATAAGGAGTGCTAAAAAAGATACAAACATCGATTTTTGGATGGAAACAGTTCTTCGGATCATTCGATTAACTCCCCCTTATCTAAAAATTCATTTTTAGAATCATCAGTTCGATCCTGCCCAGCTTGTTGTCATATGAACACAATTTACAGCCACCTCCTCTTTATGTTACCGCTTACATTTATCTTACAGGTCTAAAAAAAGACAGACAATCTAAAAAATGTGACGTATTATATAAGATAATTGACTTTTTTAGGAAGGAGATGAAACGATGGTTCATACGGTTTCTTATGCTTTTCGTAATGACGATACATCAATCATGACACTGGACTCTATTGGATGGCAGATCGTCTCTAGCGAGGAATATCGTTGTCCAAGTGATGATAGACCGGACCCGGGGCATGTCGTTTTTCAATACACACTTAATGGCCAGGGTTATCTGGATATTGACAATCAAACGCTCCCTTTACCGAAGGGAAATGCCCTACTTGTCAAAATTGCAGGAGAACATTGCTATTACTATAAACAAGAGAACAACGAACCATGGGAATTTATATGGATCAACATTCGCGGGGATGAAGCTAACCGAATTTGGGATATGATGCATGATAATGAGGGACATGTCATTCGACGAAACGCGGACTCTCCCTTGATTCAAGAGTTATGGCAAATTATCCATTTGATTCATCAAGAGAAGGTTACGGACAAGTATCGCTTGTCCATGCAAATCTATCGGTGGTTGCTTATCCTGGTACAGACGAGTCGGGATGCGGAGAAGGATATCGGTGCCCTATCCATAACAACGATTGAGAAATGTAAAAAGTTCATCCGAGAGAATTATGCATCTCCATTGACGTTGGATCTTCTAGCCAGCCATTGCGATATCAATAAACACTACTTGTGCAGGTTATTTCAGAAATCCGAGAAAACATCACCGCTAGCCTATCTTAAAGACAGACGCATTGAGGTTGCAATCCGACTACTCCGCACAACGGAACTTCCGATTTCTCAGATTGGTCAACAATGCGGGTTTGAGAGTCCCAGCTATTTCGGCAAAGTTTTTCGGCAATATATGTCCATGTCGCCCAAAGAATATCGCTTGAATAAGTTAGAGTTTCCTTATGAGGCCATCTATTATGAATAGCTAACCTCGCTGTTTGCTAGTTGTCCTTGAATTGGGAACTGCTCTTATACCAATACAATAAAAAAAGCCGCTAGAATAGCGACTTTTAATGGAAATATGTTCTTTGTGTGCTTCGATAATTGCTGCACTTATTGAGCGGTGTATCCTCCGTCTATGATGAGACTATTTCCTGTCATATATGAAGAATCGTCGCTAGCCAGGAACAGAACGGCTTTTGCCATCTCATCTGCTTGACCCAGACGTTTCATTGGTGTTGCCGCTGAAAGTGCTTGTTTGCTCTCTTCCGGGATAATCGGTGTATCGATAAAGCCTGGGCAAAGGGAGTTCACCCGAATATTCTGCTCAGCATACTCCAACGCGAGCGAACGAGTCAGGTTCACAACGCCGCCTTTAGCTGCATTGTAGGCTGCAGAGCCAGGTGAACCAACCCATCCGTACATGGAAGCCGTGTTGACGATTGTACCTCCACCAATTTTGAGCATTTCGCGAATCGCTTCACGTGCAACCAAGAATACGCCGTCCAGGTCAACATTGACTGTATTGCGCCATTCGGTATAATCAAGCTCATGCGTAGGATGAACACGTCCGATTCCCGCATTGTTGAATACGATATCGACTTGACCAAATGCTTCTACGGTTTGTTTGAAAATCTCAGAAACCTCTTCTTCACTTGTTATGTTTGCTTTAATAAAGAGAGCCTCTGCTTTAAGCGCTTTCAGTTCCTGCTCAAACGCCTTACCTTTTTCTTCATTCAGATCCACCAAGACCACTTTAGCTCCTTCGGAAACGAATAAGCGAGCTGTCGCTGCACCAATCCCGGATGCTCCTCCTGTGATGACTGCAACTTTATCTTGAAGTTTGCCCATGAATAAATCCCCCAGTATAATATTTTGAATAGCGCCTATATAAATAGTGCTATATGATGTTTACAAAACTAATTCTATGCTTAAAATTGTAACAATCCAATCATTAAGATGTGACCAAGTGTCTACCTCGTAGACACTTTATAAAACTATGTCTATATTTATAGGAGTTTTTTTGAATGAATAATGAACTTATTGTGACATCTCAACATCGTAATCGAACCAAGGAGCACCTAAAAACTGCTCTGATTCAGCTCATTAAGAAGAAAGGCTTCCATGGTGTTTCTGTCAAAGACATCGTTGATCAGGCCGGTTATAATCGCAGCACGTTTTATTTACACTACCAGGATAAATATATTCTCGCTGAAGAGTTGTTAATTATGACACTCGAAGGATTGAGGGGCGCAGTAGGCAAACCTTATTGGCACGGTCAAAAGGTTTCAACAAACAAGCTGGATGCCGAATCTTTTCAAATCGTGGATTATATTTACGAGCACCGTGATTTCTTCGAACTGATTCAATACGATGATACGTTACCCGGTTTACATACAGGCTTTCCACAAACCATACTCAAAATCTATCAGGAGCAATTTGTCTTTGAGACGATCAACAACTCCCCAGTGAACATGGACTATTTCAAGTACTATACCGCCTACGGTTTTTTTGGACTATTAAACAATTGGATATTAAGCGGATATCGTGAATCACGTGAGGCATTTATCAAAAACGTGATTGATCTCACCAAAACGCATATTCACTCTTTTCATTATGTCGGTAACACGTTTGAATCTTGATCTCAAGTAAGTTGATTTGTGAACATCACGATGAACGATATGTCTGCTTTAGATAACAGGCTAGTTGCAGATGGAGCAGATGCTCCTGATTACTCAGGGACATGCCCAGACACCAACAGACGCAAAATCACAAGGGGATTTAAAGCAAAATAAAAACGGGCATGTCATTTATACGAGAGGAATAAAAACCTCAAGGTAAATGCATGCCTAATAATAAAAGAGACCATGACACCAGGTGGACAATGTTTTCTAGAGGCAAAATAATTAATGTTTTAGTTTTGTAGAAAATTTTTTAGTACCTGTTTTATTAATTAAAGCAACTTCAAAATCAGATACCCATGTAAGTTCACCTAGATGTTCAGCATAGGCAAATTCATCTGGTTGTTCTGATATGACCTTCTCTAAATGTACTTGCGTACCATCACGTTGTAAAATAGATAGGAATATATCCATGCTATCTACATTATGATGACAAATGACTCTAGCATTGTACTTCTTATTAGGACTCTTCACGTCTATTTTCCAAGTCCATTCATTTACATAATCTAACTCCTCTATTTGCAAAGCTATCTCCCTAAATGGATCAATATCCCAATTATTACGTAGAGCAAGTTTCTCTATGCCTTCCATTAGCAGGCGAAGCGTAGCCTTTTTTTTCTCCAACTCATTTTTTGCACTAAAGTCATTCAAACTAAATTGGATCGGTACCGAACACACACCAGAATCGTTAACAATACGTTCATCCGTAATGTTTTCTACACACTCTATTAGGACTTTCCAACAATCTTTCGTTTTGTATTTCCCCAACAGACGTTCATACATCGCTGTAATACAGCGAGTTTCCAAACTAAAAGAGCGTCTTTTCCATTTCCAATTCAACGCATAATCTAATTTTGTTGCTTCGTTGTACTCACATTTTTGTTTTTTCATTATAGATTCAATATTTTCATCATCTACAATATACGGTAAATCCAAATTGAATCCTTTTAGATACATCTGGTTCGCTCCTTAGATTACTCCCGATGGTTAGTGCATTATTAACTTCTATCCAAACTTGAAGCCCAATTTTTGAAGCAATTAAGCATTTCTTCTAAATTTTTTGCTCCCCCTGCACTGTGAAACACTCCATCTCTCACGATACAGTAGAACCAATCTTCGTCATTTCTCTCTTCTTCAATCGAATCAAATGGCACATCTTCTAAATAGGTATCCGTCAAATCGATTTCGACAGACCAACCAGGATTATCCACCGTATCAATTCGCACACCGTATAAATGCTCCCAATCACCGTCACAGTTTTCATAATACCAGCTTTGAATCCATTTTAGGATATCCATCATCGTGACCTCTTTTTTTGTTTTTTCTACTCTAGGGACTTATTATTTAAAGGAATTCTCATGCCATGTTGCATACTTTTTTCGTATGAATTACCTTTTAGTAATAATTTGTTTTTTTTACGTAGGGTATACTTAAAAGCAAGGGGAAAACTTTATTTCAAATCAAGGAGGTCATTATGAATAAAATAATATTGTTTATCTTCATTAGTATGATTATACTTTCGGGCTGTTCTAACAAGGATGAGAAAGAGAATTATCCAGTTTTCGAGGGCACTGTAGTATTTAAAACAGATGAAAATGACAAGTACAAATTTCTTGTTCTTCAAAATGTAAGTAAGGAAGACCTGGAAAATGGAAATCTCGAGGATTTTATAGAATTAGCACAAGACCAGGAAGCTTCGTATTATTTGGTCAATAGAGAAACATATGAAACAATTGAGGTAGGGCAAAGAGTAAGAATTACTACTGGCTTTGACCAACTAGAACCCTCGCCACCCATTAGAACGGTTGTGAGTATTGAAAAAATCAATGATTAAAACTTATTAAATATGAACTATTTTAAGTTATGTATCATTCTCTCATTCGAAATATATTTCCCCAAATGATAAAAAGACCTTAACGTTTTAAAGCAAAAGTAAGGTCTCTTTATCATTTTAATTTCAAGATCAGAGTTGAATCACGTGCAGTTAAATCCGACCACCCGGTTCTCTCCTTTTATTACGCGATAAACCCTCCCGAAATTCAGGCAAATCAATACTAAGGCTTTTGAGGTTTTTTAATCATCTCTACGCCGTCAAAGGTAAGGCTATCAATATCCGCATCCTTTTTCAACATATATTTATCAAAGAACGCCTTTGTATAAGAAGTGATAATGTTGCGCTGTTCCATCGCGTCCCGGGTTCCTCTGGATGCTTTATCCGTAGTTGTAAACAAGGAATCGGAGAAGTCACCATGGACTACATTATCAATAATGGCAAAGTAGGTGTCCTTGCTGTTGGATTCAAGAAGAAATGCATTCGTATTATAGGCAAGTACAGTGCTGAGCTGCATGAAGGGTTTCTTAAAATCACTATCCAAGGCACCTAACATATTACCGTCAAGGTTTACAGCGCCGACAAATCGGTCATCGTCACGGCTAACAATTGCCGCTGTCGTTCCTCCAAAAGAATGTCCGAACACACCCATACCGAGATCAAGCTGCAATCTGCCTTTAAACATAGATTCCATGTCACCTGTATTCATTTTGTACAAGTTATCTGCAACATATCGAATATCCTCGCTCTGTAAAACGGCATAGTTAGCAAACTTGACTGCTTCAGGCGCGGAAGTTAATTTGCGAGCAATCTCAATAGCTTCTTCTTCCTCAAGCTTCTCTGTCACAATTTCAGGTGGGGTTAGGGTGGCCGCTTCCATTCCGTATTTCGTTACTTCGTCCATAAATTTCTCTGACATACCCATCGTTCGTCCATCTTTAAGTTTGTACACGCCACTTTCGGCATGGCCGATGGATACCACAATATAGCCGGCGCTTGCCAGGTCTTGTGCGAACAAAGTGCCTTGCTGTGGGTAAGCGCCGGCGCCATGAACAAAGAATAAAACCGGATATTGTTTTTCCTTTTCAGACAAGGCCAGATCGTCGTAAGACCATGTCTTGAAATTGGAATCAAAAAGCTGCTCACCACCCGCGGTGCCCCCTAATCTAACCAAAAGCTCATCCCTCAGTGAATGAAACTCCGGAAATGCATACTCTGCCGTTGGTTTGCCCTCATTGCTGTCGGACGGATAGAAAAATAATGCTGTCAGTTCTCTTTCTGAATGGTCTGATGCTGTGTACTTGAAGTCCATCTGTGTACGCCCGACCGTATAACTTCCCATTGGTTTCGGAAACTCATTCTGTGCGGAAGCAACGTTATTTTCAGGTTTCGGAATTTCCTCCTGTGTTGAAGTCCCGCTATTAGTGATGCTGCAAGCGGAGAGCATGGTCAGTGAGAGAACAGTTGCCAGAATCGTTGTCAGTCTTTTTTTCATCATTTCTCCTCCAATTTGTATTCATGCAACTATCATAAACGGAGGAGAAAAATAAAAAATCGTACAAAAGGGCAAGACCCAAGTGTACGATCGGGCAAATCTATGAAATGTTTGATTATAAATGCAATATTCCACGCTCTACCGCGACGGCGACGGCCTGCGACCTCGAATCCACACCCAATTTATTGTAAATACTCGTTAAATGAGTCTTTACAGTCCGTTCGGATATGCCCATATCAAAGCCGATCTCTTTACTTCGAGAGCCACGGGCAATTGCTTGAAGCACGATCAGCTCTTTGTCTGTAAGAGATATCCTCGCGGAGGATGACTCTTTCGCCTTTTCTGATGTCTTGTGAGCAAATACTTTCTCGCTGATCTCCGGAAGTAGCAACGTTTCCCCCCGCATCGCTGCATCAATCGAGCGAAATATCATCTCTCTTCCCGTGTCCTTTAGCAAATACCCTTTAGCACCTAAAGCCAGCCCGCGGATCATCATTTCATCCTCGTTATATGTAGTCAAAATAATGATCGGTATATCCATTCCTTTAGCTCTGAGCGCTGTCATGGTATCCAGGCCGCCCATTTCAGGCATGTTTAAATCCAATAGAATTATGTCCGGATTGTAAGTATCTACCCGTCGAATCGCTTCCTTACCGTTAGATGCTTCTGCAATTACCTCGTACCTTTGATTGGTTTCCAGGATCAGCTTAAGTCCCTCCCGAACGACGAAATGGTCGTCCACGATAAGAATCTTGATTGTCATGCGTTGGTTTCCTCCTGCTGTAATGGGATGCGAACAGAAACTTGGGTTCCTTGCTTTCCGCTTTCAATTTCGATCTCCCCGTCCATAATTCGAGTTCGTTCATATAAACCAATTAAACCATAACTACCGGATTGTTTCTCGATGAGGTTGGTATCGAACCCTATTCCGTCATCCGTTATGTTTAGCTCGACTTCCTTTTCCCGTGCAGCAACCACGATTTCTACATTCGTAGCATTAGCATATTTAGCTGTATTGGCCAAGCATTCTCGGATGATATGTAAGCTATGTTCGAAGATCAACTTCGGCACCACCAGATGGGGCATCGATAACCGAGTGACAACACGAATCCCTGTTATATGTGAGAAATGTTCAGCCTCTTCCTTCACTGCTTTAGAAATATCTATGACCTCTGCAGAATACGAACGCAAGTCGTCAATTGCGCTTCTCGCTTCTGAAAGCGTGCGCTTTGCTTGGGCTTTTGACAACTGAACAATCTCGTGGGCACGATGGTTATTATCATTTTCTAAATGCGCATCCACGGCATCAAGCTGCATGATAAGACCTGCCAGCCCTTGTGCAAGGGTATCATGTAAATCACGGGCCATCCTTTGACGTTCATTGGCAATCGTTAGCTCCTCCACTTTCCTGTGCGCTCGTTCCAATTCACGTAAAAACGACTGGGTCCGCAATTTGGCACGAACTTGTTTATAGAACAAAGCAGCATAGCCGATTACGAAAAACATGATGAAGAAGAGCGATGGTACTGTAGATGGCAAATCCTCGGTAGTCCCGAGCCAAACCAGGGAGGCAGAAAACAAGGTACAGTAAAAGGTACATACCAGAAGCACCTTCATCCGTTGAGCGTATACGCCAATACTCTGACCGGCCAAAGCCGTCAATAGACTTACAAAAATGAGAGAATGAGCATTAGGCATGAATAACGCACACCCCCAGACAATACATCCTTGTGTCACAAAATAAATCCAGGGTCTTCGATCGACAACGTATCCTGCATACCAATGCAGCAGAACGTGAACCAGAATGAGAGCTGTAAACATCATAAATTCAAACCATGTGGGCAACATCGGTAGCTGGGAGTACAATGCAGAAAAATAAATCAGAATACCCCAGATCAAAGCAGGCAGACGAGAATCACGCAGAACATTTTGAATATCAGATCGGGAGCTTGTATACGGTTTGTCTTTCGAATAATCACTCATGCTTGATCACCTCTATCAAGTACTATCTCAAAACAATCTCTCTAAACACAAAAAAACGGTACATTACTGTACCGATCATTGACTCACTCCATCTATGTTAATGTACGAAGTGTCTCGAAGTCCAGCCCCAGCAGAATCGTCACAATTCCACGCAGCCTTACCGCCCCGCACTATCCCATCATCCATTTCTTCTGTGAGCATGTATTCCTCTATTCTGCTGCTATACTACCCAATTTCATTTCATGGTCCTCTGCTCCTTCCAAAAAGACCGTCACATGTTTTCCAATACACCAGCTGCATGCTTTGTTTCTTTATATTTAAAGTAATCAAAATCGGCATGTTTTCGGGTTCCACCTAGATCCTGCACACAAAGACCGATATAGGTTCCCGTAAACCGGATATACTCTGGAGATTCATCGGACAGATGTGTGATATCAACCCACTCGCCTGCTGTATTCCAGGATGAATCAGTATTTAACGCATAATAAAAGCGGGCGCGATCTTGATCCACCACAACCTTTAAACGGAGCGTGCTCACCAACTCTAGCGGAATATCCTCCAGCAGTTCGTCGTATACCCCGTATTTGGACTGAATGATCCCCAGGCAGAGCCCTTTCTCCTCATGATAAGTTACACGTAAGTAGAGATAGTCCTGGGTATCGTAGTACAAAATCAATCCGGCCATTTGCTGTGGATGGTCCGGCGCAAATTCCAGACACGTCTCGGCTTCACACTTCAAGGCCTGAAGTCTCCGTGCGATCATGCTTTGCCTGTGCGTTGAACTCATCGACTCCATGCCGTGCAATCGTATGTAACCGGGACGTTCCGTCAAGCTGAGCCAAGTCGAATCGGGTGGAATGCGAAGTGTATTCCAATCATGCCGAAGCTCAAAGTGATCAAAGTGATCAAAGTGATCAAAGTCATCCATTTCAGCAATCGGCTCAAACGGATGGGACTGGATCATCGGTGCAGGCACCTGAACCTCCGGATATCGGTCACCGCTCGCAAGTCTCAGCCAGCCGTCCTCACTCCACGTACATGGCTGAAGTGCGGTCTCACGTCCAAGAATGCAATATTTGTGATGAACGGGTCGTCCGACCAGATGAGCCATGTACCATTCGCCGGTATGCGTTTCGACCAGACTACCGTGGCCTGCCTTTTGCAGAGCTAAATCTGGTCTGCCGTATGAAGTGAGGATCGGATTGACAGGATCGACCTCATAAGGACCTTGTAACGTACGGGAACGTGCTGCGGTAACCGCATGCTCATAACCGGTTCCACCTTCAGCCGTAATGAGATAATAATAGTCGTTGTGTTTATACAGGTGGGGTGCTTCGGTCAGGCCTAATTCTGTTCCCTTAAATATATTAACGGCCGGTCCGATCAGCTTATGTTCCTGGACGGAATATTCCTGAAGAACGATGCCTGCAAACCGGTTTTTGCCCTTACGGTGATCCCATATCATATTGACCAGCCATTTACGTCCGTCTTCATCATGAAACAGGGAAGGATCAAAACCGCTGCTGTTCAGATAAAGCGGCTCGGACCAAGGTCCCTCGATATCCGTTGCTGTCACAAGGTAATTGTGGGTATCTTTAAAAGCGCCTACCCGGCTTTTGACATCGGTGTATATCAGGTAAAACACACCGTTGTTGTAACTAAGACAGGGTGCCCATACGCCTCCGGAATTAATGTTGCCCTCCATGTTCAACTGCGTTACACGAGTCAGCGGAGAAGCGATGGGCCGCCAATGAACCAGATCCCGGGAATGATGAATTCGTACACCAGGGAACCATTCAAAGGTGGAAGTGGCGATATAATAATCCTCCCCTGCTCGGCATATGGACGGATCGGGATGGAAACCGGGCAGGATGGGATTGGTGATCATTTTCTTGATCTTATTCATGGAAGAAACCTCCGGTATGAAAGTAATGATCACTACAACAGCAGATTCACGAAAGGTAGATATCAGTACCAGCCTAGCGCTTTTTTGCCGGCTTCCAGGGCGGTTACGATCCGCTCTACATCATATACATTCCCTCTCCAAGTCCCACCGCTGACCGATTGCAATGCAGCCCAGAGCTTTGTATCATCCGGCAAAGCCTCATCAGGCCTCATATCTGGATGAAAGGGCCTTTGTGCCAGGATGAGAGCACCTTCCTCCGGTGAAAACTCCAATTCGCCTTCTCCGACAAAGTTAATGCTACCCTCCAGCGTGTTACGATCAACCGCGATGTCAATCAGGTCTCCGTTCCGCAGCTTGCCAATCGGTCCGCCTGCCAGCGCTTCGGGGCCAACATGACCAATACACGCTCCGGTGGAAACACCGGAGAACCGGGCATCCGTAATCAGTGACACGTATTTGCCAAAAGGCAAATGTTTAAGCGCAGATGTAAGCTGGTACGTCTCCTCCATTCCAGTTCCCGATGGACCTCGCCCGAGAAGCACAACAACGTCGCCAGCCAGAATACCTCCGGTCTTAATCGCATGGATCGCCTCACGTTCGGTGGTAAACACCTTTGCTCTGCCACGATGACGGTATACGCCATGCTCATCCAGCACAGCAGGATCAATAGAGGTGGATTTGATGACAGAACCTTCTGGAGCGATATTCCCGGTTGGAAATGTTACGGTCGATGAGATTCCAAGCCGCTGAGCGTGTTCTACACTCATGATGACACTGTCCGGATCAATGCCGTCCTGCTCTTTTAACTGCTTCCGCATGAGATGACGGCGTTCCGACGATTCCCACCAGTCCAGTACCTGAGCCAATGAAGTACCTGTAACCGTTGGTACAGACTCATCCAACAGACCAAGCTGTCTGAGGTGTAGCATGACCTCCGGTACACCTCCTGCCTGAAAGACACGTATGGTCGGATAAAAGATCGGTCCGTTTGGCAGGGCGCTAACCAGCCTTGGAACATTTTTGTTGACCTGTATCCAGTCCTGTACCGTGGGTACGGTTAAACCGGCGGCATGGGCAATCGCCGGTATGTGAAGAAGCAGATTGGTCGATCCGCCAAACGCGGCATGAACGGTCATCGCATTGCGAATGGATGCATCGGTGACAATGTCTTCCATCCTCATCCCCTGTGACTCCATATGGATGAGTGCACGTGACGATTGGCGCGCCATTTCAAACCAGATGGGCTGCCCGGAAGGTGCAAGCGCGGCATGAGGCACTGTCATACCCAGTGCCTCTGCTACAACCTGGGCCGTAGCCGCGGTACCTAGAAACTGACAGCCTCCTCCCGGTGTAGCACAAGCTCGACATCCTAAATCCGACGCCATTTCCAGAGAAAGTTCCCCGTTGACGTACCGTGCACCAATGGTCTGAATTTTACCGGCATCCTCTCCGTCGGTAGGCGGAAGTGTGACGCCACCGGGAACGATTACACCAGGCAATTGCGGCATGCCGGCAAGTGCGAGCATCATCGCTGGAAGACCTTTGTCACAAGTGGCGACACCAAGCACGCCTTTACGAGTTGGCAGCGAGCGAATCAGTCTGCGAAATACCATAGCGGCATCGTTCCGGTACGGAAGCGAGTCAAACATGCCGGTCGTCCCCTGTGATCTGCCGTCACACGGATCGCTGACATATCCGGCAAACGGGATTCCTCCCCGGCTTGACAGTTCTTCTGCGGCAGCCTTCATCAGCAGGCCGACCTCCCAGTGGCCCGTATGGTAACCGAGTGCTGCCGGGCTGCCGTCTTCATTGCGTATGCCACCTTGTGTACTCAAGATCAGAAATTGTTTTCCGTTCAATTCCCCGGGCTTCCAGCCCATTCCAACATTCTGGGACATGCCGAACAAGTCGCCGCTTGGAGCATTCCGCAGCAAATCATCCGTTAAAGGCAGACGTCCGGCAGCCCCTGGAGCATGTGCTATGATATCGAAGCAGTTGGACGCGGTCTCTCCCATAATCGACGTAATCTGTTCGTACATGATAGCCTCCCACAGTTTATGACTTCACAAAGACCGTTTTGATGGCCGTGAAAAACTCGATAGCCGCTTGCCCCTGTTCTCTGGAGTGTGAACTTGACATCTTCATTCCTCCAAACGGAGCCTGCAGCTCTACGCCGGCTGTTTCTGCATTAATTCTGACCAGTCCTGCATCCATGTCCCGGATGAAAGACAACATGGCTCCGACGTTCTGTGTATAGATGGAAGCACTCAAGCCATAATCGCTATCATTAGCCGCTTCGATGGCTTCCTCCAGGGAATCTACCGCAATCAAGGCCAGAACCGGGCCAAAGATTTCTTCCCGGGCGATGGACATATGGGATTCGACCCCTTCAAATACGGTCGGCTGCACATAGAATCCCTCTTCTAATCCCGGACGGTCCCCTCTTTTTCCACCAGTGAGCAGAACGGCACCTTCATCTTGGCCTTTTTGAATATAACTCAGCACGGTATTGAGCTGTCCTTCGCTTGCACATGGACCCATCCAGCTTCCAGAAGACATGCCGTCACCCAGCCGAATTTCCTGGATTTGCGAGAGCAGCTTTTCTTTGAAGGCATCATATACTTTTCGTTCAATAATGACCTTGCTGGTGGCCGTACATTTTTGCCCGGTCGATTTCAACCCACCGCTGATCGTGGCTTCCACAGCCAAATCCAGGTCGGCGTCAGCCGCGATAATAATCGGGTTTTTCCCACCCATTTCAAGTTGATACTTGGCCCCACGTGCCAGTGCTGCGCCGCCGACCCGTTTGCCCACTTCATTGGAACCTGTGAACGTTATTCCGCCCACATCCGGATGCTCAGCAAGTGCAGATCCGATCACTGAGCCTCTGCCGCATACCAGATTAAGAACGCCTGCCGGAATGCCCGCCTCTTCAAAACACTCCATTACTTTAGCAGCAGTGACCGCAGTTTCCTGAGCAGGCTTCAACACAACCGTATTGCCGTAAATCAAGGCCGGAGCCGTTTTCCAAATCGGAATGGCTACTGGGAAATTCCAAGGAGCAATAACCCCAACAACGCCAAGGGGTACGCGAGTCGTAAACATCAGTGCTTCGCTGTCCGTTGATGGAATGACATCCCCAGTTTTTCGCATGCCTTCTCCGGCGTAATACCTTAAGATTGCTACACCGCGCAGTGTCTCTCCTTTAGCTTCTGGGAGTGTTTTGCCCATTTCCCTGGTCATCGCCTCTGCAACTTCATCGGCCCGGCGTTCCAGCACATTGGCTGCTTGAAATAGATAGTTCCCGCGTTCCGCGCCCGATAACCTCCGCCAATCTTTTGCTGCTTCCTTCGCGGCTGCAACAGCCCGGTTCAGATCCTCTACGCCTGAGGTGGGTACGTAGCCAACTACCTCCTTCCGATTCGCCGGGTTGATGCTCGGTTCGGTTTCACCGGACGTCGCCTTCACCCATTCTCCGTTAATGTAATTGCTGTATGTCTGCTCTACCTGAAATGTGGTCATCGCATTCATCCTCCTTGTACATTAGTTTGAAATGACTGGATTAATAAGTGTCCCGATATCGCTAATGGATATTTCAATGCGGTCCCCGGGTGCAAGTGTAAAATCATTAGGTGGCACAATGCTAGTTCCTGTCAATAACACCGTACCGTCAAAGAGATCGTTATCTCTGGCCAGAAAAGAGACCAGCTCATCGAGTTTTCGGTTTAACTCACTTGTGCTTGCCTCGCTTTTGACAACTATTTCACCTTCGCGATATATTTCGCAGACGATGCTGAACGCATATGGATTCTGCACCGTTTCCGCTAGACGAATGGCTGGCCCTATCGAGCAGGAATTGCGCCACATTTTTGCTTGCGGTAGATACAGCGGATTCTCCCCTTCAATATCGCGGCAGCTCATGTCATTGCCAACGATGTATCCCACAATGCTGCCATCCCCGGAAAGCACCAACCCCAGCTCCGGCTCAGGGATCTGCCAATTGGAATCGCTGCGAAGTGTGACAGCCTCATTGGGCCCGACGGTGCGGGCTGCTGTAGATTTAAAAAAGATCTCCGGTCTTTCGGCATCGTAAACTTTATCGTAAAAGGTCTTTGCATCCAGCTTGCCTTCCGTTGCTTCATAATTTCGCGCTTCCCGGCTGCGCTGATAAGTCACACCCGCCGCCCATACTTCCGGAGCTTCCAATGGAGTGATTAGATGTAAGGAAGTCCAATCGTCAGTTAACTTGTTTAACGGTTTAAAAGCGCTTTCAACAAGTTGAACTGGAGAAATCCCCTGCTTTCTTGCTTGATGGATCAAAGTCATAAAATCTGCTTGTGGCAAACGATAGGCTTGTTCATCATCCGTAACGGCTGCCAGCCACTTCTGTTGTCCGTCCAGAAATCGAATAATTCTCATTCAAGCTTGCCTCCATTTTTCCCCATCGGGTTGATAATACTACCATAGCACCCGCTATGGTTCATGACGATGTTCTAATCACTCCGACGATTTACCCTTTTCACGCATTTTTTTCTGTTAAGATGAGGTTAGATCCATTAAACTAAAGATAATTTACGAGGACACTCCGATGACAGGATGTTGGAATATAGAATAGTACAAGGGGGTTGGTTTGCTGTGACCAAGCTTTCGGATGCTGTGTATTTAGGTCGTCTACCCGATGTTCGCATGTCTTTTCAATTATTGGGGCTGCATGCAAGAAAGGTAGATTCCAGCTGGACTTATCCGTCTCATGAACATTCAATGTATGAAGTCCACTGGATGATGGACGGGCAGATGAACATGGTTGTCAACGGGCAGTCTTATCGGCAGTCGGTTGGCGACCTTCTGTTCATCCGGCCTGGTATGACCCACTCTTGCACCGGAGCCGGACCGGAGGGGTTCACTTATTTTTCCGTGCATTTCAGCATACACGATACATCCTTTTGCAGAGAACTTAACCGTTGCAAAGACATCTATTATCCGGCAAATTCGAATTTGGCTCTGGGGCTTTCCCCTTCCCTGTCTACTTTGTATGGCCTGTCCACAGAGCATTTGTCTAGCTCACTATCTTCCTCCAAACAAATGAAGGTACATGCCGCCGTGTTTGAACTGCTCGGTTCCCTGGTCGGTCAGTTATCTCAGCAAGCCTCCGTTACGTTGTCGAGAAAAGAAACCATTGCCCATCAGATTGCTGAGCACATTGAGGATTCGGTAAGGTATATCCATCTTCACGGGGAAATTCAGGAGAGCGATCGAACCTGGATTCAGGACATTGCCAAATCGCTGAGCATAAGCCCGTCACAGGTTAATCGTATTTTTCGGGAGGTATACGGCATCGCTCCACGCAAGTTTCTATCCGAAACCCTTCTGAACGAAGCGCAGCGGCTGTTAAAGCAAACCGACTTGAACATAGACCATATTGCGATGATGCTGGGGTATAAGACCAATGCGCATTTCAGCCGCCAGTTCAAGCGGTGGACAGGCATCGCGCCAAGCGAATATCGCAGCCATTCGCAGCAGGCAGGAGAAGCCAACGTTGTGGATGACTAAAAGTTTAATCATAACCCCCCCAATTGTCTGAGCCGCATAGGCTGATCGGTCAACAAAACAGCTACTGGATGACCAGCAGCTGTTTTGTTTTGTCTGGATTGCTCAGATCATGTGTTTGAGGATTACGCTAAAATAAATGATGCAAGGCTTGCACTTCCAGAACCTCTGTACGTAAAATACAAAGCCTGTATACCATCCGGAATGGTCATCTCGACTGAATAGGGTTTCCAATGATTGGTGAAATGTACCGGGATTGTACCCAGGACAGGACCGTTCCATGCGGTTTTGACCTCAAATACCCCGTGACAATATCCCCGTACCTTGATCGAGACCTGGCGAATTCCTCGGCAATCAAAGTATTTAAAACCTGCCGTTGCGGATTCAACCATATTGGCGATATATCCGACTTCTTCATCACCGTCTCTACCATCCTGGGTGATCTTTGGAAAGCGGCTGTCCAGCCAGGCTCCTGCCCCGAAACCTCCAGTGTACTTCTGATCATCTTTGGTCAAAAGATTACATGCAAGATATGCGGGGTACTCGCCTTTCCCTTCAAGCGGTCTCCCACTTGGACCAGAGGAGGTCATTTCCACCTGAGGAATGCTGCCGTCCTCTTCAAAAGATATCTTCTCAATACAGCCCTGCCGGTTGAATGCGTCCCCATTGGTATGACGGTGATAGAAGACATACCAGTCTCCGTTGATCTCCACAATGCTGCCATGGTTATTGCCTCCATAATACATGGGTTTGTCAGCAGGTTTGTAGGAGTCGATATGGAGATCACAGTTGCTTACGATGACGCCCTGATATGTAAATCCTTTATTTGGAAATCGACTGGTGGCATAACATAATTCATGCATAACGATGGAGGAATACACCAGATAGTAGGTATCACCTCTCTTCCGGATGGAAGGAGCCTCAAAAAATTCATGGCCCTCATAACCGCTGCCCTCACTGTAAGGCTCGCTCGGTGCTACGAATATGGGTTCTTCCACAATCGTCAGCATATCCGGACCTAGCATCGTGGCCATCGCGCCATGTCTTGATTGGTCTCCGGCCGCACAGAAGCCGGTATACAGATAAGTGTGCTGTCCTTCAGTCATCACGCCGGGATCGAACTGGGGCTCGTCCCCTTCTCTTTCGCCCAGACGAGTGCCGTCGTCATATTGTACATAACCATAGAATTCATATTTACCGGCAGGTGCATCACATACAGCCACCGAAACAACGGGTACCTTATCCAGCACATAATACAGATAATACCGCCCATCGGGACCCAGCGTAACATCTGGCGCATATAAACACATATGGCCATTCGGATTCAGCGGGTCATCTGTTTTTCGGTAGATCACCCCTTCATTTCTCCAATTCCCCAGGTCATTCACGGGTGCAGACCAGCATACATAATCGTTCAGACAGAAGGCATGTCCGTTAAAACGGTCATGTGAACCATACACATACACTCTTTCATTGAATACATAAGGCTCACTATCAGGTACGTACTCCCAGGATGGAAGATATGGGTTGAACCCCTGCTTGTTCATTCCAGCTACACTCCTCATATCATCGTAATAGTACATTCGTTCTATGAAATAAAGATAACTCTCGTATAATAGAAAATAGCTTAAGTAGAGTATGGGTTATTCTTTTCTACAACTTAAATATAAAGGGGAAGAACCATGACATCTATTTTTTACGTTGAATGTGACGCGGTACATCAGAATCATTTTGTTTTTGATATCCCTGAAGGACATGATGCCTGGTTATTAGTCATTACACAGACCCCTGCCCAGTTTTGGGTTGATGGACAACTTAAGGAATACCCGGCTCATTGTGCTGTACTTTTCAAACCGTATCAAAAAATATATTACCGGGCTTGTTCAGAGCGCTATATAAATGATTGGATTCGTTTTGAAAGTGATGAACCGTTTGTAACCGATACCTCCCTTCCGCTAGGCACACCTTTCCCGCTGGATGATCCGGAATACTGTCATAAGCTGTTCCAATTGCTTGTTGCAGAGCATTCTTTTCAGAACGATTACCGGGAATCATCCATCAATTGCCTGCTGCGAACCTTGTTCAATAAATTGCTTGAGTCTTGTGTCCAAGAGGATATTAGTCCTCAGCACTATCCTCTGTTGAAGCTTCGAACGGCAATTCATAACCATCCCAGCCATCCTTGGACAATATCAGAAATGGCGAAGATCATAAACGTCAGTCCGGGGTACCTGCAGTTGATGTACAAGAAATCGTTTGGCCTCTCGTGTATGGAGGATGTTATTCATAGCAGAATACGTTTGGCCAAAGAATATCTCAGACATCATTTGTATACGGTTGCAGAGATTGCCGATCGATGCGGTTACCGTAATGTCGAGCATTTTTGCAGGCAGTTCAAACAAATGACCGGTTCCTCGCCTAAACAGTTTCATAAACGACATGAAGGTGTCCCGTCTGACTTAACAGAGTTGGGATATAAATCTCACTTTTAAGGGGGATGTACTTAGATCAATGGAAAAATTCCCACTCTGTCCAATAGGCGTTTACATACTTTAGCCATTTAATCGGTATAAACGTCATCGAGGTTGTTAGCGTTCTCTGCTGTCATTTTAAGTTAAGGTTTTAGACTGTATGATGCAATGACATATTCTCAAGCATGATTGATCAATTATCATATTGTGATACCTTATAATGGCATCTTATTTTTTGCATATGCAGCCGCGCCGATCATTCCTGCTTGCCCACCTAACTTTGCTTGTACGATAGGACATACACCGGATGAGAGATGCAATGCATGATTTTTAACCGTGTCACGTACTGTATTCAGCAAGCGGTCACCGGCTGCCGACATTCCTCCACCAACAATAATCACTTCTGGATTGAACAGATTGATTACATTGGAAAGACCAAATCCAAGAGTCTTCCTGATTGGAATCCTGGAGCTTAACCCCATTTCGAACTTTTTGGATTATTTATCTATACTTATATCTCCAAACAAAAGAAGTCACTAATTTAGTGACTTCTTCTGACATAAAGTTTCCTATTATAAATTTTATTTAACCTAAAAGGTTCTGATTCATCAATCCTTAATTAAGGGTTCTATTGGGATGAAGTGCACGAGCCATTGCATCCATATAACCCTGAACAGTGCGTTGACTCACTTCTGTTTCTGGAGCAAGAATTTCAAAAAGGTGGAAGCAACCTGGATAGAGGTGAAATTCAACATCCACACCTGCTTGTGCTAGTCGTGCCACATACTTCATCGTCTCGTCCCGGAATAGATCGAGCTGACCTACACAAGTATAGGCTGGCGGCAATCCGGCCAAGCTCTCTGCTCTAGAAGGTGTTGCATAAGAAGAACTTTCAATGACATCGTTCTCATCACCAAGGTACATATTCCAAGCAGCTAAGTTGTCCGTTCGGTTCCAGATTGAACCCTCTTCTGTAATCTCATGACTAGATGGCGTGATGTTACGATTATCTAACATCGGATACAATGGCATTTGGAAGATGATAGACGGACCTCCTTTATCACGTGCCATCAGCGCGAGTGCTGCTGTCAGTCCTCCGCCACCGCTAGCACCGGCAATCGCAACCCGATTAACATCAATGCCAAGCATTGCTGCTTCCTCCGTCATCCATACCAATCCAGCATAACAATCTTCAATCCCCGCAGGATAAGGGTGCTCAGGAGCGAGCCTATAATCGACTGATACGACAATACATTCTGCTGTCTGAACAAAACGTTCGCACAATTTGTCGTCCATATCTGGATGTCCTAACACGTACCCACCCCCATGAATCCATAACATGGCTGGTAGTAAATCATTCGTTCGTTCGGCTGGCTCATAAATTTTGACCAGCATCTCACCTCCATCCCTCGGAATTTTCCGGCTAGTTGTGTTTACATGCTCTGATTTTTTCACCGATGCAGCCGATACTAAGTTTCTGCTCCACTCTAAATTTTTCTCCAATTCAAACCCTGGAAATTGTGAATATACCTCTCTTAATTCTGGTAATATACGTGTCTCAATACTCATGATAATTCCTCCAAATATAATAATGAATTCGTTCATTTATGTTTTTTAGTTAATCCTTATCTCATTTCAGCTTCCCACTTGGAAATTTCCTCTCGTACTCGCGGTGCAACCTCTTTACCGAGCAGTTCTATAGCCTGTATTACCAACTCATGTGGCATCGTGCTTAAGGGAACATACATCATGAAACGTGTAATTCCTACATGCTTGCGCAGATGAATAATTTTTTGAGCAACTGTTTCCGGATCCCCTACATACAACGCACCATCAGAGCTGCGGGCAGCGTCATAGCTGGAACGATCGTAATATGCCCACCCCCGCTCTTTGCCGAGTTTATTCATGCCGTACTGAGTGGACGGGAAAAAGAGTTCTGCGGCCTTTTCTGTATCTTCTGCAACAAATCCGATAGAATGTGAACCTACCCGAAGCTGTGATACATCATGACCAGCATGAGTTGCCGCCTTTTTATACAGTTCTACAAGTGGCGCAAATTTCGTTGGATTACCACCGATAATTGCAAGAACAAGTGGCAGACCTAGAATTCCAGCACGTATGGCAGACTCCTGAGTACCTCCGCTACCGATCCATACAGGTATAGAATTCTGAACAGGACGCGGGTATACCCCCAGATTATGTATCGCTGGTCGATGGCCTCCATTCCATGTTACTTTCTCGGATTCCCGTAATTTAAGAAGCAATTCAATGTTTTCATTAAATAAATCCTCGTAGTCATGCAGGTTATAACCAAACAGTGGAAAGGACTCAATGAAGGAACCTCGACCCGCTATAATCTCGGCACGTCCATTGGAGAGACCGTCAAGCGTGGCAAAATCCTGAAACACACGGACAGGATCTGCTGAAGATAGGACCGTCACAGCACTTGTCAATCGAATCCGTTTTGTGAGGGGCGCGGCAGCGGACAACACCATTGCTGGTGAAGATGCTGCATAATCATCACGATGATGCTCACCTATGCCAAACACATCAAGTCCTACCTGATCTGCAAGGACGATTTCTTCCACGACTTCTCGCAATCGCTGTGCGTGACTCATCACAACTCCGGTCTTAGTATCAGGCTTTGTTTCTACGAATGAAGTAACACCTATTTCCATAATTAATCTCTCCTTATATTTTTCTTTCCTTAAGAGGAATGCTCAAGACAACGGATTAAAGCCGTCCAATCCAACTCACCATAACCATGGGTAATTCCTTCAGAGAGGTGTTGATGAATAAGCTGACCTAAAGGGAGTGGAGCTTGAACTGACTTGGCTGCCTCGATAGCTAATGCAACATCCTTTAACCCGAGCGTCATTTTAAAACCGGCTGGTTCAAATCGCTGTTCGGTCATGATCGCTCCATAGTTCTGATATACCGGAGATTGAAAAAGAGCATTCACAACATCCATATATCGGGACGGCTTAATGCCGTGCTTTTCAACCATGAGCTGCGCTTCCGACAATGCTTCCAGCATTGAAGCAATTAGAAAGTTAACGCCTATTTTGACAATGTTACCTTCTTCGCCATGATCCCCAATCTCAAATATCTCTTGACCTAGTACTGTTAACATGGGAAGTACTCGTTGTCTTGCATGTTCCGGACCAGCTAAAATAATGCGCAATGTAGCTGCTTTAGCGGCATCCGGGCGCCCCATTACGGTGGCAGACACAAAGTGCTGGTGTCTCTCCGCATGCAAAGCGGATAATTTTCGAGCCAGATCTACGCTGATCGTACTGGCAGATACGTGAATTCCATTTTCAGATAATCCGTTCAGAACTCCATTTGGTCCCTCGACAATCTCTCTCAAAGCAGCATCATCAGATAACATGGTAATTACAAGATTGCTTTCTTTCGCTGCCTCTAGAGGTGTTTGGACATACCGTGCTCCCTGTTTTATTAATGGTTCAGCTTTTTCAGGGGTCCGATTAAAGATGACTAATTCATACCCCGCGTTCAACAGGTTTTGTGCCATTGGAAGCCCCATATTACCAAGTCCAATAAACGATACCTTCATTGGTTGCATCTCCTTATTGTTGATGGAATGTTTCGATAACGGAATGAATGTTCCAGAATGATTAAAAAAATTATGGTCTTGCAGATACTTTTCAAATGGCACCTTCAAAATATGAGGAATATAATAACGGAACAATCATTCCAATATTGCTAAAAAAAATTATATCCCTGCAATTACAAAGCTAATCATCTCTTTTGCACGTTCTGGATTTTGACCTGTTTTGGCCATAATATTTATGCTTTGATGTAAATTCAGCAATAAATAAGACAATGTTTTGATATCTGTTGTTTTATCTATCTCTCCCGATTGTTGGCCCTTTTCCAAAAGCTCGCAAAATGCTTGTTCCAAATCCGAAAAACTAGTCTGTATCAAGACATTTATCTGTTCATCTGGTGACTCCAATGTTGTTGCTGTATTTGTTACAAAACATCCGCCCGGTAGGCTGGTATCGTATGCTGAAGCAATATGATACTCAAAAAATTGAAGAATTCCTTCTCTAACGTTGGACGCTTGTTCAAGAATGGTCTGTTTATTGGAACTCCCTTTTTTATAATGCTCCAGGGCATCTCTATACAAGGTTTGCTTGTCGGAAAAAGTATCATAAAGGCTGGATCGGCTAATGCCCATCACTTCCAGTAAATCCGGTATACTAGCAGCCTCGTATCCTTTTTTCCAAAACAACAGCATCGCTTCGTGTAACGCTTGATTTTTGTCAAATTCTTTAGTCCTGGCGATAAGTAACACCTCCCGTTTCAGAAATATAACATATCTGAACTGATCAGTCCAGAAAAGAATTTTGCCGGTTGTTAATCGTTATTAAAAATTTATCCATTGAATAATATATGGGCTATATTTTACATCTAACTCCAAAAATATTAACTTTGTTATACACCAAAAAGATCTCTTGAGCAGTAAATGCTGAAGAGATCCTCTTTTTATTTTACTCATAAGCAAGAATTACCCATCACTGAAATTACACTGGATCTGGAGTTCCAGTCCTGCTTCTCGATTTCTTAAATAGCAGTATGGCAAGAAGGAAAGCAATTCCTACAGCTCCAAAACCCAACCAATTCAAATACATGACAGATGAACGACTGATCACAATCCCACCTAATCCAGAACCCAGTGCAAAACCAAATTGGATAAATGACGTATTTACGCTAAGGGCAATGTCGGGATTACGAGGTGCCAGTGTAACCAAATATAGTTGCTGGGCCGGAGATATGCTCCACGTTGCTAACATAAAAATCATTAAAACCAAGATTAACATGATAAGATTAACTCCAGCTAGAGCAAACAAAAGAAGAGTTACGCCTTGTAACAGAAGGCCTAGACAGATTGTAAACTTTGATCCCTTTGCATCTGCCAATTGTCCGCCCACTTTTGATCCGACAAAGCTGCAAATTCCCGCGAGAAACAGAACACCGCTTATCTCTGTCATGGTAAGAGTGGATGTAGCTTGCAAGAAAGGCGTAATATACGTGAACAGTGTCGAATAGCCGCCGATATACAATAATGTAATAAGCAAGGCAGTCAGAATGAGTGGATTTTTTAAAATGGAGAGTTGCATTTTGAGCGTGATCTTTTCTTCCTCTTTGATTGCCGGAACCTTTTTGTAGATAATAAGTAATGGAAGAACACTTAACAATCCAATGAATATAAATAGAACTCTCCATCCAAACATTTCACTAAAAAATGTGCCCAATGGGACACCGAGCACTAGCGAACTGCTTAGCCCCATCAAAATGATGCCGATGGCATTGCCCCTTTTTTCTTTTTCAACCAGTCGTGTCGATACGGCCATCGCTACTACGGTAGCCACTCCTCCGCTAGCCCCTTGAATAATTCGCACCCATAGTAAAGTTTCATAAGAAAGGTCAACAAGCATAAGTCCGTTGCTGGCAATAAACACACTGAGGGCGGACAACAGTAACTTCTTGCGATCCATATTTATTGTAATTGCAATGAGAATCGGAGCGATAATGGCCGCTGCCAGAGCAAATACAGTCACCAGTAAACCCACTTCGGAAGTAGATACGCTCAAGTCTGAGGCGATCATTTCAATGACTCCTGTAATAATGTATTCAAGGGTTCCAATCAGAAAAACAGCCAATGCCAAGATATATATAATCCATTTATTTTTCACTTTAATCCACTCCGTCTTCTCTAGTTATCTATTTAGTATTGGAATTTGTATTTCTATAAACTGTACATCTTGTTCTTGAGATAAGGGTAAATATAATTCCCTACCAGCTCCGTTCTCCTTGATCTGATAGTTATTATTCTCAATCCATGTAGCTAGATGAACACAGGCTTTACAGGCAAAGATGGCATTGGAACGATAAGCTATGGTGGCCATCATGGGCTCGGCAGGAAGAGTCCGCTGTTGAAATGGGTCGGGAGGTGATCGCAGCTCACAGGTTAAGAAGTAACCTATTTCAAACTCGAACTCTTCCTCTTGTCCTGCGATTTCTTTCCACAAAACAACCTGAGGTCCGTCGATCAGTTGGCGCATTTCTTTTGTTAATGATTGATCAAACTGATGAAATAAACTCGGGATATCCTCTTCCCTCCCGCACCCTGTCTGAAAAAGAAACTGCCGAGCACCCTCCTCTTTGATTCGAATTTCTTGTCCAGTTTCGACGTGCCCCTCTTCCTCTATAAGCTGCATGCGTTCCTCAATCCGGACAAGTTTGGCTTGTTCCGTATCGATAATCTGCTGAATTTCGCTTCTTTTCAGCTTAAACATGCCTTGAATATTCTCCAACGTAATATGTTCCTGTAACAGCTGTGTGATTTGTGGCAACGTGAACCCCAATTCTTTATAAATGAAGATTCGGTTAAGCTCGAGAAGCTGATCTGCGGAATAGTAACGGTAACCCGTATCGTGATCTACCTTTCTCGGCTTAAGTATGCCAATTTGGTCATAATAACGCAGTGTTTTTAATGAGACCCTACTTAGCTTGGAAAACGCACTGATTTTGAACAACATATCATCTCCAATCTTTTAACATAATGCGAGTATATAGTTTCCCGTACAGGGGAAAGTCAAGGGTGTATATGATTCTCATTTTTATAGCTAAATCAATCACCGTCCTTGTCATCACTCTATGTTGCTGTTATGGGTAAGTCAAAGAACCGTTTCTGAATGAAACGTTCATTATTTTTGAACAAAAAAATGCCACGCATGGTGGCATCCTCTCGGTACTCATTCATTTTACCTGCTCAGCATTATTAATTTTTTAAATAAACAGATTATGATTGGCTTGTGATGCTTGTCCAAGATAATAACCGACACCACCAATTTTAACTTGGTCTATTAATTCTTCACGCTGAATTCCCATTAAATCCATAGACATTTGGCAGGCAACGATCTCTACTCCTTGTGCAATTGCGCTCTCTATCAATTCTTCCAACGAAGGCACATGATGTTTTTTCATCAAACCACGGATCATCTTCGGGCCTGCTCCGAGCATATTCATTTTGGACATGCCAAGCCTCTGGCTCCCGCGAGGTAACATCATATCAAACATACGGCCGATCATAGTTTTGGATAACTTCTGCGGTTGCTGCTTGCGAATAATACTCAATCCCCAAAACGTGAAAAATAGGGTTACTTTCCGTCCACTGGCTGCTGCCCCATTTGCAATAATGAGTGAAGCGATCGCTTTGTCCAGATCACCACTGAAAACAACCATCGTGCTGGCAGGATCGCTGATTGGGGCATTGGATACGGGTTGTGCTGTATTTTTGGCAATGACAGACTCAATTGTACCGCCTTTCAGTCTTTCCAACTGCAAGATTGTGGAACCCGACATTGTGGCCCATGCTTTGACATCTTCATAGAATCCTGGATCGGAAGCTTTCACGCGAAGGGTTTCTCCGTTCGCTAGTTGATCCATTTTCTGCTTAACCTGAATTAGGGGACCAGGACAACTTAATCCACATACGTTCAACTCATGATCAATACGTTGCGGCTGTGTTAAGGAAGTGGGAATAGACTCCTTTTCCTTTGCGTCTATCACAGGATCATGATGATCTTGTTTTGCAGCAGTATATGGAGCAGACTTAAACTGGGCTTGACGGTATGTTTTATAACCACCACTCAAGTTTTTTACACTAAAACCATGCTGACGCAAAATTTGCGAAGCAGTGTAACCACGTAAGCCGACTTGACAGTATAGCCAGATTTCTTTGGATGGGTCTAATTCATCTAAACGTTGACGAAGCTCATCAACTGGAATAGAGAGTGAACCCGGAATATGACCATTTTGATGCTCAATTTCACTGCGTACATCCAGAAGTATCGACTGCCCCGGCTGACGATCAGCCAGTTGATTATAGGTGAACGTCTGAACACGTCCGGTAATCATATTCTCTGCTGCATATCCAGCCATATTCACGGGATCTTTGGCAGACGAATAAGGAGGCGCGTAACTCAGTTCAAGCTCTGTTAAATCCCGGACATGTCCTCCAAAATGAATGGCTACAGCAATATCATCAATTCGTTTATCCACTCCATCATAACCGACTGCTTGTGCGCCTAAAATTTTGCCTTCCGGAGTAAACAGCAGTTTAAGAGTAATTGCACTTGAACCCGGATAATACGATGCATGAGAAGCAGGGTGTACGATAACGGTTTGATAGTCCATGCCGAGACGCTGTAGTGTTTTTTCATTACTGCCTGTCGTCGCTGCGGTCATTCCAAATACTTTGATAATGGACGTACCTTGTGTTCCTCTATAGGTAGAAGGAAGCCCTGCGATACGGTCGGCAACAATACGACCTTGTTTGTTGGCAGGTCCGGCAAGTGGTATCGTTGCCTTCGTACCATGTATGGTTTCCGTTACTTCGATGGCATCCCCAACAGCATAGATATGTGGCACACTACTTTCCAAGGCTTCATTTACGATAATATGTCCACGTGCACCCAGCGAAACGCCGCTATCTTTCAAAAAATAGGTGTCCGGCGTTACGCCTATCGCAAGAATAACCATGTCAGCTGTCAACACATGACCATCGGCAAGTTCAACCCCTATGCCCTGCTCTAAGGAATGAAATCCCTGAACACGTTTGGAAAACAGCAGGTTTACACCATGATTCTCCATTTCCTGTGCTAATGCGGCTGCTAACTCGGTATCATAGGGTGTGAGTACTTGTGCGTTCCCCTCAATCAGCGTTACATCCAGACCAGCTTCCTTTAAATTCTCAGCCATTTCCACGCCTATAAACCCACCGCCTATCACGATTGAAGATTGGTTGTTAGACGAACTCACCTGGTCTTTGATCCGATCAATATCTGGAATACTTCGTACGGTATAAATTAGTGGATTGTCCTTGCCCGGCAGATCGGGAATGATTGGTTTAGCACCTGGTGACAATATCAACTCGTCATAGCTTTCTTCATATGCACCGCGCTCCTGGGACTGTATCTTAACCACTCGCTTCTGCGAATCGATAGCTATAACCTCACTTCTTGTACGCACATCGATACAAAAGCGATCTGCCATCCCTTTTGGCGTTTGCACCAGCAGACGCTCTCGATCATCGATGGAGCCACCTATATAATAAGGCAAACCACAATTGGCGAATGAAATGTAGGGCCCTTTCTCAAAGATAATAATTTCGGCATGTTCATCCAGACGGCGAAGACGTGCAGCTGCAGATGCACCTCCAGCTACACCGCCAACAATAAGTACTTTTTTGCTCATGATTCACAATCATCCTTTTCAAATAAAGTTTTGATAATCTGTTCAACCCGTTGATCGGCAAGCACATAGTTCACTTCAAGACCATTCCGCTCCGTAGCAACAATACCTGCACTACGAAGTTTCTGGAGGTGTTGTGAGACTGTTGATTGGGGAAGATCCAGACATTCCTGCATATAAGAAACATTACATTTTTTTTTCATCATCAGTCCGCGCACAATGCATAAACGAATGGGGTGAGACAGAGCTTTCAGCAGATTAGCTGGTTCATCGAACTGTTTAATGTTATTGCTGTCAAAAGCGGGAGTGTTCAAAAGTATTCCTCCTAAATCGTTATATCGTAATAATACGATTTATTGATTCTCCTGTCAAATGTATTCTGGAGTTAATGCGTTTAATAAGTTCCATACACGCTCACCCCTACGGTTTTGGCTTGTTCCAGGTGGATGATAAAAAGGCCTGCCAAAACCGCTAAAAGCGACATTTGACAGGCAATCATGCTGTATCAGTTCTTCATAAAATAGTGATTTAATTGAACATCTTATGTTAGAGTATGACCGGCTGAATCAGTCCGTCCTTACCAAAAAGAATCGGGTCCATACATATTTCGCGGTGATACCCCTTTCCAGAGGAGAATCTGGACAGTGGCGTTACAAAACGGTGATAGGCAATCCGTAGTTGACCGGTTTCATTTTCATTAAATATACAGTGATGACCTGTGCCCAGCATGCCCTTCTCCACATTTTTGCTCAGGATTGGGTATCGATAGGTAATTGGACCATATAGCTGCTCTGCCGTACCATAATTCACATGATAGTCTTCGCTGCCTGTGTCATCACAGGACCATGTAAAGTGGTATAGTCCACCCTGCTTCAACACGGTTACCGCCTCACGAAAATCATGCAAGCCCGCCAGATTGCTCATTGTGTCCTCCACGACACTTATCATGTCTTCACCAAGCTCCACAATGGCACCATGTCCATTGCCAAATAGCAGATACGGTCTTCCATCATCTTCGATATAGATGGAGGGATCAATCGCTTGACCCATAGTAATGCCCAGACGTTTCAACTGCTCCATTGTGATTAAAGGCTGCGACTCGGCCAGGAATGGACCAATCGGTGTATCTGCTACAGCAACGCCAATGGCACTCTCTCCGTTCCGCATTTTTCCGCAGAAATAAAAATAGAACTTTCCGTTTCGACTGGCAATTGCCGGCGCCCAGGCATTACCGGTTGCCCAGGCGACATCCTCTGTTTCCAGATCAAGGATCACGCCTTCGTCTTGCCAATGCTTCAGGTCTGAAGAAGAAAACACCTTAAACTGTGTCCCCGACCACCCCTCGAAGCCATCTGTTGTTGGATACATATAGTAGCGATCCCCAAACTGTGCGACATCAGGATCGGCATATTGTCCGGGAAGCACCTGATGACCATCCCCAAAAGCCGCGAGAAGCCGGCTGCACTCCTCAGCTGTGATTGGCAGGACACTTCCATGCCGCTTTTGAGTCGTTCCCATATCGAATTCACCATCAGGGACGATTCGGAATTCTCCACTTCCCAGATCTGTAGTCAGCAGAGGAAGATAACCCTTGCCTTCAGCAAATCGATCAACAATCAGACACCATTCCTCCCGGTCATTGAATTTAAAGATTTGAGGTCCCTCCACACCTGCCATAGCCTCCAGTACCGGAGCTTGAAGTGTAACAAATGCCCCTTTGTCGAGAGAGTCTCCTTTTTCTACCCGTATGTTTTTGGTTGTTTCATCCTTGGAGTATCGATAATAAGAGCCATCCGCAGGAAGAATCGTTGTATCAATAATATGATTATCCCGCTCGATGTATTTTTCCGATGCAGAGAACGTACGAAAGTCTTTTGTGCGAGCACTGTATATTTTTTGTTTTCGTTCTTGCTCCTGTGGTTCCTGCGTCGCAGAAGCCCAGAATACAAGAAACTCATCTGCCATCTCATCATACACAGCTTCTGGTGCCCAGACACATCCAGCGCCCTCCACACCTAGTGTAACGTTCCATGGGGATGACCAGTTCACGAGATTGCTGGATTCCCATATAATTACGTCACGGCTCCCGGCATTAACGGCATGAGTCCATCCTTTGCCGCTTGCGATGCGGAGATCCGTAGCAATCAGATAAAATTTATTATCCTTGACTGAACGAACCAGAAACGGGTCCCGTACCCCCTTTTCTCCAAGGTCGGAATACAGCACAGGCGATCCGCCATTAAGGTCCTTCCAGTGAAGACCATCCTCGCTATAGGAGAAATAAACCTGCTCTCCGTCTGGTTGTTCGCCAATAAAATGTACAAAGAGATACCCATCATAATTTGGAGTTGTTTTGGTCAATGGTAAAGAGCCTCCTGAAAATGAAATTGATTGTATACTAACAGTAATATAAAAATGAAAGCGTTCTACTTATGTTGTATCATACTTCAAAAACAGCGGAATGAGTATATTTTTGTAATCTCGTATGTAAAAGATCATGTGAATCTTTCGCCGGAAACATATGCCCTAATTGGAATGTTTGACTTGCTCCTCATGCAAAGAATTATCACATCGCCTTTATTATGTTTATTTTACCTCAGGTATACAAAGTTCTTGGTTTTCATTTACATATAAATGCTAATCTTCTTAATGATGAACAAATGAATATAGATTCATGCATTCATTTTTGTTGTTGAGATATTACGAGGAGGAATCATTGTGAAATTATCCAAAAGAGTATTACCAGCGGTAGCGCTGACTCTGGCTGTATCGGCTTCTACTCTCTTGTCTGCAGGACAAGCAAGTGCGGTTCAAGCTGTAAGTGTGGAGAAAAAACAAATCAAGAACATCATCTTCCTCATTGGGGATGGCATGGGGACCTCTTATACTTCCGCCTACCGTTATATGAAAGATGATCCTTCGACGAAGGGCATGGATAAAACCGTATTCGACCCTTATCTGGTTGGAGCACAAATGACCTATCCGGATGATGATAAACAAAATGTGACGGATTCCGCTTCCGCAGCAACGGCCATGTCCGCGGGCGTGAAAACATACAATGCGGCCATTGCGGTTGACCCTGAGCAGAAGGAAGTCAAAACCGTACTTGAACAGGCCAAAGAAAACGGGAAAGCCACCGGACTCGTGGCTACATCGGAGATCACTCATGCCACACCAGCTGCATTTGGTGCCCATGATATCAGTCGAAAAAATATGGATGCAATTGCGGACGATTATTATGATGAGTTGATTAATGGCAAGCATAAGGTGGATGTACTTCTGGGTGGAGGGAAATCCAATTTTGTACGCGAGGGTCGTGATCTGACGAAGGAGTTCCAGAAGGCCGGATTCAGCTATGTGACGGATCGTTCCTCTCTCCTTGCGGATAAGAATCAACAAGTTCTTGGACTGTTTGCGGACGGAGGGCTGGACAAGTTGATTGATCGTACTGCTGCAACTCCATCATTAGCTGAGATGACCAATACAGCGATTGATCGCCTCAGTTCGAACGACAAAGGATTCTTTCTAATGGTCGAAGGCAGCCAGATCGACTGGGCAGGACATGATAATGATATCGTTGGCGCGATGAGTGAAATGGATGATTTCGCAGCAGCATTTCAGGCAGCTATTGATTTTGCCAAAAAAGACGGTGAAACACTTGTCGTAGCTACTGCCGACCACTCCACGGGCGGACTTACGCTTGGAAAAGACGGAGAATACAACTTCTTCGTAGACCCAATCAAAGCTGCACTGCGCACACCTGACTTCATGGCAGCACAAATTGCAAAAGGTGCTTCGGTTGAAGAAACACTGAAAAGTTATCTCAAACTGGAGTTGAAACCTGAAGAGATTCAATCGGTGAACGAAGCAGCCAAAAGTGCGGATGTAACAAAGATTGATAATGCTATTGAAGCGATTATTGATAACCGTTCATTTACCGGCTGGACAACAGGTGGACATACAGGTGAAGATGTTCCGGTCTATGCCTACGGTCCGGCAAGTCATCGCTTCGCCGGTTTGATCGACAACACAGATAATGCCAAGATCATATTTGATATTCTCAGCAAGCACCAGTAAAAAAAAACCTAATAAATTTCGGGTAAAACTTTGAAAAAGCTTAAGCCCTTGTCTCCAGTTGTTGCCGATGGAGACAAGGGCTTTTAATTGATCATTCGTGTACTTGACGAAGTGTTATATTATCTTCCCTTGACTTTTAATACATTCTTTATACCAGTAGAAAGAATCTTTTTTAACTCGCTTTAATGAACCCTTTCCATCATTGTCTTTATCGACATAGATTAAGCCATATCTCTTTTTCATCTCTCCTGTTCCGGCACTGACAAGGTCAATGCAACCCCAAGGAGTGTAACCTATCACTTCGACCCCGTCTTCCAGAATGGCTTTTTTCATCTCACTCACATGCTGTCTAAGGTAATCAATCCGATACGGATCATGCACTGACCCATCCTCTTCGAGCGTATCCACTGCGCCTAAACCATTCTCTACAATAAATAGCGGGATCTGATACTTATCATACAGCCAGTTTAATGTAATCCGGAGACCTACCGGATCAATCTGCCATCCCCATTCACTGGCAGGCAAGAGCGGATTTTTATAACCGCTTATTTCATTCCCCTCACTCTTGTCCTGATCGGTTGGATTAGCCATAACGACAGAGCTGGAGTAATAACTGAATCCGATATAATCTACGGTTCCTTCTCTCAGAATCAATTCATCCTCAGGAGCAGTTTCAATTTCCAATTGATGCTGCTTCAGGAACCCATAATATGAGCGTGGATATTTGCCTCTGACATGTACATCAAGAAAGAAGTAAGCTTGTTGAAGTTTTTTGACCTGGGCAAGCACATCATCAGGGTCGCATGTAGCTGCGTATGATGTTGGATGAAGGAACATGCCGCCGATCACAAAGTCCGGGTTGATCTCTTTACCAAGCTTGACTGCTTTGGCACTGGCTATCAGCATATAATGCGCAGCCTGGTACATGGTCTGAAGTTTGTTTTCCCCATCATTCCACTGAATGCCTCCCGGTTTCCATGGCTTGCGCACAATCATATTGATTTCGTTAAACGTCATCCAGTATTTAACCTTAGTCCGATATCTGGTGTAGACTGCTTCGCAGAAGTTTAAGTAAAAATCAATCAATTTACGATTGCGCCATCCCCCATATTCCGTCACTAGATGATATGGCATTTCGAAATGAGATATGGTGACTACTGGCTGAATCCCGTATGCCAAACAGGTGTCAAACAAGTCATCATAGAATTGCAGACCTTCCTCATTCGGTTCCGTCTCATCTCCGTTTGGAAATATCCGAGTCCACGCGATGCTGGTTCGAAAGCATTTGAATCCCATCTCATGAAACAACTGAATATCTTCTTTGTATCTTGTATAAAAATCACTAGCCTGATGACTAGGGTAATATACATTCTCCTCAATTCCATGTGTAATTCTTCGCTCCAAGCCATGTGTTGCTGCTGCCATGACATCTGCAACACTGACTCCTTTGCCGCGCTCATTCCATCCACCTTCTAACTGGTTGGCCGCTGCAGCGCCTCCCCAAAGAAAGTCTTTAGATAATTTACTCATATTTACCACCTCTAAGCTTGAATGCGTAATAATGCTTCGTTTTGGACAACCCGATCCTCAGCAATCTGCTCAACACTCTGATATTCAAAAGTATTTGATATAATGATGGGCACGACCGTATCAAATCCTGCTGCGCGTATAGCTTCATGATCATATTCGATCAACAGATCTCCTTGCTTAATCACCTGATCCTGCTGCACATAAGCTGTGAAATGCTTTCCTTTCAGCTTGACGGTGTTAATGCCTACATGAACAAGCATCTCCACACCCTCATTCGACATCAGTCCAATGGCATGTTTGGTTGGGAACAGCGATACAACCTTTCCGTCAAATGGCGCGTATACTTTGCCGTCGATTGATTCAACTGCGGCACCGCTCCCCAGAGCAAAGATGGGATCGTCGATTTCCGTTATATTTTTAACTGTTCCGTTAATCGGAGAGCCAATGATTAGTGTTCCGGTTGGTCGAGTCAAAGCATGAGATTCTGAGGTCGCCGCAATCACATTAGCGGCAGCAGAAGCATCTGTTCCATTGCCAACACTTGCAGTAACTGGAGCTGGAATCTCTTCTTCAATTCCCCAGATCAAGACGGCAACCAGTGCAAGCGTAATGCTGATTGCTACCCCGATAATGATGTGTATATAACTGTCAGCGATATAGGTTGGCAAGGCCAGGATACCTGGCAGAATCAGAGCCGTTGCTCCTCCACCCCAGAAATTGATGTAAGCTGCTCCGATACCTCCTGCAAGCATCGCACAGATAAATGGGCGCTTGTACTTAAGGTTGAATCCGAAGATAGCCGGTTCGGTAATACCAAACATCGCCGTTACACCACTGGATAAAGCACTGGATTTGCTCGCTTTATGTTTCAATAAGAGGAATACACCAATACATGCCCCGGCTTGAGCCAAATTTCCAGTCAAGTTCGCAGGTGAAATTACCGAGTATCCATATTCAGCAATGAGCTGGCTGTTAATTGGAGTAATTGCGTAATGCATGCCAAATATAATTAGAAGGGGTCTGAATGTTCCAAACAAAAATGCACCAATGACGCCATTCACCGTATACAAATACGTTACAATTTGAGCAACTCCACTGCCGAAGTAGGTTCCTAAAGGTCCGAAAACAATTAATCCAAGTGGAACCATAATGAACAACACAATCATCGGCACAAACAAAATTTTAAACATATCGGGTATTCGTTTATTAACAAACCGGTAGACGTAGCTCATCACCCAAACCGAAATAATAATCGGAATGATCGTTGACTTATAGTTCACGAGCAATAATGGAAGGCCGAAAAAGCTTAAACTGGTAACACCCGTCTCTGCCACTTTTGCTGCACCTTCCATAATGGTGGGATACATATAAGCCCCGGCAAGGGCCACAGCCAGATATTCGTTGGTTTTGAACTTCTTGGCCGCGCTGACTGCAAGGAAGAAGGGGAAAAAATAGAAAATAAGATCACTAATCAGACTAAAGGTTTGGTACGCACCACTTGTTGTCTCAAGAAGATTCATTGTCGTCAGGATTGCAAGCACAGACTTCACCATACCGCACCCAATCAACACTGGAATGACTGGCCCGAATATACCTGCCACCGTTTCCACGACTCGGGAAATCACATTCTTTTTTTGTTGTATTGCTTTCACTTCAATGTCCTGATTTTCCAAGTCAAGCTTTTCACTTACTGCGTCAAAAACGCTTTTCACTTTTGCGCCAATGATGATCTGTAACTGACCGCTGTTAAACTGGGCTCGCAGGACACCTTCCAGTCGATCAAGCGCTTTCAAGTTAACCTGAGACTCATCTTTTACGTTGAATCTCAATCTGGTTGCACAATGCGTGGCATACGTAATATTATCCTGTCCAATGTTAGCGATAATCTCCTTAGCCAATTCCTCTGTTTTCATATGATTCCCCCGCCCTCTTAGCTGTCTTTACTTGCCTCCGGCAAAGTTGTATAACATCTTTTCACGTAGGCCTGATGTATCTTTGCCGAAGATTTCTGCAATTTTGTATGCAAATGGATAAGGTGTTGCAGGCCCTTGGCTTGTAACGAGATTCTGGTCAGCTACGACGACTTCATCCTTGAAGATGCCGCCAATCAATTTCTCAGCGTACCCTACATAACCTGTTACCTGTTTTCCCTCAATGACCTTTGCATCGGACAGTACCACCGTACCGGAACACATTGCGCCAATGTACTTATTGTTCTGATTGAAGTACTGCACCATGTCAATCACATCCGGATTTTCCTTCAGGTTTTGTCCACCTGGGCGGCCTCCCGGCAGAACGATCATGTCATACTGCTTTACTTCTTCGCCAAAAGGTTTGTCTGCTTCTACAAAGATGCCGTGCATGCCCTTAACCAGCTTATCGCCAAAATAAAACGTGTCACAGGTTAATCCAGCTCTTCTCAAAATATCAACAATCGTCAGCGTTTCTCCCTCTTCGTAACCTTCCGCCATCAATACTGCTACTTTATTCGTCATTTCAGTTCCCTCCTATTCAGCATCAAATGCATTGAAATAAACCATACGATTTTTGACAGCCATACTGTCTCCGCCTAAGGCATCCACTAATGCAAAAGCGAAAGCATAAGACGTCGCGGGGCCGCGGCTTGTAATCAGATTTCCATCTTTAACAACAATATCTTCTTTAAAAGTACCGCTGGTTTCAATTTTCTGATCATAACCTACATAAGCTGTGAAATTTTTGTTCTCCAACACACCTGCTTTGGCTAGTACAAGAGGTGCTGCACACATGGCTGCTACATATTTGCCGGACTGATTCATTTCCTGAATAAGTTGAATTACGCGTTCATCATCACGAAGATTAGCGGCCCCAGGCATTCCTCCAGGAAGTACGATCATATCGTAAGTTTTAACATCTTCACTGATGAGCGCATCAGCCTTGACCACGATGTCATGACTACCACGAACCATTTCACCCGCTGTACTAATCATGTGACATTCGATATGTGCTCTTCTCAAAATATCAACAATCGTCAGTGTCTCACTTTCTTCAAATCCTTCTGCTAATAGAACTGCAACTTTACTCACGCACATAACCTCCTGTTAATTATATTTTGGAGCAGACATTTGCATATTGCTCACGCTTACACCGCTATGGACATCGTGAATACATTCATAATTTATCATAGATATTCGCAACCCCAAAGCACATTTAGATTGCTTGTATGTAACTAATAGTTGCAGTATGATGATCTTTAACCGTGTTGCATCTATAGTGTTTACATCAGAGTCACACAAAAGATTACCTCAGGAGGTATGCATGCTTAATAACTATAAATATTTTTTGGTTCTGTCCGAAGAGTTAAACATTTCCAATGCAGCGAAACGACTATATATTTCCCATCAATCACTCAGCAAATACCTAAAAAGCTTGGAAGAAAAACATGGTGTTGCGTTCTTCGAAAGAAAACCTAAAATTGCGCTGACAGCAGCGGGGAAAATTATGCAAGATACGCTACGTCAAATTGAGTTGCTGGATCTAAATATGGAGAATCAACTTACTGATCTTAAAGAGGATAAGTCAGGCACGATTCATTTTGGCATTACCGAAGGCCGCTATCCCATTATCGTGCCGAAATTATTAAAAGAGTTTTATGCCCTGCATCCCAAAGTGGAGCTTAAAATTCATCGTACAACCTCACCGCAAATGCAGGAGATGGTGTTAAACAATTCACTGGATCTGTTTCTCTCGGGTGTAGACAATATCGTAACGCAAAATGTAAAGTATGAAACGATTCTGCTTGAGCAGATGTACATGGTGATCTCGGACAATTTGCTCAAGCAGTATTTCCCTGATCAATATCCCGAGTGCATCGAAACATTTAACCAGGGTGCGGATTTGAGTCTGTTTCAACATGTACCCTTTGTTCTGAATAAGAAAAACTTCAATTCCCGTATTTTGCTCGATAAACATCTCGCTGAACGTAACATATCCCTGCATTGTATTAACGAATTGACGCAACCGGATATCCATCACCTTTTGTGTGCTGAGGATTACGCGGCCAGTTTTTCATTAACGATGTATCTTTCAGGGATTCATGCATTAAATGAGTCTAATCATACGAATTCTCACCTTCATGTATTTCCAATCGCTGATTTTTCCTATCTTCACCCGCTCGCATTGATCTATCACAAATCTAAAATTTTCCCCTCTTACGTAGAGGATTTTAAAAAAATAGTCAAACGTTATTGCACCCCTTCATTACATCAAAGCAATTGAATCATATTGGCGTTCAATTACTTATGTGCATACAAAAGTTGAGTTAGTGCAGTTAACTTGTGCTTGAGTTCAACATCATGACAACTTTATATTTCTGTTATGTAAACTTCCCGTGTATTTGCGGATTGAAGTCAAAATAACGAGGTGAACTGTTGTGAATCATATGAATGTAGAACTTGCCAACTACATAACCCGTCTTCAATATGAGGATCTCTCCGAGAGGGCTATCGAAGTAGGTAAACAGGTAATACTGGACTCTTACGGTAATATGGTATTTGGTCGATACTCTGAAACAAGTGAACGTATTTTGGAATACGCAAGATTGGCAGACTCTATTATTAAAAATGAAGACTTGGTCTCATTGATTGGTGAACAGGATGTCCGCACTAGCACAGATCATGCTGTCTTCATTCATACCATGATGGCACGTTGTGCAGACCTGGATGACGGCTATCGCCACGCCATGGGCCACCCTGGATCTGTGCTTGTTCCGCTCCTGCTAAGTATGGCTCAGCTCCACCGAAACGATGGGAAACAGATGATCACCGCCATTGTTGCGGCTTATGACGTATATGCTAGGTTAGGCGAAGCGATCAATCCATTTATGTACCGGGAAAGAGGATTTGATGCTACCGGGGTATGCGGCGCTGTCGCAGCAGCGGCCTTGGTAAGTAAATTAACAAATGCAGATGCCAAGCAGACCAAGGATGCGATGGGGATTGCTTCTCTGTTCACAGGAGGTTTGATTGAATATCAGAATGATGGAACTTCAGGGAAAATTTTATGCAGCGGCTGGGCGGCATTGACCGGATTAAGGGCCGTGAGATTGGCATCCTGTGGTTTCACAGGTCCTGATGCAGCTTTGGAAGGAAAATATGGATTCTTCCAGGCCTTCAAAGGAACAAGCGGTCATTGTGACACAAGTCATGTGCTGGAAGGACTGGGAACTGATTTTAAAGTGACTGACATTTATTTCAAACGTCATGCCTGCCAGCGTGGATTACACGCCACTCTGGATGCTATGTTGGAACTTAGTGAAGACTATAGTTTAACACCATCCAAGATCAAGTCTGTTGATGTGAGGACCTCTTCATTTGTATATCGTCTGACAAATCCTAAGCCCAAGACCGCAATCGGAGCACAGGCCAGCACACAATTCACTTCAGCCGTGGCTCTCAAATACGGTCGTATGGACTCAGAGGAATTAATATTCAATAGCTTCACCGATCCAGAGGTTCAGGAGCTGGTGCAAAAAATTACAGTAACCCTGGATGATGAAGTGCAGCAATATCTGGCTGATCATCCAACTCATTTTTGCGCTGCCCATGTTGTTATAACAACACATGATGGCAATATATATGAACGGTGGATGCCTGTACCTCTAGGCGATATGGAAACTCCGTTTGGCTGGAATATGCTTGAACAGAAATTCAATCAATTTCTTTTAGAAACACCATTTAATGGAACAAAACAAGAACGATACGAGTTTATTCGTAATCTGGAACATATGAATCATGTGGATAAGCTGCTCCGTTTTTAAACGAATTTAAACTGCATTAATGTAAGTTTACTAAATGCGCTAAAAAAGGTCGCTTACCCTTGTTGGATAAGCGGCCTTTTTAACGTTTGGACTCACACAAGCCTATTTCGAATTTGCTAATATGCATTATATCCCATGGAGTTGGTTAACTTATACAACACCACTTGTATTGAAGTGAGAGAAATCCGATAAATGCTGATGCGGCTTATAGTGAAACTACAGAAGTAACAAAGCTTTGGAGGAAAATGGCATGTTAGGAAACATTCTGTTGGGTATGGTCATTCCCATTATATTGGGTGTATGGATTCTGCGTCGGAACTTTACAATCCTTATTCTATATTATCCACTTGGTGTGGCTATTTCAGCATCCATCAACAATATCGGGTTTAATTACTTCTGGAATATTCTGCCGAATACTCATAATCAATCCTTGGCTGCTCTTCCAATGGATCTTGGAGTCTATCCGATCGCTGGTTGCCTGATGATGTATATGATTTCAGAAAAAGGCACCAAGCCATGGTTGGCGATTCTTGTTGCATCATTGTCGCTGACATTAATCGAATGGGTTGCCAAAATGATGGGGCATGTCATCTATTTTAATGGATGGAACATAATTTGGACCTTTGTGTCATACCTCCTGCCATTTGTTCTTGCTTATGGTTACAGTAAAATATTGAGGTATACCAAGTGAAGTTTTACTGAAGCTTTCCACAAATAAGGCAGGACAGATGATATGGGTTAACGCTGATGGGCATACGTGCATATCTTAACTCATATTTGTCTTGGAGGGATTCTTAATGTATGTGGCATATCCTTATGGTTACAGGTACACTTTTACTCCGGTATGGGCAACATCATCAGCCGAAGCACTTGAATTAATCAAAACGGCTGTGCAAGGAGAACGAAACGATGAGGTGTTCTATGATTCACTGATTCAGTTGTCACCTGATGCCAATCAGGCTGCCATCATCACGAGCATCCGCAATGATGAACGAGGACATAATCAAATGTTCCGCCAAATGTACAAGGATCTGACAGGTCAGGAGATTATGGGCATAAGCAGTGAGCCGGTTGAGACGGTCACCTCTTATCTTGCCGGACTGCAAAAGGCGTTTCAGGGTGAATTGGCGGCCGTGGAAAAGTATAGAAAAATATGGTTTGGTCTCCCTTATGGCATATATAAAGACACGGTGTGGGGAATCATCCTGGACGAACAGAAACATGCGGATAAATATAACAATCTGATTACCTATAATTTGCCGAGATAGTCATGTATGGGATAAACAACGCGCGTATTCTTTTAAAAATGAAAATTGAAATCAGCAAAAAACCAGTGAATAATTAAAGCTCACTGGTTTTTTGCTTTGCCGAGTCGCTCTTTTATAATCCTGAGTTTAAATGCACTCTTCCAACGTATCAGGTTCCACATGAACGTGAACGGTGTATACGTCATGTTCCTCCATTAACTCGTTCTCCACGTCTGTACAGATATCGTGTGCTTGTTGAAGATCCAGCTCAGCATGGACTGTTATGACAACGTCTACTACAACGTTATTGCCATAATTCCGCGCTCTCACGTCTTTAACTGTCTCTACGCTGTCAATTCCGGCAATCGTTTTTTTGTACTCCTGAATCAGTTCAACATCAAAACCATCCGTCAGATGATGTGTGGCTTCCTTGAAAATGTCCCAAGCGGTCTTGCAGATCAGGAAACCGACGATGACAGCCGTTACAGGGTCCAGCCATGGGAGGCCGAACTGGGAACCCACGATCCCAATGACCGTACCGGTGCTCACCCAGGCATCGGAAATGTTATCACGAGCCGCAGCCATGACTGCCTGACTTTTAATACGGGAAGCAAGTCTCTTGTTATAGCGATAGACCAGATACATGACAACCGCGCAGAAAATGCCTGTGTACGCAGCGATGATATCCGGAGATTCATGTGTACCCTGAAACACAGAACCAATGGCTTGAAACAGTACTTGTAAACCTACTGCCATCATAATGAAAGAAGCAACAAGTGACGCAACGGTCTCTGCTCTCCAGTGACCATATGTATGATCTGTGTCTGCTGGGCGTTGGGCAAGCTTCAAACCGATCAGTACAGCTATTGAGGCCACAATATCGGTCGCATTGTTTAATCCATCCGCCTTGAGTGCTTCTGATCCGGCCATATTGCCAACGATCAGTTTTAATACGGTCAAACATATGTAGGCGATAATGCTGATGATAGCTCCGCGCTCCCCCAGCTTTAGATTATCGTATTTAAGTTGATCCACATGATATCCTCCTGCAATCTTCAATTCAAGCACGTGTATGATGGTACCATTGAAGATTTGTGTGGGTCTAGAGAAACGTTTTGAGTGTGACGAAACATAATCTGAACGCGGCAATTTTTTTACGAGCATCCAAAAAAGTTGGATTTGGCAAACTTAAATGAATAATGGGTGGTAAGAGGAAGGTGGCCGACTGCTTCCCTTGTAAACACACTTTCTTGCACTTAGACAAAAAGAGCCAAATGGATCGTTTTGATCCACTCGGCTCTTAACGTTATTTTGCAATCATTTGTATAACATCACTTACCGTTGTTCCACTTCCATTCATAATTCACTGCCCTCATTCAGAAAGTGTCGGTTCACCTTGCACCTCATTTGCAAGCAGCTCCGAATCATCGGAATGCCGTTCGAACATAACAGCGTCAACCCTCGTATAGATCATATCCGCAGGAAGCGTTGGCGGGTCTACCGTTGTAGGTGTAACTCTGGTTAACCGGACATACTCGCTGCCGTCACCCGTAAAGTCGAACGTTCCCAGATTAACCCAACCCGATGAGCCGACCGTTGCATCCATATAGATGACCTCGGTACCCGTTTTATGCTTCACTTCCACTTTGACATTATTATCGTTGGCCGTCGTATGGACAAGTTTGTAGATCGAGACCGTATATTTCCCCTCTGGAAACTCGCTTTTCCACGTTGCTGATGATCCTTGAACTGTTGAATAGCGGGATTTAACCCCAATTTTGTATCCGGCTAAATTGCTTTGGCTCCACGACCCTTCTGTCGTGTATAACCCCGTTGTATTTGTACTATCGACGATAACCGTTAGGTCCCTGATCGTGATGTTCAAAGGTGGTGTGGTTAAGGTCACTCCGTCAATCGTAACCGTAGCCCATACCTCAATGTGATCCGTGTCTCCATCAAGATTAAGAAGGGTCAACACCCCACTGCTATTCACTTCGGCCAGATCCGTACGATCAACGAAATATTGCACATCGGCCTGTGTAAGATCACCGACCAAACCGTTATCCAAATAACCGGTTACGCTCAGTTGTGCGGTTTGAGTCATCTGCAGCTCGTTCCGATCGGATATGATCACAGCAGACTCCAATTGCGGTATCCTGTTTGGGTCCACCCACATGATTGCATCGGCAACGACTCTGGACTTGTTGGCCTTATTGGTTAGTTCTACGTACCCGCTATCGCCTTCAGCAAAAGGATAATCCCCCAGGTGCACCCAAGTACCATTCGCTGTTGTCTCATCAACTGTCACCGTCTCGGAGCCTCCGCTATGATAAACGGTAAATGAGACATTTGTTGCCCAATTTTCACTCGCAACAGTGATTTGCGGAATCTTGTAATACACACTGTAAGTGACACTTTCTGGCAGCTCAGGCCGCCATCTCATTTTGCTTGTCGCTGTGCCGGTCGTAGATTTGGCATACACATAGTTATCATAATAATAATCGTTAGCCGTCGTATCCCTTATCCAGACGCCTTCTGTCTCCGCCTCTGTATTATCCACAATGATGGTTGAGCTATCCTGCCCATCGGGTTGGACTGGAGTTTCCGTTACCTGATCAGGCAGATAAAGTGTCCGCTTGCGGGTCTGTTTCCCCTCCGATTCCACGTAATACGTGAAAGTTTGGGATAAATCATTCACTCGTATCGACCATTCCATCGGGTATATCGTATCTGGGATGGTCGTGTACGTGGCCCCGCCATCCAAGGAATAATGGATTGTCGCTGGTTTTGTCGTTTTGGCCTGCACATAAGCATCATAGACCGTTTCGTCGGGCTTAACCATCAGCATGCCTTTAACCGCATCAATTGGACTGTGGATGTCGAAAAAATAGCTTGCATCCGATGTATCAGCCGTTCTAACCTGATGCAGCGGTACATCAATATCGAGTCCCTCGACAATGATCGCGGTGATTCCCTTGCTTGAAACCGTAGCTTGAATGATTCCGCCACTCATTACCGTTTGCTCTGGTGTGCCATTGTCGCGGATGATCGTTACGGTATAATCCTGCGCCGGATTGAATCCAATGATCTGTTCATTCAATTCAATCGGAGTCTGAACTTCTTCAGACGATGCATTGCTTAATCCGATGTAGAATTTATCCCCGCTCTCACCCGTTATCCAATTCAATTGAGGATGGTTGGTCTTAATAATCCCCTTAGGCATCCAAAGCCAAACGTCGGAGTTACCATAAAATTGACCTGGTTTATTCCCATAGAGGTGATATTTGAACCATAAAAAATTCGTTTCAAAAACGGAAGGAAACGTAATACTGCCGTTCGATTTCAATGATTGTTCGCTGATCAAATAATCCATCGTTTGCCCGAGCTGCCCCGGAATATGGTGGTAATAGATGGATGTAGCCCCGCTGGGGCCTTCCAGTGGAAAGTCCGGTTCAAGTTGGCTAACGGCGAAGCCTTTATAATAATAACCTGGATAACTGGAATATCGTCCAATAACCGCATTATGAGCAATATCCTGCAGCAGTTCATCCCCTGTATAGAGCGACAATCTCAGCATGAACGGAGCTTCCTGAGCATTCATCCGATAATAGCCGGTTGTACTTCCTGCTTCAAACGTCAGTCCGCTCGGTGAAACAAGCCAACGCTCCGCTTGAACGCCTCCGGCAATATCTTCTGGAAGCTTGAGCCTAGGATATTGAAATTTCCCACTTTCCGGCCAATGGAACGACTCCGCGTAATTATATGTCTCCGGCTGAGGAATCGTAACGTTACCTTCAGGAACTGGACGAGCAACAAACATCGTTGCATACCGTTTGGCTTCCTTATAGGCGGCATCCAAGTATTTGGGATCCTGAGTTTCCTCATAAAGCTCCAAGATCTCCATCCACAGCTTGCTGTAATAATAAATGAACTCATTTTTACTCACATCGACGGATGCAGGCGTATCGATATGTTGCGTGATATAACTGTCGGCTGCATCCTTCGCAGCTTGCAAATACTGTGCATCTCCCGTCATCCGATACATCATCAGGGGCTGAATGACAGGCCCACGGTCTTTTTGATCCGGGTCACGCACAAGATACTCTTCCTGTGCCAATGCCCCAATTCCTGCCGAAGTGCCCATCATCTGATTGACAGCGGCTACGCTTGAAACATCAAACGGCAGAGTAGCCATTTTCCATAACGAAGGCACACCGTATACTTTTTTCTGCGTTGGTGACCAACCTATACCATTTCGGGATACGCCATACTGGACGGACGGCAGTGCTCTCGTATCATATAGCTGGTCATCTCCAGTTAAATAATAAGCCCCCAAAAGAACCGCATTCGAGCTTGTTCGGACGCTATCCTCGTTTTCGATATCGATAAAACCCTTGGCACGGCTCCACCACCCGCTGGGTGATGGTACATAATTCACAGAGTCGTCCCCTTGCGGCTCAATTTTAAGTAGATCAATCATATTAAACATCGCGTCAGTAAGCGACTGATCTGACACATTTTCCCGGTATGCCGAATAATCGTACTCATTGCGAAGAATATCCACGTAGGACTCATATAGATTGCTTTTTTGAGCGATTAGCCCCATATGAAATTGATAAGTGCTTTCTGCGGTCATTTGCGAATAAGTCCCTAATTGAGGCGCATACAGGATTGGCTGCACGCTGCCTTCGTTGTTAACCAGGCTCATGCCAAGCCGTTGTTTCGTAACACCTCCCGTCGGTTCAAATTCAACCGGAAGCTCTGCCGAAGGTACAAATACGCCATACGTCAATGGATTTCCTGAACCATCATTTTTCTCAACCAGGCTCATCGGAGCGCTCAGCTCTCTTAAACTTGTTGATTCCACCGTACCTACCATTTTGGCATGTGACCTGAATCCATTTAACACTTCATTGATGCCCGAGACTGCCTCTGTTGTGAAGGACTGATATCCAATCACATAATTGCCGTCGCGGCGAGGCGTAAAGGCAAAAGAAACATCTGGTTTATCCCCTGCCATGGACCAGTTCACTTCAAAATCGTAATCACTGCCATGCCGAGAATCGGTTAATACCGCCGTCTGGCTGTCTGGAAAATGGACCCCGTCGAATGTAATCCAGCGTTTGTTCATCGTATCGTAGTAATTGGTTCTGCTGCCCGCGTTCCCATCTAATAAAACCCATTGCTCCTCAAGTCTTTCCGATTCATTATTGATTGGCATCCAGTTTCCCGTTTCCGTGTTCTTGTAGAACATGTCACGAACGATGGATTTGCCTCCATCCCATGCTGCCTCATAGAAGGTTGCCTTGTAGTTAGCATTTTCGATGCTGCCTTTTTCTGTGTAACTGAGATTCGTTAATGTGCGGCTCCGCAGCGGGGGCAACGGTGGTGCCTGTTGACGGATATTTCCCTCGAACTTGACTGCATCAGCCCGCGTAATAATTGTACCCGTAGAAGGCTGTGTTCGAGTCAGCCTGACAAATTCGCTATCATTACCACTAAACTCATACTCCCCCAGATCCACCCATCCAACCGATGGACCTGACGAAGGTCTTAGATCCATAAACTTAACATCCGTAATCCCGTTATGAACAATCTCAATTTTCACATTACTATCTGCTTTATCCGCCCAATCCAGCTTATAGAACGATATTCTCGCCGTCCCTGCTTCCAAGCGTGGATTCCAGGTGATGCTTCTACCTACAGCGTCTGTAAATTTGGAACTGGAATTATTGTATCCCTTCACTCCCGCGCTTGTGCTCCAATATGGAGCGGAGAATCCGTTATTAGCGTTGCCGGAATCAACCGTAACGAAATGATCAATTGTGAGGCTCCCATCATCAATGATGATTGTCTTATGTGGCTCTTTCTGCGTTATATTCCCTTCGAACTTGACCGCATCCGCGCGTGTAAGGATCGTGTTTGTGGTGCCGGTAGAACGGGTCAATTGAACGAATTCTTCACCAACTCCAGAAAAATAGTACTCTCCCAAATCAACCCACCCTGCTGGAGCGCCAGATGAGGGTCTTAGATCCATAAAGACTACATCCGTTGTTCCATTATGAACAATTTCGATTTTTACATTGCTATCAGCCTTATCCGCCCAATCCAACTTATAAAACGATATTTTCGCCGTTCCTTCTTCCAAGCGTGGATTCCATGTTATCGTTCTGCCTGCTGTACTCGTATATTTGGTGCTGGAAAGATCATACCCCTTCACCCCTGTGCTTGTAGTCCAATTTGGAGCCACATATCCATTGTTCTCGTTACCCGCATCAGGTGTCACAACATCATTGATCTTGATACTCCCGTCATCGATGATAATCGTCTGATAAGGTAAGGTCTCCGCATCAGCGGCCCTTATTCCGATCAGGCTGGAAGGAACTACGACCGTCAACATGAAAACGATGAAGAAAAGCAGCTTCCTTTTGACCATACAATTCACAGCCTCTCCTTAAATGATAACGCTTCCATAAATGCATTGCCTTTTGCTCAAATGATTGTAAAAAAGCAATTAACCTTCCCCTTCTGTCTAATTCCGCTCTGTCGTTTTTATCTTAGCATGTTACATGACGGTGAAATTTCTTTCATTTTAAGAATTTCTTATACGATTTTAAGTAAAAAAAGAAACCTACATCCTAATTGATTGCTCAGTTGCAGTCAGATAGAATATAGGTCTTTCAAGTGTTCCAAGAGGACTTATCAATTATAAAGGCGGCTGCACCAATAACAACTTTCCAAGCTGAATGACGGTTTGATCATACCAAGCTGGATGTTGCCGAACATGTTCCATACCTCGTTCATTACCACTTGCCTCAAACACGGCCGCTTTGTCAGTTTTCTCGTGATCGATCTCCAAGAGAACTGTATGTTTCCCATTTGGTAGCTCCGGCAAGAAAATATATTGATTTCTATTATGATCGTTGTAGAGCGTGAATCGATCAACAAGGAAGGGTTCCCCTCCATCCACAGTCACCTTCAATCTGCCAGAATCCGGCCCCCCGATATCAAATAGCCCGATGTGGGTACCCTCAAACTCCACTGTGATCGCCTCTCCAGGATCAACTGCTCGCCACAGACCGGGGAACAACCAATCGTACTCACGCACTAAAGGAAAATCATCAGGGGTCACGTAAGACCACCCTGCGGAGAAATGAGTAAGACGATCCAGTGGCAACATGGTTGCATACTCCCAAGGATTGGCCGGGACCAAGGGGTCCTGCGGCAAGTGATGTTCGACTTTTCCTACGTGATCTCGAAGTTCACTGATTTTCTTAAATGACCGTGTGATTGTGTCCGTGTAAATCTGGTGTCCTTCGGGAATTGTCGGATGGATCGAATCATGCGTGAAAATAACGGCTCCGGGAATGGACACATCTGCCCCTGAGGTGAAAATGAGCTTTCCATCCGAAACCAATTGACTGACCGCTACGCCCAGATGAATCGAAGGAATGCCGTAATAGTCGGCGACTTCCTCTTGCATAAGAGCGCCCTTCTGGTATTCGCCGGATTGAAATGAAGTCAAATCCCGCTCCTTAACCGTATATACAAACAGGATATCGGTAAACCGGCTCCGCTTGCGAATCTGTCGCACAATGCCTTCGATCCGCGCTTTGGATTCGGGCACTCCCCCATCGTTTCCAACGAATTCAACAAATACGAGATCAGGCTGATGACGCAGTACATCCGTCTCCAAACGGGCGCAGCCGAGGTCCGATCCGGTCCCATCAATGCCTGCGTTCACAGCGCGGATATTCGCATGGGGATATTGCCCTTGCAGCCAATCCGCCGTCATGACCCTGTATCCTTCAGAACGTGTATTACTACCGCCAAAATAAACGATGGTCGCGGTTTCTCCATTTTCCAACTTTTGAATGACATTAGGCAGCCCTCTTCGTGGGAAAAATTCCTTCATCACGACTTCACCCGCCCTCACTTAGCGTTTTTAGGAGCAAAAAGTTTTACAGCAAACACTTCATAATATGGCGAACCATACGTTGCACAGAAATCAAACCGGATTCGGGTTACACCGTTGGCATGCACTTTATGTTTGTTCAACGAAAGATAATTACCGCGGATTTTAATTTCTCTCTCGCTTCCATCTTCTAAGGTTAAGGTCACATCATAATCCTGGATCAGTGGCTCGATCGGATCGTCGAAATGTTCCAAATTCAGCTGCGAATTGAAAACAAGATGGATTTCATCCAGATTCTTGGGGCTTGCAAAACCAAATTCCAACCATTCCTGTCCTTCCGTACGTTCCGAAATCCAGCCGTTAGGCAGACCATAAGGTCTGGAGAAACCGTTGACGACATTCGCGGGATTATACATATCCTGGGATGGTATCAGGTCTTTGAAGCAAATGCTCTTATTAAGCTTCTTCAGCCTGGATGGCTCTTCCGGTCTATAAAGGAAGCTCACCGCTCCAGTCATTTTCTCTTCATTGTTGTGTACGGTAAGGCTCGCCGTACCTTCCAATACGATATAGATTTTGTCGTCTGCTGGCTTCTTGCAGCTGAGTTCCAGTGTAATCCAGTCATCGTGACCCGCTGAAATCACCAAGTTGTAGCCTTTCAGCTCGCTGGTGGGAATATAGTTTTCCTTTCGATCCCCGCCAAACAGCTTCACTTGCAACGTTTCCGAATGCTCGGATCTATTTTTAATTTTGATCTGCAGGCTTTCAACCACGGGTGTCTTAATCGGCAAGACCAAACATAACGCTTTCTCCAAGGAGATTTCTTCGGTTGGATGAATTTGTTCATAGCTTCGCTGAGACGAGGCACGAATCGTTAATCCGTCTGCGAAATAAGGATCCAACGGCTCTTGAAGCCCTACAATCGTTTGCCCGTCGCGAAGCAGCTGCGTCTGAAGCTCATCCATATGTGCTTTGACGATGTCCGCAGGGTCTGTATCATATTTTACGCATAACGCAGCAGCCGTTCCTACCGCCTGCCCCATACAACCACAGGTTGCCATCACCCTTGTAGATCCAAAAGCCACATGTGTAGCGCTTATATTACGGCCAGCGAACATGAGATTAGGAATATTGCGTGAAAATAAGCTGCGAAACGGGATATTATACAATCCCGGCACAAAATTCCATGCTGTAGCCGGCCCTTCATCGTAGATGCCTTTATTTGCATGCAGATCCATATACCAGCCTCCGACGGATACCGCATCTTCGAGATGAGTCTTTGTTGTAAGATCGTTCTGAGACAGCATGTGTTCACCTATAAACCGTCTCGACTCTCGCTTTCCCGGAATCGGGCATACATAATCCAGGATAAGGTTGTCTACATCATCAAACTCACCGCTATTTTTGATATAATCCCAGATCCCGTACACCAATTTCCGCAGTTCCAAGGCGATGTCTTCATTATTCTTGATAATATCCATATGTCCGCCGTATTCCAGCCACCACAATCCGCCAAGCCCGTTGATTTTCCTTGGAAAAGATCGATGGTTTAATCCTTTTCTGATACTATCAAAAAACTCCAGCTTCGTAATATCATACGCAAAGCCTGGCCTTTTGTAAGGAACGGAATAGTTTACGTCACGGGCTTGAAACAGAATCGTATCACCCATCGTGTAATGATCTGCCACTTCTGGAGCGAGCTCCTCCTGGTATTCATGCTTCGCCTCTCTTCCCCATCGGAAGTGAGCACCTGCTTGGTATCCAACAATTCCATCACCGGAGCAATCGATATAGGTTGGGCTTTCAAAACGAAATTTTCTTTCGGAAGCCAATTGAAGGCCCTCCACCCATTGAATTCTGCCGTTCTCCATGCCCGTTTCATGCACACATGTATTCAGAAATAGAGAAATGTTGGGTTCATCATAAACCATGTCAAGCAAGACCGTATCCGAAAGTGAAAGCATAAGTTTTTTGTTGTATAACGGATTATAATGAAAGATCTTCAGTTTGAGTTCTTCCACCAACCCGCCTTCGCGAGCATAATAGGATGGACTGTTTCCGAGATATGCCGACCCGTTAATGTGAACTCTGACCTCGCTGCTCGCATTTCCACCCAGAACTGGCCGATCATTGATAAGTGAAACCAGCAACCCTTGGCGTGCGGCAGCAATGGCAGCGCATATCCCGGCAATTCCTCCACCTATGACGGTTACATCTGATTTCATAAGCTCCATTTTGATAACCTCCATGATTAGATGCTCCTATCATGGTAATGGTTTTGGCCCCTTTTTTTTTACAGGATTTCGCGAAAAAATCATACATTTTTTGCATCCTTAGTTGAATTCCTACCGTGTCATTTTTATCCGATATTGCTTGGGTGTATCCCCCGTGTATTCTTTGAACAGTTTGCAAAAGTACCCTTCATTGACGATACCTACTTCCTCGCACAATTCCAATAAAGAATAATCCCGAACGTTTAACAACTCGAGGGCGAGATGGATTTTTTTACGGTTGATGTAGCTGATCACGCCTTCGTTCATTGTTTTTTTGAATAAGCTGCTAAAATACGATGGCGCTAGATTCACTTCCTCCGCAATTGCCTCCAACGTTAAACGTTGTTTCAGGTTTGTCTCTATATAATGCATTGCACTCATAATTTCTGCACGATGTAATAGTTGGCCCGCATGCACGTATTCGAATGTGAAGTCACCAATATAGGCGAGCTGCTCCTGAAAAGCCATAAATTCCATGGGGAAGTCTGGAACTTCCGTGGCCATCTTATTCCCCGATTTAAATTTCACGGTAATGTCTCTGTACAAGTCTCTAATCATTGGCACCATGATAGACTTGTGAATTTTATGGTCGGTAACAAATTGCGACAGATCGGCAAGTGCATTGTCCAGCTCTTCCTTGGAAATCTTCCTCTTCAGGCGTATAAGAAAATCAGCAAGCTTCTGCTGAAAGTCTGCTTTTTTGTCATTATGGTATTGGAACCGATGCATCGGTGTTTTTACGACTTTCTCGGTATGATAATAGAAATCCTCACTCACATTTTTAGCTTCCGTGTACGCCTGTTTGATCGATTCCCAGCCTCGGTGTGGACTTCCAAAAGCGACAGACACCCTTTTATTCAAATATTGATGCAAATGAGAGATGATCTGCCCTCCCAAAGATAGGCAAGCATATTCCGTTTCCATATCACTGCGGTTATTTTCCCAGGATAAAAAGCCAATAAAACGATTATCCGACAGATCCGCAGCTACGCCACTGCTACCATTCATCACCGTTTCTTCGATGATATTTGTAATCGCATACTTCAAGATGTTTTGATCTGCGGCCGCGTATTCATTTCGGAAACTTTCATACGTATTCATCTCAACGATGAAGCAGCAATAGTTCGCTTGAAAGAAATGAAACTGCATGCGATTGGCAAAATCCGATGCCCGATGAGAAGGAATTTCACCTCGGATCAATTCGTTAAAAAATTGCTTGCGGACTCTGTATTTATTTTCAAGCACGGATACGTTTAATGAGTGAAACTCCGCCTCTTTTTTCTCAAACTCATTTAAAATTCCGGCTGCCTTATCCAACGCTCGATTCAAATCGGCTTCCCTCAGCGGAACCTTTACAATGTACTCCAATACGTTGGTTTGAATCGCCCGCTGAGCGTATTCGAAGGATGAATAGGCGGTCAGAAGTATGTACTGGGTATGGGGGAGCTCCGCCTTGAGCTGCTCAATCATGGAGATTCCATCCATTCGCGGCATAACGATATCGGATATGACGATGTCCGGTTTAAGTTTTATGATCTCCTCGATCCCATCCAGCCCATTATTCGCTTTGCCCACCAGAACAAAACGTCTATCCCTATGAGAGAGTTCATTAAAAAACAATTCCAAACGTTGAATGATCAGGTCTTCATCGTCAACAATGAAGCAGGTATAGTCTCTCCCCATTATGCATCTCCTTTTGGCAATTCTGCCGGGAATACAGCGCGTATACGGGTTATTTCCTTAGGTATGCTAATGATATCCAGCCCGAATTGATCTCCGTAGTGGAGTCTAATTCGCCCATGAATATTGTTCAGCCCGATTCTTTTTCTTTTTACTTCCTCTTCACTCGGTTCTGAGATTAAAATATGTTTTATTTTATCAGCTGGAATTCCCTCACCTTGATCAACAACTTCGATGATGACGATGCCGTCCTCCCTGTACGCATGAATCGTAATAGGTCCCTCAATTCCCCCACCGTTGTAACCATGGAAGATGCTATTCTCCACAAGGGGCTGCAGTAGCATTCGGAAAACCGGAAAATCCATTAACCCTGCTTCGATATCTTCAATTAAGTTGAAGTTTCGGTTATACCGAATGTTCTGGATCTCGATATAATCCGCTACATTGCGTAATTCCTGGCGTAGGGAAACCTTCTCAGAAGCATCGTCTATCCCGTACTCCAATAATGAAATAAGCGACCCGATCACCACATCTACTTTCTCTATTTGTCCGAGACGTATCACATTGCTGATCGAACCAAGTGTGTTATATAGAAAATGAGGGTTAATTTGAGACTGTAACACCTGGATTTCCAACTTCCGCTCAAGTTCATTATGAAGTTCAGCTCGGCGAATCAGTTCAACAATTTGCTGAAGCATACGATCGAATGCTCGTGAAAGATCTCCAAACTCATCGTTTCGATTAATGGTTATTGTTGTTGTGAGGATGCCTTGCTCTACCTGCTTCATTTTTGTTTTGAGCGTATAAAGTGGTTTTCTTATATATTTGGCAACCAAAAAAGAAATGAACAAACTTAAAAGAAGACCTGCAGCGAGCAGCTCGAGGTAATAGGTTTCCAATCTGGACAACGCTGCTTTTAAGCGTGATTCATCGTTGATCGAGATGATGCTCCAGTTGAATTTCTCCGTTGGTTTTTTCAAAAGGGAGACCGGAGTACCATCGTTGGTAGACAGTTGAAGGTTTGTTTCTGTTGTATCCAGAATTTCTTCCGCTGACGTCTCTCCGATCGAAAAAGAATGATCTTGAATATTCAGAGGTCCTTTATTTTCAGAAAATCCGGCAATGATCTTACCTGACGCAGTGATCAGAGCCAGATTCATTTGTTCCTGTTTATTAATCTTGAATAAGGTTTCTTCAATGGCATTTAGATCCAAATCAACCGCAATGGCCATAGGAAACGGAGCACCGTTCAGATATCGAACCATCGTAACGGTCCAGCCGGAATACTTCGATTTGTAAGGTTCACTAACAAAGGTAGTCCTTCTATTTTTGTCAGCCGCATCAAATAAAGGTGCTCTTTCAGATAAAGGTTCATCGAATATTCGAGTAGGTGTACTTCCACCCAGAATGGATAAATCGCTTTTGATCAAATAAATATTACTGACATAAATACTGTTGAGTTCATACAGCTCTCTTAATTGCTTTTTAATCACTTCGGTATTGTTAATGTTGGCTTTCACTGATGTTTCGACTGAGAAGAGAATCGTCTGGAAGGAGGAAAAATTAACGGTAAAATACTGGTCTACCTTGTCTAATATTTGATTGGTGTAAAAAATGTCATTGGTTCTTATTTCCTTTTGGACATAACGATAAGACAATTGGCTTATCAAGATGATGCAGCCTAATACAAAGGCAAATACGATAAAAAATAATTTTAAAGGCAAGCTGATTCTTCTTCGCATCGATCATCTTCCTTTTAGTTCCGTTTTAAACTAAGAATAGCATATGCTAATAAAGAGAGGGGCTACGAATAGCCACTCTCTCTTCGTTTATTTTTACTTGATAAGGCCGGCTTCTTTAAATTGCTGGATTGCTGTTTCCTTATATTTCTGCATGTCAAACTTGGTGTCCAGCGTCTGGAGGAAATTGTCCCAGTTGGAAAGAGGCTCTTTGCCCGTCATAAATTTAACCAAGCTTTCATTAATGAAACGAGTGCGGTCAGCATCCAAGGTATCGCTAGGGTCTGGGGTCAATAAATTTCCGGGCAACGTTGGCCCCACATATTGCTGATTGTCCTTGAAAGCTTCCGCTGTCTTCGGATTCTGGAAGCTGAAGTACTCCGCATCATCACCACGGCGCGGCATTCTATAATGATCGACCCATAGGTACTTCTCTTTCATTTCCTTCGATAACTCGGAGGTTTTATTTTTGATCTTGCCGTCTACAACATCCCAATGGATGCCTTTAATTCCGTATGCAAAGTTCGGATAGGCTTCTTCATCCGTAAAGAGATAATTTAACATGGACAAGATCCGAATGATTTTGTCCTCGTCCGCTTTTGCGGATATGGCCCATGAATTGCCCTGAAATGATTTTCTCTCTACAATTTGATCCCCGTAAGGACCTTTCATCGGAGGAATAACGATCCATTCGGGCACCTCTCCACTAATTTCTTTCATTTTCTGTTGATAATCCGGCTCCAGTCTACGAGCATCTCTGATCATGAAGCCAACTCTACCCTTAAACATCTTTTGGTCCAACAGATCAGGCGAATTCATCGTCACCCAGTCCGGGTCAACCACCTTGGCTGCCATCATTTTATTAATGTAAGCAAGCGCCTCTTTCATTTTGGGATCGATAAACAGAAATACCGGTTCATTATCTTTTATCTCAACGGCTGAAGGAGGATTGACACCAAACATCCACATCAAGCTATCAAAGCCGTAGGTTTGCAGATTACCTTCTTTATTCATACCGCCGATGAATCCGTACGTATCGTTTTTACCATTCCCATCCGGGTCTTTCTCTGTAAAGGCTTTCATAACTTCGAACAACTCATCAGGTGTTGTTGGTACATCCATATTCAGCTTTTTCAGCCAATCGTTGCGGATGAAGAAGCTTCGACTGATACCGTTTACATTATCATAACCTGGAACTCCAATGGTTTTCCCTTGATAGGACATTGCCTCCCATGAGTCGGTGCCAAATCGTTTCTGTAGTTCAGGGAATTGGTCCAAATACGGTGTTAAATCCGCAAGAACACCTTGGTCGTAATATTGCGCAAGATCAGCACGACTTTTCAAGAAGATCAAGTCTGGAATATCCCCGCCTGCAATGAGTGTATTCAGTTTGGTTGTTGCTTGACCAGCCTGAGGAATCATCATCTCCAAGTCGATGTTCATCTCTTCTTCCAACATTTGGCGTTGAATATCTTCATCACGTGGAGGTACCGGAGCAGCAGCATTAAAAGTGCCTTGGTTAAACATTGAGATTTTCATTTTGGTTGCAGACTGGCCTTGCGAATTACCCGAAGTTGTCGATGTAATTTCTTCATTTCCCCCACATCCTGACAATAGCGTTCCAAGTCCTAAGATTGCCGACAGAATAGCAAATGAAATTTTTTTACGCTGCATATTGACCTCTCCTTTGCTTGTATATTATCACGGTTTCCCCGTAATAAGTTAGGTTGGTACACCTTTTATCCTTTAACGGATCCCAGGAGTACACCTTTGGTAAAATGCTTTTGCAAAAATGGATAAACGATCAATATCGGGACTGTAGTTACAACTACTGTAGCCATCTGCACAGCGAACGTACTGACAGCCCCGGAATTGGCGAGCGAATCAGCGCTTTGAGTTGCAACGTTAAGCAGAATGTTGCGCAAAATCACTTGAAGTGGCATGTAGTTGGAATCATTGATATATACAATGGCATCAAAATAACTGTTCCAATGCCCGACTGCGTAAAATAAGGAAATGGTGGACAGGACGGGTAAGGACAGGGGTAAAATGATCCGCCATAACGTCTGAAGTTCACTGGCACCGTCTACCCTCGCTGATTCCTCAATTTCACCAGGTAATTGTTCAAAAAAACCTTTGATGATCACCAGATTAAATGCACTAATGAGATTTGGAATAATCAATACCCAAGGACTGTTTAACAATCCCAAAGAGCGGATTAGTAAATAAGTCGGAATTAATCCCCCACTGAACATCATGGTAAACACAATGAAGAGTAAAAATGGACTTCTTCCGGGCAAATATTTTTTGGATAACGGGTAGGCCGCGATTACCGTAAAAAACACGTTTAACGCAGTCCCTACAATCGTTCGGAACAACGTAATTTTATACGCCTGCCAGATTCCATGAGAAATGAATACTTCTTTATAGGCCAGAAAGGTAAAGGATTCTGGTATAATCACAATCCCCCTTCTTAATACTTCCGATTCAGGTGTTACGGAGACAGCAACCACATATAGAAAGGGCAGCACGCACAGTAGGGATAATATAATAAGAACTACATAAACGACGGTTTGCCAGACTTTTTCCCCGATTGTCATATGGATCATTCTAAAGACCACCTCACCAGATTTGCCCATCGAATTTTTTGGCGAGCTTGTTTGCTGCCAACACTAAAGCAAATCCGATGACAGCTTTAAACAATCCTACAGCAGTAGCCAAGCCAATCTTAAGACGCTCCAACCCTTCCCGGTATACCCATGTGTCGATAATATCGATCTTCTCCTGGTTAAAGGTGTTGGCAAACATGAATATTTGGTCAAAACCTGCATCCAGGATATGGCTTAATTTAAGAATCAGCATCAGAATAATGACTCCTCGAATACCAGGTAACGTGATATGCCAGAGCTGTCTCCATTTGGAAGCACCATCCATTCGAGCCGCTTCATATAAGCTTGGATCGATTCCTGCCAAGGCGGCAAGGTACAAAATCGCCCCCCATCCAATATCCTTCCATACTTCAGATAAGATGATTAGCATTCTGCCCCAGGCAGGTTCCGTTAGAAACGAGATGGGTTCAACACCTAAATCCTTCAAAATCATGTTAAAGAGACCATCGCCTGGGGCTAGTAATGCTACCATAATTCCATACACAATGACCCATGATAGAAAATGAGGCAAATAAGTGATCGTCTGTACGATTTTCTTAAACCATTGGCTGTAAACTTCATTGAGGAGTAAAGCAAGTACGATGGGCGCGGAGAAACCGAACAATAGCTTATACAGCGATATAACAATCGTATTTTTCATGATGTCCCAGAAATAAACGCCGTTCATAAAATCCGTAAAATTTTTGAATCCCACCCATGGGCTATCCCATAGTCCCAAAGCCAGGTTGTAGTTTTTAAAAGCAATCATAATTCCCGCCATAGGAATGTATTTGAATACCGCAAAGTAAATTAAAGCTGGTAATAAGAGAGCATACATCACTTTGTGCTTTTGTATCGTCCTTATCCATGTCTTTCGCTTTTTGGAGATGGGAATGGCGTCCGCTGCCAATTTTGCTTGCATTTCATCACCTCGTCTTTGTTTGTATTTGTATAATAGCACCCGCCTATCGGATAAATTTCTGAAATATCAAGAATTTCTTATAAGATTTTAAGGAAGTGTGCCTGGCTCGTTCCAACAGCTAATCCCGGCCAAGTGGAGGTTGAGCAGCAAGTGAGCGAATATACTATGTTCTATAACCAGAACCGATTCCAGAAAAGACTAAACGGGCGTTCCTCGGTTGAATACCGGGAAACGCCCGTAGCTTCTTAAATTCGTTGCGCCGCAGCTTGGAGCGCTTTTGTGAACTTCGATGCTTAAAGCCATTCCTTCAAGCAATTCGATTAATTATTCAGCTTTCCTGCCATTTAGCTCGGTAGCTTGGAATGTAGTCCATTTCCCATTAACATACCTCCAAATGAACAGCCCTCCTTTTATCAACCAATCACAATAGATAGCTATCCATGTTGCAAACATCCCCATATCAAATAGGTATACCAAGATATAAGCGAACATAATTCTACAGCAAAACATAGTAATCATACTCACTAGCATGGGGTATTTTGCATCTCCAGCAGCCCGAAATACCGATGGAAGTGCATTGCCGAAAGGCCAAATCAATATCATGACAATCGCATGGCTCCACACAATCTCAGTAGTCCACTGCGTTGCTTCTACTGAAAAATTATAAATGCTCAGTATACTTGGGAACAAGGCTAAACTCACCACGGAACTCACAATCTGTGCCACAAAAATGATACCAAGTATCTTTTTCGTATAGTATCTAGCCTGTGTAAAATCTCCAGCACCTACACATCTGGAAATGACTATGGACATACCTAAACCAATGGCCATTCCAGGTAAAGCTTGCAATGAAGTAATCGTACTGCCAACCGAATTTGCAGCTATAGCAGCTGTTCCAAATGTAGATACCAAACTTAGTATCAACAATCGTCCAAAATAGAATATTCCATTTTCTATTCCATAAGGTACACCAATTCGCATGATCTGTTTAATCATCATTGAATTAAACTTATGCTTTACGGTTTTATTCAGATGAAGAATTTGCTTAGGATTTGTTAGATGAATTAGAATGCATACTGCAGCACCTATCCTGGAAATTAAAGTAGGAATAGCAATCCCTGCAATCCCCATATTGAACCCATATATGAACAAGACATTGCCCGCTATATTCAGAATGTTCATAGCCAGCATAATTTTCATAGGCAATTTGGAGTTGCCCATCGTTCTGAATATGGCAGCTCCAGCGTTATAGAGAGCTAAAAAAGGAATAGAAGCTCCGATGATCAATAAATAAGTGTTGGCATAGTTATATACCTCGTCGGTGATATTGCCAAAGAGAATATCTAAAATAAAGCTTTTAAAGAGATAAATAAAAATCATAATAACAAGCCCTGCTGCTCCAGCAAACCAAACTAATTGATTCGAGGCTTCTCTGGCCTGATTTTCCTGTTTTTTTCCGAGATATTGCCCTACAATCACTGTGCCACCCATAGCTAAAGCTGCGAATAAACTTATTAACAGTAACATAATCATTTCGACTAAAGAAACTGCAGATACGGCTGACTCTCCTATAGAAGCTGCCATGATTGAATCTGACAATCCGATCAAAGATGCTAAAATTTGTTCAATAATTAACGGAATAAATATTTTCATTAAATCTTTATCCGTAAATAACAACGGGGTCGAAAATGGCATTTTCGATTTATTCATAGTTTCAACCTCATATTCTATTATTCACTACATAACTCTCAAGTCACGTTCTCCATTCATTGTAAATTCCTATCTGTATAATTACTAATACCTATGGTGTATTTTGTATCATGCCTAATATGTATCGTATAATCATCTGTGAATGATTTATCCGATGCATTATGAAAGGATGATAAGTTGTGGATATTCGGGTTTTAAAATACTTTTTAACTGTGGCTAAAGTAGGCAATATAACAAAAGCAGCAGAAATCCTTCATATTACGCAACCAACACTAAGCAGGCAGCTTATGGATCTTGAAGAAGAACTGGGTACGCGTTTGTTGATACGAGGAAAAAGACAGATTACACTAACAGATAGCGGTCTCTTGTATCAGCAACGGGTAAAAGAGATCGTTTCCCTCTTAGACAAGACAGAAAGAGATCTGGCAGAACAAAAGGATTTAATTGGTGGAGTAGTTTCTATTGGATGTGTGGAGTCCATTGTATCCAAAGCGTTGGCAGAAATTGTAGAGAAATTCTCTAACCGGCATCCTAGAGTACAATATGAACTGTATAGTGCAGATGGAGATGACATTAGAGAAAAGCTTGATCGAGGAAATATCGATATTGGCATATTATTGGAACCCATTGAAACTGCAAAATATGACTATGTTCGATTACCCTATCCGGACAAGTGGGGCATTCTGATGAGACGAGATGATCCTCTTGCTCAGAAATCAACCATTGGGATTCAAGAAATACTTTCATTACCCTTAATTCCACCCCGTCGGACAATTGTGCAGAATGAGATTGCAAGTTGGCTTGGTGTGGAGAATGATCGTCTTACTATTTTTGCTTCCCATAATTTATTGACTAATGCGATGCAGTTGGTAGAACGGAAACTGGGGTATGCCATATGTGTAAGCGGATCATATACAATCCGGGAAAGTAATAGCACATGTTTTGTTCCCTTTGAACCTGAACGAATAACAAATCATGTACTCGCTTGGAAAAAGAATAGGATATTTAGCTCAGCTACCGCTCACTTTATTCAATTTATAAAGGATATCTATGGTTCATAATAAAAGTGCGCTTTACCTTTAGTGTGGTTATTCTTCAATAAAACAAGGACACGTTATTAACGTGTCCCCAAGATAACAAAAGGTTAAATTCTCAATGAGAGATTTGTTTTTTAGGAGTATACATATAAATTCTTAATAGGATAAACGCCAGGCTCAATATCAAAAATAACAGTCCACCTACTACAATGTACCGAACCCCCATTCCTGATATAAACAACCCTCCAACAGTTGTTCCAATGGTTACGCCCAGGTTACCAGATGTTAGAAATAATCCATTCGCGAATTCAGGGGCTTCCGGAGCTGCTGACGTAATCCAATACTGACTAATATTGCTTGCGATTGCATACAGCACTCCCCATATAACAACAATAATGAACATAGGGACAGTGAATTGGCCCATAAAGAACAGGAAGATGTAGACTACTCCAAATACAAATGGATAGATCATTACGGACTTAATTGCATTTTTGGAAAGCAATCTTCCTCCTAATACGTTACCAAACAAACTGGCTGCACCAAATATAACTAACATTAGACTGAGGCCTTTCCCAGAAATATGAGTAATGGTCGCAAGATATTCGGCGAAGTAACTATACACTCCAGCCGTTGCTGCATTTACAAATATAACGGCAACAATAGATTGCCAAGTTATTGCTTTCTTCAATACACGTAGTTGAGATCCGTATGAAAGCCTTTCTCTGACAGGCATGGATGGAACAAATAGCAATACACCAATGAATGCTACTGCATTCACGATAGCAAAAAAAGTCATAGCAGCATCAATTGAAGCGATACTGGCAATAAAAGTTGTGATGGGTACACCTAGCACAATGCCAGCAGACACGCCCATAATGACTTTTGACACTGCTTTAGGAATCTCTTTCTCACTAACCGAACTAGCTGCTGCTGTCAGAGCGATCGAGATATAGACGGGATGTAAAAATGCCGGGATAACACGAGCAATTATTGCGAATGTAAAGTTTGTTGCAAATATAGAGAAAATGTTACTAATCACGAACACACCGAGTACAAGTAGCATTACCCCTCTGCGATTAAAACGCGAAAACACTAAAGGCAGAATGGGACCCGATATCGCAACTGCAAGTGCAAACAGACTTACTAGCAATCCTGCTTGAGACACGCTAACATTGAACTGTTCAGCAATTTGAGGCAATATCCCAATAACGCCCATTTCAGTATTTAAGATTCCGAAGACACCCAAAGTTAATATAAATATAAATAAATTATTTCGTTTAGACATGATTATTACCCCCACCGTTGCTCCATATTCTCTTTCTCATGCTGTACTCCGCCCAAGATGATATTCAAATGATTGAAACCAAACTCTCCTCCTTTTGGCTGTAATCATTTATAATAATTTAAATTCACATTGAGGGCTTAATACTCATTCGTGTATTATTATATATAAATAAAATGTATCAACAACCACAAAACATCAGGATTCGTGCATTAATACACAACGCGACTCAAATTGTGAATTACTTTTCAAGAAAGTTAGGTGGATGTACATGCTTAAAGTGGACAGAAGAAGTTTGAAATCTCAAGAAGCTATCAAAAAAGCAGTGATAGAACTCATGTCTGAAAAAAGTTTTGATGACATTACGATTCAGGATATTGCTGATCAAGCTAATGTTAATCGTAGAACGATCTATCTGCATTACTTGGATAAGTACGATCTACTGGATAAGCTTATTGAAGAGCATATTGAGGAATTAAAGAGATTGTGTGAATTGGAAGCTGAAACGGATACATTAGAGGGTAGTGCAACATGGTTTTTATATTTTGAACAACATTATTCATTCTTTTCAGCAATGTTAACTAGTAAAGGAGCTCCTTTTTTCCGTAGCAGGTTCCTCGATTTTGTCACAGACGATATTAAGAATGGTTGGGATATGTCCGAGGGAAAAAAACAAGGAATAGATGAAGAGCTTCTTATTCAATTTATCTCACCAGCTTATGTAGGAATTGTAGAATGGTGGTTTATTAATGACATGCCCTATTCACCTCAAGTTATGGGAAAACAAGTGGGAATGTTATTGGAAAATAACCTCTCCTAAACAAAGATGATTCATTCCCAACTATAGTCTGATTTCTTCCAACGCAAAAAAAGGCAACCGAATCATTCCTGTTCGGTTGCCTTTGATTTAGATATAAAACTTTATATACCTTTACTTCTCCGATGGGAGTGGTGTAAAGAGCAGATTGACCGGCAGGTTGCTTCCCGGCGCGGCAGAGAATAGAATGGTTACGCTCTCTCCAGTTGAACCGGTGCGGTAAAGCACGCTTTGTTCACTTGAATTGGCAACCGCAACGTTACCATCGGCAATCGATACCAACTGATTGTTCACCAGAGCTACTCCGGAGTACTTCCCTCCACGAGGGTTAAAGGAGATAAGTGTACGCGGAGCAACATTGGTCAGCGTAATTTTGTACAATACGCCGAAATTACCCGCATTGGATGCGTCTGTGTAAGCCATCGGATCTGTTCCTACCAGATTGGGATCGCTTGAATTGTCACCAAGTGGCAGACGGGCAGGTTTGATTCCCACGTGCTCATCGTACTTTATAATGCGAGTCGCATTCGGGTACGTACCCCGGTTGTGTACTCCGTCACGATCCAGCACAGGTAGCAATGACAAAGCCTCGAAAGGATCTTTATTTTCTTCCACCAGGATAACGTTATAGTCTAAGGAATAATCACTATAAGCGTCCGAATAGAGGGAGATTACTTGTCCTTCTTTCATCGGCGTTTTATTAAGTTCTGTCAAAATCAGTTTGCTTTCCCCAGGTTGAAGGTACTCTTTCTTTTGATCCGCTCCAGTCTGAATCGACTTGAACCATTTATCAATAGACAATTTCCCAGCTACGGTAGCATACGGTGTAGGTCCGGCAAAGCCCATATTCTGTTGTTCAAATACGGCTGGATTCAGATTGTTATTGGTTGCAATCACATACATTTTTACTCTTTTGCCTGTATTGTTCACGTGGTGAATCATGAAACGGGTCTGCCCCGAAGATGATTCTTTATATACAATGCCTTCCGTATTCACAGTTTCCGGACTGTTACTGCGGATCAGCAAACTTGGCTCATCCATGTACGTATAAGGCACTTTCTCCATCGTAGTCACTTCGCCGCCGTTAAAGGTGAATTTCTGTCCTACCGGCGTGAAGAGTAAATTAAAATCGGTAAATGAATATAAGGTCTCATTGGTTATGGTGATGACTTTGGAGTACGTGTTCGTAGCACCGTGATTGTCAGTTACCGTAAGAGTCACCGTTTTTGGACCCGGTTCAAAGAACGCAAGTGAATTGTTCTCCCACGCCGCTTTAACAATATTATTTTCATCATCTGTACTTTGGTCTGTGTATGTTATTTTTTCGCCCATTTTATACTCTTCTTTATCCGTGGCGAACATGGCTACAGGAGGAAGATTAGGAGCCAAAACTTCAATCGTAGTTGAATAGGGATCGCTCCATTGACCATTGGAATCCTGTACTTGATATGAAATCGTATATGTACCTGCTTGATCAAATGAATCCTGGCGACCAGTCCAGCGTTCGTCAACGATATCCATTCCATTAGGTGAACTGGAAGAAGTCACGTAGTCTACTTGATCACCCGCAAAAATTTCCTTTTGGGAAATGGTAAAGCTTGCAACAGGTTTTGTATTAAGATTCAACACAACCGTTTTAGCCGACTGATTCACTTTATAGGTGATGTTCAGAGCTTGAGTAATGGAAGTTAACGGCACCATGAATGTACTTTTTTGCTGATAAGCAGGGCCTTTCATCGTTCTGGTCTCTCCATTTACCGTATAGTCCTTGCTGTTAGTTTTGAATCGGAGTTCATCTTCACCACTAATAATGATGGTTTCCTTGGTTTTGTTATCATATTTGACGCCGTATCCCACACGGTCAACCAGCGCACGGATTGCAACATAGGATACACCGTTTTTTACAGCCATTGGCTGTCCAGCAAGATACGTTTTTCCATCCTGCTCCATTTTGTTGCTATTCATGTACAACGTCAGATTCCCACCTGCTGCTGCAGGAGACGTTCCATCAATGGATGGTTGCTCTATCTGAGCAGGCGTAGCTGGCGTTTCAACCTTCTCAGGGGTTTCCTCTTGAACTACAGGTTTTTCACCCGTTTCGTTTGTAGTCGTCTCTCCCCCATCCAATGCAGGTTTCTCGCTCTCTGTTTTAGGTGTTGCCTCAGTGCCGGTTGAGGTTTGAGTGTCCTTGGTTTCAGTGGGCGGAGTATTGATAGATTTGTTATTGCTCTCCGTCTTCACTTCACGCTCTGCAATCGGCTGCTCTTGCTGTAACACCTCAACTGATTCTACATTGGCTGTGTTTACTGACGCGGTGTCACCTTGCGGTGCTGATTGCGCACTCACAGAACCAACTGCAAATGCTTGAAAAACGGCTAAAGCGGTAAAAATGGATAATTTCTTCTTCATATTCATGTGTTGTCTTTGGCTCCTTCTACTCTCTAGTAATGTATAACCCCTCAAAAAGTCATAGTATTAGACGCTAGATTTAGGAAAAAGTTTCTAATTGAATTGTAAATTATGGATTTTTGTGCAACTATTTTTTCAATGTTTGGTTATAAGTTCTTTGAATAAGAAGCGCCTATTGCATAATAGTCTTGATTTTGCACAAGATAATCCATGTCGCATTTTATAAAGAGGTGGATCAATGACCCCAACCAATCAGGCTTTTTCTGAATTAAAAATGAATATTTCTTATGTTGAACAGTCCCTCTACTGTACTGACGATTTGAAACAACAACAGCTTCTACTTAATGGTGTACAGAGTGTGCTTCTCTATATCGATTCACTTGTAGATCAGGAGATCATTCAAACACATGTCTTAACAGCACTGAATGGCCAAGCTCATTCGGAAATCTACCCATCGTTCACGACTTTAGAAAGTCGAAAAGATACGGATCTGCAACGTGGAATAGATTCACTTATTCAAGGGAAAAGTCTTTACATAATCGATGGGTACCCGGAGTTTTACATTCTTTCTACCGAGAAAATGTATGTCCGAAGCACAACCGAACCGGAGAATGAAGGCGTTATTCGAGGGCCGCATAATGGATTCGTAGAGCAGCTTTCGGTTAATTTGAATCTGATCCGTAGACAAATTATTAGTCCATCCTTAATCGTTCGATATTTTAACGTCGGCGAGAAGACACATACCAAAATTGCAGTTGTATATCTTCAAGACTTGGCCAATCCGGAGTTAGTGAACGAAGTAAAAGAGCGAATCACGTCCATATCTTCAGATATGGTGCTCGCTCCAGGTTTTATTGAAGAGTTTATGGAGGATAACCCCTTCTCTCTGTTTCCCCAGCAGCTCAATACAGAAAGACCTGACCGGGTTATTGCCAACTTGATGGAAGGACGTGTCGCCATACTTGCCGAAGGAAGTCCTTCAGCTCTTATTGCTCCAGTTACGTTTTTTGCTTTTTATCAAAGTCCGGATGATTATCATGGTCGCTGGATTGTCAGTTCCTTTTTACGTTTAATTCGCATGATGAGTTTTGTCATTGCTTTTACATTACCTGCTGTTTATATTGCAACCATCTCTTTTCACTCCGCTATTTTACCGATCGAACTGGCACACACGATCAAGAAATCATTACAGAACATCCCCTTTCCTGCACTTGTAGAGGCAATGTTACTTGAACTGATCTTTGAAGTATTAAGAGAAGCCGGGGTCCGACTTCCCAGCCGTGTGGGCCAGACCATCGGCATCGTTGGCGGTTTGGTTATCGGAGATGCTATCGTTCGTGCGGGGCTTGTATCCTATACAATGATTATTGTGGTTTCACTAACCGCTATCTCGTCGTTTTTGGTGCCTTCGCATGAGATGAGTTCGGCAGTCCGTATTCTCCGCTTTCCAATGATGATTGGAGCGGCGCTTTTTGGATATATCGGCATCGCATTTGGTCTGGTAATTCTAACCATTCACCTCTGTAAGATGGAAAACTTCGGATCGCCTTATTTTGCTCCAGTGGCCCCTTTCCGATTAGCTGACATGAAGGATGTATGGATTCGATTTCCCATCTGGGCGCTTCGCGGGCGTCCTCATGATGCCCGCCCGCAGCGGCTGAATCAGCAGAAGTTCTCTAGGAGTTGGAAAAAACGTGAATAAGGAAACAACAATTACTCGGGGACAATTATTCTTGCTCATTTTGAAATTTGAAATTGGTGTAGATATCTTGTCCCTCCCTTACCGTATACACCTTCTCTCTAAAGGCGGTGGGTGGATCTCTGTATTCCTTGGAGGGTTCCTGATCCAACTTGTCATATTGTTGTGCTGGCTTTTGATGCGAAGATTCCCGAGTTCATCCATTTATGACATTGTAACGCTGATTACGGGGAAATGGATTGGCAAGTTGCTGATCATTGCCTACGTTGGATATTTCCTGTTAATGGGTACTTCTGTTCTGGTGAACGCCTACAGTGTGATTAACCGCTGGATGCTGCAGGATACGCCTCGGTGGGCTATATTAGCCCTCTTCTTGTTCAGCAGTATCTATTTGGTTCGGCAAAAATTACGAATCATTGCCCGAGTACTTGTACTCATCTCCTTTTTGGTCTTGCCCATGATGGTATTGATCAGTTATGGACTCAAGGAAGTTAATCTGTTATATCTTTTGCCTTTAACCGAAGCAGGATGGCCCAATATCATTAGTGGATCAACCGAAACATTAATGGCTATGTTTGGATTCGAGTTTTTTCTCGTTGTGTTTCCTATGGTTGAAGGTAGCAGCGGTGGCAAACTCAAGTCTGTTGCTTTAGCAAGTGCTGTAGTTGTGGTGTTGTATGCATTCACCGTGTTCATTTGTTCAACGGCGTTCAGCCCCCAGCAACTTGACTTAATGCCTGAACCGGTCATATATCTGCTCCGCTCTATCCCACTCGGAACAATGGATCGGGCCGATTTCCTGTTCCTCCCTATCTGGTTAATATCCATTTTTGGGGCCATATGTGGCTATTACTATACGGCATCTTATGGTATAAGTTATCTCTTCAAACAAAAACACCATAAAAAAGCCGTGCCTTATGTCGTTCTTGCTTCTTGCATAATTGCGTATCTGCCACAACAGAAGGAAAAACTTGAGTTAATTAGTACGATAGCCAACAGATCGGCATACTTTTTTCTCATGATCCTGCCTCTGCTCCTGTTGGTTCTATCTTATATAATGAAACGAAAAGAGAAGATGATATGAGTAAACGGGGGAAAATCCTCATCCTGCTGACCCTGCTCATGGTGATGACGGGATGTTGGGATCAGGATAGTTTAAAAGATGCAAGACTGGCTAATGCTTCGGCGTTTGACATCACCTCAGAGGGTGAAATTAAACAGACGCTTGAAATTGTCGATGATTCTGAGAGTCAACAAGGGAGCAGCGGTAATGAAGTCCACTCAGGCACCGGGAGATCCGTCCGTCAAAGTACAGATAGAATTCGCGCTAAAGTGACTGGTGATATCCGGTTTTTCAAATATGGGATGATCTTATACGGCAACAAACTCGCACAAAATGATATCTACCCCTACCTGGACGTCTTATATCGGGAACCCGATTACCCAACATCACATGTGAAAATTGCTATTGTGGATGGCGATGCCGGAGATCTGTTACACCAAAAAAAAGTTGGCAGCATATTGATTGGTGATTTTATTACCAAAAAAATTAAGAGTCTGGAGGAATTATGTATTTTTCCGGAAATGACGTTAGAGACCCTTCTCCCTCCCATGCTGGATCCGGGACAGGATTTTACACTGCCTTATCTATATAAGGATGGAGAGGAGATTGATGCTAGGGGAATCGCCCTGTTTCATGGGCAAAGGTTCAATGGGAGTCTTACGACCGAACAGGCTCCTCTATACATTATTATGAGTGGGAAATGGAATAAAACAGCGCGTTTTGTCAAAAAGGTCCACCCAGGGCCTTCCAACAACCCGCGGAACTATGTCACTTATGAAGCAAATATCGCACAAATTAAGCGCAAACTTGCGGTAAAGGTGGCAAGTGATAGCCAAATTGATGTGAACCTCCGTATCGAACTTCCAGTAACGATCGTTGAGTATGCAATGAATCATCTTCAGGATAAAGACACAATTGAACGTCTGAACAGCCAGTTATCCGATGACATGACTCAGGACGCAGAACAAATTATCAAGACACTTCAGCAAAGTGGTTGTGATTCCTTCGGTATTGGCAGACATTTAATTGCCCATTACCCGGACTTATGGAAAAGCCTAAACTGGAATAAAGAATATGCCCAAGTTCGTTTTCACCCGGAAGTAAAGGTTACAATAGTCGGCAGCGGCGTTCTAAATTAATAACATGCTGTCGTGCAATTGGGAAAGCTCTCTTCCATTTGGAAGAGAGCTTTTGACTGTTGACGTAAAAAGAAGGATTTGCTAATACTCTAGTCGTTAAGAAGCACTTCAGTGAAAAGCTTTATCTTGCCTGGTTGAGTATAACATCGGCAGTGAAGCTGAGCTATAAAATAGGTGAAAGAAGACGTGATATTCCTTCTTTAAATTTGATAATAAGGGACCTGTTTCTATAACGATCAGAAGTAAGTTCTGTACTTAACTGGCTATCTTGATGAAACAATTCTTGAAGTTGTTTCGCAACTCGCTCGTCATATACAATTGCATTCACCTCAAAATTCAACCTAAAGCTCCGGGAATCAATATTCATCGTCCCTACTGAAGCGACTTCTTCGTCTACTACAATGGTCTTTGCGTGTAAGAATCCATTATCATATAACAGAATCTTGGCTCCATAGTCCAATAATTCACCAGCATACGCCCAAGTCGCCCAATATACAAACGGGTGATCGGGCTTATTGGGAATCATAATGCGCAGATCCACCCCGGATAGGAGTGCGATTTTACATGCATCCATAAAAGTGCTGTCAGGAATAAAGTAAGGCGTTTGAATATACACACTCTTTTTGGCATTTACTATAAGCTTGATGTACATATTCTTCAGGTGTTCCACCTGTGAGTTAGGACCACTAGACACAATCTGAACCGGACTTGAACCATCAAGCCTTGCTGTGTTGAAGGAGTATTGTTCGTAACTTACTTGATCGGATTTGCTGGCGTGTTTCCAATCCAAAATAAACCTGCCTTGAATATGATTAACGGCATCCCCGTGCATTTTAAAATGTGTATCACGCCAGTATCCAAACTTTTTATCCATGCCTAGATACTCATTTCCCAGATTAAATCCGCCAATATAAGCAATCTCCCCATCAATAATACAAAGTTTTCGATGATTTCGATTATTCATACGGAAATTTAATGGCCTAATCAGTGACGGGAAAAAGACCTCTACTTCTCCACCGGCAGAGATCAGTTCTCTGAAAAACTTCAATGAAAGTTTCTTTGAACCAATTTCGTCATAGAGAACTCGCACTTTTACGCCTTCTTTAGCTTTTATAGTCAATTCATCTCGTAATTTCTTCCCTAAGGAATCCGGTTGAATGATGTAATATTGGATGTTAATCTCTTTCTTGGCTTCCTTGATATCAGCAAATAATGAATCAAATTTCTCTTGTCCATCATCGAAGATGAATATCTCATTGTCATTGGTTAGGATTGCATTGGATGAAGTGAGATTCAATTGAATCAGGTCAGCATATTTCATGAGCAGTGGGTTGTTTTGCTTACGTTGCTCCTTCAATGTCACTAACTGGTTCTCGACAATTAACTTTAGGGAGTTTCTCTCTTCAGCTGAAAGTCCGTAGAAATTTTTCTTTTTGAGGTTACGTCCCAGAAAGAGATAAACGATAAAACCTAAAATAGGAATGAAGTAAAATATCATGAGCCAGGCCCAAGTATAACCAATGTCTCTCCTTTCAAAAAACAAAAATACCGCTGAGAGTAATATGTTTATAATCATAACGAGTGAAAGTATCAGCGTGACCATACTGTTATATCTCCTGCCTTCCATTGACTTTATGTAAATAATAAAAAGTGCTTATTACTTAGCTATTCTCGAATGAAGCCTTCATCACAAAGAATATGATAACATACTTGAGGAATACTAAATCTATTAAATGATAATCACTAGACATCGAACTAAAAAAGAATCCACTTCCTATTAAAAGAAGGGATTCTTTTGCATTGAATGTTTATGCTTAAGTTAATTCCTTACAACAGGAACCCACATTTCACCATATACCAAACGGTTTTTCTCTCCCATTTCAACTGTTGTATTTGGACCGCCAACATAGGCATAATCTTTTTCTACGGGGAGGGCTTGACCAAAGGCAATGCCAGTAAGCATATTATTGAGCGCATCAGCCGTTTCAGCTTCGCCCTTCACAACCAGGTATTCTCCCTTAGGAAATTGGATTACTCTCGTTGCTTCTGGCAAAGTTTCTGCTGTCATGACACCAGCATAATGCATCATCTGGTTATTTACTGCTTCGTTTACTGCAAAAATGTAGTCGTTTGTTGCCAGAGACTTTAGTTTGTCCAGGCTTCCATCCTCTTTCACCGTGGACCAAAAATCCGCCTTCTCCTTGCTGATGCCAACATAGTCTGTATAGTCGCTCTTAAGATCCGTTCCAATACCTAACACGATAAAGCTCTCTTTTTCTTCGAAATGATAATTACTCATGGTTTACACCGTCCTCTTTCAATTTTCAATTGATTTGTGTTTTCACTTGATAGGTTTATAATAACCTTAAATCATGTCAGAATATGATACTGTTTAGGGGGCCCAATGAAAAAAGTTGAACGCATTAATACCATCACGCGGTATATCAATAACCGTGCACACTTTACCATCTCTGAAATCATGCGAGAATTTAATATTTCTCGTTCGACAGCCATTCGAGATATCAGAGAAATTGAAGCCATGGGAATGCCACTTGTCGCTGAAGTTGGGCGGGCCGGGGGTTATTTTGTCATGAACAACTCCCTCCTGCCCACGGTACGGTTTACCGATAATGAAATCAAAGCGTTATTCATTGCTTTTATGGCGACAAGAAATCAACAGCTTCCTTATCTGAAGAGTCGTCAATCTTTGGCTGAAAAATTATTGGGCCTTATCTCAGAAAATCAGCAAGATGACCTTGTACATTTGAATCAAATATTGCTTTTTGAAGGAACCAATCCCCGTAATCCAGACTTGCTTGATCTATCAGACCTGCCTCACCCTACTTTGGAGAAACTCATCCAAATTCTTCTTATAGAACGTTATTTGTTAGTTACTGTCCAAGAAGAGAAGAAAACAAAATCCTATCCCATTGTTCTCTTGCACCTTCATCATCAAAAAGGCCATTGGATCATTGAAGGTTTTGACTTGGAGGAAGAAAAAAGACGAATCGTATCCGTTGACAACCTCATCCATGTCGAAGCATACCCGGCGAAAAAAAGACTGAGTACAAAAAAGATTGTAGAACAACTCAAACGAAATACGCAGGAAGAAGTTATCAACCTTGTCCTGGAACTTGGCCCAAAGGCGATTGCGCAATTCAAAAAATACCATCCTTTAAAGTTTTCAATTGCCTATACAAATCCATACCAGACTACGGCTCTCCTAAAGGCATTTATGAATGTTCATAACTCAGAAGAGTTAACCGAAATCACCAATTGGTTGCTTTTTCTAGGAGAAGATATCAAGGTGAAGGAAATTCCGAAAGAAGCCCTGAATGCTGTACAAGATAGATTAAGCTTATATCAAATGAAGCAGTGAGCAGCCCCCTCCTACCTAGTCTCTCCATTATCTAACAATGCCTTACCTGAATTCAGGCTGAGGGTTCAGTACGGAAAACCAAAAAAAAGCCGCTGTGTTAGCGACTTGTAATGGAATCATATTCATTCATGTCTCACGCCAATGCTTGGCGAGCTGTTCCTTCTATACTAGAAGTCAGCATTAGACTGGGCATGATTAGGTGTATGCTGCGGGACGTTTTTAACGAGTAGGAAATAAGTAACAATGGCAATGATACTGGTCATTAACAAAGTGAGTCCTAACGGGACGGCAGTGTCCTCACCTGCGATGCCGACCAGAGGAGCAACCAGTGCACCCAGAAGAAAAGGAACGACTCCAAGCAGTGCTGCTGCACTTCCGGCCATCTTAGCTTGACTCTCCATGGCAAGTGGGAATGCCGCTGTAGACGTAATGCCGATCGAGCATACGAAGAAGAACAATGGAATCACCAATGCGAAAAGTGGACCATGAGCCAGGGTTACGACCAAAGCAGCCACACTTGCTATTATAGCAAGCCATAGTCCAGATAATAGCAGCGTCTGCTCAGGGATACGTTTGGCCAATCGACCCACGATTTGAGATCCGATGATCAAGCTGATGCCGTTTGAAGCAAACAGTATAGCAAATACCGTCGGTGTAACTCCATATATATTTTGGTAAATGAATGGGGTTCCGGCCACATAAGCAAAGACCCCTGCCGTCATGATTCCCTGTGCCAGCATGTAACCAACAAACTTGCGGTCACGCAGAAGCATTCTGTAATTACCCAATTGCTGTTTGAAGTCAGGAACTATACGTCTTTCGACGGGGTGTGTTTCTTTTAAGCTCCACTTTGTCATGATTAATAAGAAAATCCCCAAGAATGAAAGGCAGATAAATACGCCAATCCATGTTGTGAAGGAAAGAACCCCACTTCCCGCAATCGGTGCTGCCAAAGGCCCCAGATTCCCTACAAGCAACAGCAAAGAGAAAAATTTAGTGAGTTCATGTCCACTATATAGATCTCTAGCTATCGCACGGGAAATGACAATTCCAGCTGATGCCGCAAATCCTTGCGTGAAACGAAACAAAATTAATAGTCCGATATTCGGAGCAAAAGCACATGCCAAGGAACAAATAATGTAGGCTGCCATACAGATCAACAATGGTCTACGTCTACCGTACGCGTCACTCAAAGGACCCATAACAAGTTGTCCTACACCCAGTCCTAATAAACAGGCAGTAAGGCTAAATTGTACAAGTGATGCCGTTGTATTCATATTTTGTGCAATCTCCGGAAAAGCCGGTAAATACATATCAATCGTAAATGGACCTAATGTAGAAAATAAACCTAGTAGTATTGCCAGTCCAAAAACATTCCAATTCGTGCTCTTCGCCATAATAAATAAAATCTCCAATTCCTTATATAATTTGCAAGCCTAATCGAGTATAAGACATAGAGTTAACTGTAGGTCAAGTCTTAAGACTATTAAAACCAAAAAAAGCCGCTTATTAAGCGACTTTGAATGGAAAACCATTTAAATTGTGTAACTCCCCCGGCCTGAACCCATATGACTCATGATCATTTCGGCAGCTCGTGTGTAACCGCCAGCCTGCCTTAAAGATTCACCAATGAGGTAAGCCTGCCGTCTATAAAGTGAATTGTGTAGCACTTCTGTTAATGCCTCTCTCAAATTAGTTGCACTGAGGTTATGTTTATTTAAAGTAATACCCGCGCCCAACTCCTGTACCCGATTGGCGACAAGAGGCTGATCCGATGTTAATGGAATCATCACCATTGGAACGTTGTAATATAACGCCTCACTTGTGCTGTTCATTCCAGCATGTGTAATAAACACATCGGTATGCTGCAGCATGTCCAACTGGGCAATGTATGGCTTGACGATAAAATTAGGAGGTATTTGATCCGCCAGCGGCTCCATATCCGTGTATTTTCCTGAAGATAAAACAACATTCACGGGTAGATCCCCTAATGCTTCAAAGCAAAGCTGATAGAAATCCAAATTTTTATTTAGAATCGTACCCATAGCAATGTACACGGTTTGCGGGTACCGTTCACGAAGCAACTCAAACGAGAAGGTCGGAGCATCTTGACGTGTTATGATCGAAGGACCCGTGAAAATAAAACGATCATCCAGCTTTTCTGCCTGCGGCTGAAAATAACGGCTGGTGTACACGAGCTTTAACTGACCTGTATGTGCCGGAATCTCTTCCATGGCTGGAATACTCACTTGAAGCTCTTCAGCTAACTCCGTTGTGATCTTCATCGTAGCCTCATAAAGCTCCTTCGTCTCCGTCTCATTCAGAACTGAGCTAGATCCCAGAGGCTCCACAAAAGCAAAGGACGCAATCGAGCACACCGCAGGAATTCCCAGTTTTTCTGCAAGAATAGTCCCTCCCCATCCCATCAGGGAATCAAAGATCATATAATCAAACTTTTGATCCTCGACCACCTGCAGCACATTGGGGATGATCCTCCGAATAATACTTACCATCATATAAATGAACTGATACGGATGCTTGTATTCCTGGGGTTTCAACACCGGATCATGAGAGAAGGCATCTTGTGGAAACGGATAGGTAATGATCTGGGCACCGGTTTGTTCAATTCGGGAACGGTACTCCTCCGTGCACACATAGATGACTTCCTCACCATTGTCTATCAACTGAGTAACTAACCCTAACGATGGATTCACATGTCCTTCAGCTGGAGTAATGACTACTAATACACGTGCCATCTTACCCACCTCCCAATGCAATTAGTCCCCCCGTTCTTCATGATGTATTTAACGACGCAGTCGTCATCCGTTACATGGAGATGTTGTCCTTCACTTGGTTGATTGGATGATGTTCTTGATGAACGAGTTTGGTAATTCGTAGTGATGCTAAGAAACTTAACAAGACCCATAATAATTGGAGTGTTAACACGATCAAAACACCTGTCGATATGCCCCACTGTAACGTTTCGGACAAGGCAATCAGAGCGCCACCAACGCCAATGCTTACACCCATATAGAAGGAATCCACAAATTGTAGATTCGCGGACATTTCGCCCTCTTTCCTGGGCAAGGCATGTTGTAAAGCAATGGCTGCCGTTGTAGGGTTGGCCAATCCAACACCGAACCCTGTAATCATTTGTGAGAGAAGGATGAGTATAATCCCGCCGTCCGTCAAAATAAGAGCCATGATCACAAGTACAGTTCCAACGATCATAATCCCAATGCCCGTCATAACCCTACCCTTTCGGGCACGACCTTGATCTCGTGCATCAAGCTTGGCTTGTAACCACGCTGCGGCGGACCAGCTCAGAGAACCTGCTGCTACGATGAGGCCAGCAAGGTCAGCTGATAACCCCTTCACTTCGGTTAGTGCCAAGATCACAAAACTTTCCGTTGTAAAATAACAAGCAACATATAGCCCTCTCGATACCAAAGTAGCAGGCAATCCTTTTTTTACCGAAAAAGTCCCTACTGGAAGCAATTTACGCATTGGTTGGATCATGATGACTAATCCAGCCAAAGTGAGTACTATGCCTTTCCAATCGGTTATCATACCAAGTCCTGTGAGTAACAGCCCCGTTCCAACCGCAAGCAGAATCGCATACATAATCTTTGAGTCGGTTGCTCGCGCTGGACCTGACAGATCTTGCTGAAGCTGCAAATTACGGAAAGAACGGAATGTGAGACTGAGCGCTATTCCAATCAAGGGTAAAACGATCCAGAAAACATATCGCCACGAGATGTAGGAAGCTATAAGGCCTGCTGCATAAGGTCCGATTAAGGTAGGCAGGACAAATGCCATGGAGAATGCGGCCAGGATTTGAGTACGAAGCGTATCTGGATAATGTAACGTCACACAGGTATAAACGCACGTGATCAGGGCCCCTGCTCCAAAACCTTGAAGGGCTCTTCCGGCAATAAGCATGTGCATATCGAAAGAAATAGCGGAGACCACAGTTCCTAATACAAAAACACTAAAAGATATCAGCATGGATGTAAAAACACCGCGCTTGTCAATCTGCTGACCCATAACCAAAGTTCCAATAAGCTGAGATAACAAAAATGCGCTGAAGATCCAACCGTATAAATGAATGCCATCTAAACTTTGTGCCATTTTCGCGGCAATCGTTGTGATAGCCAGTCCTTCAAAAGCTACGGTTGCCAGAACCAGCATAATCCCAATTGTAGGCGCCCTGTACTGAGCATCAAAAATCCCAATCTGATTGTTGTTTGTCTTCTACACCTCCATAATTTGATGGATATTATGGTAAAATAAACCTTTTCACTTCCTGAATATACATGAAGTGTTATACTTTGTAAAGTTAAATGTTTAAAAAGTAAGATTATGGTCTAGAATAGGTGCCCCATGTTCAATAGGAGATTTTGCTTGAAAATATGCCATCTTCATTACAGTCAATTTGGAGAAGTTCATCCTCCAGGATCCAGGCATCTGTTTTTTCAACAAAGAAATGAAATCCTCCAATGGATTGAACCAAAGCGGGATCGACCGGTGTAGCACTCGCATTGATGCCAATTGTAAAAGCATCGGAGCCTCCTCCAACATATTTTGCATAAATCCTTACATATTGGTCCTCTTCCAATTCCCATTCTTTCTTAAATGAATCGATTGCTTGTTCAGATACTACAAATGAGATCATTGCTCTGCACTCCTTCCTTCATTAATCACATTTTTTCACTTCGCCACGATAATTGGCCATTCTGAAACTGGCTCCGCATCCACACGAAACTTTGGCATTTGGATTATTCATGGTGAATCCGCCTAACATTCCGCTCTCTTCATAGTCAATCTCAAGACCATCAATATATGGAATACTGTTCGCGTGAACCAATATCTTAAATTGCTTTTTATTTAACACAATGTCTTCTTCTGCCTGTTGTTCATCCACAATAAGGGTATAAGATAAACCACTGCATCCCCCTTCATCAACGCCTACTCTAAGGAAGGCATTTTGGATATCCGCACTTGATAAGATCTCAACGATTTTGTCCGATGCTATATCACTGACCTCAATGATCATCTTTATTCCTCCCGGTGGTATCATTTTGAAATTTGGTATCCCAGTCCATTAGACAGGGTATGAATGCCGCAAGAGCAGCTCCTTTTGGCGTAAGTTCATAAATAATTTGTGTATGGCGTGTCATTATTGTTCTTTTGACCAAATGATCAAGTTGAAGACCCTTTAAACGTCTGGAGAGGATCATTTCGGAAATGGAAGGAATGATATCGAATATTTCACCAAATCTCTTCGGGCCTTGAGACAGAGCACATAAAATATGGATCGTCCATTTCGTTCCGATGATGCGATAAGCTGTAAATAGTTTATTCGGGTCTTCAGTGAACAATGGTCTGTACACCCACTTTCTTATTCATCCGCGTGTTGAGATCCGAGTGCTGGCAATGATACTAGTGACGATCAACAAGAGATGGAAACCCATGGCTACAATTAAGCCGGATTGAAGTGACATACCGCCAGCCTGACACACGACAAGAATGGAACCACCAATGCCGATCACTACACCAGGTGTAAAAGAATCTGCAAATTGCAGATTTGCCGAGGTTTGGCCCACGCCTTCTTCCCCCGTTTGGGAAAATGCGACAACACCACTAATCGGATGCGCCAATCCAATACCAACTCCTGCAATGATCTGCCCAATAACTGCAATGGTAACGGTCACAACAGGTACCCAAAATACGATGGCAATCCCTATGGCAAGTAACATTACGCCAAGAATAATTCTCATATGACGTCCACTGCCCTGATCTGCCGCATCCCACCGTCCTTGCAGATACGCAATGATACACCAACTTAATGCAGCACTCGCCACAATTAATCCGGCCTGAGAAGGTGTAATTCCTTTCACATCGATTAGAGCCAATACGAGGAAATTCTGTGTACTAGTATAGGCAGCGAAGAACAATCCACGTGTTGCCAAAATAGCTGGCATTCCTCTGCGCAACGTAAGTGTTCCCTTCGGTAGCAATTTACGGAGAGGAAATATCATCAATACTAGGCCAATCACGACTAAAACAAATCCCATAATGCTCGGAAGCCTACTTAGACCAACCAGGAAAATCCCTGTACCCAACGTTAAGAGTAACGCCATCCAAGTGGATGAAGATCCGCTATCCCCTCCCGTCTTCTGCACTTTCAATTTCCTAAAGGCAGGTAAACTAAGCAATGCTGAAACCACCAGCACAGGTAAGATCCCCCAGAAAACAAAGCGCCAGGACCACTGATCTGCGATAACTCCTGCTACATATGGACCGAGCATGGACGGAAGAACATAGGCAGTACCAAATGCTCCAAGAATTTTGGCACGTAACTCATCTGGGTAACTTAACGATATAGCTGTATACACACAAGTCATCATAGCTCCGGCACCCAAACCCTGTAGAGCCCGTGATCCTATCATGGTATACATGTCGCCTGCGGTTGCGGCAGCGATCAGCCCTACGATAAACAACAGAAGTGCAAAAGTGAACGGTGCTGCAGGTCCTCTTTTATCAATGATTCGACCGACAACCAGCGTTCCGATAATCTGCGCAAGCAGATATGTACTGAATATCCATCCGAACAGGCTAAGGCCGTTCAAGTCTCCAGCAATCGAAGGAGCAATGGTGGTTACGGATAGACCTTCGAATCCAACGGCCATCACTGATAAAATAATTCCTATGGTTAGTGCAAAATAACGCGGGCTGAAAATACTTTGATGATTAGACGACATGAAATGTAACCTCCAAGAAATTTGTATGCATACATCGTATCCGGATACTTAGTAAACATTTTTGTTTATAATGTATAAGCTACAGTTAGACTTTGACTTTGTCAACATTTTTGTTTAAAATGTAATTAGTCAAGAAGATTCAGTTGTTTCAAAAGGAGGTGCACCATGAGCGGAAATCAAACCAAAAAGGATGCCTCGACCAGTACCCGGAGAGCAATTATTAATCTGTTAAAAGAGCGCGGGGGAATGGATGTTGTCACTCTCTCCACTCAGTTTTCGTTATCTGGAATGGCTATTCGGCAACATCTGAATGCGCTAAAAGAAGAAGGATTGGTAACCACTGTGGAAGAGGCCCGTCCCATGGGTCGCCCCACCAAGCTATGGATATTAACTCCCGCGGCTAATCGTTTTTTTCCAAGCGGATATTCGGATTTATCCGTCAGCCTCATCCATTCGATGAAGGAAGCCTTTGGTAATGAAGGGCTGGACAAGCTGTTGGATGTTCGGAATAAAAATATGCAAGAACGATATCTTCAGCAGCTTGGAAATGCATCAGGAGTCAGAGAGAAATTGGAGAAATTGGCCGAAATTCGTACGAATGAAGGTTATATGGCCGAGGTTAAGGAGCAGGATGATGGCAGTCTCCTATTCATTGAGAAGCATTGTCCGATCTGTGAAGCGGCCGCGGTATGTACCGGGTTATGCAAGAATGAGTTACATTTATTCAAAACAGTTCTAGGCGATAATGTTCATATTGAACGGGGAGAATACATTCTAGCCGGAGGAAGAAACTGCGTATACACCGTTAGGCAAAATAAGCCATGACCAAAAGAGCAACCTCATTGGAGATTGCTCTTTTGGTTTGGGTTCTGAACTGATTAGAACGATGCAGATTTCTCTAAATTATCCTTCATTATATTAGTTATTTCTAACTCCTTCATAATCGTATGTACCCGATTATGTAATTTTGAATTGAGGTAGAGTATAGTAAGAGTGTCGAAAATATACTCTAGGAGGCTACTGCCATGTCACAAAAAATCTGGATGAACCTGCCGGTGAAAGATGTTGTGCAATCCACTACCTTTTTCAATGAGATTGGATTCCATGGGGAGAATGTTGGCAACGAGAGAGCCCAGCTTGTCATAGGCTCAACAACGATTCTCCTGTTTCCAGATGCAACGTTTGAGAAGTTTACAGGTGCCAAAACTGCAGATACTTCCCATAGCGCAGAAGTGATATTTTCCATTGGTGCTGACAGCAGAGAAGAAGTTGATGCTTTTATTAAAAAAGTCGAGTTAGCTGGAGGAACCATCTTTGGCAAGCCTGGTGAAATAGACGGCTGGATGTACGGCGCGGGATTTGCCGACCTGGACGGTCACCGCTGGAACCTGTTGTATATGGATGAGAGTAAAATGCCGAAACGGTAATGTATAACGGCTAACACTACATCCGCCTCTTATCCTCCAATTTTGGAACCCTCGAATCGGCCAGACATGGAGATTCTGAAGTAATTCGTTACGATACTAAAGATAAGGAACACGATTCCTCCAACTACAATATATTGTGTACTTATTCCAGTTACGATTAGTCCACATACACTAGCACCAAGTGTTGTTCCCAGGTTGGAAGAGGTTAGAAAGATCCCATTCGACAGTTCGGGTGCCTCTGGTGCTGCCGATACCACCCAATATTGAGTGATATTGCCCCCTATGCCTCCTATGATCCCCCAAATGAAAATAAGGAAGGCTGTTGGCACACTGAATTGTCCGAAGGTGAACAACAAGATGTATACCGTTATTAATGCAATGGGATACATCTTGATCGTTCTTAAAGGGAAATTAGCGAGCAGTTTCCCTGCTATCATATTCCCAACCATATTGGCCAAGCCATATAGAAATAACAACACACTGACGGAGTTCCAGTCATATCTTGTCACGGTTTTCAGAAACTCGGCAAGGTAACTATAGACCCCAAATACAGCTCCGTTCATGAAAATCACACCAGCAATGGAAAGCCACATCACGGATCTTCTCAATACATACAGATGAGTACCCATAGAGATTCTTTTCGTAACTGGCATTGAGGGCACAAAAAGAAGTGTTGCTACAAATGCAACGATCGTTACCGCGGCAAAGAACAACATCGCATAGAACAACGATGTGCTGGTGGCAATCAAGCTCGAAAGGGGTACTCCAAGTACCATGCCTGCCGACACGCCTACAAACACTTTAGCCACTGCCTTCGGCGCTTCTTCCTTGGGGACTGACGCCGCTGCGACCGTAAATGCCAATGAGCAATAGACAGGATGGAAAAAAGCCGGAACGACACGTGCAATGACCAATACCGTAAAGTTTGATGTGATGGCGGAGACCAGGCTGCCCACAATAAAAATGCCAAGTACAAACAACATGACATGCTTGCGGTTCATGCCCGAAAATAATAAGGGCAAAATGGGGCCAGATATAGCAACCGCAAGCGCAAAAAGACTCACAATCAAACCAGCGGTTGAGATACTGACCTCGTAATGTTCTGCAATCAAAGGCAAGATTCCGATTACGCCCATCTCCGTATTTAAAATACTGAATACCCCAAAGGTCAGAATGAATACAAGCAGGTGATTTCGTTTAGTTGTCATATGCCATGGATTTAGAGAGATCCCGGTAAGCATTGATCTCTGTCTGAAGGTTGGCAATTTTCTGCTCTGCAATGTCTATCGCGTCGGCTCCTGCAATGAAGCGTTGCGGCGGTTGGGCCTCGTCAATTGCCGCCTTAACTGCGGAAAGTGCATCTGTAGGCTCGCAAACATCTAATGGGACAACCATTACATTCTCGGAATCACCGATCGCACGAACCACTGCATCGGGATTCCGGCCGGTAGCAACAACCTTGTGTCCAGCAGTTAAAGCAGCCTTCGCAATAGTTGTGCCCATACCTCGACCAGCGCCAGTGATAAACCATACTTTTGTCTTATCCATATCATTCATTCCTTTCAATTTCTTCTCCAGTTGCCTTGCTTTTTAGTTTAGCGTTTATACACCACATAGCAAATACTCATATCTTATAACAAGTTATGCTTGAAAGGCATTTCTGTAAGGTTTATTGTAGAATATAAGGGATAAAGGAGGAGTTACGATGGAGATTAGAGTATTGCGTTATTTTCTTACGGTCGCCAGAGAAGGAAGCATTACACGCGCTGCTGATTTCTTGCATGTTACGCAGCCCACCTTGTCCAGACAATTGAAAGACCTTGAACAAGAGTTGGGAAAGAAATTATTTATTCGCAGTAGTTACAGTATTATTCTCACAGATGAAGGTATGCTTTTAAGAAATAGAGCTGAAGAAATTGTAGGTATGGTTGATAAATTAGAGGCAGAATTTGAATCCATGGAAGAAACCATAAGTGGAGATATTTATATAGGCGGTGGAGAAACGGAAGCCATGAAACAGATTGCAAGAGTGGCAAAAGAAGTTCAGAATAAATATCCCAATATACGCTATCACCTATACAGCGGCAACGAAGATGATGTAACTGAGCGGCTCGACAAGGGGCTCCTTGACTTCGGTATTCTAATCCAGCCAGCGGATGTCTCCAAATATAACTATATCAATTTCTCCGACAAGGATGTTTGGGGAGTGGTCATGAGAAAAGAAAGTCCACTCGCCTCCAAAGATACGATTCGATCTACAGATTTATTACATGTTCCACTGATCTGTTCACGACAGTCAATGAAGCAGACATTTTCAAAAAATGAGTTTGCGGATTGGTTTGGCGAAGATTTTGACAAATTAAACGTCGTTACTACATACAATCTTGCATATAATGCTGCCATTATGGTTGAAGAAGGCATTGGTTATGCATTAACACTTGATAAAATAGTGAATACGTCCAGTGAAAGCGATCTTTGTTTCAGACCTCTAGAGCCAAGACTTGAATCTGGGTTAAATATCGTTTGGAAAAAACATCAGGTCTTTTCGACTGCTGCGGATTTGTTTTTAAAAGAAATTCAGGCTAAATTTTAGACTGATAAAGGGATTAACGTTAGTATAAGAAGAAACCCACCGGAGTTTAATTCTCGGTGGGTTTCTTTATGACTTGTTCAATCCCGAGCAAAATAAGCTTCAAGCCGAACTCGAAAGCTCTGTCGGTTCCCATCACCTCAAACAGACCGTTCTTATACATCCTGCTAAAGAGTCCAGCTTCCTTCTCACTCATAGAATCCAGAAGATGTATCATCTCTTCACCCTGAAGTGCTTCCTGGTCCTTAATAACAGCAGAGATATTGCGCTGATGCTGATAATCGTCGAGTACGAAATAGAATACATAGTTGACCAGTGTAAGAACGGCCTGTAATTTCTGCTCTTGCTCTAGCGGTGTTGATTCCATGCAGAGCAACATGCGGTTGGTGAAGCGGATCATGTCCGGTTCATGGGGCAACGTCATCATCATGAGCTGTGTGGAGCACGGGTATCTGCTGAGCACACTCCGTACCGTCACCGCAAGCCCCTCCATCTGCTCCTTCCAGTCCCCTTCAGTATGAAACTCGTCCAGAATAATTTTCGATATCTGGTTGGCCAGACGCTGGTAGAGTGTCTGCTTGCTCTTGAAGTACCAGTATAGAGATGGAGCCTGAATCCCCAACTTGTCTGCCAAGCGTCTCATGCTGAATTTCTCGATGCCCTCTTCCCCGAGAAGCTCCCACGAAATTTCCAAAATCTTATCTTCCGAAATCTGAGGCTGTTGTTTTTTCATCAGTATCCGCCCTTTTATCTAACAGTGTAAGTTTATGCTTTACAGGTTCATAAGTTCATGATAACATCTAACACTGTAAGGTTCAATCTAACGGTGTTAGATTAGATCAATATTAACGAAGAAAGTAGTGACCCACATGGATGCAGAAAACCTCCATTACTTTGAAAAAGCACCAATCGCCAAAGCCGTAGCTCATTTTGCTGTCCCAATGATGCTAGGCACGTCAATGAGTGTTATTTACTCCATCTTGAATGCCTATTTCCTTGGCACACTGGGTAATACGGCAATGTTAACCGCACTCGCATTAACTTTACCTTTATTCGCGGTCATCATGGCCCTTGGTAATTTAATTGGTATAGGCAGCGGCACATTCATCTCCCGTTTGCTGGGAGAGAAAAAAGTAGATGATCTAAAGCATGTATCTTCATTTGCCTTTTACAGCAGTTTAGTTCTCGGAATTATTGTGATGGCCGTTGGGCTCCCGCTGATTGAACCAATCGTTCATGGGCTGGGGGCAACGCCAGAGTCCTTCGGATTTACGAAAGAGTATGTCACGATTATGCTTATGGGTTCACCCTTCGTCATCTTATTCTTCACCCTGGAGAATATCGTGCGCTCAGAAGGTTCAGCAATGACTTCTATGACCGGTATGATTCTCAGTGTTGTTATAAATATTATCCTTGATGCACTATTCATTTTTGTCTTCCATTGGGGCGTAATTGGCGTTGCATCTGCTACTGTCATCTCCAACTTGGTTGCGAGTGCATTTTACGCTTACCATATGAGTTATAAGAGTCAATTCTTAACCGTCTCCCTGAAATGGTTCAAGGTGACCAAGGACATCCTGAGCAATGTGTTCAAAATCGGTGTTCCCGTCTTTGTTATGAGTGTCTTCTTGGGTGCAATGTCGCTTATTCTTAACCTTTTTCTTGTCGAATATGGGGATCAGGCCGTTGCGGGGTATGGAATCTCATCACGTTTATTGCAATTTCCTGAGTTTATTCTGATGGGCTTGTGCGAGGGAGTTGTGCCGTTAATTGCCTTCTCATTCACAGCGAACAAATTACGCATGAAACAAACGATTGGATTCACGATCAAAGCTATTTTGGGCTTAGCCGTCCTGTTTGGTGTTATCGTTTATCTAATCTCTGACCACTTGATTGGTTTATTTACGACTGACCCGCAATTAATTGAAATGGGTAGCTACATTCTGCATGTAACCTTCTTATCCTTGTTTATTACAGGAATGACTTCTTTGTTTATGGGGATCTTCCAAGCAACAGCCCAAGGAACCGCCGCGTTTGTTATGTCCATAATTCAAGGGATTACACTAATTCCTATATTGTATATCGCTAATCAAATGAATGGCTTTCATGGAGTGATCTGGTCGCTCGTTATTGCGGATGCCGTGGCGTTCCTAGTTGGGGCCATTATGTTATATGTTTTGCGGACCAAATTGCAGCCGGATCTGGAACATTTGGCACAGTAGTTAACGTATAACACGCAAAAAGGCAGGATAAGGGCGCTCCCTGACCCTGCTCTTTCATTTCGAAATGACAAATATCTATCTGGTGATACGAAGAGATCGTAAACCGTCTGTTATAAGGAAGAAGTGGTCAACATATGTTCTATTTCATCCATATACCCATCCACTGTAATGCTTCTCGGAGCAAACAGAAATCGTAGTGATTGTTTCCATTCCGAGCCTGCAATAGAGGTTGGTAACATCGAATGTTCTGTATTAGAGAAGATTTTTACATGGAGCAAGGAAGATGGCTGAATTCCTTTACGGTATGCTTGCTCTGTATCAACAATGTCCACATTCACATCATCTTCTCCAAGCAGAAGGAGTACCGGGGTTTTGAAATGATGCAAATCCGCCGTGGCATCTGAAGCAAAATTTTTCTTTATGAAGTTCCAGCGTTCTTTGGAAATCAGATCATGCTCTCGAGCAATCTTGGTGTACTCTTCATATGTGCCATGTTTCTTTAAAATCTCTTTAATCTGGTTTTCATAATCGACCTGATTTTGAATCTCCTCCGTGGAATAACCATCTTTCGCCATTTGGCTGCGTGTGTTGTATTCTCCCTGTTCCAACCAGTTTATCGCTGGTGATACCAAGATACTGAAGGCGAGATGTTCTTTCCCAGCAAGCTTAGGAATCACCCAGCCTGCTTGGCTGGCACCCCATACGCCTATTTTGGAATCATCAATGATGGATTGTTCTTTCGCCCATGCAATAGCTTGCTGTGCCTCCACAACACGATCATCCATGCTTTGATCTAGCCAGTTTCCCTCTGAACCCCCGATTCCCCGTTTATCTAGCGACAAGGATGCATACCCGATCGATGCCAGTCGCTCCCACAACGGTTTGTATCCCTCACCATGAGTAGAGTCTATCGGACCGTCACCGTGAATAAACAGTACTAGACCTAGCTTGCCTGAATGGTTTCTGGGTAACGTGAGCGTACCTGTTAACTTACCCTGTGGAGATTGAATTTCAATGGTTTGTTCCTCCATGTCAAAATCACTTTGATCGACTATGTACAGTCCTGCACCAACCATCAGTAAGATTGCCACAATAACTGAGATGTATCGTTTTTTCCAATTAAACATAACTATCTCCTTTGTAAATCATGTAATGCCATTGGTTTTCGCCTAAGAGCAGGCCGGTCAGAAAGCTGTTTGTGCTATACTGCTTGCGAAATTGATAGCGTTCATATAACTGTATCGCTTGATGATTCTGACTTGCCACATGCAAGCTAAGAGATGACATTGATTTGGATTGCAACATATATTTCTGTGCCCATTGAAGCAACTGCGTACCAATTCCCTTGCCTTGGTGCTGTGGATGTACAACCAGATCTTCCACATAACATTCGCCTAATTTAGGAGTATGCTTCAGCAGATGTAAACCAGTTATTAACTGAAGCAGTTTCCACATGCCAACTCTATTGCACTGGCTCCACCAATGAGGATTGGCACGAACGCTTGTTATTGCTACTCTGTTATCTGCTTCCTTCCATTTCAAGCACATGGTGCCAACAATCTCCTCATTTTCACGAGCAATGACTCGAAGAGTACTCTGTTCTATGGGCGGATGATTGAGCAACTGTTCAAATACATAAGCCAGATCAGTTATGGACAATGAAGTGATCTTTTGAAATTTGTGTCCAAAACCATAAGCCATGAGTTCAGCAACAGCTTGATGAAACTGGGGACAAACGGGTTCTATCTGAATGGAAGTTGTCACTGTGTGCCTCCCCCTACTCGATCATTTGTAACAATAGCTCATAATGAAGCTTTTCTGGTGTGAATAAAGATAAATAAGATTTCTCTACCATAATAAGTGGACCGTGATAGGGATAGCCCTGATCTTCTGCGTAAGCATAAAATTCGTTGATATGTTCTTTGAGTTCAGCTTCAATGTGTACATATACATGACGAGAAAGGTATTTTCCTCTAGGCAAAACTAAATCGTTCGCTCCCTCCTTTTGTGTATAAATTCCTACGGTGTCCGTCTCATCGTACGCATAATGGATGTCGGCTTCAAATAAATTGGGAATGTTTTCTTTAAGTTGGATCAGTTGCCTTGCTTGCAAGTACTCTTGCGCTTCCATATGGAACCACAGGGATAAGTGAATCTCCTCACGAGTATCAATATAATAAGTCACTTGATCCTCATCACGTGGAATATGATCTTTCTCCTGCAGCAACTTGCTGATAAGGTGCTTTGTTTGCTGAAGCTGAGTGATGGCTGCTTCCGTGTCTGCTAACGCTTGGCGAAATAATGATGAGATTTGAACGGTTGTCAGGTTACTCAAACATTCCTTGATCATTTGAACAGACAGTCCCATTTTGCGAAGCAATAAAATATGAGATAGACGGTAAATTTCATCTACCCCATACATCCTGTATTGGTTTTCTGCTATATAAGCAGGGTGTAACACCCCTTTTTCTTCGAAGTATCGAATTTGATGTACAGAGACTTTCATCAGCTTTGCCAGCTCACTAATCGTAATTTCATCACTCAACCAATTCACCACCTTTGCTGTTTTTCACATTACAAGCATAAACCTTAGGTCTGACCTAAGGTCAAGTCTTTATTTTAGCCTCTCCTGATAACAAAAAACCACGGCACCAGATTCGGTACCGCAGTTTATTAATCAATCATCCTATTGGATTTGTTTCATGTAAGATTTGAATTCCTCGGCAATTTCTTTGTATTTCGTATGATGCAGGTAATGTGAACCTTCCATTGGGATCATTTTGCCCTGCGCGGATTGTTTGGCTTGTGCTTCATGTAACGGAATCCACTGCGGGTTTTTCTCGTTATTGGATTGAACAAAGAGAAGCACTGGCAGATCACTAGGATACGTGAGTTTTTCTCCATTTTTGAAATTGGAACCCAGATGTTTAAGCTCATTTACTAATGTCGGATTTGTCGAGACTTGATTCGAAATCAACTTCATCTGTTCTTTGGTATGTTCATCATAGTCAAGTGATGCATATGAATCACCACTCACTTTATTGAGTACTCTCATTAAGCCTGATTTTTGAAAGAATTTCATTAAGTTCAAAGGTAATTTAACATCCATGCCAGGTTGATTCGGAACACTGCTATCGATCCCGACAAAAGCAGAGACTTCATCCGGATACGTGTTCACATAAGTCGCCGCGTACAGTCCCGTGATGGAATGCCCCATCAGAATATAACGATCTATACCGAGCTGCTGTACAGCTTCATGAATTTCACTAACAATATTCTCGGTGGTTCTCTCCGTTTCGGTTTGGTCACTTAACCCATAACCGAAAGGCTCAATCGCTACAACTTTGTAATCGGAAGTTAATTCATCGATTAACAATTTGAAATCAAGTACTGGTGACGGTGTTCCTTGTCCGGGAAGTAACACGATGGTTTGTTCGCCGCTACCTTGAATGGATACATTCATATTCTTCCCATCAACATTGACATATTGGCCGTACGATTCGATTTTCTTTTTCTCTGCCCCATTACTTATCGTATGAACGACAAACGTGATGCCCATGAACAGCACCAGCGCGCCGACAATACCACCTATTATTTTCAACCATAAGTACCGTTTTTTACGGCCCTTAGTCCCCGTTGTTGTTACATCCACTGCTTCTGCCATATCCATCTTCTCCTGTCCTTTATATCTGTAGAGCCGCTCTTGCGACATAGGTATAGTGTAACCATGAAAGATGTCCCCTTCGTGACGGGAATATGAACGGAGTATGAACTACATAAAAAAAGAGAGCTGCTTGTTGAGAGCAGTTCTCCATAGGATAAGACAGTTTTAGTGGTCCAGGAACACAAGCTGAATGAAGAACAATACCGCAAAAATGTAGAAGATTGGATGAACATCTTTACCTTTTCCACGAAGCAGCTTGAGTACCGGATAAAAGATGAAACCTACGCCGATGCCTGTTGCAATACTGTGCGTCAATGGAGTAAGGATGATAATCAGGAAGGCAGGAAATGCTTCTTCGAGATCATCCCATTTGATTTTGCTGATAACGTTAATCATAAAGTATCCAACAATAATCAGTGCCGGAGAAGTGATCGCCGGAATGCTTGATATTACACTTACGATCGGTGTGAAGAACAAGGTCAGCGCAAGCAGTACACTTACCGTTACAGCGGTCAGCCCCGTTCTTCCTCCTGCAGCTACCCCTGTGCTGGATTCGATGTAAGCCGATGTTGGACTTGTTCCGAGCAAAGCACCTGAGGTTGTTCCTACGGCATCTGCCAATAATGCGCCACGCGAGCGTGGGAATTTACCATCCTTAAGCAATCCTGCTTGTTCAGCAACGCCGAGCATCGTGCCTGTCGTATCAAACAGCGTGATCAACAAGAAGGTAAATATGATTGTATATAAGCCATTCGAGAATACCCCTGCCAGATCCAGTTGCAAAGCCGTTGACGCGAGGCCTTGCGGCATGGATACAATCGATTCCGGCATTTGGAATAGTCCCATGATCCAGGCAAGTATCGCTGTTACCACCATTCCGATGAAAAGGTAACCTTTCACATTATAAGCCATCAGCACAACGGTAATAATCAATCCGATAATGGTCAGATAAGCCATCGGCTCAGCCAAGTTCCCGATCGTAATCAAATTCGATTCTGAATCGGCAATAATCCCGGCATTTTGCAAACCTACCGTTGTAATAAACAATCCGATCCCTGCGGTTATGGCATGTTTTAAGCTAGCAGGAATTGCATCTAATAACATGTAACGGAATGAAGTCAGTGATAAAATAATAAACAAAATCCCTGCTATAAATACGGCTCCCAGTGCAACCTGCCAAGATACGCCATACCCGGCAACTACGCTATAGGCAAAGAATGCATTCAGGCCCATACCCGGCGCAATGACGATTGGATAATTGGACCATATTCCCATAATCAGAGTTCCCACAATACTTGCAAGTACCGTTGCTATGAATACTCCGTTAAAGTCCATGCCTGTGCTGCTGAGTATTCCTGGGTTTACGATAACTATGTATACCATTGTGAAAAATGTTGTAACCCCTGCGATAATTTCTGTGGGGATGGTCGTGCCTCGTTCTTTAAGTTTGAACCATTTGTCCATGGTAAAGCCAGCCTCCAACTTTCAAATTATACTCCAAAGCTAAAAACAAAAAATCCTAATCTTCATATAGGATTGTAATATTCGCGCTCCTATATTCGTTGTTAGGATTTAAAGATTCAACAGCTAAGCTCTAAACTAAACATAAAGATACTCATATCTGTTTTCAACCTGAAGTCCATTTCGTATTCTAATTAAAATTACATGCAATGTCAATGAATTAACGATTTGTTCACAGTTATTTACGAACTATACAGGCATTATATCTTGCATTCATTCGTTTTTAGAATAGAGTAAGTACGTATCGCTCAATGTCTGCAATATATGAAGAAAAGACTGCCAGCAATGTTCACTGACAGTCTCTTGCTTAATTCGTAGTAGGTTTCTCTTCATATTCGCTGGATAATTCTTTAAGCGATTTGATTTTGCCATGGGGATGATGTCATTCCTGGACAACTTTATTCTGCGTGCATAGGTAATAAGAGAATTAGGCAAGCATATAAGACAAATTATAGAGAATTCAGAAGTTAATTGGCAGGACCCAGATTAATCAAGCTGACCTCGGATAATGAGACGGTTGTGTTGCCATCTTGCTCACCATCAATGTTACCCAGATCAAATGAAATTCGAGTATTCGCATAGCTGTCTTCTGTTGCATCAAATGTAAACGTGAACTCCTGTTCTTCTGGAGTCAAATCAACTCGTGCCCCAAAAAACCCATGCCATTCATAGTTGGCAGTTGCATCAACCCATCCAATCCCCAATCCCAATTTCCTGGACTTCTCCGCTTTGGCTTTAAACGTTAATTTATATTTAAAACCTTGCTGTATGCCGAATCCTTCATTGATGACTTGACGATCCCATGGATGCTGGCCTGCATGACCAATCTTGGCTTGAAGCTGTTGATTGCTAACTTGCATCTCAAGGTCCGCTGCATTACCGTCCGCATGGGTAAACCAACCTTCCTTACCTTTGGAGAAGTCTCCATTAGGAATAAGATTAACATGAGCAGGCTGCCCTCCTTGATCTGCATTCGGATTAACTTCATATAATTGGACGTTATTGATGTGAATCGAGTGTTCACCTGTAGAAAGCGGATATCCTAATCCAAATGCAAGCATAGCTGCCGAATCTGAGGTATCTCCCATGGTGAAGGTATAACTATACGACTTTTGATCCGCAGTTAATTCCACTTCTTCTTCAAAATACTTCACAAAATCCCCCGCATTCTGAGAAAGAACCGCTTGCATGGATTTAGGACTGGAAGCAGATCCCTCGAAGGTAAGTCGGTACGTTTTGTTTGCATCAAGTTTGATCTGACCTTGTTGCAACAAAGCATCCCACCAATGTTCACTTGTACCAGGCAATTTAATCGTTAATCCTGCGCCCTCGTCATGTGAGGCTGTCAGATCATTAGGAGTTAGCTCCCAATGATTCAGATCAGCTGTTAGCTCACTGTTCTGAATTTTGTTTTGTGAAATATCCACCCAACGTGTATTATAATCTGCTCCTTCAAAATTCACATAATAGGGTTTGCCTGCTGTCAAGTTGACCTCTGGAAAATACACCGTTTTATATGCTTGCCATCCACCCGTGTCTCCGAGACTCAGGTCTGATTGTGCAACGGTTGTACCTTGTTCATCCTGAATGCTGAACTGAACCTTGGAATCACTTTTTCCACTGGCCATTCGGGCAGACAGAACATATACTCCGTCGTGAGCTACATCGATTTTATATTGCAGCAGATCTCCCTGATCCATGTAACTGACATGTTTTCCTCCTTCTACGGAGTCCTCCAGTTGTAAGCCCTGCATCATCCAGGCTTCGGTTGCAGGAACATGTGCGTAGCCATTCACTGACAGAGGTTTGCCGCGTTTCGTCAGACGAACATTGTCCACATATACCTTACCTTTAGAACTGCCGAATAACAGTTTTAGCTCGGATTGTGCGATTGATGCTCCATCTCCAATGATGATTTCTCCAGTGAATGTTTTCATTTCTTGGTTCAAGGAGAGGTTTTGTCCTTGATGAACCTGTACTGTATGCCCATTACTGCTGACAACATCAATGTCGATGCTTCGCGTTGTATCTGCCTTGGCATCTAAGGAGAAACCATACGTTGTATTCGCTTCCAACTTCAAATCCGGTTGGTTCACCGAAACTTGCTGTGGATCACCATTCGTTTGAGTAACATCAACAACTAGCTGACGCTCCATAATCGGGAATTTCGAAAAGTTATTTACACTTATATTGGCTGCCGCACTGTCCTGAATGCTGCTTGACCAGAATCCCAGACGCTCCTTGCCTTGATCGAATGTGCCATTGTAAATAAAGTTGCCATCAGGTAGCGCGTTTCGTTCGACAGTTAACGGATCAGCTTCACCCACCTCGATCAGCCTGACATTGGCAAACCAAACGGTTGTATCATCCAACCCCAGATTAAATTCGAATCTGGCATTGTTATCCGTGCCATCCCGCATATTGAAGGTATAGTCATAGGATTGCCAATCTGTCGTGAGTGCAAAGGTGTTATCACCCGAATAATTGGTCCAACTTTTTTCGAATTGGTTCAGTTTGGACATGATCGTACGGTTAGCAGATGCTTTCGCATCAAATTGTATCTTGTACTTTTTGTTTTTCTTGATGTACATCGGCATCTGAGTGAGTTGAACCGAGTAGTTTTCAGTACCCGATGCATCAATGGTAACTTCTGCTGCTTTCCCTTTCTGCTCATCCGTTACAACTTTGACACTGCCAGCTCCATCAGCATTTGTGATGAATTTCCACTGAAGAGGCACTCCATTGTCTGCAGACCCTTCCGCAAAACGATCATTGTAGATTTGATTGCCATCGGTTTGTGGGTCACGCTGTTGCGCAGGCTCGATGGGATTTGTTGTTACATCAGGCCATGTGTCTAGATTTTTGTAAGAATATACTCGCACAAAGTCAACATTCATCTTTTCAGAAGTGAAGTTGCTTTCAGGTGCCCCCGGCCAGTCTCCTCCAACTGCCAGATTCAGAATCAGATAGAATGGACGATCAAATGGTGCAGGGAACGTATAATACTCGGGTTGGCCCGCGGCCTTCGTTTGCCAGTTGGTCACTTCATGATGCAGCTTTCCATCCACATAGAAACGAATCATACCCGGCAACCATTCCACCTGGAAATCATGATAATCGTCAGCGAAAGTTTCTCCCTTCGGAAGAGTAAGGCTTCCCTGATCATGTCCATGGGAACCGTCAGGCTTCACACTGTCATAATGCAATGTGCTATATACCTTGTTATTACTCTCTTTGCCACCAATTAGCTCCATAATATCAATTTCTCCAGAGGCAGGCCATCCACCATAATGTGCTTCATCTGTTGGCATCATCCATATGGCAGGCCACATGCCTTTTTCGATCGGAAGCTTCGCACGTACAACTACTTTACCGTAGGTCCAGTCGCCTTTTCCCATGGAGATCAGTTTGCCAGAGCTGTAATCTTTACCGTTTTTCGGACCCTTTTTTGCTTCAATCTGCAACACGCTTCGATTCTGATCTTTCGTAATGCGAGTGTTATCCGGGCTGTAATATTGCATTTCATTGTTATAAACGAGTCCTGTATCCTGCACGGTCCATTTGGAAGAATCAATCGAAGGTCCGTTAAACTCATCATTCCAGACCAGTTCCCATTGATCATGTGGAATCGTTGTTGCTGGAACCGGTTTTTCGCCAGCCGGATTGCTTGGTGTTGATGGTGTAGACGGTGATTGCCCGTCTGGAGAAGATGGTGTGGGTGTACTTGTCACACTTGTTGAACCACCAGGCTGCGATGAAGCAGGTTGTTGGGCTTCACCCACCATGGATGTGCGCAATCCTTGTTTTACTTTCTCTCCGTTGATCACAACATCATCGGCATCTACACTCAATTTTTGGATCGTACCTTTGGTATCCATTCGAGTCTGACTCGCTTCTGCATGAATATTCATGGAATCAATCAGGCTGTTTGAAGAGATCTCCAGAATGGATTTCTGCTTTACATGCATCTCCTGAATGTTACTTTCTTCCGTAATGGCAACTCTGACGGGTTCCCCACGTTTGTCAACGACTACTCGATTCAGCTTGGAGTTGTTAATGTTGATGGAATGACTGCCTCCGCCTTTAATGATGACACTTCCTGTAACCGTTACGCCCTGAAGAACAACAGATCCCTCGCCTATGCCTTCTGCCAGCAGCAGATTTCCATTAACAATCATATTTTTCAACGTGACATCCGTCGATTTAATAATCAAGTTGCCATCTACCCGGGACTCATATGTTCCAGGAGTGCTTTTTACATCTGCAATCATCGCCGACAACATTGTTGCCGTCTCTGCTCGTGTAATCAGTGCTTTGGGATTTAATTTGCCTTGGAAACCTTTAAGAATATTTTCGTTCACCAGATAGGTAAGCGCTTTCTTTGCATAACCGGAAATATCATCTGCATCCTGAAATTTCAATTGTTCACTATCTTCATTTGTAACCGCTGAAAGTTGAAAAGCTCGATCTACCATAACCGCTGCATCTTGGCGTGTAATCGGTTGTTGTGGTGACAGATGTTCACGGTCTGTCCCTTCGATGATGCCAGAACCATTCGCTCGTACCATCACGTCATAGTACCAATCGCCTGAAGTCATATCCGCATATGAACCAGTCGCCGCATTACCGGTGAAACCAAAGGCCCGATCCAGAATCATGACGAATTCAGCTCGGCTAATGACCTGACTGGGCTTGAACGTACCGTCCGTATAACCTTTCAATAAATTCAAGTTTTGCAAACGTGTAACTGCAGATTGTGACCAATGCCCCGTCAGGTCTGTATAGGGAACAGAGAAGTGCAGGCTTTTTGCCTGCACATTTCCCACCTCCGCTTGACCCTGTACACTTTCTGCTCCAGCAGTTGCTGGATAAACGAGAGAAGCCATTAAACTCCATGCCACCATACATGCCAGTCCTTTTCTCATCCTTCTTCCTCCCTCAGCTCAGTTATCCTTGCATTTGCATAGCCTATTCCTTGACTGCTCCAATAACGATCCCCTTAACGAAGAAACGTTGTAAAAACGGGTATACCATCAGGATCGGAAGCGCGCCGATAAAGATCTGTGCTGCACGTACGGTTCGCTGCGAGATATTCTCCAACATGGAAGGATCGACGTTGATTTTGCTGAGATCTTGCTGAACAATAATGGTCTGTAATAGAGAAGCAAGTGGATAATTTTTAATATCAGACATATAGATCATGCCGTCGAACCAGGAGTTCCACTGATACACCATCGTAAATAAGGACAAGGTTGCGATAGCTGGAAGTGAAAGCGGCACGTAGACCAGAATCAACGTTTTGATATGACCTGCTCCATCCAAATAAGCTGCTTCCTCAAGTTCTTTGGGCAGACCGCGGAAGAAGTTCATCATGAGAATAACGTTCCACACGGACAGTGCGCCAGGCAGGATAAGCGCCCAGATTGTATTCATCAAGCCAAGCTTCTGGATCAGAATGTAACTTGGAATCAAACCGCCGCTGAACAAAATGGTAAATACGAAAAACCACGTATATAAGGAGCGACCTTTAAAACTGATATCTTCCTTCGACAACGGAAATGCGGTTAAGAGCATGATGACCATACCAATGATCGTCGCAATTACAGTCCGTTTAAGTGATACGATCAAGGAGTTGATGAAGTTTGAATTCCCGAATGTTTTTACATATGCGTCGGTTGTGAACCCGATGGGCCAGAAGGTAACCAGGTTAGATGATGCTGGCGCCATACTGCTGAATGAAACAGCCAATATATGAATAATTGGTAAAATGCAGAGTATCGATAATATCCCAAGAAAAGTATAGTTAGCGATGCTGAATATGCGGTATCCTTTTGTTTTATAATACAAGCCCTTTTCTCCTCTCTAGAAAACTCGATAATTAGCTAGTTTGTAAGCCATTCTGTAAGATATAACAATCAAAATGGTAGCAACCACAGATTTGAACAACCCTACTGCTGTGGCAAAACTCATCTTCCCGTTCAGAATCCCGAGTCGATATACAAAGGTGTCAATGATGTCGCCTTTGTCATACACAAGCGGATTGTACAAGTTGAATACCTGATCAAAACCGGCGTTCAGGATATTGCCGATAGAGAGTGTCATCAGTACGATTGTAATCGGCATTAATGCCGGAATCGTAATGTGCAGCGTCTGTTTAAATCGGTTGGCCCCATCCACCTCGGCAGCCTCGTAGAGTGCAGGATTAATTCCTGAGAGAGAAGCCAGAAATACGATCGTACCAAAACCAAATTCTTTCCACACATCACTGAGGATCAGCGTTATTCGGAACCATGTACCGTCTCCCAGGAAGAAGATCGGTTCTCCTCCAAAGGCTACGACAAGCTGGTTGACCATGCCGCCCTGAGGAGACAGGATATCGAGTAGAATACCACCGAGAATAACCCATGATAGGAAATGCGGTAGATACACAAGCGTTTGACTTACTCTCTTGAATGCCGTCAAGCGTACTTCATTGAGCAAAATGGCAAACAGGAATGGAGCGAATAGACCTGCGATGATTTTGAAAAATGCAATGACAAGCGTATTCCAGATCACCTGACCTACGTCCGGATATAAGAATAAATATCTGAAATTATCCCAACCCACCCACTTGGATTCAGAAAATCCCAAGTATGGTTTGAAATCCTGAAAAGCAATTACAATGCCGCCCATCGGTATGTACTGAAACACCAGTGCCAGCAATACAGCTGGAATGAGCATCATATGCAAGGTCCAGTTCCGTTGCATATTCCAGCGCTGTTTAACCCTGGTGGAGCGCCGTTTATGCGGCGTTTCTAACGTATGTTCCTTCACTCCTGCATCCCCCATGTTCTAAATTTTGTATTTTACAAGTCATCGTGAACTTGTATATTAAAATTATAGCAATGGAAATTTGTGATCTATATCCTAATATTGCAACAACGATATCAATATTTTAATAAGATTAAGGAGGTTGGACTTTGTTCACACGCTTGAATGTCTTTACCAAAATTACACTGTTGTTTGTGATGCTGCTTATTCTGGTGCTGTTTCTCTATACATACTCGAACCGGGAAAGCGTGCGTGTTATCGAACACGAGATTCAGAACAATACGATGAATCATCTTTCGACATTTGCTGATTCAGTAGAATCCAACATTTACCAACTGTCATTGTATGGGATGTCTATTGGGCAAGATTCGAGTATTCAGGAATATCAACGTCCCGACTACAAGGACATTCCCTATGAACGTGTGAAAGTTGGAAGTGCCATTCTGGAGAAAATGAATCTGTACAACGCAGCAAGCAAATGGCATTCGACCATCACACTATACTTCCCAAGGATGCAAAAAGTGATATCAACGGATTATTATGCTTACATTCCGTACAGGGATGATGAATTTAAGGAGCCTCTCTCGCAATCCTGGACCTATGCTGACAATCAGTTTATCTGGTACACTACCGATCCAACGACAGCGATGGCGAGACCTGGCAAAGCCAGATTGATTACCAAAATCAGTTTTCCAGTTCATCACTTAACTGCACTTCTTAATCAAAACAAGTTAAATAATAAAGGCGACCCGTTCATGTTCCATCCCGATTATGGATTAATCAGCAATAGTTCTGGAAAGGAGACCTTGAACGCAATTCTGCCTTCCCTGAAAGAAGCAAAACTGCAGGCCAGCGGTGGCTTCAGTACAACGTTGAACAAAACGGAATATTACGTCTCCTACATTCAATCCAAGAGCCTCGGCTGGTATTATATTGACTATGTGCCTATGCAGCAAATTTTGAAACCGATTACGAGTAGCCGGAATCTTTTTTACGCTTCAATTGCCGTTCTGATCGTGATGAGCGTTGTTGTATTATATACACTCTACCGAAGTGTGCAGCTTCCACTCTTACAGTTGGTGAAAGGGACAAATCGCTTGTCCACCGGGGACTTTTCCGTTCGGCTTCATCATTCTGCACGCAATGAGTTCAGCTTGTTATTTGCACGTTTCAACATCATGGCTCAACGAATTCAAGAATTAATCGAGAATGTATATGAGGAGAAATTAAGAAGTCGGGAAGCCACGCTCAAACAGTTGCAATCGCAGATTAATCCGCATTTTCTATATAACTGTCTGTTCTATATCAAGAACATGGCCCGAATGAAAAATGAAAAGGCCGTAGTAGCCATGGCACTGAATCTGGGAGAGTATTACCGATACATAACCAGGTCCGAAAAGGATCAAGCCACGCTTCGTGAAGAACTGACGATGGTCAAAAATTATTTGGAAATCCAGTCACTTCGTCTGGAACGAATGCATTTTACAATCGACGTGCCCCATGATATTTTAGATAAAACAGTTCCCAGACTAACCCTCCAGCCTATTATTGAGAACGCTATTATTCATGGTCTGGAGCCCAAATCGGTAGATGGTGAGATTAAAATCTATGCGGACTGCGAGGATGATGTGTACACAATTATCGTGGAGGACAGCGGGCTTGGCATGTCTGAGAAACAACTTGATCATCTGAGAGATAATCTTCTTAAACCGCTGGATGAGAATATGGGATGTGGTACATGGAATGTCCATCAGCGTTTATCTTTTCTGTACGGTGAAGGATCTGGACTATCTTATGATCATTCTTCAATGGGTGGGATTAAAGTTAACATCACGTGGCACGACAATACAGACAAGTAGGTGAACGACCCATGCTGCAAATATTATTAGTTGACGATGAACGTTCCGTCGTGGAAACGCTGGCAGAGACCATTCCGTGGGAAAGCTGCGGGATCGGTACAGTTCATGAAGCATTATCCGGTGCAGTAGCGCTGGAAATTATGGACAACCACGACATTGACATTGTAATTACGGATATACGTATGCCCGAAATGTCAGGCATTGCACTGATTACAGCGATTCATGAAAAGTGGCCTCATGTGCAGACGATTCTGTTATCAGGTCACGCCGACTTTGAATATGCGAAACAGGCCATTGCGCAGGAAAGCTTTGATTACTTACTGAAACCCGTTAGTGATGAAGATCTGATCGAATCCGTGCAACGTCTTGTTCATCGAATTAAAGAAAAGTGGGAAACCGCAGCATCTCATCAAAGAGCCTTACACGCCTTTCAGGATCATCTGCCATTGCTTCAATCCACGATGCTGCATGAGTTGCTGACTGGAAAAGTCTATGATCAGAAGACGCTGGCAGACAAGCTTGATCTGCTGGAGCTTCCCTACTCCGTAGGAGAAGATCTCGGCATGTTGATTATCCGTATGGAGAAACATCTATCCGATATGGCACACGGCGACCTAGCCCTAATGGAATATGCGATATGTAATATTATAAGTGAAGTGATGCATAATCATTTTCATATCTGGCATACACGTGACGTGCACGATTACATTGTTGTTCTGGTAAGCATGAAACATTCCACAACGATGAGTTATAGCAGGAGCGAGACGCCTCAGACATTGCTTGAGCAGTATGCTGCCCAGATTCAAACCAATGTTCAGTTATACTTGAAAGGTGCTATCTCCATTTCTGTCTCCAGTTGGGGCAAGTTTCCCCACGAAATTGGAGAACTCTATGAGCGAACGGTTATGTCCATGCGTAAACGGATGGGTCAGGTGCAAGGTTTGTTTGTCACCGCTTCCGATGAAACGGATGCCAACCCTCTACATACGATCAGGTCGCTGTATCAGCCACCAACGTTGATTAGCCTGCTCGAAGCTGGTCGCTTTGAGGATGTGGAACAGAAAATCGAACACATTTTTGCGGAACTGCTGCATTCCAATGAACATCATGATATTGCCGAGTCAACCTTTGAGGTGTATTTTGCTATAGCGGGCGCGTTTGCGTACATCATTCATAAAAATGGCAAACAAATCTCTTCTTTGATTCCAGCAGAGTCCTATCGTTACTTTCAAGCTCCCAGCTATTCCACTGCACAGCAGCTACAGGACTGGTCCGTGCGTACACTTCATTACATACGAGATGATGCTGAACAAGAGCTTAGAGACAATCACAGCACCATTGTGCGCAGCGTCAAAAGTTTTGTCGACCTTCATCTGGCTGGTGATGTATCACTGCCTGCAATTGCTGACCATGTGCATCTGCATCCAGTGTACTTGTCCAAGGTATACAAGGCGGAGACAGGTGAAGCACTTACTGCCTATGTGTACCGGTTAAGAATGGAGAAAGCAGCCTATCATTTGCGAACATCAACTGCCAAAGTGTTTGAGATTGCAGAACTTGTCGGTTACAACAATACCGCATATTTCATTCGAGTTTTCAAGAAATTTTATGATCTTACACCGCAAGAATATCGGGAAAATCTGCCGGTTTAAGATACTCAGGCCAGACTTGACGTTCTAGTAATCTCTCCGGTTTCCCCTTCTCCATATCAAATACAAAAAGGCATTGCCGGAGATCTTCTCCTGCAATGCCTTTTTGGTGCTTATGTGGCCGGGATGAATCATTTCAGCCAGCCCTTTGTCATCCTATTTTCCGCTTTTCACGGAATCATACCACTCGTTAACTTCTTTCGTAATCTGATCTCCACCTGAAGACTTCCACTTCTCAACAAATGAGTCGAACGCGTCCACAGAGGTTTTGCCATACACAATTTGAGAGAAGGTGTCTTTCTCCATCTTTGTCAAAATGTCATTGTTCATCTGCATCGTCATTGAAGGTGCACCGGTAAACATTTGATTGAACACGATATCCTTTTGATCCAAAACAATCTTGGCTGCATCAAGCATAGGTACTGGTACACCTGATTTGATTTTTTTCTCAAATGGTGTAGTTGCTTCTTCACCGCTTGCCAGCTTGGCAAGTGTTGTCATACTTAGATTGGGAATACGCGCTCCATCAAAAGTCAACGTGTACTTCTCGGGAGCATAACCCCCCGTAAGACTTGCATCGGTTGATGGTTTCCCATCTACCATAACCCAATCGTATCCTTCCGCAAATCCATGCTCAAACTCATCGCCCTCTTTAGGATTTGCATAGTGATCAAAGAGATAGTTCTGATAGGTGAAAAAGGCTTCCGGATTTTTCATGTCTTTGTTAATTAGAACTACGCCATTTCCGTTCGACGTACCATGTCTTCCTGCTTGACCGTTTGGACCGGAAGGAATTGGATACGCTTTGTATTCAGCCTCAGGATTGTTTTTCTTCACATCCTCCAGCGGCCAGGATGGCATCCAGTGTGGACCCACCACAATACCTGCTTTTCCGGCAGTAAATTCTTCAGCTGCTTTTGTCTCGTCATACACGCCGGCTTCTTCCGGGATATACCCTTTGCTCATCCAGCTCTGTAATTTGGCCAAAGCCTGTTTCGCACCAGGTGTAACGGAACCGTATTCAAGTTTTCCGTCCGCCGTCAGATTCCATTGGTTTGGCATTGTACCATAAGCGCCAAATACCCACCCAGCTTCAGACATCCATGTGTTCAGCCAGTTCTTGAAGCCAATGGTGAGTCCGTAAGTGTCCTGCTTCCCATTGCCATCCGGATCTTGATTCGTAAACGTTTCCATAATGACTTCAAGATCATCTATCGTTTTAGGTGCTTCCAGATTGAATTTCTTCATCCAGTCTTCACGGATCCACATGACAGGATCACCATTATAGGAATAGTCCAGAATCGGAATACCGATCTTTTTGCCATCTTGCATGTATGGATACCATACGGAAGGATCTTCGTTTACGGCTGCTTTCCATGTGTCGCTGGCATATTTGTCAAACAACTCGCCCGCATCGACAAATTTTCCGGACTCAATCAATTCACGCACCAGATTGAATTCGCCGCGATACGAAATAATGTCCGGCATGTCCGCATTGGAAGCAAGCGATAGACGCAGTTTTGTCTCAAATGCATTATTGGTGGATGGAGATATCCACTGGTTTTTTAACTCAATTCCGAGTTTCTCCTTGGCCCATTTTGTATGGACGTTGTTATCCTGATCCTCGCCTGACTTAAACTTCACGTCTGGACCCCATGGTCGTAAATACGTAATGGATACTGGTGGATCATACTTCCCATTTTTGAGCTCCAACGTTGTCGCTGGTGTACTCGATTCTGTTTTCTTATCGCTCCCGTTACTACACCCACTCAAGGCTGCAGATAGGGCCAATACACCGATCATGACCAAACTGCCTACTCGTCTCTTTTTACTTGTGTCCAACTTCGTTCCCCCAGTCTATGTAATGTTGCTTACAAGTTAATCATAATGAATTTTTGATATTTATGCCCATACTAATATTGCAACATTTATTGCATTAATTTAGGATATTGGATATTGAATACATATATTGAATAAATACAATGCCAGAATATAGAAAAAAGCAGCCGCTAACGGCTGCTTCAGTCTGCTTAATTACTCGTATATTTGACCCAATCGTACTCTGCATAGAGCGGATTAGCCCCATTATAAGGACCGAGCCAGCTATCTACTCCTGTTCCATTCCACAGGTTCATCATGATTTTTCCGGGTGTTTTAGGAATATTGCTGGTTGCCGTATGTTTCAATACACCATCAACATACCATTTGATATGTCCCGGCTGCCAGTCAAATGCGTACGTATGGAAGCCCTGGGATGCATCAAACCCTAGATTGATAATCTTCTCATGATTACCAACCCCATTGGTATAATAATTAAACTGAACTTTGGTTGTGTCTTTTCCTAAAAATTCGATATCAATCTCATCCCATTGGGTGCCATGTGCAGGACCTGTGTATGTGAAAAATGAGGAAACTACACCTGTGTTCTTGGCAGGTTTCATACTGACTTCATACAAGCCGTACCCATACGTATTCGTGGTACGATACTCTCCGCAATCAAACTTGTTCTGTGCAGAGCTGGTCAAACCAAGCTTAAGCTTGCCGTCACTTGTAAAATTAACATTGTTAGCCCTCCACGTACAGTTAAACATGTTCCCATTGGAATACCCATCCGCTTTTTGCCACGTACTTGCGTTAAAATAGGTTAGAGGTTCCCAGAACACATAACCCGCGAAAGCGCTTACCGAAAAAAACAAAGAGATGACACCAGTTACCGCCAAAGTATACCAAGACTTCCTCTTCATCATACACCTCCATGAATGATTCCAACATGTATAATCAGCGCAATAATAGATAGCGCTTACATGGTTGGTATTTCCATTTTATCCGGAAGCATGGTGGTAAACTATAGCAAACTTTAAAGCAGAGATATTCAATTTTTAAGATCTTCGTTCTTGTATCTAATCATGTTATGTTAAGACTATGCCAGTTTCATACACGTAAGATGGATTGAATGAAGCGCCTGCCCTTCAGCATAGAAGGAATCAGGCGCTCCATGAAAACCATTTTTACATATATCTCAACATGTTTGTTTCTTTATTCACCCTAAAAGGGTTCTATTTCGCACCAGCTCGTACCAAAATGTCTTCAATTTCTTTGAAGCCATTATTCTTCGCATGACTGAGTGGTGACACCCCATCACGGTCCGATATGTTTACGTCTGCTCCGTGGTCAATGAGTAATTGTATCGTCTCCTGCTGCCGAGCATTGCCATCGTTAAGAATGATCGCTTCGAGTAGTGCTGTCCATCCCAATTGATTCACATGGTCCACATCCACCGAAGTTTGAGTCAGTAGTTCTTGCACTACATCCACATATCCATGCTCCGAAGCTGGAATAAGTGCTGTCCCTCCATATCGATTCGTTATCGCTGGGTCCGCTCCCGCCTCGATTGTCAGCTTCAAAATATCCAAGTATCCTTCAGCGCCAGCATACAGAAACGGGGTATTTTTCATATCGTCCTGTATATTCACATCTGCCCCCGCTTCAATTAACACTTTAGCCGATGTTGGATCATTATTGTAGGTTGCAATCATTGTAGCGGTTCGTCCACTCTGATCTTGAGCATTGATATTGGCACCTGCTTGAATCATTTGTTCGATGCGTTCAGTATCGCTGTCCTCTACTGCTTTGAATAGCTGTTCATCTGCTGAAGTCAAGGCCTTTTCCTCCACGTTGGAGTCGTTTCTCATTTCAGGCACGCAGCCTTGAACGATCAACATACTGCTTATTAGGACAACGATGATCAGCGATTTACTCATACTGCCTCCTTTACTCCAGTGTCAAGGTGACCGAAGAAGCGATACTCCAATCCCCAACTGGGTTTATTGTATACGTAGTACCCGGAGTCAACTTTCCATCATTTGTTAGGTCGAATACACCCGTCGCACCTTTTCGACTTGAATATTTATAAGTGGCCGTCAGAACATCCCCGCTAGGTGAAGTTAACGTTACACTTCGACCAGATAACAGTTCATCCCCAGGGTCCTGGTCAAGTGTGACTTCAATGGAGGTTTCGCTCACTGCTTGAGCACTTGCAACCACTAGTGGATCAAACGATTTCGCCGTAAATGAAGCATTTTCGATGTTGGCCCAATCCGAAGAAACCGTATATGTGACACCTGATTTCAGCGTTTGTCCCTCAGGCAAACGGAACTTCGGTTCTTGTTTGCCATCTGTGGATTGCGTGAACGGAACATATCTGGCAACGATAGGCTCGCCACCTTCTGGCGTAATTACAACTTGTCTTGCCTGCATGGAAGAGATGATCTGATACGTTTTGCCTCCTGCTTGCTCTTGATCATTCAGCACAAATGCATTAGCTCCTCGACCACCACTGTAAGCCGAAATGATGTAACCATAATCCACGACACTGTTCACTTGCAATGCTTCAATCTCGAATGCATCATTCGTTACTTGACTAACCGTTGTCATGTTTATTTTCGTACCACTGCCTTCAAAGGAACCAGCGTCTTGGCCTTTGTAAGTCAGGTTGTACACTTCACTAGCATCTTGTACGGACGTTGGAACGATGTAAGTCGCGATTGACCCTGTTTTCAAACGGGGCATATTGGTTAACGTCAACCCGCCACTAAACGCAAAGTCCGTTTGTGCCTTGGCAAAAGCTTCATTCGCTGCTGTCAGCGGCTTGTCAAAAGTTACAATTAACGTAATGGCATTCAGTGATCTAACGCTCTTGATTTGAGCTTGCTCCGAAGGAATAGCTTGGTGTGCAGTTTGCAACAGCACTGCTGTTTCGCCGCGCGTTGCTGTACCGTTCTCGGAGTAGAACTCGCTCATCCAATGGTGAACGGACTTTACATCACGTTGCATCGCTTTGGATACGACCTGTTCGAGTTCAGCATCCGACACTTGAGTTTGCGGTTTGAATTGTCCATCATTCGTTTGCATGATGCCGAGTTCAACAAGCTTTGACGCATATGGCGCATACCATGCATTCGGATTCACATCCGTCAATTCTACGGTTTCTCCCGTCTTGCTCTCCAAATTAAACGTTTTGAAAACCAATGAAGCTAACTCCGCACGGGTAATTGCTCGATGTTCACCCATAGATTGATCTGCATACCCGTTCATGATCCCCAAGCTATTGAGATCCTTGATAGCAGCTTCAATCTGTTGTTGATTAAGCTGTGTGGTTGTTGCCGCAATGTTAGTAACGTATGTAGCTGCATGTACTTGATTCGCAGTTAACGGGAACACTGCTGTACCTAATGCAGTTATGGTTAGAAATGTAGCGATTTTGCGGGTTGTAGAATTCATGGTTGAATTCCTCCTCTATAGGTTGTAGTTGCCTGTATCTATAGAATAGAGGACAAAAAGAAACTCCCAAGGCTAAAGTTATTAACAAAATATAAACTGGCTCTAAATTTTCACGAAACTTATGCAGTAAACCGGTAACCTGCACCCCAGACGGTTTCAATATACTCCGGATTTTTGGGGTCTGTCTCCAGCTTGCCGCGCAGTTTGCGAATATGGACAGTAACCGTTGCAATGTCTCCGGTGGAATCCATGCCCCAGATCCGCTCGAACAGATCGGATTTGCTAAATACACGGTTGGGATGACTCGCAAGAAATACAAGTAACTCGAACTCCTTGGTTGTAATCGCCACCTCTTCTCCATTAACAAAAACGCGCCGTGATCCTTTATCAATGTGAAGCCCGCGAATGTGGATTTCATCCTGCTCAGTTGGTTTGTTTTTGCCAAGTAGTCTCTCGTATCGGGTCAAATGAGCCTTTGCTCGTGCAACCAACTCACTTGGGCTAAACGGTTTTGTAATAAAATCATCCACTCCCAGATTAAATGTCCGGATCTTATCGATTTCTTCCTTTTTTGCGGAAACGACAAGGATGGGCACCTCTTTTACCTCGCGAATGCGCCTGCAACATTCGAATCCGTCAAGTCCCGGAAGCATCAGATCAACAATGATCAGATTATAGTCCCCCTCCAGTGCCTGCTTCAGACCTTCATCTCCAGTATGGCAGAGATCCACGGAAAATCCGTTGAGCTCAAAATAATCCCGTTCCAGTTCCGCAATCGTTGTTTCGTCTTCAATGATCAAAATGTTTGCCATTACTTATTAATCCCTCTCTTCATTCAGCCGTTTCAGTTTGATATATATACTCGTGCCATCATTGGGCTGGCTTTCAGCCCAGATGAAGCCCCCATGTCCATCAATGATTTGGCGGGCAATTGCTAGCCCGAGCCCACTTCCGCCCGTTGAAGAATTGCGGGATTGTTCTGCACGATAGAAGCGTTCAAATATATAAGGCAGTGCCTCTTCGGGTATTCCCCTGCCATTATCTTTAAAGCCCATCGTAATCCATTTCTCATCAGCTTGAAGTGTAATCTCGAATCGTTTGTGTTCATTCTCCATGTATTTGAGTGCATTATCCACCACATTAACAACGGTACGTTTTAACTTCTCCGGATCCACAGCAGCCATAGCGGGACCAGACACCTGGTTATTCCATTCCAGTGCAACACCTTTATCCTCCAGATCATATCTCAGCTCTTCGATGCTATCTTCAAGGAAATCAGCGAGATCAACTGTCTTGAACAGGAAAGGCTCTTGGTTCAAGTCGAGCTTGGAATACAAAAACAGTTCATCCACCAGCTTATCCATGCTAACTGCTTTGGAGTGAATGATATTAACGTAACTCTCCATTTTCTCCGGAGTATTAGCCACGCCGTCACGAATACCCTCAATATACCCTTTGATATTGGTAATCGGCGTACGGAGATCATGCGAAATGTTGGAGATAAGCTCTTTGCGGTTCACTTCGTCCTGCTGACGTAACGCATAGGAGAGCTGTAATTGATTCCGCATGCTCTCAAACGCTTCGCTGAGTTGACCAACCTCGTCATTGGAGTTTAGCTGAAGTTTAAAGGATAGATTGCCATCCTTAATATGTTCGGCTGAACTTCGCAGTTGATTCAATGGTTTAATGAAGCTGCGCGTGATCCAGCGGAACAAGAGCAGATTTGCAATGATGAGGACGCCAATAAGCAGGAATGACATCACAGGCAGCAACTTGCGAGTAAGCTCCGCAAAGGGACTTCTCTCACGAATGACAAAGATACTCCCCCGTTCCCCGTCTGAATATTGAAAATCAAATTTTGCATACGCGTAAAATCGCTCACCAATATTGAAGGTGCTCCGAATCTGATAATTGTTAAGATCATAGGCAGGAAGTGCTTGCTTCAGTTCTGGCTGGTTGAAGGTCAGTGATTCGAAGATCTGACTATTCTCTCGTCTGATGTAGAGCCCTGACTTCTCAGCTCGAAGCTTCATATCATATTCACGCAGCAAAACCTTGTTCTGCAGGTCATCCGGGTCATTTTTGGCCAGAAACTTCATCTCTTGAAAGATCGATTCTCCCTGTTCAGTCAGGGGGTTGATCTGATAATGTACCTTGTAAATATCGCGGAAACTCTGTAGATCCCCTGTAGCCGCAATCGTATACAGACTTGCCGTAAGCAGGATGAACAGTAGACTTATAACAAGCATGCCCGTGAAGGACAGCAGCATTTTTATTCGGATTGACATGGGTTCCCCTTCTCAAGCAAACAATTGGATTAGTTAGTGCACATGTTAACACAAGATGGATTCTATTGCCCATATGTAAAAAAGAGCTTTCTTTTTCATTATATATGTTGACAGTGATAATCGTTATCAATAATGTTGGAGTAAGGTGCACAACGATTTATCTTAGAATGACCGGCAAACACTTTTGAAATGAGGTACGTAATGTGAAAGTAGACGTTAATCAGTTAGCAGCGCATTTTGCACACATTCCTTTTCAAGTTGAAGGAGTATATCGATATGCTAGAAATCCAGGGGTTCCCCAGGCTGACTATACCGATTCTTTTCCTGGATTTGTATTTCCTCTTACAGGAAAAATACAATTTCAATTTGATGGTACGCCCTATATTTTTTCACCAGGAAAAGTTGTACATGGGGGCGCGAAAATGAAACTGGATCAAACCGTGTTTCATAGAACGGACTGGGAATACATCCTCGTTTTATACCGGATATGTAGTTCGGACCTCGAAGAGACAAGCTTTTCTCATCAGCATTTTGAATTATCAACGGGTCAGTCCCCACGTCTGATCGAATTAATCACGCGTCTTTGGCATGTGTATAACCAGCGTGGAGGTATTTCAAAGTTTCAGACCGAGATGCTGTTTCGCGATGTACTGAACGAGACCTTAATATGTGTTGATCATAGGCAAAATAGTTGTGAATCAGATACTTTATTCGAACGGGTCTCTACCTATATCCAAGAACACTATGATCAAAGTCTGACTGTCGCATCGCTTGCAGAACAAAATAATGTTAATCGAAATCGACTTTCCTACGTGTTTAGAAGACATGCAGGTATGGGTCCAGCAGAATATGTATTGAAATATCGTATAAACATGGCACAGCAAATGTTATTGGCAAGTGATGCGTCTGTACAACAGATTGCTGAGACCGTTGGCATTGCTGACCCCTTTTATTTTAGCAGAGTGTTTAAGAAACAATGTGGAATTTCTCCTACGGAGTATCGTCTGAAGTTCATCAATAATCCATCCTGATTTCAATAGGCATCCATGTTATACCAAAGCTTAGATCAGTATACTGAACATAGAGGTTTAATAGACAGGAGGAATTACGATGCACTATGAAGCTATTCATTTGAATAAGGAGTTTTCGAAATTAAACGATCTTTGGTCTCCAAAACTCATTGGTGAAATGAATGACTATCAATTTAAGATCGTTAAGATTGCTGGAGATTTTGAGTGGCATGTTCATGAGGAGACTGATAAGTTATTTTTTGTGCTCGAAGGAGAAATGATTATTGATTTTCGTGATGGGCAAGTGAAGATTTCCAAGGGCGAGATGTATATTGTCCCTAAGGGAGTCGAGATCAAACCTTCCGCCGAAAAGGAATGTCATATCATGTTGATGGAGCCTGGAAGCGAAGTAAACACTGGCAGGACTAAGGCCGAATAAACGTCAGTTATTAGAACCAGGTTGTCAATTTGCAATATCAGAGAGCCGATAACCGCGTAATAGAGGTTATCGGCTCTGCGTCTGTACGGCTAGCTCTTTGACATGCATTAATCAGCAATCTCTCAGTTATGTCACTTGTTGCTGGTCTTCCTGATCAATTCCACACCATCGTATGCCAGGCTTTCCACACTTGCTGCCTTCTGCAGTATGTAATGATCAAAAAAGTTCTTCGCATAGTCTGTAACAAGATTTCGCATCTCCATAGCATCCCGTTCGCCTCTGTGTTCCTTATTAACACTGGTAAACACGATGTCACAGTAATCCAAATGTGCAACACGATCAACTGAGAAATAATAGGTTTCCATGCTATTGTTAGCGCCAATAACCGCATTCATATTATAGTTAGGTTCACAAAACAGGAACAAGAAGGGTTTCTTAAGATCGCTGTCAAGAAGTCCAAACGCACTGCTATCCAAACCAATCCCGCAGGCGAACCGGTCGTCATCCCGGCAAACCATCGCCGTGGTAGGCCCTCCATAAGAATGTCCGACTATACCCATGCCGATGTCAAGCAACAATCTGCCCTTAAAGATGGAATTCAGCTCTCCAGAGTCCAGTTTGTAAAGATAATCGGCTACATACCTCACATCTTCTGCCTGTAATTCACTATACTCTGTTAACTTGGAAAGTATCGGTAGTGCAAGCACGTTACGGCACATCTCAATGGCAGCTTCATCGTCAGGTCGCATCTCCATCTTACCAGCCAACGCCAGCATCTCCGGATCTTCACCAAAGGCTGTAATGACATCCGAAAAACCCTTTGATACATTAAACAGTCGCCCATCTTTACGTTTATACATCGTACTATTCTGATGGCCGATGCTTACCACAACATACCCCATGCTTGCCAAGTCTGTACAGAGTACTGTACCCCATTCTGGAGAACCGCCTCCACCGCATACATAGAATAACACCGGATAGCGCTTTTCCTTCCCGGAGAGAGCAAGGTCGTCGTAACACTGGGTCTTGATATCTATAGAGAAAACATCCTTCAACGCGGTGACAAGTGGCTGGTCATTAAACATCTCGTAGACTTCAGGAAACATGTACGTTGATGTAGTCTTACCTTCGCTACTGTCGGACGGATAATACACAAAAGCGGTCAGTTCTCTTTTGGAGTAATCTGATGCCGTGTACTCAAAATCCATCTGGGTTCGACCGACAGTATGGCCGCCAATTGGTTCTGGAAATGCATTATAGGTTTTCATTTTCTTTCCCCCTTGAGATCGCTAACCATTTCAGAATATTTATGATCTTCAAGCAGTCCATGGCCCATAAATTCAGCAAAGTATTTGCTGATCTTATGTTGCAGCTTAGAGTCCTTAATATCGAATTCTCTAAAAAACAAGATTAAATTAAGCTGCATTGACTCAAACATAAAAGAAATCAGGTCGTCGTCAACATCCGGTCGGAGATATCCATCAACCCTCATTCGGCGTAAAATGTCCTTGATCATGGGGAATGACTCGCCCTTTAACACATTCACATATACTTTCAGCAAAATGTCCTCAGGAATATATGAAAATGTTTTAGTCAGTTTGATTTCCAACTCATTCAGTGGCTCGGTCACCATGCCATTAACGTTACCTAATAAGCCAGTAAGGAAATAGCTGTAAAGGGAATCTTCACTACTGTTATTAAAATATGCAGCTCTTTTCTGGGTTACATTACGTATTAATTGACAATAAAGGTCATCTTTGTCTTCAAAATACCGATAAAATGTTCCGGGATGCATGGACAAACTATCCAAAACCATCTTCATAGTTATATCCTCGTAAAGGTTATTAACAAAAAGCTGCATAGCGCTATTCGATATTTCCTCGCGCCTTGCTTTGTCTAAACGAAAGAAAGTATTTTTTGGCATAGATTACTCCTTAATATGAAGTGTGAACTGATTCACACTATACTGATAATACATTCACAAGTCAACTAGTTTTGAAAAGATTCGGGAAGAAATATGCAAGAGCCGCTGATCACTCTGATCAGCGGCTCTTTGAGATGTTTGTATTAAAATCAGTTGGTGAGGGATGAAATTCATGAATATCGGATCAGATATCTATTCAACGAGAAAGGACTTCAAGTACTTTACCACTTCCATCTTCAATAATACGTATACTGTTGTCATCGATGAGTTGAATGGTACTATCTGAATTCAAAATTTCCTGCTGGTCCGTTACCCCGTGAGCAATGGATTTGCGAATCAGACCTTTATTTTTGAATACCAAGGTGTAAAGATCGTAGTCTTCCGTTTTTCGATTAGTGTGTTCAATGATGACAATAAGTAGATTTTGGGGACTCCTCTTGAAATTTATTTTAAGATCATGAGTATTCACATTCATGTCCTTGATCCCTAAGGGTATCAAACTCTTTTGTCCAGTAGAAGCATTCGTAATCTCAAGGTCTCCTTTTGCAGTGCGAATGACATAGGTGTAACCCATGTTGCTGCCATAAAAAGTATCAGTATAATTGCTCAATCCAGTCACGGTTACCTTGTTCGTTTTCATATCTTGATGAGTCACTTCCCCGTCCAAAGCAGATGCAAGAAATCTAATGGGTACATAAAGGTGACTAATATACGACACAGGTTCTGTGCCCATATCTACTTTTTGACCATCTACCTCGGCAATGCTGCTTCCCAAGTGCACAACAATATGCTTCTGACTGCTCTTCAGTACGGCCGTATTATCATCTTCCATCCCCCACACTAGGCCTGCCTTAATACCGAGTGAGAAAAAACTTCCGTAAGTGACTCCATCCTTGATTAACGTCTGAACATGGTTAATACGACCGTCTGCCCACTGAATTTCCAAATCAACATATTTGGATGCTGCTTCAGATTTTTGCGCCCCCAATGGTAATAACACCGACATCACTAATGCAACGACAACTACTTTTTTCAAATGCTTCATTCTCACAGCGATTCACCCACTTCATGTAATTTTTAATCTTACAATAGTAACGTTATGTTCCAATAAAAGTTTGATCAGCTTTAGACAGGAATTCGGTCCCTGATAAACAAAAAAAGCCGCTAAAATAGCGACTTTTAATGGTACTATGTTTTTGTCCTTGGCTTCATTACAACTCGAGATCATCAGCGAGTCCTTCAACACCTGTGAAGATGGAATCCCCGTAACCCCAGAAGTTGTTGAAATCGATAATGTAGATTTTTTTGTTTTTAACTGCGTTAATGTTTTGCACCTGCTTGTTGGCAAGCAGCTTTTTAATCGTTTCTTCTGGATCAATACCACCTGCATACCTCGAAATAATCATTGCATCTGGATTAATCTCGATTAACTTCTCCAGACTGAGTGTGCCAGTTTCATTAATCAGCATATTATGCATATTGATTAATGACATTGCACTTTCAATAAACGTATCACCATTTCCGTTGTAAATTCCAATGGTTCCATCACCATTATCCGAAAATGATGCATAGTTGATCGTTTCAGAGCTAGCTCGGGCCGACAAGGCATTCTCGCGTGCTTTAAGCGTCTCAATATATGCCGCTGCATTGGCTTGTACGTTGAATATCTCACCTAATTCAGTAATATCCTGATACAGACTATCTAACGATGCATCAGGAACACTGGTGCTTTGTACGTACGTTTTAATCCCCATATCATTCAAGCTGCTTACTGTACCAACACCCCAGTCCGCATCCTCAAACAATCCACCACGCCCTACAACCAGGTCAGGCGTAGCCCCTATCGTCACTTCCTTACCTACATAGCCTTCAGCAAGCACAGGAATTTGTTTAAACTCGTCAGCAATATCTTCAGGTACACTACCAAACAACGCAGCTACACCTACAAGTTTGTCTGTCAAACCAAGGCGAATCATCAGCTCGGCTGCACCTTGGGTATTGGCAACTACTCGTTCAGGTGCCTTGTCAAACGTTTGATCCTTCTTCACCCATGTGCCGTTCTCTGTTGTATAATTTGAAACGGTTACCGGGTAAGTTGTTTCAGCAGGTGCTGAAGTCTCTGCATCCGATGTCTTCTCATCTGTTGCAACATTTTTCGCTGCTTGTTGCGAGTTATTGTTTGCCTGATCGCTACCATCACTATTATTGGAGCAGGCTGCAAGTACAACAACAAGTGCAGCAATAAAACAAAATAACATTCCTTTTTTAAAGTGTGTAGACATTTAATTCTCTCCCTTTTGAATCCTTAATTTTCTATTTATGCATTATGTAAAATAGTTATTGTCAGTATACAGCAAATGTCGAATCTCGTAAATGATAATTATAATCATTCTCAATTGATGAAAATAGGACATTCTCCTCTCCGTTTTTTTCTATTGCTTTCGTCAACAATAACAAAAAAGCCGATCCAATTTATGATCGGCTTTGCTTGACACTATTCATACTCCAGTTGCTCTATCTGCTCTTACCAACCGCGGTTGGACATGCGATCTTCTGGAGCCAATTTAGAAATTTCGATCCCTTTCATCGGGGCGCCCAAGTTTTTGGATACTTCAGCAATCAGTTTGTAATCGGTGTAATGTGTTGTAGCTTCAACGATTGCACGAGCGAATTTCTCAGGGCTATCAGATTTGAAAATACCTGATCCTACAAACACACCGTCTGCTCCCAGGTGCATCATTAATGCTGCGTCCGCCGGAGTAGCTACACCGCCTGCTGCAAAGTTAACGACAGGAAGTTTTCCATTTTCATGAACTTCGCGCAGCAACTCATAAGCTACACCCAGATTTTTGGCTTCAGCGTACAGCTCGTCTTTGGACATATTTTGCACTTTGCGGAGCTGGCTGTTAATTAGACGCATATGACGAACTGCCTCAACAATGTTGCCCGTTCCAGGCTCACCTTTTGTACGAATCATCGATGCACCCTCACCAATACGGCGAAGAGCTTCTCCCAAATCTTTGGCTCCACATACAAATGGTACAGTAAACTCATGTTTATCGATATGGAACACTTCGTCTGCAGGCGTAAGAACTTCACTTTCATCGAGATAGTCCACACCTAGGGATTCAAGCACTTTGGCTTCTATGTAATGACCGATACGTGCTTTGGCCATAACTGGGATAGATACAACCTTCATAACCTCTTCAACGATGGTTGGATCTGCCATACGAGCTACACCGCCAGCAGCGCGAATATCGGAAGGTACCCGTTCAAGAGCCATAACAGCTGTTGCCCCTGCCGCCTCAGCAATTTTAGCTTGCTCTGCATTCATAACGTCCATGATGACGCCACCTTTTTGCATCTCAGCCATTCCTCTTTTTACACGATCTGTACCTGTTTGCATGATTGTAATCCTCCTAAGTAACTTTTGGGTGGTTTTCAATAAAGGCATCGCTCTAATCTATGATTTAGTATAGAATGAGAATGGTCATATAAAAAGATCCAATATTTTTGGTTTTTATTGTACCACTTCAATGATAACTCTGGAGGTCCTATGCAATTTCATGTAGCTTACAGTTCATATTTGAACCGAAAATATACCAAGATGAAGGCCCTCTATCATGCCATTCGTGATGCAATTCATGAAGGTAATCTTATACATGGCGAGAAGTTACCCTCTACTCGAGAGTTAGCCGCGACGTATCACATTTCCAGAGGAACCGTGAATCAGGTCTATGATACGTTGACTGCTCAAGGTTACATTCATTCAGAGCATGGAAGAGGAACCTTTGTTGCTTATCAGTTGGACTTAAGCAATGATGCATCCACCGAGAAAGCTTGTACGCATCACTTATCCGCCTGGGGAAATCGTATTCAGCAGTTTGAACAGCAGTCGATTCAAACAAATACACCGTCCAATGCTCATACACTTGATTCCAGAATGAATAGCGACGAAGTGATCGACTTTAGCAAATATCAACCTGATTTCTCCAAGTTTCCTTACGATGAATGGAATAATCGATTGTATGCAGAGATAAGGCAGCGTGAGCATCACCTGAAAACAACCTCTGCCATGGTTAGTTCAACCGGGGATCCGAAATTGAGAGAAGCCATTGCTGCCTATCTTCGGAGGATGCGGGGCATTCAAGTTGATCCGGATCATATTGCAGTAACTGCAGGCTCCATGCAAGCTATAGCTCTACTCACTCAATTACTTGCAGATCCTGGGGATTATGTAGTGACAGAGAGTCCTTGTTATGTCGGGATTTCTAAAGCCATATTGGCTGCGGGTGCAAAGTTGATTGAAGCTAATCTCGATGGTCAGGGCGTTGTGCCCCAGGACTGGGAAGCACGTATGATGTTTGTCACGCCGTCACGACAATTTCCTACTGGTGAAATGCTCAGTCTGGAACGCAGACAAACCTTGCTGGACTGGGCACAGCGAAATGATGCCATGATTGTTGAGGATGATTATGATAGTGAATTCCGATATCGCGGAATGCATGTTGAACCACTGAAAACACTCGATAAAGCAGGACGTGTAATCTACCTGGGTAGCTTTACCAAAACCTTGCCTTTAGAAGTACGACTTGGTTATGTGGTTCTTCCCCCTACCTTAGCAGATACCTTTAGAAAGGCACAGGCATTATACGAGCCAAGACCCGTCAACCTGATCGAACAACGGGCATTAGCTGCATTCATGACAAGTGGTCAATATGAACGTCATCTGCGCAGAATGAATCGATTATACAGTCGGAAATTCCATCTGTTACTCAAACTTTTGAACAAGCAGCTCTCTACATGGTTTGATTGGGTGGAGAATGAAGCGGGTCTCCACGTGTTTGGCTGGTGGCGAGGTAATGTGACCACTTATGAGGCCTTTAGGGGATCAGCTCGGTCACAAGGTGTGGTATACTCAGAAGTCAGCAGTTCAACGTCTGTTGGTACGAAGTATGGTATCTATTTGTCTTTTGCACATTTGTCAGATGAACAATTACAGGAAGGCGTATCCAGATTAAAAAATGCCGTTACAACTGCATTGTGAGGTAAATCGTCTCCAAAATGTAGTACAAGAAGATCATCATTCGGAAGAGGGGCGATCGTTATGAATTGGTTAAATGAACTTTATAAAATAAATAAGCAGGAACCGGACAAGGAAATCGAACGTTCTTTGGTTAACGCCATCTTCCGAATATATGACCGGTTCCCCCGAATTGGCCTTAGAGAGCGGATCGGACAGCAAGAAATGTCTCTCGATATCGCCGATGCTTATATCCATGGGCATAATGCCATGATTGAAGCTGGTGTCGGAATCGGTAAGTCTTTTGCGTACCTGATCCCAAGTCTGCTCACGAATCAAATGTCTCAGAAACCAGTCATTATAGCGACATCCTCCATTCAGCTCTCGGAACAGATACATAAAGATTTAAGGATTATTGGTAGTCGATTGGGATTCTCAACGGTTCGCTCCGTCGTGGGAAAAGGCATGGGTCAGTATGCCTGCCGAAGTAGAGCAGCGGAATGGATCAATCTTGATGATGCAAACTCCTCCGTGTCTACCCTTGCGCAGCGCATATTAGATTATGAAATTGATGAAAGAGCCGATATTAAAGCTGGGGTTAGTGATGCCGAATGGTCCCACGTTTCCGTGAATGATTGCAAATTTGAACGTTGTCATCATAAAACTGCATGTTTGTTTTACGATATGAGAGCGAAATTAAATGCAAAAGCTCACGAGATTGATTTTATTATCGTGAACCAGGACTTGCTCATACGAGATTTGATGAAGAAAAAAGAAGGAACCAAGAGCATCATCTCAGAACAGCCTGCTCTGATCGTCATTGATGAAGCGCATAATCTGGAAGCAAAAGTTCGGGATGCCAGAACACTCGAGTTCACTTATCGGGGAATCTGCCGCATTCTGGATAACACGGTGCAGCTTCTAACGAAGCAGTCCGGGGATAAAAGTCTCTTCTCACAATCCAAGTTCATCAAAAACTGCGCTGAGCGCATCTTCAAACAGGTAAACGCGGATCTGCTCCACCATGCCAAGCAGGATAACGACCGAATCAAAGTGTCGGAAATCAAAGGAATACCGTTAAACCAAGTCTTAAACGATTTAAAAGATCTCAGTCTGCGACTTTCCATTTTGACCTCACGCCACGAGCGGGAGATCGATGACGCTTTTGAAGCCATCAACGGGCTTATTACCCTCATTCGTGTCTTATCTGAAATTGAGGACAACTATCTTTTATGGGCAAGCAGCCCCCTTAGAGTAACCACAATCAGCATCTGTCCCAAAGATATAAGCCAATTTCTGAAATACGCTTTATTTAATGGTAAGGTACCTGTAATCCTAACATCAGCAACGCTGTGCCAAGGCGGGGATACGCTGGAGGAACAATATTCTTATATGACGCACTCCCTTGGTTATAAGGGAGATTTCTTAGAGCGCCAACCCTCCCCTTTTGACTACACCAACCATGCCACGATGTACATTTCGAACAAAATTCCATATTACCAACATGACCAGCGCGAAATCTATCTTGAAGCAGCTTATAAGGAATTGGTTCAACTCTGTAATCTAACTCAAGGAAGAACAATCGTCCTTTTTTCAGCAAAAGAGGACATGAAATACATTCACAAAAAGTTGATCTCAAGGGCTAATGAATATACGTGGGCACTCCATGTTCAAAAAGAGGGATCATCACAGGACAGTGTCATCGCCGATTTCAGGAAAAGCAAAGGTGTCCTCCTGGGTACTGGTGTATTCTGGGAAGGCGTGAATATCGAGGGGTCTGACCTGTCGCAGGTCATTATTTTCCGTCTGCCCTTCCCTGTTCCATCGGATCCTGTATATGAATATAAGGCATCTGTAACGGAGAATTCGTTCATGGAGGTATTTGTACCGGACATGCTTCTTCGGTTACGGCAAGGAACGGGTCGTTTGATTCGAAGTGAAACGGACCTCGGCATACTCAGCATACTTGACTCTCGTCTCAGCGTAGCGGCCAAAAAGAGTTATCGGGAACAGGTGCTGGACACGTTACCGTTCAAAAAACTGACAGAGGATTTTGCGGTTTTGGAGAAGTTTGTCCAAAATAAAGGAATACGACGTACGGATTAGAAGTGGAATAACACGTAACCTTGAAAAACTGCCTAAATTACATGAAGCAGCCCTTCCACCTATCAAGCGGAAGGGCCAATTTAAATGCTGGAAGTAAGATTTATGCTACAATATATTCCAGATCTACGAATCCCAAAGGAGGCATTACTATGGTTGAAAGACCAACTACAGAGGAATATGCAGCTTATTATAAAGGGTACATCCAGCTTGTTCCTGAAGGGAACATCATCGAACGCTTAGAGCTGCAAGCCAATATCATACCAACTTTGCTCTCTTCATTGACAGAGGAGCAAGCAAATTATCGGTACGCCGAAGGCAAATGGAGCGTGAAAGAGGTCATCGGTCACCTTTTGGATAACGAACGCATCATGAGCAGCCGATTGCTTCGCATCGCCAGAGGTGAGCAAGCGAATCATCCCGGCTACGACCAGGACGTGCTTATGCAGACCCACCCTTTCAATGCGTATACCCTGGCCGATTTGAGCGAAGAATATGCCGTCACACGCCGCTCAACCATTCTTATGCTTCGTCGCCTCACCCCGGAAGCATGGCTCTGTAGAGGGATCGTCAGTGATAACACTGCTTCAGCTCGATCGATTGCATTTGTTATGGCTGGACATGAGCTCCACCATTGTTCAGTACTTCGCGATCGCTATTCGTTGGATTTGAAATTATAAAATTCATCCAAAAAGACTTTGAACCTGCATTCGCTGTAGGATCAAAGTCTTTTCTCATCAGTCGTTTTATCGTTCAAATTATCGTTCAAAATGAATCCGATGTGCGTCCTCTCGCAAAGATAATGTGGAATAATCATTTAGAATCGGAATGTCCCCATTGAATTCAATGGGCAGTACCACATAGCTGGACTGAAAATAATCCGATCCGTTCCAGCGATCTGCAAAATACAGATACTCCTCCGCTGATCGTTTCAGCACAAACGCTGGTTGCGTTTGGTACGTCGTTTCATCGCCAAAATCGCTGAGCATCCCCCATGGACCATCCATCGTATTAGCCATCGCGTATTTCCCTTGATTGGGAGCCCAACCCGTGCAAAATGAGGTCACCATATAATACTTCCCTTTCCGTTTGAAGACGGCTGGCGCCTCCCGATACTCCCCCTGCCACACCTTTCCGATAAGACTTTCGACATTAAGGTAATCTTCCTGCAGACGATAGATGTGCAGGTCTGCATTGTCTCTGGCAGCTGAAATAAAATACGTTGCCCCGTCTTCGTCCTGAAAGAGCGTGCAGTCACGCGACATATACCCGTACGGATTAAAGCTGCCATGATACACGAAATGACTATCCGGAGAATCCGATGTGGCAATGGCGCATGCGGCATCGTTGTAATTGTTACCATTCTCATAGTGAGCCCAGAGTACAAACTTTTTGGTCACCGCGTTGAAAAGCACTTTAGGCCGTTCGAGATTTACTTTTCCACCTTTATCGTTCACTAATGCCAGATTCGTCCGAACTCGAATGGGTGCAGCTGGTGTAGAGGTGGTCAAGATATGGTTTCGAAACTCCCAGTTGAATAGATCTTTGGAACGGTAACAACTCACATATATATCGTCTCTCCGATCTTCGCCATACCAGTAATAATAGTCATCATGGAATAACATATGTCCACCATGAGCATGGATTGGATTACCGCTTGAATCATTCCAGATGCCACCATTGGTTAATTGATTATTCACACCGTTACCTCTCTTCTTTTAAGAACATCGTTAATTGGTGTCCGATCCAAATACCTTCACTTCCCATAGTCTTGGCGTGTACCAATTGTTGGGGTTGTTATGAAGTGCCGCATTTTGCATATTAATTCGTACATACCTGGCAGCAGTGCTCGATAGCGTATCTGATGTGAAACCGTAAGATGTATTATTAGTTCGATCCAATGCCACGGTCCAGTTTATATTATCCGTACTGGTCTCGATTTTGTATTTGTAATAACCTTCGGAGCCTTTTTGCATCCACCAGGAGATTTGCACATTATTCAACTGTTGAACAGAGCCGAGATCGACCTTCCACCAATGTGGCCAGGAACTGCCTGTGCCTACCCATTCGGTTTGATAGTTGCCATCATTAGCATAACTTGCCGGATTTGTTCCAGTAACCGTTTGGGCTGTTGCCGGTTTACCTTGTGACAGCAGTTTTCCATTCTGAACGGGAACGACAACATCATCGCTTGTGTTGTACAGGACTTGATCAAAATAATCATAAAATGCGTAACCATCAGAGAACCAAACGGGAAGCAGTCGTTCCTCTGTTGTTCCATTTTGCGTACCTGCCCAGCCGAACATCCAGCGATACGCAACCATAACCACGTTGTTGCCCGTATTTGGCTTCACCCGCATGACGGAACCCGACTGCGCCGAGAAGGTTGACGTGTTGCCAATCGTCCGCAATTCAGACCAATCTCCGTCTATGCTTGTTGCTGATGAATACAAGGGTATACTCGGATACCAACCTGCCGCTTGGGAAGAGAACAAATAATAAATGCCATCTTTTTTGATCATCTTGGGCAGTTCCCTGTGTTGATTTTGATAAATAACAGAAACTTGATGATCCACATCCAACCAATCGGAGGTTAACTTATATAAGATGGTGTCCGAATTATTATTGGCCGTAGAGATCAGATACGCCGAATCATCATCATCTTTGAAAATGGAGATATCCCGGGATTGGTTCCCTTCCGGTCGAAAGCTTTTGTGAAATGTAAAGTCTTCTCCAGGCGTGGCCGAAGCCACCGATACTCTGGCAAGTGTGTAGTCTGTACTGTTCTCATAGTGAGCCCAAAAAACAAATTTGTTCGTGGGCGCGTGATATAGGATATTGATCCCTTCAAATTTAGAGTTGGCCAGATCGGGATGATCCGTGTAGGACAGGACCACTTTGTCGTTACCGTAGGTGATGTCATCCGTTGACGTCTGTTGAATCATTTCGCCAAAACCGCCTGATGACTTTTGCACGAAATTGAATCTGTAGTAGGTGTCTCCCACTTTAAGTTCATTCGGGAGCATAAGCGTTGATTGCGTTGTGTTATCAAAAGTTGTGAGGTTTTCTGGAAGGCTGTAAGGGGTATATTCTGGCGAGACAGCGGAGGTTAACAAGGAAGTTCCGCCATATGCCTTCACTTGGTATTTGTACGTACTACCTATGTTGAGGTCATAATCATCCGTCGTTGTACCGGTTAGGGTCTGTAATAAATCATAGGGCTCATTGTTCTCGGATCTATATAACTCGTATGCAGTAGTTCCCTGGACAGGTGCCCAATGGATTTTGGCATTGGATACTTCGGATTCATTCTTTAGCACAAACAATGTTGCAGCAACATGGGTCTCTTCACCAGCAGCGTGAACGGTTTGAGCTGAGGACGTTAAATGAACTGTTAACAACATCAATGCAATGACGATAGCCATCCACGATTTACCTTTGATCATGTCTCATCATCTCCTTTTTTTAGAAGACCAACCTTCCTGTTGCCGGAAGGCTGGTTCAGGTGAAACTAGATTTTATTTCAAATTCATCAGTGTCATTACATCCGTCTCGCTGGCTTGGTTGTACCATTCATTAACTTCTTCGATCACGGTGTCTCCGCCTTTTTCATGCCACTGTTTCACAAAGGTATCAAATACTTCAAGCGGCTCATTGCCATATATGATTTTGGTGAACGTCTCTTGTTCCATGGTGGTCAACTGTTCCCACACATTTTGCATCGTTGGCGTTGGTGGACCGTTAAACTCATTTGGCAGTAAAACATCTCTGTTTTCATACGAAATCCGGTATCCGTCCTGCGTCGTTTGATCCTTCGAGGCGCTCTGAATGAGGACACCCGTGTCGGCTTTAACCCCATTCGCCAGATCGTAGTAGGATTGGCCGGGGCCATCAACACTCGGTGTATTTTTGGTAAATGCCATTTTCCCAACACCCTGCACAGCCTCTAATGGCGTATTGAATTTCGTTGGATCAAAAGTGACTTCATCGTTAACGATATCGTAATCGTATCCTTGAGCGTAGCCGTATTTGAACTCTCCCGTGCTGAACGCTGCGTCGTACATTTTATCGTAGTACAGGAAGAAGGCTTCCATGTTCTGAAAATCCTTGTTAAACATGAACATACCATCGTTCAACTGGGCGGATTGGTAGGTCTTATCACCGTTCACACCTTGAATGGTCGGATAAGCGCTGATTTTTGCACCCTCCACATTTTTCTCTACGTCCTTCACACTGTCGTACAGCCAAGGACGACCAATGATGATACCAGCTTTCCCCTCCGTAAAATCAGACAGTGCATCCCAGGCACCTTGGGTGGCCAATTCTTTGTTCAAGTACCCTTGTGCATACCAATCGCGTAACTTGGCAAGTGCCTCTTTGTTGCCAGGAGCCACAGATCCATAGGTGAGTTTGCCATTGTCGTTATGCCATTGCCTTGGAAGATGTTTGCCCGTGTATGCGCTGAATATCATGACTGGATCGCTGACCCAGCCCGTGTTGTAGGAATCTTTACCTGAAAAAGTAAAGCCGTATGTGTCTTTCTTGCCGTTCCCATCTGGGTCCTCATTAGTGAACGCCGCGATGACTTGTTCAAACTCATCAATCGTTGTTGGCGCTTTCAAATTCAATCTGTCCAACCAGTCCTGGCGGATCAACATGACTTCGCCTTCCGTCAAATTCGGCGCGATCGCCATTCCGTAGACCTTACCCTCCCTAACCACTGGATTGAAGGTGGTTGGGTATTGTTTGTATATTTCTTTTATCCGGTCAGGCATGTAGGTTGAGATGTCTTCTGTAATCTCCTTGACCTGCCCCGACTCGATCAGATCATTGACCAGCATGGTATCATAGACAGGCAGAACGTCTGGTAGTTTCTCGGAACCCGTCAGTGCCAGCCGCAGCTTGGTATTATATTGTGAAGCATCACCTCCCAGCAGGGTGGTTTGGATTTTGATACCCAGGTTTTGTTCGCCCCAACGGGTCAATACATTGTCATTCAACGTCTCACCGTTGATGTACTTTCCAGCATTTTCATCCTGTTGTTTGGCGATGGTAATTGTAAACGGTGGGTCATATTTTCCGTCCTTAAGCACCGATGCCGGTGCGGTCTCGGAAGCACTCTCCCCTTTGCTACAGCCAGCCATAAGAACAGCCGACAGCATAACCATACTTACCATTTTCCATAAATCAGTTCTTTTCTTCATGGAAACATGCCCCCTTCACTCATACTCAATTTGTTTGTCGTCATCCTAATTATTCTTTGACGGCTCCTAGTACAATTCCCTTCACGAAATATCGTTGTAAAAAAGGATAGACCAAAATGATCGGTAGCGTGCTTACAAAAATTTGCGCTGCTTTGATGCTTTGCTCCGACATGGCTGCAACTTCAGATTGGCTCATCGCCATATTTTGCATATTGCTCTGCACGACAACAGTCTGTAAGAACGAAGCCAGCGGATACTTACTTGCATCCGACATGTACAAAATCCCGTCAAACCAGGAGTTCCAGTGCCCCACCATAATGAACAAGGATACGGTCGCTATGCCAGGCAGAGATAATGGTAAATATATTTTGCTGAGAATTACGAAAAAGGAAGCTCCGTCAATGAAAGCTGCTTCTTCCAGGGCTTTTGGAATCGTTTTGAAAAAATTGACGAGAAGAATCAAATTATAAGCACCGAAAGCGCCCGGTAACACAAGAGCCCATATGGTATCCTTTAATCCAAGGGCTGTGATCAATATGTAAGAAGGTATCAATCCCCCCGAGAAGAGCATGGTAAAGATAAAAAACCACATGAGCACATTGCGTCCCCGGAATTCCTTGGACAAGGCATATCCTGCACAGGTAAGGATAAACATGCTGATGGTTGTACCCAATACGGTTCGAGTGATGGATGTCAGCATGGCACCGTTGAAATTAGAATTGTTGAACGTTTTTACATAGGCATCCACGTTGAACCCCACCGGCCAAAATGAAACCATATTACCGCTAATGGCCGCTTTACTGCTTAGAGATTGCGCCAACAGATGAAGCAGTGGAAGAAAACACGCCAGACCCGCCAGTATCATGAACGCGTAATTAAAATAGGAGAATACTCTATAACCTGTCGTTTTATGGTACATGATCCCTCTCCCTCCTTGTTAGAATATTTTGTAATTGGCATACTTATAGGCCAGCCTGTAAGAGACAACGATCAAGATCAAGCTAATTCCCGATTTGAACAGTCCTACAGCGGTCCCGAAGCCGTATTGCCCGTTTAACAAGGATGAACGGTAGACATAGGTGTCAATGATATCTCCCGTACTGTAGACAAGCGGATTGTACAGATTGAAAACCTGATCAAAGCCCGCGTCCAGAATATTGCCCAGACTCAGCGTAGAAATGACGATAATCATGGGCAACATGCTAGGCAAAGTTACGTATCGAATTTGCTGCCGGCGTGTGGCACCATCGATCTCGGCCGCTTCGTAATAAGATGGATTAATTCCCGCAATGGTCGCCAGATAAACAATCATGCCAAAGCCAAAGCTCTTCCACACATCGCTGATCACAACCGTAAATCGAAACAGATCAGGATCACCCAAGAAGTAAATGGGATCGTTCCCGAAAATACGTGTCAAGATGTGATTGATTCCTCCGTCTAATCCCAGAATGTCGATCATCAACCCCGCGACCGTTACCCAGGACAAGAAATGCGGCAGATACACCAGTGTCTGAACACTTTTCTTAATGCCCATATTTCGAATCTCGCTCAGCAGGATAGCCATGACGATTGGAACGATAATACCAACGATAATTTTAGAAACGGCGATAATTAACGTATTAACAATCGCTTGTGTGGCTTCTTTATACTGGAAAATTCGTTCGAAATTATCTAACCCGATCCACCGTGAACCTGTGATGCCCAGCCATGGTTTGTAGTCCTGAAATGCCATGAGCAAACCTACCATCGGGCCATAAGAAAAGATGCAGACAAACACAAATGCGGGAATACACAGTACGTACAAAGGCCAGCTTTTCTTGATTTCCTTTTTGAATGAAGTCCGCTGGGATAGCTTTGTTTTTGTTTTTTTCGCGGATCTGGCGGGTACAATCTCGTTAATGTTGCATACCTCCTCTATGATGGTTCTTCGAAAGCGATCCTTGAAGATAAGCTTAACAAAAGCGCTTTCACTCCAAAATGCCAAAATCTCAAGATCATCACCCCACCCTGAAGCACTTTAAAATCGCTTTCATTTATCGCCGTTGCTACCCTTCCGCTTTTTGAAGGTTTGGCTTATATTAAAGTTAATTCGATATGGATTTTAAACTTCTGCGTTTGGCGATATGAAAGGAAACATATATGATCAGAAAAATGTATATGAAGCGATTCATCTATTTCTTTGTTTTTTTTCTGCTGCTGACGTTAAGTTTGTTTTTCGTGATGAACCGATTAAGCTCCAAGACACTTGAAGAAAATCTGATTAGTGCTTCCAAAAACCAGCTTGATTATGTGAAAGGCATTCTTGACGGGATTATATACGAGGCTAATATGTACGGGGTTCAGTATGCGGCAGACAGTGATGTCCGGTTTTATCAGAGGCATGTTATCGAGCTGAGCAATTACGATTCCCAAATGAAGAAAAACGATATCGTTGATCGCTTGCGGCAAACGCTACTATCCAGTCGATCGATTGAATCGATCGGCATTTACTGGAAGTCTGAAGAAACATTTCTGTCCACCAACAGTACGCCGGAGGCGAGACTTCCGTTCAAGGATGTTCATCAACGGGGATGGCAAATCGTCGGCAATCGCTTGTATTACTTTGCCCTCTACCCTTACATCCAAAAATCCGGACAAAATGAACCGACTCAGTACGTCGTTGGTGTAAAGCTGAATACCGATTATTTGAAAAATCTGCTGAAAAAGGCTGTGAACAACGACAGCTCAAACGCTTTTTTTTGGTTTAATTCCCATCAGTTATGGAGTGAGAAAGAAGTCGACAACGATCTATTGAAAGCGGTTACCGATATGCTTTCTCCACAGCCGGAGATCACGTTGAAATATGATTATCACACCAAGTCGGACGATTACTATGTTCTTTCCCGATATATTGAATCAATCGACGCCTACCTGATTACATATACACAGACGAATGATTTTCTGCAACCGATTGACCGCAACCGCAAAGTTTTTTTTGCCAGCATTTTAGCCGTTTTCACGCTTGGTCTGTTTGTGATCTTTACGTTTTACCGGAACTATTACCGTAATATTCGTTTGTTGGAGCGGAAGTTTTCACAGGTTGAACAAGGCAATCATAATACTCGTATTACCGAAAATACGGATAGAGAGTTTTACAGCCTGTTCAGAAGTTTTAATCATATGGTTACCGAGATCCAGGATCTGTTCGTATCCTTGAAGACTGAAACGGAACTAAGACGAAGTGCGGAACTTCAACAACTCCAGGCTCAGATCAATCCCCATTTTTTGTACAACAGTTTGTTTTTCATCATGTCGGTGGCTCAATTCTCACCTGATTCTGTCATGCGCATGAGCAAACATCTAGCTGAATATTATCGTTATTTAACCAAGTTGGACCGGCATGAAGTCACGCTGGAAAGCGAGCTTCAGTTTGCGGAACATTTCTTGATCATTATGGCTCTTAGCAAAAAAATGGAGTACAGTATTGATCTGCCGCCAGAACTGTCCTCCCTTCACCTCATGCCGCTGATAATCCAGCCAGTGGTTGAAAATGCGATTCAACATGGCATTGAAGGACAACAAGGTGCCCATCGGGTGACGATTGAAGTAAAACAGACGGAGACTGCGATAACGATCAAGGTCTCCGATGACGGTAAAGGTCTTTCACTGGATGCTATCCGCAGTCTGGAGGCTCGGCTTGAGAGTGATACCCCGCCTGAAGGAATTAAAGGCGTAGGGCTCTGGAATGTAAATCAACGTCTGAAAAATACGTACGGCGAACGTAGCGGGTTACATTTTACTACTAATGATTGGGGCGGCTTGTCCGTGCTGCTGCTCATCAGCATTCCCGTGGTGAAAGGAGATAACTAATGCGATTATTAATTGTGGATGACGGACATTATGTCGTTGAGTATATGAAGCACTTGCTCGATTGGAACACCTTTGGCATTGATCAGATCGAGACGATGACCAATTCGATTGAAGCCCGAGAGATGTTGACTCAAAACCACATCGATATTCTGATCACTGACATACGAATGCCTGAGGTTTCCGGTATTGATCTGCTTCAACATATCCACCAACATAACTTGCCAACCAAAGTGATCATCCTTTCTGGCTACTCCGAGTTCGAATATGCGCAACAAGGAATCCGTTTAGGTGCGCTGGACTACTTGCTCAAACCTGTCGACAAAGATGATGTGGAGAAAGCCATGTCCAAAGCCATCAACAATATTACAAAGACTAAGCCCGCTCAATCTGTTGCATGGGAGAACTTCGATGGATTGGAGTATCTGCTTTCCTTGCTTGTTCACAATGAGACATTAAGGAAGCAATATGATGCGTATACTGAATTTTTAGGTCATCGTCGTATGTGCTGCTTCAAGCTAGAGGGTTTTACACAGGAACATGAGGATGCTATAAAACATGCTGTCGGAGACAAATTGGATCGTCTCGTGTGGGCTGCGGGAACGGGACTGTTCGGTCTTGTTCCGGAAGAAGCTGCTGCAGAACTGACCATCAAACTGGAGCAATCGGTCGCGTCTCCTCCATTTTTGTTGACTGATCGAAATTTGACCCGACAGATGTTCTACAGGTTCTTTCTTAATGAGGACGTATACTCAGACGACTTCAATGGCATATTCAACCATTCTCCGTCATGCGGTGATTGGGAGTCCGCGGGAAATATCATTAAAAAATATGATCACTTCCATCTCCATAAACAAAAAACAATCTTTCTCATGGAGACCATTCTATATGTATATCTAACGGATAAGGATCGCGATCCCTCTGAAACCGTGGAGTGGATATTCAACCAGTTACGGTATCCTGATGAACTATCCTCAACTCTCATGGATCGGGTCAGTCGAATCAGAAACAACAAACAGATGTCCATTCAAACTATCGTTGACAAAGTACAAACGTATATCGAAGACCATCTGTCACATGGCCTTAGCCTGGATGAACTGGGGAAAGTTGCACATCTCCATCCTGTTTATTTTTCCAAACTATTCAAACAAGAAACGGGCGAAAATGTGTCAAACTACATTTCCAGGAAAAGGTTGGAGAAGGCTTCTCAATTGCTTCAAGATTCGGAACTCCGTGTAGCCGATATAGCGCAGATGGTTGGTTACCGAAAAAATCAATATTTTATCCAGTTGTTCAAAGTCGAATATGGAGTTACGCCCTACCAGTACCGCAGAAATATGATCCATCAATGAGAACGAATAAATAATTTCATCAAATTGATATAAATCGGGTTGACCATGTAGCCATTTGGACTTACGGAATATCTTTTACCCGTGTCCAACCGTCGTATTTGTTCCATTTCCTTCTCATTCAACTCAAAGTCGAATGTTTCTTTGTTCTCTTTTATCCGTTGAGGATTCGATGATTTGGGGATGACAATAATTCCGCGTTGCAGATGCCAGCGCAAAATGACTTGCGCAACCGATTTCTGATGGCAAAGGGCAATTGCCACCAGCTCCGGATGCTCCAGCAGCGCTTTGCTTCCCTGCCCCAACGGTCCCCAAGCCTCATGCAGAATCCGATGTCGAACCATGTAATCATGCAATTCGTGTTGCGGAAATTCCGGATGGGTCTCGATCTGATTTACCATCGGCGAAATCCGGGAATGTTTCTTCAGATGCTCCAGATGCCGGATCTCGAAATTGGCTACACCTATAACTTTGATTTTACCTGCGTCGTATAACTCTTCCATCGCCTTCCAGGCGTTCACGTATTGAGGACCGGCAAAATGAATCAAATACATATCGAGATATGTTACGTTCAGCTTCTGGCAAGTCTGCTCAAACGCCTTTTTCGTCGCACGGTACCCCAGGTCTGTCGTCCATACCTTGGAGGTAATGAAGAACTCCTCCCTGGGAATGCCGCTGTTTTGGATGACCCGACCTAGCGCCGCTTCATTACCGTAAATTTTGGCCGTATCGAAATGGCGATAACCCATTCGAATAGCCTCCTCGACAGTCCTTTCGAAGGTCCCCCCGTCTTTGATCTTATATAGGCCGAACCCGAGTTGAGGAATGTCCACTCCGTTTGCCGCTGCGACTGTCTGATTCATTCGCAACTCCCCCTCCCCGTTTTTTCTAATTGTTGTTCCGATGCTTGTTCTTCACATTGCGTTAGCAACTTTTCTATCTCGTTCACCAGGTTTTTCAACAATTTCAACTTGCTACCGGAGTCAAGGCTGTAATAGTTGAGAGTTCCTTCTTTACGAACACTTATTATCTGTGATTCTTTCAATATTTTCAGATGATGTGATACGGTCGGTCGGGAAAGATGAGTTTTCATCCTGATCTCTCCTACGCGCATGCCGGGTTTTTGCGGCCCTTGAATCAAGGCTATGAGGATGGCTTGCCGGGTCTCGTCTCCGATCGCATTCAACACCTTCTGATTGTTCTTAAATTCGATAGCAATCGTGGTCGCAAGTTCCTGATCCAGGTAAATCATCCCCTTCCATTTAGAATGTGTAATACTTTTGTAGATACAGCCTATCACAATCTCGGATTCGGCTGTACATCGGGAAAGAAATTCAAGAACCTATTTTTCCCATGTCTTAAGAATACATTAGCAAAAGAAGAAGCCACCCCTGACGAATGGAGTGGCTTCTATTAATAGTTGTTATTTTTTTTAAAAGGCATGAAAATTCCAATCAGTTGTTGAAGTAATGAGACTGTTTAAGGTCGGGAATCAGTGCAGGTTGCACTGGCCGCCATCCCATAAGTTCCTGAGTTGCAATGCTTGATCTCGGGATATCGAGCGATGCGAGTGTACTGAGAAAGCCAAAATGGGCATCTGCCTCTTCGCGTGAAATGCTGACTACAGGTACGTTCAGCTGCTCACCAATAGCACTCGCGATGTCGCAAAATGGCACTCCTTCATCTGCGACCCCATCTAGTCGTGAACCAGCGGGTGCCTTTTCTAACGCCAGGCAATATAGATGCGCGGCATCAAGGCGATGCACAGCCGGCCAGCGGTTGTTCCCCTCTCCCACATAGGCTGAGAAGCCCTTAGTCTTGGCAATATTGATCAGGCTCGGCACAAATCCTGTGTCACCCTCACCGTGTACCGATGGACAAAGCTCTACAATCGATGTACGCACTCCACGCCCTGCCAGCGCTAACACCATGTTCTCCGTTGCCACTCCATTCACATGTGTGGTGATTACGAACGGCTTGCCAGATCCTTCAAGTGCCGCCCCCATCGCTTCTACGGCATGCAGATCTGTTGTGAGTGCTCCAGCGAAGTTCGAGAAGTCGTGATGGAATGCCAGATGAATGACGCCATCCGCAGCAGCTGCACCACTACGGAGGCTGTCAAGATCGTTGATGTCACCGCGGTGTACTTCGGCCCCGGACTCTTTTAGTTTCGCTGCACTACTGTCTGAACGCACGAGACCGATGACCTGATGCCCCCTTTCAATAAGTTCGCTGGTGACAGCGGAACCGATGTAGCCTGTTGCTCCTGTTACGAAAACGCGCATCATGAAATCCTCCTTAAGTTACTCACCCTCATTGTATAACTATGATCACCAAGCAATGGGTCCATCCTCATCTGAGAATGTTCCTGTTGGGCCATCCGCTCCAATCATCGCCAGCCGGACCGCTTCACTAGCCCCTTGTTCAACACTACGAGTACCAGCAAAATTATTAAGCGCAGTGGATGTGAAGCCAGGACATGCCGCATTGACTTTTATGTTTGTTGATTCAAGGGCAAATGCAAAGGCAAGTGTCACCGCATGAACAGCTGATTTTGATGCCGAATAGGCACCAAACATCGCACGATGCGAGTTTTCCGGAATAGAGTTCCAGCTAAGAGACCCCCCGGTACTGCCTATGTTGACGATACGTGCTGCCGGGGCCTCCCGCAAAAGTGGCAACATCGCCTGCGTGACAGCAATAACACCAAAAACATTAGTCTCATAAACTGTACGAATATCTTCAAGCGAAGCAACGGTCAAAAGACCACTCGCTGCGCCACCGTTTGGAAATGGTTCACCCGATCTGCCTGCGTGCGAGATCCCCGCATTGTTCACGAGTACATCGAGACGACCAAATTCGTCCCGAATACGTTCTGCAGCAGCAGCGATGGAGTTTTCATCTGTAACGTCGAGCTGGAGAGCGTGTGAATCTGAACCGATGCTTTTTGAGGCAGTTTCTCCATTCTCGAGGCTGCGAGATCCAACGAGCACGGTGAATCCCTGTTTCGTGAGATCCTTCGCAATTTGAAGGCCGATACCTTTATTAGCCCCGGTGACCAGAGCGACAGGTTTATCTTGCATAGTTATAATCTCCTTTTTCTGTGATTGGTGGGTCCATATGAACTAAGTTGACGCGTCAACCTTGGATTAAATTTAGCAGATTGAAGTTGACGCGTCAATCATGTTATTATGCTCCTATGGATAAAAATGAACTTAACGAAGAAGAAATGCGAATATGGCATATGTGGAAAGGTTCCTTTCAGACCATCTTCGGTCGTATCGTCAAAGATATGGCTGATCACTCAGGATTGTCAGAGGGTGATTTTGGAGTATTGGACCGATTAGTCCTTTTTGGGGATGGTAGCCTTCGTCAACAGGAATTAGCCGACTCTATGGACTGGGATAAAAGTCGATTATCTCATCATCTGAAGCGTATGGAAAAACGTGGGCTCGTGATGAAGAAACCATTAGACAACGATCGTGGAGTACAAGTCAGTATCACTTCTTCTGGAAAATCAATGTTAGATGATGCCCGTCCCTACCACTCCAAGGCAATACGCAAACATTTTTTTGAACAATTAACCGAACAAGATATCGAGTTGATTACTAAACTGGCGGAAAGGACAAACTCAAGCTCTTAGCGTCTTATCTAGCTGCCCTCTCGACCACGTTTGTTAAAGGTGAGCTTCTAACAAACGTGGTTTTGGTTTGTCAACCAACGTAGAAGGTATATGAAAAATACGTGTCACTTTGTGAGGATTTAAGTTTTTGTTCTCAACATCTAACATGCCATTATCTGGTCACAAATCGAGATGATGGCCTCTACCTTGTAAACAATTAAAATCGTGCTATCCTTAATGATGAGGTGGATCAGATGGCAAATATTCAAGAGATTGCACGTCTTGCAGGCGTTTCTACAGCAACCGTTTCAAGGGTAATTAATCGACATCCTTATGTAAGCGATTTAACAAGAGAAAAAGTCTTGAACATCATTGAGCAATTGGATTATGTCCCTAATTCAAATGCAAAGTCTTTAAAAAATGGAGCGACAAAAGTCATCGGTGTTATGGGTGTTACTTACAATCCCCTTTTGATGTCACTTGTCCGTTCATTCCACATGATATCCCAAAAATACGGATTCAACATTATGCTTTTTATGACAGACGGAGATCGTGATAAGGAGCTTGTAGCGCTTGAAATGTTACGCAGTAAACAGGTGGATGCCCTTCTTTGTCTGGTACGGACGATTGAGTGGGATATCATCGAATCCTATACGAAATATGGGCCAATTGTAACATGGCAGCGTCTTACCAGCGACACCATACCGTCCGTATTTATGGACCAATATCAAGGTTATACGCTGGGTCTCGAATATCTGTATGCCAGAGGTTATCGTAAAATTTTGAACGTGTATTCGTCCAAAGGACAGAATACCTTGGAGCGAATAAGAGCTTATGAGGATTTTGTACAGAAGCATGGGTTGAAGAACACTGGCTTTCCGCAATTTCATAATAAAGTCACCATTCATGATGGTGAGGAAATAGCGCGATGGTGGATAGAACAAACGGACAAGCCGGATGCCATTTCCTGTTCGACTGATGAGGTAGCAGCAGGTATTTTAACGGAGATTCAACGCTCGGGGTTTTCGGTTCCGGATGATGTGGGAATCATGGGATTTGATAATACAGACAGCGCTCACCTGTTGGATCTGACAACGATCCATTACCCCGTGGATAAACAAGCAGAGAATGCCTTTAATATTATTATGAATATGCTGGAAAATTCGGCATCCAATCTTCATCCTCTTCAGTTTAGACTGATTGAACGAAAATCTACATAAAACAACATCCATCCTTTTAAACGAAGAAAAGAGCCCATTTGAGATCATGAGTTCTTTTCTCTTCCATCCCGTTAAACTTCATGAACGAACAACATTCAGGCCTGTCTCTATATGAGGGACAGGCCTGAATGACTTCAATCTCTAAATAAATTATTTGTGAAATTGCGGAAGATGTTCTTTATGCGCTTCCAACATTTCATCTAAAACTACCTTAGCAATGTCACCGCTGGTAACGAGCGGATTAAGTGTGAATGCTTGTAGAGCGGTTGCATAATCTCCTGTGACCGCTGCTTCGATCGTCAGTTCCTCCATTGCCTTCATCACCTGCAATAGCCCTTTTTGGGCGGACGGGAATGCGCCAAAGTGAACAGGCTCTGCACCATGGGCTGTAATGATACTTGTAACTTCGATGGCACTGTTATATGGTAGATCGCTAATTGCTCCGCGGTTCTGTGTGTTGACTACCATATGCGTTCCCTTGTTGTTATATACAGAATTAATAACTTCACAAGCTGCGTCGCTGTAATAAGCTCCTCCGCGTTTTTCCAATTCCTTAGGCTTGTAATTCAGGTTAGGATCTTTATAAAGTTCAAACAAACTTTCCTCCAGGCGTTTCACAACCTGCCCGCGAGTTCCTTCGCCATTGACCGCTTCTACTTCCTCTTCAAGCATGCTGTCAGTCATGTAATAGTACCGGTGATAAGGACAAGGCAGCATACCCAGTTGGAGAATTTGCTCATACAAGAAACGCATGCTTTTTATATTTTCTACCATTTTTTCTGGCTCGGCATCAGGACCGTAGAGCTTTTTGATGGCCTGTTTAGTTAGCTCTTTACCATCTCGGTCATAAATTTTGTGCCAGTGAAGGTGATTAATACCGGCAAATTTGAAGAACAGTTCCTCTTCATTTTTTTCCAGAACAGCAGCTTCATTCTTGGAGGAAATAATCGGAACATTGCACAAACCAATGACCTTCTCCCATTTACCATATTGGAGCACAGCTTCCGTTACCATTCCCGCAGGGTTCGTGAAATTGATTAACCAAGCATCTGGGCAAAGTTCCTTCATGTCCTCAACAATTCCAAGAACGACCGGAATGGTACGGAATGCTTTGAACATTCCACCTGCTCCGTTGGTTTCCTGACCAATCATCCCATGGCTAATCGGAATCGTTTCGTCCTTAATACGAGCTTCCAAAAGACCGACCCGGAATTGGGTGGTGACAAAATCAGCATCGGCCAACGCTTCTCTTCGATTAAGCGTCAAGTGAATATCACAGTCGATTCCCGCCGCTTTTACCATCCGTTTAGCCATGGCTCCTACAATTTCAAGTTTCTCTCTTCCTGCTTCAATATCTACAAGCCACAATTCACGTATTGGAAGTTCATGATGCCGTTTGATAAAACCTTCAATCAATTCTGGGGTGTAACTCGATCCGCCGCCAATCGTCACAATTTTTAATCCCTTTTTCATTTTGAAGTCCTCCTTGTTCTATTGTGTTCTCAATTTGGACTCTATCTTGTGTAATGCATTACATGTCAAGAATTTTTTTAGTGGAATTAAATGGGATTAATTTGTAACTTAAACCGCTTTATTACTTGTGCTATAGTTACCTCAAATAAGGATTGTGACCGTTGATTCGGGCAATACCTAAGAAAGTTTGAATGCCGTTAACCAATTGGCGGCGTTTGAACTATCTTAGGTTTTTTTTATGAATATTGCAGAAAACAAGGAGCCGATGCACATGATTATTGAAAAAGTATTAAACAATAACCTTCTGCTGACCCGCAATACAAAGGGGGAAGGAAGTCATCGTTATGGGTAAAGGCATCTCCTTCCAAAAGAGTGCAGGTGATGAGGTCGATGAACACAAGATCGATAAAATCTTCCATTTAGCCGAGCATGCATTTGCTGTAAAAATGGCTGAACTGATTCATGAATTACCCGCCGTTCATTTCGAAGTTGTGAACGAAATCGTAAAACACGCCAACCAAGTCCTTGGTACTGAACTCAGCGACAATATTTATCTGTCGTTAACCGACCATATTAGTTTTGCCATCCAACGTAAGAACAAAGGTATGGAGATTAAAAATGCCATGCTGTTCGAAATTAAACGTTTCTATAAAACGGAATTCAGTATCGGATTGGATGCTCTGCAGTTAATCAGCGACATGATTGGAGTTTCGCTCGGGGAAGATGAGGCTGGTTTTATCGCCTTACATGTCGTCAATGCCCGACTTGACGGCACTGAAATGAAATTGACGATACAGATGACTGAAATTGTCAACGAAATTTTGAAAATCGTCACGTACCATTACGGCACTGTTCTTGATGAATCGAGCTTAAATTATTCGCGTTTCTTAACACACCTTCAATATTTCGCCATGCGCTTATTGCGCCACGAGATTCACCAAAGCGGCGAAGATTTTTTATATCAACAGGTGAAAAAGACTTATGTCAAAGCCTTTTCCTGCACTTGCAAGATCAACGAGTACTTAGAAAAAACGTATGTACAGTCCTTAAACAAAGATGAATTCGTTTACTTAACCATTCATATCCAGCGGCTTACTGAACGAAGCACTTTATAGTCCTATTTCTTTCAAGCTAAAACTTCATATACAACACATTAGATAAAGGATTGTGACTGGTAAAGCAGGCAAAACCTGGACTGATGGCAAAATGATTTTTCTTTTTATTTTGCCACGAGTTCAGGTTTTGCTGCTTTTTGGAAGTGAAACGATGTAAGCCGGCACATCAGGAACGAACAGCTCACAACCTGAGATCAATTACCCATCATGAAGGAGGCAATATGCTATGAGTAATAAAGACAAAGAACTGTCCATACGTGTTATTGAACTTGTTGGCGGTGAATCTAATGTGAATGATGTATATCACTGTGCAACCAGGCTTAGATTCACCCTGAAAGATCATACAAAAGCGAATGAGCAGGCGTTGAAAAATACAGCTGGAGTCATCACCGTTGTGAAAAGCGGCGGTCAATTTCAAGTCGTCATCGGCAATAACGTGTCCAAAGTTTATGAAGGAATCATGGAGCACACCAACCTTCAAGATGGCGGCAGCAAAACGGATACTAAAGAGAATGCAGAAAAAACAGGAATATTCGGAAAAACCGTAGATCTTATTTCCAGTGTTTTTTCCCCGCTGCTCAGTGCGCTAGCTGGAGCTGGATTGCTCAAAGGTCTGGTTGTTTTGTCTGTGGCGCTCGGCTGGCTAGATGACACCTCAGGAACTTATCTAATTTTAAATGCGGCATCAAGCAGTGTATTCACCTTTTTGCCCATATTTTTGGCAGTTACTGCCGCAAGGAAATTCAAAGCTAATATGAACGTATCCTTGGCTATTGCAGGAGCCCTGGTCTTTCCGACCATTTCCGCTGCGTTTAATAGCGGTCAAACTTATGATTTCTTAGGCATCCCCATTGTGCTTGTGATGTACACTTCCACCGTGTTTCCAATCCTTCTGGCGGTGTGGGTTCAATCTCATATAGAAAAATGGTTCAACTCGATTATTCACCAGTCTATCCGCAATATTCTTGTGCCGATGCTGTCGCTTCTAATTGTCGTCCCGCTTACCATTCTTGCTTTTGGACCGATCGGCAACAGTGTTAGTCAGGGGTTAGCTAGCGGTTTTACCTCACTCATGCAATTCAGCCCAATGTTGGCAGGAGCAGTCACTGGTGGTTTCTGGCAGGTCATTGTTATCTTTGGACTTCACTGGGCTTTTCTTCCAATTACACTTAATAATCTGGCGACAATAGGCTATGACTTAATGCGGCCGATGTTGACCGCAGCCGTGCTGGCTCAAGCCGGTGCTTTGCTCGCCGTTATGCTGAAAACCCGCAATTCACAGCTTAAAACCCTTTCCGGATCTGCTACGATTACTGCAATTTTCGGAATTACGGAACCAGGCATTTACGGGGTTACTTTACGATTGAAAAACCCGTTCATTTACGCATGTATTTCCGCAGCGATCGGGGGCGCAATTATCGGAGTCGGGGGTGGTCGGGCAGTCGCTTACTCACTTCCCAGCCTGCTCGCTTTTCCTACTTACGTAACAACGGGGTTCGCCTCGGTTGTGATCGGTGTTTCCGTATCTTTTGTCCTGGCTTTTCTACTCACGTTGCTGCTTGGATTCAAGGATCTTGAGGCTACTGTTGAGGAGCCGCAGATTGAAACTTCTGGACAGGAAAAACAAGCGATTGAGCCAAGTGAATCTCGGTTAAACAAGGAAATCATTGTGAGTCCGCTGAAAGGCAGTGTTCAGCTACTTGAAGATTTGCCTGATCCCGCCTTCTCTTCAGGTGCCATGGGACAGGGGCTTGTCATTGAACCCACTGATGGAATTTTGGTATCGCCAATCAATGGTGTCGTAACCACCGTATTCCCTACCGGTCATGCGCTCGGTCTGACCACGGACAGTGGCATGGAGCTTCTGATCCATATTGGAGTGAATACGGTAAAGCTAAAAGGACAATTTTTTGAGAAAAAAGTTAAAGAGGGCGATCGGGTTTCTTGCGGGCAACTGCTTGTAGAGTTTGACGCGGAGCAAATCCGGACAGCGGGTTACATCACTGCCACCTCAGTCATCGTTACCAACTCTGCCAACTACTTGGACGTGTTAAAAACTACCGAGCAGGAAGTGAAGCAAGGCGATTATCTAATGTCGGCGGTAGTCTAACGATTGGAGATGGATTACCTGTCGGTAATCGAACTATTTTCGGGTTATATAACTGTCTACTACTTCACTTATTCCGTATGATCCAAAGAAGCCACTCCGGCAAAGGAATGGTTTTTCTCTGGATAGCACTTTCCGTTTATTTATCAGCTACAATTGTAAATTCCCATGGAAGTTTTCGGTTTGCCAATCACGATGTCGGATGAAACTCTTGGACCAGTAGGCATCTCTGACTCCACGCTTAACTAGATAATACCAAACGCCTTGTTTCATGAAGACGAAGCAGTTTTGTTGTGATTTTTACATTTCTAATCTATATGAGCGATTAGCTAAAATTGCTCAAGTATATATAATCATCAGTACATCTACCAATTTTCAAAAACTCTCTTTTAGTTTTTTAGAATTGGCATATCCTTAAGTAAATTTTTTAAGTTTATAGCATCCCATGGAAGATGTTCTGTGATACCTAGTCCAACAACCGTAGTTAACAAGCTAACTTCTTGTATTAAAGTTATCAGCTCTGTAAGTTGCATCGTACCCATACGAGTATGAATTTTGTCAGACAGCGGCTTAGCAAATGACAATGACCTGAAAATCTTCGGATCAAGTACATCCAAATCCAAATGAATTACTACGTATTTGATTTGATTTTCTGAAATCCAGTCCAATATTGGTTTATTATTATCCTTTAATTCGGCGCTAGTTGCTGAACTAATAGATAACCTAGAAATAAGTTCCGATTCATGTTCAGTTGTTTGAACAAGTCCCGCTAACATAACGTTCTTCGGTAAGAAAGGCTTTTTAACCTTTTGAGAAAATTCTGGCGCTCCCTCACCTAACAGATTTCCTAATATATGAGCATGCCCGTTGGGCGTCACCTCTGGGGTTGCCACGTCAGGATGTGCATCGATCCATAATAGTCCAACTTCACTATTATAACGCTCATTTAAATAGGCGAATGGCGCTTGTTCAACCAAACAATCCCCGCCAAACATAACAATTCGATCGGGTTTATAAGCTTCAATTAAATGAGTTGCTGCATCCAGTTGATTCAACAATTGGTTCTTACCTACGATTCCTCCTAAAATACCTTCCTCTGTGTGGAGAGTCATATCTTCACTATAGGATACAGGTACTTTAACTGTCGTATGATTATTGTTTTCTGGAGCTAACCATGCTAGGAGCTCAGCTCCAAGAATATAACTTGGTTTGTTTCCTCCCTGCCACTGGGGCATTAGCATGCGTAACGTTTTAACAGTTTTATTATCAGTCACTTGTTTGTTCTCCTATCTAATACAGATGTAGTTCTTATGAATGCTACTAAGGAGACTAACTATATGAAGAAAGTGCTTCTGTTCCTTAATATCGATGGTCCCTTTCATTAAGCGCATACTTTTGAAGCATTAGTATCTTAATCGTTAAGGATAGGCATTTTCTGAAGTAGTTGTTTTAAGTTTATTGCATCCCATGGAAGATGTTCGGTTATCCCGAGACCAACTACATCAGTGACATCACTAACTTCATTGATCAATTTTGCTACCTCAAAAAGTTGCATTTTGCCCATAGGAAAATCAATCTCTAAGTCTGATAACGGATTTGCAAAGAGCAATGATCTGAAAATTTTCGGGTCAAGAACGTCCAGATCCAAATGAATCACCAAATATTTAATCCTATTCGTTTCGATCCAATCCAGCACAGTTTTGCTACTTTCTTTTAATTGAGAACTGGACGCTGATTTAATTGATAATCTTGAAATTAGTTCCGATTCTTGGCCAGTCGGTTGATCTATTCCCGCGATCATTACGTTCTCTGGACGAAAAGGCTTATCTACTTTAGCAGCGAATTCAGGAGCTCCCTCACCTAATAGATTACCCAATACATAAGTATGACCATTGTAGTATTCTTTTGGTGTTGTTATATCAGGATGCGCATCAATCCAAAGTAATCCCAACTCACCACTGTAACGTTCGTTTAAATAAGCGAATGGGGCTTGCTCCACTAAACAGTCTCCTCCAAACATGACAATTCGGTCTGGTTGATATGCTTTGATTATATGATTTGCCGCATCAAGTTGATTTAATAATTGCTCTTTTCCCACAATATCACCTATAATACCTTCCTCTTTTTCCAAGGGGGTATCATCGCTCATTGAAACAGGTACTTTAACGGTTATATGCTTATTATTCTCTGGAGCTAGCCATTCAAGAAGCTCAGCTCCAAAGGAGTAATTAGGATTATCTCCCCCTTGCCATTGAGGCATTAACATACGCAACGTTGTCGAATTTTCTTTGCTTTTCATGATCTTTTCTCCTTTACATCGAGGTACAATTTAGTATACATGAGTCACATATTATGAATAGTACGCACTTTTATGATAGGTACTTTCCAAAAAGATAGTGTGTAACTTATAGATGAATTCCACAGGCGGTATCAAAGGTTCAAACATCTTTCGTTGTTATCTGAATAAGAACGTTAAAATCACTTTGAAATGGATATTTTCCAATATTAATTAGTATATAATTGCAACCCACTAATTGAATGTCTGTTTTCTACTTTAATTGCCACAGGTCATCCGTTTAAAACGACCTATGGCAATACTATTATTGCTCAATAAGTTCTGAAAGCCATTTATTTGGTGTCGAGAATGCATACCACTGATTGAGAGCTCTACACAGATAGTATGACATCCTCAGTTTGAAATAATTGAGTAAAATACTTTTGTCTGTTCCCATTAAAGCATTTCAAAATTTTTGATCGTTGCATCTGGTCGCAGTATCTTATCCTCTCTCATCTCAGCTAGTAGCTTACCTTCTTTAACTTTAGTAACCCAATCGTGGTTAGCTAGAGCTCCCTTTCCTAATGTCACGAGATCAGCCTTATCATCAGTGATGATTTCAGATGCTTTTAATGGATCTTCAAGTTGACCGTTGGCAATGACAATTTTACCTGAAAATCTTTTAGCTAGTTGTACCAATGAAGGCCCATTCTCTTCGAAAGCAGGCTTCCATGCCTTATATTCAGTCACATGAATGTAATCAAGCCCGGTTTGCCCTAATCCACCGAAAATGACTTTAGCTTCTGCTTCACCTCCACCCCATTTATGGATATAGTCATTGACTTTGGCTTGAGAAATTCGAATACCTACTGTAAAATTCGGTCCAACGGCTTTACGGACTGCAGATGAAACTTCAATTAAAAGCCGTACCCGATTTTCGGTCGAACCGCCATACTCATCTGATCGTTCATTAGTGTAGTCGGTCAAGAATTGATCAAGCAAGTAACCATTGGCTCCATGAATTTCAACACCATCAAACCCTACTGCTTTTGCCCGGATTGCTGATTCCACAAATCCCTGAATCACTTGTTCGATATCTTGCTTTGTTGCAGCTATCGGAGTAGGAAATTTATCAACTCCACCATAGAACGCCAAAGGATCTCCTTTAGGTTGCACTTTTGAAGGAGCTAGGTTATGGGAACTGAAGCGATTTCCTTGAGAAAGTGCTCCTGCATGCTCAAGCTGAACTATAATTGCAGCATCCGCTTCATGTACAGTATCCACGACTTTTTTCCAAGCAATAGCTTGTTCTTCATTTATCAAGCCAGGTTGGTTAAAGTAACATTGACTGTATAATTGATCTGTGTATGTTCCTTCTGTAATGACAAATCCAAAACCTCCACGAGCAAAAGACGCATAATATTCAGCCATCTGCTCCGTGGCAAGACCTTCCGGAGTAGCACTCGTACGAGTCATTGGAGCTACTCCTACACGATTTTTTAGAAAGTTATAACCAACGTTGACAGGTTCAAACAATTTATTTTTTTGTACCAATTTAACCATCCACCTTTAACAATTATGTTTATATATCATTCAGAATATGAACATTATAAAATGAATGAAATGAACAGTAAAATTGATGTTATTGAATCTTTAGTTCATTAAAAATGAACTCACTTTAGGAGGGTATCTATGGAACTCCGCCATTTGATTACATTAAAAACTATTGTTGAAAAAGGAGGATTTAAGAAAGCAGCTGAACATCTCGGTTATGCTCAATCTTCTGTCACAACACATATTAAAGAATTGGAGGAAGAGTTCGGTAAGCCTATTTTTGATCGCTTAGGTAAACAAGTTGTGCTCACACAATACGGACATCAATTTCTGCCGTATGCTCATAAAATTATTGAGTTGTATACGCAAGCACTTACTTCAAATGATGAGCCCTCGGGAAATTTGACACTAGGTATTTCGGAATCCTTAATGATCTGTCGCATCCCTTCTTTATTGGTTGAGTATGGTGAGAAATATCCGCAAGTTAACCTTTCGCTCAAATCACTTGACTACCAAGATGTCTCTCAAGCTGTTCAAAATGGTGAGATTGACCTTCTTGTTGCCTTAGAAAAAGAGGGATGGGGGGCTCCCGAACTACACTGCGAACGTTTGGTGAGAGAAAAAATGGTCCTTATTAGTCCCCCTCATGAGAAAAACCATGCAAAAGGAACTGTGTTATATACGGAACGTAGCTGCAGTTACAAATCTGTATTCAAGGATTACATCAATTATAAAAAAGTCGATGTTATGAACAGTATAGAGTTCCAAAGTATCGAAGCGATTAAGCAATGTGTGAAAAACGGACTAGGCATTTCGATGGTTCCTTACTTTTCTGTCAAAGAAGAATTAAAATCCAAAAAATTTCAAGGCGAAGAAGTTGGGTCTGACCGCCCTACAATATCCACATATTTGGCATATCATAAAGATAAGTGGATTTCACCTGCAATGAAACAGATGATTAATCTAATTCAAAAACACGCAGCTAATTGGGAATAGCTCACTTTTGAATAAAAAGAAAGTCAGCTATTAAATATAATAGCTGGCTTATTATTATGTGCATAATAGAAACTCCTTACTCAAAAAATCTTGGGTTATCTACTAAAAATAAGTGTTTCATCTTTCACATTTTTGTTAAATATCAACGACGATAGAACATTTATTAGCGCTGGGGCTCAAATCCTCAGGTAAATGTATCAACTTATCTAATAGGAACAAATATACGAATCATAAAATCATCCAAGGCATATTCAAGAAAGTGGCCAACCACGCTTCAATCTAATCCGAAATGACACAATGTTCTTGTCCATCGACATCAACTCATAATATATGGTATCGACCGAACCATTAAAGGTTACGATGACATCAGGTCTCGCATCCATAATCTTTTCCAGATTCGCTGAGTCACTACCCAAGTCAATAATCTGGGCAGGACAGGCGTAAGGCTGTAATGTAGCAAACTCCTTCATTGCTTCCACCCCACTGGTTGATGCGAGTGGAGGCCTATTCAAAGCAAAAAGTGATGCATAATTATCTAATCGATCATTGAAATAAGTTCTTTCCGCTCAACCCTTGAGATAGGCAATTACATGGATTAAACAAAAAAGTCGCTGCTTTAGCGACTTTTATATGAATACCTAATCTCCAGCAGAGTATCCTATGAAAAATATTTCCCTGAGTGCAGATCTTCTATTTCTTGAGAAAGTCTTTTAGTATGTAACTTCATAATTCTCCAACCTCCATACTTACACATACTCACTGTTCTTTTCGTTTAAAAAACATCTTGCCAACCATAAGTCCCATAGCCGATGAACAGATCAGATACCCAAAGAACAAGAAAAGTAAATAAATAACATGAAGATCTGCAGGAATCTGTTTCAAACCTTCAAACCAAGCAAAACGAAAAGGATAAAAGATGACTACCCAAATGATCAGCAAGAAAAGAAGAAAATTAATTATTTTTAGCACAATAATGATCCTTTCAAGCTTGAGTGGAAACAGTTGAATGTATATGCTTCATCTTTCATTTCGCATTACCTTACCACTGCCCGCACTATATTAGTTAGCTTATGTATTAGGGTTGATATGTTGAATCTATAAATAATTACTAATTATAACAGGAAACATTAGGAAGATGATCGTTACGGCATAAAGAAGCCCTTTCTTTTGGTGGAACGAGCTTCTTTTTGCGTTTCACGATAACACTTTATGCTTACTGGACACCAGGCGCGTTTTCATTCGTAGTTAAATTTGATCTTTTCTTCTTTCTTGGCTGCCCTTTCCAGGACAGATAAGTCCAAATCCGTAGGATATACTCGACAGGTCCATTGCTAAATTTCTTAAGATATAGCGGACTGAGCCACAATTGAATACCGTAGACAGCAAGCGCAATAATTGCTCCGATAAACACGCCAGCACTTCCAAACAGTCCCAGGCCATATCCATAGAAAATTGTTGTACAGATTACGCTCTGCATCAGATAATTCGTCAACGAGAGACGGCCGACCGCCTCGAACCTGCCCATCAGGCTGAAACGGCGGTTTCCAGCATACAACAGCGCGAATGCGTATATGTATCCGAGTGCAAGCAACGCTCCTCCAAGCGTCCCCCCGATTCCGATTCCGAGCCAACCTTCCGCACCCAATTGTGGCGCCAATACACCGTATGCTTTGAGTATCAAACCTACCGGAATCAATAATGATGCCCGGCGAAGATATATAGCTCGCATCGTTTGGGGATCGCTAAACGTGCCTATTCTGGCAGCGTGCATGCCGAGCAGGAACATCGGCACCGTCATGAGTGGTGCTAACATCAGGGCTATCAGGGCAAATGACAGCTCCAAATCCCCGCCGAATGGATCGCCGTTATTACTGAAATTCCTGATTTCCGCGTATGTGCCGTTGCCGTATACATCCTGACTTTGAATGATGTAGTTCTCCATATGAATGGACTCAATCGCCAGCGGGTTCATCGGATTAGATGCCTGGAGACCAAGTATGCCCGCTCCCATGAGTAGCAGTACCGCCCATATGAGTAGCGTTTTGGGCTTCCGATTAAGGAACATGAGCAAGAAGAAACCGAGTACACCATAAAATGTAAGGATATCCCCTTCCCATAGATAGATGATGTGCAGTAATCCGATTCCAAACAGTAGTAGAAAACGGCGTGCCAGATGACACTTTGGTCGTAAATCTCGTGATTTTAGGCTTTCCGAGAGCTTAACCATTCCAAAGCCAAACATAAATGCAAAAATCGGCATAAAACTGCCCACCACAGTGATCAGCAGGAATGAGAGGAAAGCCTGATCTGCTCCGCCAATCCCGAACAGTTGGGGTTTGCTCTGGCCATACATTCCATATTGGAAAGCCAGCATATTCGCCAGTACAATGCCGACCAGACTGAATCCACGCAGTCCATCAATGACTTGAACGCGCTTTTTTGTTGTGCTCAATCAATCACCTCTGTCTATAACATAAAGATCAGATCTAAATATACGTTAAATCCTTCCATAATTTCAACATAAATTAATAAGCGAACGTTTATATTTTGATTTACTTTGACGTACCACTAAAACAAAAACAAAAAAAGTCGCTAAATTTAGCGACTTTCAGTTTGAACACCTTAAAGAGTGACAATAATCGGACCATTTTTAGTAAGGATAATGGTATGTTCTATTTGAGCTACATAGCTGTTTTTAGTAACAAAGGTCCAGCCATCTCCAGTTTGGACTACTTCTTCTTCTGAAGTTGAAATAAATGGCTCGAATGCGATAACCATACCTTCTTTTAACAATTCATCATCCGATGGATCATTATAATTATAGATGTGGTCAGGTGCTTCGTGTATTCCACGTCCAACACCATGTCCTGTAAGGTTTTTGATAACCGTTAATTCATGCTGTCTAGCAGTTTGGAATACGGCTTTTCCGATCCCGCTTTTTTTGGAGCCCGGTTTTGCTTTTTTTAGACCTGCTTCAAATGCCAATTTAACAACGTCGCATATTTTCGTTAACACTTCTGCACCTTCGCCTACGACAAACGAGAGTCCCGTATCTGCAAAATAACTGTTCTTGGAGCCCGACACATCAATATTGACGATGTCCCCTTCTTGAATAACCCGATCTCCCGGAATACCATGTGCCACTTCTTCATTAACACTAATACAAGTAAATCCCGGGAAATTATATTCACTTTTTGGAGCAGAAACTGCGCCAGCTTTCTCAAAAAGCTCTCCTGCCAAATCATCAAGTTCTTTAGTCGTTATGCCTGGGATGGTTCTTTGAACCAATTCATCTCGAATAGAAGCTACAATTTTGCCAATTTCCTTCAAGCCATTAAAATCTTCTTCTGTTCTTGCGATCATTTTTTCTTACCTCACTATCTTTTATCATTAATTGATTACATAAGTGTTATCTTTGATTGCACATTAGATAATCATATCCAAAGCAGCAAAGCTTCGCAACTTTTTTATCTAGTTCTTTATCAAGTTCCCTGATCAAAATCCGATGAGTTCAAATGCTGTCAGTGAAGCTGTTAAAGTTGATAGTATTCCATTAACTCGGATACAACAGCAACAAGTCTGTCCTTCAAACGCTGTGGTTCGATGACTTGAATGGACTTCCCATAGGATAGGAGAAAATAGGGGACGTATGTATCAATTGATTTTTCATCAAATAAAAAGATGGCTTGATTAGAAGTCCGCTCTTTCAGATAATGTCCCATAAACCAATGCAGCCCCAAGTCATCCAATGCCTCTGATCGGCCTTCGATAACCAAGGAGATTAACCCCTCTTTGCCCCCTACATCAGGTAATAAATTTTGCAGAAAAAATTCACGGGCTGAAAAGGCTTCCGAACGCTTAAAGCGGAGCGGAGTAAGCTTGATTCGCAGAATACGATCTGCCCGAAAGCTGCGGAATTCATTCCTCAAGTGGCAAAACGCAATGGTATACCATTTATTATTCCAGTAAACCATTCCATACGGGTCTATTACTCTATTCTTGGGTTGTTCATCTCGGCTTCTGAGATAATCAATTTCGACAGAGCAATCATTAGCCACGGCTTGCTCCAATTCCGCCAAGATCGGCTGAACGGATGGATCTCCCATGCGATTGATAACGTTAAACCCGGCTAAATGACGGCGAAGTGTGTTTTCCTGATCCTGATTTGTATACATTTTCAATTTGGATGTTGCATTGTCCAATGCCTCACTCAAAGGATATCCAGCTTCTTTTGCAAACACAGCAGCTTGGAGAAGTGCCTTTTTTTCATCAATATCAAATAACAGAGGTGCCTTGATATGCTGATTCAGCAAGCTATACCCGCCGTTGTGACCCGTATCGGAAATGATCGGTACTCCACTGGCACATAATGCATCAATATATCGATATACGGTTCTTATATTGATTTCTAACTTTTCGGACATCTGTTTTGCAGTTACTTTGGTGCCTGAATTCAGCATCCATAGAATGGCTAACATATTATCGTTCTTTGGCATAACCTGCATCCTCATCTTCAATTCATTATTGGATATCTCCACATTATATCAGTACAGCATATTTTACATAAAACATCTGCGTTGGGCGATACTACCTAGAAATATATTCTCCGGTTTGGAGCGAAGGCCAAATGAAGCAATCCACATCTAATATTAATACCTCCGAGGTCATTATTGTAGTTATCAATTCAATACTCGGAGCTGGAATTCTAACACTCCCTCGCACAATTAGTAAAGCAGTAGGGACACCAGATGTATGGATTTCTGTCATTTTATCAGGATTAATTGTAACCACAATCAGCATCCTCCTTGTAACGTTGTGTCGTAGATTCCCCGGTAAAACGGTATTCGAATTCATACCCGAAATCACAGGTCAGTGGATTGCTTATCTATTGGGACTTTTAATTATCGTATATTTTGTTGTTCTTTGTTCATTCGAAGTTAGAGTCATGGCCGAAATTACAAGTATGTACATCCTTGAGCGCACGCCTACTTGGGTCACCATTATGGTCAGTCTGTGGATTGGTATTTATATGTTAACGGGTGGTCTTAAGGTCATCATCCGGGTCTTTTCAATCGTGTTGCCCGTTACGCTTGTGTTGTTAGCGCTGGTTTTTCTTTTAAGCAGCAAGATGTTTGAAATTAATAACCTCAGACCACTCCTGGGCGATGGATTCATGCCTGTGTTGAAAGGTCTTAAACCTTCGTGTCTCTCCTATTCTGGATATGAAGTTTTACTCATCATCACAGCTTACATGGTAGACGTGAAAGCAAGCAATAAAGCTGCTATATACAGCATACTTAGTTGTACGATCATCTATTTGGTCACGATTGTTACCGTTGTAGGAAACTTATCTTTGCCAGGAATTCAAACACGAATGTGGCCAACGTTCGACATGGTTCGAAGTTTTGAAATTGAGGGGTTTCTTTTTGAGCGATATGAATCACTGTTCATTGTGTTTTGGCTGATGCAGATCTTTGCAACCTATGCTTTTAAACACTATTTTGCGGCAATCGGGATCCGAGATTTGTTTCGTCTCAAAAATATTACGAGCATACAATTCGCGATGTTGCCAGTCTTGTATGTAATTGCTTACTTGCCTAAAAACCTGGAGGAAACGTTAGCTTTGGGTGATTTTCTTGGCAATATGTCCATTTTTTTATTTGGCTTGTTACCCCTGCTACTGCTGATCATTAGTTTTGTTCGTAAAAAAGGCGGGAAGCAGGCTTCTAGTGAAGCACTTAAGGCAAGCTGAATGTTTGGTTCTTATTGTATGTAGACAGTACAAAAAAGAAAAAAAAGCCGCTAAAATAGCGACTTTAATGGGAGTATATTTTCTTCATTATCTATTAAAAGTAACCTTTTCTGTACCGCCTTCAAAAATGATGGATGTTTCCCGCGGCTTCGATTCCGCAATTTTACGGCCGCCTCTGTAGGAATAAAGTACGCCGGCTTGTTTGCGAACAGCCTCATATTCGTTCTCTGCTTCAAGTACGATGAAGTTAGCAGGTTTACCTTCTTCAATACCGTATACATCCTCAATGTGTAACGTTCTTGCGCTGTTTTTCGTAATGAGGTCGATCGAATTCACGATCTGGTCGTAACCAAGCAACTGCGAAGCATGAATCCCCATGTGCAGTACTTGCAGCATGTTGCCTGTACCGAGCGGATACCAAGGATCAAAGATGTCATCGTGACCAAAGCACACATTTAGACCTGCTTCCTGCAACTCTTTGACACGCGTCAGCCCTCTTCTCTTCGGATACGTGTCGAAGCGTCCTTGCAGGTGAATGTTAACCAGCGGATTGGAGACAAAGTTCAGATCAGCCATCTTCAGCAAACGGAACAATTTGTACGTATAAGCGTCATTATATGACCCCATCGCCGTTGTATGACTTGCCGTCGTGCGTGAACCCAGTCCACGTTCGTAAGCTTCCTTGGCAACAACTTCAACAAAACGGGATTGCTCGTCATCGATTTCATCACAATGGATGTCGATCAGACGGTCGTATTTTTCGGCCAAATCAAACGCAACTTTCATTGAATCAACGCCGTATTCCCGTGTGAATTCGAAGTGTGGAATGCCGCCGACCACGTCAACGCCCATTTTCAGTGACTCTTCCAGCAATTCTGCCCCGTTTGGATAAGAGTGAATGCCTTCCTGTGGGAAAGCAACAAGCTGAATGTCCATATATGGAGCCATTTCTTCTTTTACTTCAAGCATCGCTTTTACAGCAATCAAGCTTGGATCGGTAACGTCCACATGGGTCCGTACATGCTGGATACCTTGTGCCAATTGCCATTTCAGTGCCGTTTTGGAACGTGATTTGACATCTTCATGTGTCAAGAAAGCCTTGCGCTCTGACCAGCGTTGTATGCCTTCGAACAGCGTTCCGCTTAGATTCCATTCCGGCTCGCCTGCAGTGAGCGTTGTATCGAGATGAATATGCGGCTCAATAAACGGTGGCAGCACAAGCGATCCGTTAACATCCAGGATCTCTTCATTCTCGGTCACTTCCAGTGATTGTGTAATTCGTTCAAACTTTCCGTTCTTCACAACGATATTCCATAGTCCTTCTTTACCCCGCAATTTTGCGTTCTGTATAATCATTTATTTTCCCCATTTCTTTGGTTTCTTTCGCAGGAACAATCAGCATCAAGACGATATAGGCCACTGCTGTACCAAGCAGTGCGTTCAATGGTGTTACGCCAGGAGCCAGTTGGGCGAATCCAACGCCGATGGCCCAAGCCACCATCGCTACCCAGTTTACATTTTTGAATGACATGTCGGCAAATGGCTTATAGTTTCTACGTTTCACAATGAAGTAATCTGCGATAATAATAGCCCCGATGGATGGTACCGCCGCGCCCAGTACGTTTAGGAAGCTGACGAAGTTGTTGTACATCCACATGGCGAATACGGTACCCACGATACCGTTTACGACGACGAAGAATTTCTTTGAGATTTTGGTGATGTTCGCAAAACCAAGACCCGAAGCGTACAGTGCATTATCGTTGGTTGTCCAGATATTCAAGCCTAGAACGATGATTGCCGGGATGATCAATCCTTGCAGGAACATGACCTCCGAGATATCGGCCAAGTTATAGGCCATTGCACCAACTGCACCAAACAGAAACATGAGTGAGTTACCCAGGAAGAATGCAATCACTGTTGCGGTAACTGCCTGTTTCGATGTCCGGGAAAACCGGGCAAAATCGGGTGTCAGCGTTCCGCCGCTTATGAATGATCCGATACAGATCGTTAATGCTGCCGCCGCGGTAAGCGACTGAGTCGGCGTGTAATCAAGCAACCCTTGCAGACCGCCCAGCGAACCTGCACCTTCGAACATGGAGTAACCACCGAGAATGGCAATCGCAGGAACCGCGATATATCCGAGAATGACGAGTGACTTCATGCCGAAAATGGCTGATGCTGTCATGGCAAGTCCGAACACGATAATCAACAGGTACACGTTCCAGTCCATGGCTTTGGCGACCGGAATCGCGAACATGGCTACGCCTACTCCGAACCATCCGACTTGTGTGAAGCCTAGCAGGAATGAAGGCAGATACGACCCTTTTGCACCGAACGCATATTTAGCGAGCAAATGTGTGGACAGGCCCGTTTTGGCGGCGATATGTGCCAATGCCCCTGTGTAGATACCGAGCACCAGATTGCCTGCAAGCACGATGCCAATGAACTCCATGAACGTCAAGCTTACTCCCAACGTGCCTCCTGCCAGCATGCTTGCTGAGAAAAATGTGAAACCGAGCATGACGGATAACGTCTTCCAAAAGTGGTTTCTTTGGGATTTCGGCACAGCTTGCCATGAAAACTCTTGATCTTGTTTGCTCATCAGAATACCCCCAACGTAAAGTGTATCTGATACCAAAAAAAGCAGAAAAAAGAGGCTACTTGTCAAGTTATACACTGACAAGTAGCCTCTTTTTGCATCATAATCCGCGCGAAGACACAGAGCATCCCATGACGGGATAAGCCCTGATTCTCGCGTGATTATGAAATCCGCTGCCCTTGCCAGCCTCTCTGGACTGAATTAAAGGTACCAGTATTCAATTACATACTATTATTTTGGAAAAACCTACAGTTGTCAATGTCATTATTATCCAAAGTTTATTAATTCCTTATACAGCAAGCTGTTTTTGATCACGCATACTCCGATGACAACACACCTGCGGATTGAAAATAAAGCAACGAACAAATAGATGTACGCATTGACATTTGTACAAATAAATTCACTGCGTTTTTTTCATTGTAAGCCGCTGAAAAGGCACCTATAATTACGTTGTAATTGATAATGGTTATCAATGAGAAAAAGAGAACTCAGGGGGGAACAATGATGAACAGTACAATTAAGAAACACCTATTCATATGGGGAGCATGCTTCCTTCTTCTATCCGTCCTTGCAGCATGCAGCCGTTCGGAAAGCGCCCCTTCACAAGAAGCTGTGAAGACCAACGAACAAACGACAAAAAGCTATACAACCCAAACAGGCGAAGTGATTGAAATACCCACTCAGCCGCAACGGGTGATCTATCTTGGTTCAACACTTGGAGATCTCCTGGCCATGGATATTTCCGTCGTTGGAGCCAATCTGATTCATGCTTCCGAAAGCTATATTGCAGACCGATTAGAAGGTATTGATGATGTCGGAAATCCTGGTGATTTGGAGGCAATAACAGCCTTGCAGCCTGACTTGATTTTGAATGGTTATAACCAAGATGCTGACCGAAACACCGCTTTTTCGAAGATTGCGCCTACCATTCCGTTCAACTCGGCGTTACCATTTACGGAACGCGTACGCGAACTTGGCAACATTTTTGGCAAACAGGATGAGGCAGAGCAATGGATCAGCAGATTTGATACAAAAGCGGAAGCGATGTGGGACAAGCTGAATGTGGCAGAGGGCGAGACAGCGACCATCTTCTTGCAGTTGGGTAAACAGCTCTATGTGATGGGCAATCGTTCATTGGGTGTAGTCTTGTATCAAGAGCACGGATTTGCAATTCCACCAGCAATTCAGCAAAACATTATCGACAAGGAGCTAACATTCGTCGAACTTTCGGAAGAACTAATGCCGGACTATGCAGGAGATCATGTCTTTGTCCTAACGCTGGATAATGACGAAAGTCGAGCTGAATCTGATCGGTTGTTACAGAGCACACTATGGAAAACATTGCCGGCCGTTCAGCAAGGACACGTTTACAAAGCATCAGCCGATTGGAATACCGACAACCTACTGGCACTGGAGCAATTGCTTGATGAACTACCGAAATGGATGAATCAATAATATCGCATAGATAACGTCAAAAATCCTCCAACCTCTTTGGTTATGGAGGATTTTTGGATTCTGTAAACTTCAGCATCGTGTAATAAGGTCTGCAACGAAACATTCTCTAACGTGTAAAATGTGGTAAACTAGTAATTGAGAATTATTATCACTAGATCGGAGTGCTCCAGAATGCAAATGGCTTCCCTATACATCCAACTGCAGCAGCATGATCTGCTTCAGCTCACACCACTGCAGGAAACCAATCATCATAATCCATCAACCAAGAGCAAGGCTGCCAATGAATATACATTGCTTATTGCTCTGGATCATGGAATTCGGCTGTTAACAAACAACATCTCCCAAGATCTGAGCCAAGGCAGTTGTATTCTGCTCCCTACTCAGCAATCCTACATTCTCAAAACGATAAAAGAGCAAGCGCATGTAGCCCGGTTGACCTTTCTTTCTTTTCAAGTGGATCAGTTGACTCTGCTTCCGGCTTGCCCTCCTCTTATTCTGGGATTTCCTTACAGGCTGTCTCTTTCTACTATAAAACTTGCGTTGGCAAGTGAAGACTGGATTTCTCCGCTGCCTTTGCAATCCAACAAGCAAAATCGGTTGCAGGAGAAGAAATTTACGCCTACGCATCATTCAAAATCAGCAGTTACTCAGGCCCGGCTGCAACTGATACTTAGCCTGATGACTCAGCTAGAAAGCGCTGCTCCGCCAGTGCAAAATGATCAAGCGTTACAGCGTACACTCAGCTATATGGAGCAGCACTACAACGAAGATCTGACCGTAGAGCTTTTGGCGGAAATGGCCGGCATGGTTCGATGGCAATATAGCAAATTGTTTAAAGTGATTACTGGCAAGAAGCCGACGGACTACCTAACAGAGCTTAGGGTCCAACACGCTAAAAGACTACTGTCCAGTTCTACCGAGACCTTACGTGAAATATCCCGACAAGTCGGTTTTAAGGATGAGTATTATTTCAGTCGACGCTTTCATCAGCTCACAGGACACCCTCCCCGGGAATACGCGAATATACTAAGACGTACCAGGCAAAGAACGATCACCGATTCCCTCGGCAGGCAGATTTCCCTCCCTGATGTGGCTATACGAATCGTGGCCACAGGTACCAATACCCTTGGTGAGTTGCTTGCTATCGGTATCCGTCCAGTCGGTGCGGGTATAACTACAATGAAATCACAAGTCATATATCGAAACAAACTGCATCACATCCCGGATATTGGCCTGCAAGGAGCACCGGAACAAGTCTCCCTACTGAAGCCTGATCTTATCCTGCTAGGCAACTATAGTGAGCAGCAGTTACCTCGACTGGATGCCATTGCACCTACCATCGTTTATCGCGAATCAACCAGCACTTTTGAGCGTCTTCGTTATATTGCGGATCTTTTCGGTCGAAGCAGAACGGCTGAACAGTGGATCGACCGCTATGAGGAAAGTGTCAGGAGGATACGGCGACAATTGGCGGATGATTATATTGCAGGAGAACGAGCAACTGTCTATCTGGTGCTGGGTAAGAACATATATGTTATGGGACAGACGGGATTTGCTGCTACCGTGTATGAATCACTTGGCTTTCGACCCAACGAATCCATAAATCAACTGATCATTAATGGCAGACCTTGGATACAAATTGATCACAATAAAATCACACAATACGGTGGAGACCGAAACTTCGTGATGGTACCTCAGGAGGAGATGAATGTAAATATACCGTCTCCGCTCCAAAGTTTGGTTGGCATGTTGTTACCCAGTAAAGTACATATAGTAGAAGCTGGCTGGAACTACGATGATCCCCTTACCCGTGAGAGGTTATTGACGATTCTACCCTCTATTTTTGCTAAGGATGGACTCACACCTCTGCTAGTAAATGAAAAAAAATAAACCGTGAAGCACGGTTTATTTTTTCAAAACATTTTCACCATCTTACGATATGTGTCCAACAACCTCTGGTAATACTCTTTCGTATTCCTTATATAAAACATAACGATTAACACCTCTGGAAGAGTTAAGTGCTTCATGCGCGTGCTGAATAGCGATATCACGGTTTTCTGCTTTAAGTTCAATACCCGCGAGCAATGTTGATCGCATCCACTGTTTTTTAATGGATTGAAGTCTTTCACGCGCATCTTCACTTTTCCCGTCTTCCAAGAGTAGAATGGTTTCGTAATATGTACGGTAGTCCGATAAGCCGATATGAGGTACAGCTTGCCGAATGGCAAACATATCCTTGCGATATAATCCGTAAGCTGCCTTGAACTGTGCTTGTGTTGTTCTTCGCTTATATTTCTGCATAAATTGCTCCATAACTAGTTCTACCTCATCATCAAGTCTGTTTGCAAGAACATAAATAATGTATGTCCCATACAACCAAATAAAACCCGAATTACCCCCAAGATTTCCTCATATGTATCTCCTTCGAATAGAAAAATAACCAGCAAGTCTATATTATATCAAATTTAATTCCCCTTTTTGTATAATATTAGGAAAAAAAATCACGAAGAATATTCTATCTGTAGCAAAATCAAGCCTGATTAGATTTACTGATACAACAAAAAAGCCGCTATATTAGCGACTTTCAGTTGAAATAATTGAATTTATTATTGTCCACTTAATAGTTCTTCAAAAGCTTTTATGTTCGTGTCAAAATCAGGAACGGTTTGAGTTTCTTCAGCAGATTTGACCAGTTTTACTACTAAATCATTATAAGGTGTCGCAATTCCGGTACCTTCTGCTCTGCTTGAAACAACCCCATTAATATAATCAATCTCCGTTTTGCGGTTCTTCTCCAGATCTTGAAGCATGCTTGCTTTGAGCAATCTGGAGGGCTCCATCACGTAACGTAATGTTTTCACCCGTTCAGGGATATCTTCTTTGCTGTTCACTTCGAGTGAGGCGATGTCGAATCCATTCATTTTAACCAAAGTGACCCCATTAGCACGAGCAACTTTAATCGTCTCGTCCGCAATATGAGCTGCACTCACAATGCCGGCTTCATGATCGATAATGTCCCCGTATTCACCATTTAATGCAGCCGACAAACCACTGAAGGCATTGTTGATCAACAATTTGGACCATTTGGTTCCAACCAGGTTATCGGAAATATGTGTTCCACCCACAAGATCCAACACCGATTTGACACGTTGAATTCGTTCGGTGATTTCACCATTTAATTCGCCAATCTGAAAAGCATACTGCTTAAATTGAGTGTACTCGGTAGTCAGACTTGATACACCTGGTTCAATGAACGTAGCGCCGAATTCAACGGAGCCAGCAATAACACGTTTTTCACCCACGATGGACGCCACTTTTTCTTCGGGAATCCCGTTCTGCAAGGAACACACCATACTGTCTTCATTCAAGAATGGAATTAATTCCTGAAGGATGGAATCGTTGTAGAGTTGTTTGGTTAAAAGTAACACGAGGTCATATTGTCCTGATTTCTGATCAGGAGTAATGGCTTTTACTTTTGCCTGAAACTCTGTGGTACCCGTCACTTTAGCACCGGTCTGATTTAAAGCATCTACATGTTCTTGATATGCATCAATTAACTCAACGTCCAGTCCACCATCCGCAAGATATGCGCCTACGATGGTTCCCAAAGATCCTGCTCCTACAATTGCAATTCTCATTTTATTTTTCCTCCTTATTTTTCTTCCAGGTAGTTATATACAGGTTGTGCAGCGTTTAAGGTTAGGTTGGTAAGGATATGAGAAGCTGACACCACTTCCAACACAGGCAGATCTGCAAGAGGTGCCAACGCATGTTCGAACAGTTGAAGTCGGGCAGGTCCTGTCCAAGCTTCCTTCACTTCGATGTCCGTAATTTGAGTACGGATCAGATCACATATTCTTAAATTCCCGGTATAGTCGGTAGCAATCTTAATCATAAAATTAGGTCGGCATATTTCACGTTTGGCGAACTCTTTATCCATCTCCACATGTTTATATCCCATCGTTGCCGTGGCTACACGCAGCGTTCCATAATCTAGTGTGCCAACTAGTGTATCTGAATCGGTATACAACTTGGGTGCACCCAGCTTTTTCGGATAGGCGGTGAGCTCTCGACCACTCGCAATCGCGGGGAAATTGTCTACGTACATCGAATGCACATAATCGCCTTCCTCCCCATTGAATTGTACAGGGATAACTTGTCCAGCTTCTGTATATGCACCCAGTCCAGAAACATCTGGCATCCACATCACTTCGAATCTAACCAAAGGTTCAGTAATTTCCAGAGGTTCCGGTACGGCTGCCCGCAACGCTTTTTCATCGGTCCGGTAAATAATATTCAAATATTCACGATTCACGAATTTGTACGGTGGCATTGGATATGCCGGAGCTGTTAGGGGTGTATTCAGATTTTTAGCTATGTTATTCACATCGATTTTCATCAAAGACACCTACCTTATAAATTTAGTTGAATTTTGTTATTTAAAATTTGATCTGTATCTCATAAAAAAATTCTACATCAATATTTAAATTTAATATAATACATAATAAGTACTATATATATTTATCAGAATAAATAAGGAGTGCAGATAAATGGAATTGCTTCAGCTCAAATACTTTCAGACCGTTGCCTATACTGAACATATCTCCAAGGCAGCTGCCCAATTGAATATTGCTCAACCTTCCCTAAGCTTAACGATTAAAAGACTTGAGGATGAACTGGGTACCCCCTTATTCCACAGGAGAGGAAGAAACATTCAATTGAATTCCTCAGGTGAGATTTTATTAAAGCATGTAAACCGGATTTTTATTGAAATTGAAAATGCAGAGATGGAGATTAAAGCGGAGGAACAGCAAATATCCAATACAATCAGGATCTCGATTACGAATACTCGGTTCCTCACAGGTCTCATTAGTGACTATATCAACGGTTCCCCTGAAACCAAGCTTCATCAGGGTATTGGGACCCGCAGTGAAATTATTACAGGTTTGAAGAAAAATGATATGCATCTGGGCATTACGGGGCATCCGATTCAGGATGAGGAGATTGAGAGTGTTGTTCTTGTTGAGGAGGACATTGTTCTTGTTGTGCCCACGGATCATGCATACGGCGGAGAAACAAGCATTTCATTAAGTGTTGTTGCAAATGAGCCCTTTATTTCCCTTGCCGATAATAAGGAGTACAGCCGCTTTACAACTATGCTCTGTGAAAAAGCAGGTTTCCTCCCCAATCATGCATTTGAGGTCGATTCTCATACCCTGCTTGAAATTATCAGCCTTAATCAAGGTGTTGCATTAATTCCGATCTCCGTATGTAGAGCACTGGGGTTACGTTATGTAAAAATTGCTGATGATTCAGCCATATATCCCATTAGCCTATCCTGGGTCAAACAAAAATGGTTATCTCCTATTGTTCGAGAATTTCGTGATTTTATTACTTCGTACTATGAAGACCATGCTAGCTTGTTTAAAGTGGAGTAGGATTTCTTGATACATGACAAAAGATAAAAACAAAGACCACGTTAGTCCCATGGAAGGAACCGACGTGGTCTTTGATCGTTATCGTTCTTAGTTATACTGCAGTCTGTCCTTATACCAAATGTCCGGAATCATCTTACGCTCCAGTTCCAACAATTCATGGATGATCTTGTCCGCGTCACTGATGGAACTCACGAGCGGGTCGGTGAGCATCGCCCTTCTCAGCTTCTCGTAGCTCTGTTCCAGAACAGCTTCAACTGTAAGCTCATGCGTATCCAGTACAAGTTCTTGCATCCCTCTTATCCCACGTGGCATCTCGCCTACATGAAGTGGTTTCGCCCCATCCATATCTACATCGCACAGTAGTTCCAGGAACGAATCGTTATTCATATTGGTTACCGCGCCTTGATTGAGCGTATTGATGAAGAACTTTTTGCCCAAGTTCCCTACCATATTCTCGATGATGTCAGTCGCATGATCTGGTCCGAAGGTGCTCATATAATCGGCAATCGGGATGTTCCCTGCAAGAAAGTCATCCACCTGACGCCACATTTCATCATGACGCTCATACCTGTCCTCTGTCTCCCAGATCGATAATGGCGGGATGGTGTCCGCAGTTTTGCCAAGACCCTGCCAATACCGAACGTATTCTTTTGTATGCGCTGTACAAGTGGGAATGATTCCGAAAATATCATATAGTTCATAGGTAATTGCATCGTTATACAGAGCCTTTGCGCCGCGATCACCTCCGTTATTTTCATCACCTGCCATCTTGCGCATGGCTTCTGCGATCGTGGGCATCACATTGTTTCCTTCATACTCGGCTTTGAGTAGCCAAGTGAAATGATTAACACCCGCGATACGAAAATCGAATTTCTGGTTGATCTCTTCGGTGAACTGGCTTGTATTTTCAATGATTTCGGCTCGTACAGCGTAATAGGCTTTTTTATGCGGCATATGATGACTATCGCACAGCGCAAACGATTTAAGCTTCGGTGCATATCGATGTAAAGCAATGCCGTGCACGGTAGACGGGTTAATATAATTGATCACCCACGCATCCGGGCACAACTCCTCAATGTCTTTGGCGCATTCCATAATAACCGGTAGTTCCCGCATCGCGCGAAAAATTCCGCCCGGGCCAATCGTATCGCCGGAACACATGCGAATGCCATATTTTAAAGAAATCTGACAGTCAATGCCCCGATATTTCACCGATTCTTCCGCAAAGCTGAGCACAACGAAGTCGGCTCCCGGTAGTACCTGTCTTCGGTCCACTGAACCCTCAATCTTTAGGGATACGTTGTTCTCCTTGGCGACCATTTTCGCTAATTTCACCATTTTCGAGAGCCGTTCCTCGTCCGTATCCACCAAAGCCAGCGTTCCCTGATTCAAATATGGGGAGTGTACCATCTGCCAGATGGACTGCCGACCAAAAAACAGGCTGCCCGCCCCAATAACAACTACCTTTGGATGCTGAGTACTTGTAGCATTCATTAATAACCCCTCCTTTTAACGATATAAGTTCATTATAGGTGAGTGGGCTGGAATCGGAATGTGTGATAGTTTTCAAAACATGTTATATCGTACGATAGTTAACAAGAGATAAATCCTTTGTTATGATAGTCAAAAATGAAGGATGTCATAAAGTAGAGAGGAATGAGTTGGATTAGATGCATACAGGAACTGTAAATATGAGTATAATCGACGAACTTTCGGAGTATATCACACTTCGCATGAGCTCTTATTTGGAACAAACACACAACAGTAATTGGACGGAGCACAAGTCTCATTCCGATTATGATCTGTGGTTCATTACAGCTGGCTCCGTGCTAATTACCATCGATGGAATCGAGCATATGGCGAACCCGGGTGACGTCGTGTTTTTTTATCCGGATATGCCCTACACTGCTTCCACGACCGGAGAGTTGTGCCGATTCGTATACATGCACTTTGATTTCAGCATCGCTGAGCAGAAGCGGATTCTCGGCGAGTTTCAGCTCCCGGGCATTGTACTTGGCAATCTGATTCATGAGGAATCAACGCTGTTCACCTCGTCCTATCGAAGATTCAAGCAGAGTAGCGGCGCTTCCGCCAGTCCACTTTATTTGAAAGCCTCTCTGCTTCTCGTCATCGCCAAAATTTTGGAATTACACGGGCAAGGCTTATATCACGGTGAGTTTCTGAAAGACCGAAAACCGAGGAAAATCGAAGGAAGTCTGGAGGTTCTGCAGAATGTCTTCCCATACGTGGATGCGAATCTGCATCGTGCCATCCGAGTTAAGGAACTTGCAGATATTGCTGGCGTCTCTGAGAAATATTTTATTTCTTTGTTCAAAAAAATTCTCGGTATAACACCTGGGCAGTATATCAATCAGATCAAAATGAACCGGGCCAGAGACTATCTGTACGAGAAAAAATATACGATCCAGCAAATTGCCGGATTTCTGGGTTATCCCGATCCCTTTACGTTCTCCAAAGCATTCAAAAAATTCTACAACGTGCCTCCTTCCAAATTTGAATAACATGCCGCAGACAAACAAAGAGGCAACCGGTCGATCCGGCTGCCTCCATACTTGATGAATCATTGGTTATTCAGGGTTTAGTTTACGTACAGGTCCCTTCAGCGTCCCTCATACTCAAAAGGAGCTTCAGTGGAATACATCTCATGGAAAAATCCTTTATACGGTATATCCTCTTCCAGACATTTAATGAGATACAACAGTGCTTCGTCAGCTTCCGGTTCTTCGCCAGCACGCTGCATTTCCTCAAATTGACCTAGAATATTCTCCAAGAGAGTAACTTGAATAAATAAAGGCAGCTTCTCCAACATCGAATCTTCGATCTTGGTCTCGGAAGTATATCCAGCGAGGGCATTTTGAAAATAGTCATCCATGAACTGTCTGCGTTTATCCGCATCCGGCTCAAATTGAACCCAGCCGACTCCGTGTGTCCATAGATCGGCCAGATCATACATATACCAACCAAAGCATGAATTATCAAAATCATACACGGTGATCTGTCCGGTATCAAAATCGATCGAGTAATTCCCATCGTTATAATCAAAATGGATCATGCCAAATGTCTCTTGGTTTGTATCCAAACCTTGTAAGGTATTCAGGAGCTCAACCATCTTCTCCTTAAGCAGAGGGAATGATTCAGGTACCAGGTTATCGATATATTCACCGCTGTAATTGTCAATCAAATGATGCCGGCGATGAACGGGAGTGTACCCTTTCGATAGCTGATGCATTTTCCCCAGAACTTTACCGCTATTATAATAGTATTCGGTAAGTGGGACCCCTTCACGATACTGATAATGGTTCTCTACCAGCAACTTTCCCTTGGCCTTCACAAACATACAGACAAAGAATGTATGCTCATCATAAGTGATCTCTTCTAACAAAAAGCCCTTTTTCGAGCTAACTACATTCGAGACACTTGCACCGTGCTCAAACAGATACCGGACATACTCCAGTTCGGCAATGTAATCTTCCCGCTTTCTGTCAGGCAAAAAAGACACCCGTAGAATTAGCGATTCACGCCCCTTTTGCTCGCATGTGTAAACGACATTCCGTCCACCCTCATGAGGCGGAATAAGCTGAATATTGTAACCCTCCAGGTCAAACAACTCGGATACCAATGCCAGTACATGCGTATTGCTGATGATAACAGCTTCGTTAAAATTAATAATAATCTCCTCCAGTAAACATTGTTTGGACGGTTTCCCGCACTGCAATGTCCACAAAAGGAATCTCTGTAACGCAAATATCCTTTTGTGAACCTAAAGCATAATCACCTTGTTAGACATTGAATTCACTCCTCTTGTTTGAATAAAACAATTTTACATAATTATCCCTTATTTGACTAGTACAAAATAAAGACCGCCCATATGGGCGGCGTGTAAATTTTTTTTATAATTACAGCGTTTCTCCGTTTGTTTCAATAACTTGTTTGTACCAGTGGAAGGAGTCTTTGCGAGTTCTTTCAAGCGAACCTTTGCCAGCATTGTCTTGATCTACATATATGAAACCATAACGTTTGCCCATTTCAGAAGTCGAGCAGCTAATGATATCGATAGGCCCCCAGCTAGTGAAACCCATCAATTCAACGCCGTCAGCGACAGCTTCTTTCATCTGCTCAATGTGGCTGCGCAAGTAATTGATGCGATAAGGGTCATGGACTGCCCCGTCCTCTTCCGGTGTGTCGATAGCACCCAGCCCGTTCTCAACGATGAAGAGCGGCATACGGTAACGATCATACAATCGGTTCAGGGCGACGCGAAGACCAATCGGATCAATAGGCCATCCCCATTCGGTAGCTTTCAGATGAGGGTTTTTGATCTGACTTACCAGCATACCAGAGTTGCTGTTGTCATTCGGGTCATATTTTCCGATATACGTCATGTAATAACTGAAAGCAATAAAGTCCACGGTATTATCCCGGATAATGGCATCGTCGTCAGGAGTTTTAACCAGTTCAATGCCGTTTTCCTCAAAATATCTTTGCATATAGGATGGGTATTCGCCTCGTGCCTGCACCTCTGGGTAGAACAGGTTCATCTGATCTTCCTTCATTGTCTGCAACACATCTTCCGGTTTGCTAGAAGCAGCATACGTTTCCAGACGGCAGATCATGCAACCAATCTGAGCATTTGGCATCTTCTCTTTACCACTTTTGACAGCCAGTGAGCTTGCTACAAATTGATGATGAGTTGCCTGATAGGCTACCTGCTCTGGTGTACCCTTAATTTTATCTTCCAGAATGCCGCCGCCAGTATACAGACTTGTCAGCATCATATTCATTTCATTGAAGGTAATCCAGTATTTCACTTTGTCTTTGTAACGGTCAAACAGCGTATTGGCAAATTTCAGATACAGATCGATCATCTCGCGGCTTTCCCAGCCGTTGTACTTGCGGGTTAACTCTACGGGCATCTCGTAGTGAGAGATCGTTACAAGCGGCTCAATGCCGTATTTCAAGAGTTCGTCAAGCACGTTATCATAGAAGGCAAGACCAGCTTCATTGGGAACGGCTTCTTCTCCTGTAGGGAAGATCCGTGTCCAGGCGATCGAAAGACGAAACACTTTGAAGCCCATCTCCGCAAACAAGGCAATGTCTTCTTTGTAGCGGTGGTAGAAATCCACGCCGTTCCGTTTCGGGAAATATACGTTGGTGTTACCGCTCAGATATTCTTCTAATTGAACAGAATCCACGTCGAAGGTAAAATCCTTGCCATTGCGCTCCTCATGAGGAACGAATGGAGCCATGTCTGAGGTAGAGAGTCCTTTGCCGTCTGCGTCATATGCACCTTCCAGCTGATTGGCAGCGGTAGCTCCGCCCCATAAAAATCCTTTAGGAAATGAGTGTTTAATTGTTTTTGTCATGTTGTTTCTCTCCTTTTTTTGTATATGGTATTCATGAAGCTGTTAACGAACGGTGAGGAGAAGCAATTCATTCATTGGAATCACCCCCTTCACCTGAACAGGTACTACATCGAGGTAATCCGGCGTATTGGTTACGATGACTGGTGTCACAAGGTCAATACCCGCACCCTGAATGCCATCCATATCAAATTCCAGAAGTAAATCACCCTTCTTCACTTCTTGTCCAGCAACAACCTTCACGTCAAAAAATTTCCCTTTGAGCGATACGCTGTTTAGTCCAACATGAATGAGAATGTCAATTCCACTGGATGAGGTCAGCATAATCGCATGTTTACTTTTGGCAACCAACGTGACGGTTCCGTCAAAAGGAGCTGTAACACGTCCATCCTGCGGACGAATTGCAATACCTTTCCCGGTCATTTCCTCAGCAAACGTTTGATCTGGAAGCTCTGCGAGCGGCACCAATTCACCAGTGAGCGGGCTGAACACCTCCCCCTTCTTTTCCTCGATGGAATGTACTGTGACAGGTGTCACCGTTTCTTGAGAAAAGGCAGTAGTTGTATTCAGTTCCTGTTCGGTTAATGTTTGTGCTGAGTCGGACATGGCGGAATTGCGTGTATTTGGCTCTTCCCACTTGAGCAGCAAAGTCACTACGAAAGAAACGCTAAAGCTGATGCCAATTCCGATTAATGCATACCAGAAATTGGACATGCCACCATTCGGGCCAATATATAACGGAAGTGAAAGCAATCCTGGTACAGCAAAACCGAAGCATTTCAGACCCACTGCGGTAATAAAGCCACCTCCTGCTGCCCCACCAATGAGTGAAGCGTAAAACGGTTTTTTCAGCTTCAAGGTGACACCATACAGTGCGGGTTCAGTAATACCAAGCAAGGCTGATATGCCACTGGATAAAGCAATGGATTTCATTTTTTTATCTTTGGTCTTGAGGAAAACAGCCGTGACTGCACCAGCCTGACTCATATTGGTTATCAGGTTGATCGGTAGCAAAAGCACGTCATATCCAAGTTTGCTCAGATTCTGCAATGTGCCTGGGAAGAACGCATAATGCATACCCGTCATAACAATCAGAGGCATGAGGCCGCCGAGAATAATGCCGGTTAACGGACCTGAATGGGCAAAGAGCCAGGAAGTACCCATTTCCAGATAGATGCCCATGTAATTCCCTAGGGGGCCAATCGCAATTAATAGAATTGGCACCGTGATGACTAGCACAATCATCGAGGTAAAGATGACTTTGACAGGACCGGGAATAAAACGATCGACCCAGCGATGTACATAACTCAGAAGCCACACACCCAGAATAATGGGAATAACGGACTGGGTATAATTCACAATGGACACGGGCAGCGAGAGAAAACGAATTGGTTCAAGCTGGTTTGCCAGATACGCATTCAGAATCGTTGGATACAATAAAGTACCTGCAAGCGTCAGGGCGATATATTCATTCACTTTGAACTTGCGGGCAGATGATAGAGCCAGAAGGAAAGGCAAGAAATAAAAGGCCGCATTAGCGATTGAGGACAGAACTTGATACTCACCGCTTTTCTCCTGTATCGCGCCAAGTGTAACGAGCAGTGCCAGAATCCCCTTTAACATCCCGGTACCTACGATGGCAGGCAGAATCGGAGTAAAAATGCCGGAGATTGTATCCAAAACAGCATTAATCCCTTTAGAGCGCGGCGCGTCTGTTTCAGGCTTTGATATGCCACTATGCTTCATCTGATCCTCGATCTGCTCATATACGGCTGCAACCTGGTTACCAATTACCACTTGAAACTGATCGTTCTGAAACTGTGCACCGAGCACGCCATCGAGTGCTTTGATCTGTTCCAATTGAACTTTGTTTTGCTCTCGAACATTGAAGCGAAGTCGTGTGATACAATGCCAAGCTTGCGTAATATTTTCCTGTCCGCCCGTTAATCGAATAATTTCTTTGGACAACTCCCGGTGATTCATGATGCTTCCTCCTTTTTTGGCGAAAAAAAAACCAAATGTATTACCGGCCCGCCGCAGATGCGGAGTCGGAAACATTTGGTGGTGCCTGATCGAATCAGTAACACTCCATATTCAATTCATATTGATGATGGTATAACTTCAAACAGGTTGTATTGAGATTAATCCATATCGGTACGGGATGTCACTCTCTCGATGTGTATCATGAGATATACCATCTCATCGGGAGTAATCACGAATCCGCGTTGCCTCTCCATCGCCTCCTTTATTTTGAGTGCGCATTGGAAGCTGATAGGATATCGCTCCGACAATACATCATATAGAAATTGCTGATCTTTAAAAGAGAGCACTTCCCGGTTCAACTGACGTACAATGAAGTATCTCAGATGGGTGATGAACCTGGAAAAATCAGCAGATTCCTGATTCAGTACCATTCCGAAATGTTCCGTCATGATCCCTATAATGTCGTTAATCATCTGTGTAATTTTAATTGTTTGGTTCATGCTGCCCGAGTCGAATTGAGAGTTCACGAAATGAAGGGCAATAGAGCTTGATTCACCAGATGGCAGTGAGACTAGAAAAGCTTCATTGATTTTTTGAACTGCCCATTCTCCGGCACGGTATTCGGCAGGATATAGATGGCGAATGTCCCAGTGAAGCGGATTTTGCACATCCACGCCTTTTTTGAAACGATCCAGCGCAAAATGAATATGGTCCGCCAGTGTTAACAGGATCGAGTCATTCAGCTTTTTTCCAATCAGCGTCTTGCCTTCTTCAATAATCTGATCCGTAATGTCGATGACTTGCAGAGGGATATCGCTGAGAAATTGCTCGACTCGCTGATATTTGTCATTCGAGCCGATTCTGAACATTTTCTGGATCTGGCTCTGCTCAATCGGCTGTCCTTTCACTTTTTTGAAGCCAACACCCGTTCCGATGACAATGACTTCGCAACCTTCCGTGTCTTCCGCCAGGGCGATGTTATTGTTTAACGATTTTTTGAACCTCATGATGTTCTCACCCCCAATATACAAAAAGCACCACCATGATCCAGAACACAAGTCAAAAAAACTTGTGAAATCCAGATTGTGGTGGTGCCTGATCGAATCAGTGACACTCCTTATTTAGCTGTATTTTATACCAGCCATGTAATCGTTGTCAATACCATTACTCTGGAATTGTTATGCACTTCGTTCATATGGAGATTGCCTCTATATAAACTAACATGAAATCGCATATCCTATTCATCCGAAGTTTGGTTTTCCTGAGCATTATAATAGTACCGAATCAAAATGTCCTGATCGTAGTTACCGAACCCTTTCCCAAACAGGGTAAGCCCACCTCGGCCAGCTACTCCCTCTTCCGGCTTCAAACCAAACGTCCAGTAGGTGGAAAAATCCAGTTGCAGATCATGGATACGCACATCCGAGATGCGCTGGCCATCCATAAATGTCCCTTCTCCGTTAATGCGCAGTACTTTCAGTACACCATACTGGTTGACGTCCAATTTCCACCATAGCGGTGTATGCTTGCCTTTCCGATCCCCAAAGTCCCCTGGGCTTGTCCATGTTCCCAAGTGATTGCCATTAAGTGAAAAGCGAATGTCGGAAGGCCAGTTTTCATTGACTTGGGGTGCTTCCGAACTGAGTTCGAGTGAAATTTCAATTTCCTGGAGATGCTGTTCTGTATTGAGATAATTAGGAATCTTATATTCCAGAAAACCTCGTGCCATCCAAAGGATTCCCGCGTTCACCCGATCTGGGTCCATGAAACAGGCTGGTGTGTCATATTGTCCAATCATTTGCGTTGTTGTTGCAATGCCACAGGTGGGCCAAGCTTGGTAATCCGTATACTGACCAACCGGAATAGAGACTTCATGGTAAGGAGCATCTACTGGTTCAGGAGAAAGATTGATAGTCATAAATTCTTGCAGAATAAAGCAGTATTTATACGTTCCACCGTTCTCGCGCTTCATGCGGCTGCCTACGATGCCCGCTTTCTGCAATTTGCTCACATGTGTACTAACGATGGCTTTGCTCAGATACAGCTCTTTGGCAAGCGCATTAATATGCATCTCCCTGTTTTGCAATAATAAACGAACGATATTTAAACGGGCCTCGCTGGCGAGCGCCTCATATATGATCAAGGACGAGGCATCCGTGCCAAGCATCATGACCTTCACTTCCTTATCTCTATAGAATTCAATATATTATGGATTTAGGATTCGTTTTTTAGCGAATCCTACGAAATGAACTTGCTCAATATAATAGCATTATGATACACATTAGATAACAAATCAATCCATTGATTTTGCTTTTATGCGAACTCATCTCGAAATAAAGTTTATTACACACCTAAAATTAATTCTATGGAGGTTTTCCCATTGCTTACATCCAAAATGCTTATTGATAAAGACTTTCAGATTGCTGAAGTAGATCCACGTGTCTATGGTTCATTTATAGAACATCTGGGACGGGCCGTATACGGCGGTATTTATGATCCAGGTCATCCCACGGCAGATGCTCAAGGTTTCCGTCAGGACGCCATTGAAGCGATCAAGGCTCTGAACGTACCCATCGTTCGGTATCCGGGCGGCAATTTCGTATCCGGTTACAATTGGGAGGACGGCGTCGGTCCGGTAGCGGAGCGTAAACGCAGACTTGAACTGGCATGGTGGACGATTGAAACGAATGCGGTAGGAACAAACGAATTTGCAGATTGGGCCAAACTGGTTGGCACCGAAGTGATGATGGCTGTAAATCTGGGTACTCGCGGCATTGATGCGGCCAGAAACCTGATCGAATACTGCAACCACCCATCTGGCACATACTGGAGTGATCTGCGTATCTCTCACGGTTACAAGGACCCCCATAAATTCAAAACCTGGTGTCTAGGCAACGAAATGGACGGCCCTTGGCAGATTGGTGCAATGACTGCATATGAATATGGCCGTATTGCCAATGAGACCGCTAAAGCGATGAAATGGGTAGACCCGGAAATTGAGCTTGTGGCTTGCGGCAGTTCCAGCCGTGACATGAGTACATTTGCAGATTGGGAAGCAACCGTGCTGGATCTCACCTATGAAAATGTGGACTACTTGTCCCTGCATCAGTATTACAACAACAATAAAGACAACACGTATGACTTCCTGGCGACATCGCTGGATCTGGATCAATTTATTGATAGTGTTGCTTCAATCTGTGATTTTGTACAAGCCAAGAAACGCAGCAAAAAGAAATTAATGCTGTCTCTGGATGAATGGAATGTCTGGAAATCCATCGGCACAAGCCGTATGGAAGAACGGTGGCAGATTGCGCCTCCAGAGTTTGAAGATGTGTATACACATGAAGATGCACTAGCTGTGGGCTGTTACCTGATTACCATACTCAAGCACGCCGACCGTGTAAAAATGGCTTGCCTTGCTCAGTTGATTAACACCATTGCACCAATCATGACCGAGAACAACGGAGCGATCTGGTTCCAGACGACCTATTTCCCGTTCATGCATGCATCCAACTTCGGACGTGGTACGGTGTTGCGATCCATCACAACTTCACCTAAATATGATTCCAAAGACTTTACAGATGTGCCTTATCTCGAAGCAATCAGTGTGCATGATGAAGAGAACGGCACAATCACAATCTTTGCGGTGAATAGACATCTGGATGAGCAAATGGAACTGAATGTGGACCTGCGTTCCTTCGGAGAAACGACATTTGTGGAGCATATCGTACTGGAGAACAACGACTTGAAAGCCACTAATACCAAAGAAAACCCACGTAACGTTGTTCCTCACAACGGCGGATATACAACGGTTGACCAGGGTAAAGTGCAAGCAGTCTTGAACAAAGCATCATGGAACGTGATTCGCCTCAAAACCAAACAGGCATAAAGGCTTAATAACAGCGGAATAGAATCGGTTTCCACTCTGCAATACAGCAAAAAGCACCGCGTGCAGCTCCCAGCGCGCGGTGCTTTTTGCTGTATGACAGTGGTCGGCCGAACTACATGGTTGCAAAGTTAGACGTTTGGCGCGGATTTTAATTCTAACGAACACAGGAGTAGCTATGCTGCAGAACCAGCCCCTTTTTCACACTATATCTTACATTTTGCAGCGAATAGGGTTTGTCATGTTCGTTAGAATTTTAATGGCTTGATATTGACCCGAATAAGGTTTCTGAGGTTCGTTAGCACTGAGCAAGCATGCGAAATCGAGCTGGTTCGAACCTCATATACAGCATAAGCAAATAAGCCACCCTCCGTTTGCCGTACGGAGAGCAGCTTGCAGTTAAGCATCTAGCGAAGAAGCTGAAACAGAACAGCGAAGAAGATAAGGAACAGAACAGAACAGAAAGAGATCAGATCACCCATTACACTAGCAATCCTTCCTTCCCAAATGCAACGAAGGTTGTTTTCTATTTCACGAATTCATTTCAAGTATTAACCTTGTTGTGCTTCCTCTTCACCTTCGGCTTCTGCCGCAGCTTGGCTTGCTGGAGTCATCAACCCTTGAACTGCCCCCATAAATGGCTGAATCTGCTTAATCATGCCATACCCCATTTTGACCACAGGTGTAAATTTCTGGATCATGCCAAACAACCGCATACCACCGCCTAACATACCTCCAATCGAGCCTGCACCGCCAAAGCCACCTAACAATGAACCTAGCATAGGCATGAAAGATGATACCTGGGCTTGCCTAGACGTTGAACGAGACATCGACCGGGATCGCACCTGCGACTTACGAGTGCTGTTCCCCCGTTTACGGTTCCGAGAGGATGCTGTTTTTCTCGTAGCCCCTGCTTTAGGTTTGGTTTTGCGAGCACTGCCTTCAGATGAGGGTGCTGTGATTGCGGCCTGAGTAAGCTTTCCGCCCCCGGTAAGCACTACGCCTTCGCTGTTAACGCCAGAGATGTACCCGACGTACGTTTCGCCATTATGAAGAGTCACGCAGACTGGGCGATCCTTGAGCCGTTTCACCCGGACGTGTATTTCACTGGTTTTAGCCATGGAATTCACCTCACTTGACTTGATCTACTTCAGTCTACGCAATGGGTGGACGACTTGCCTGTGCGAATAACACATCCGTGTGCCGAAAGCAGGAAGATTCTGACACGGTTCCTGTCTCAGATATGCTCAATATACATCTCATTCAAAATATGACCCATACGGTATGTGTGCTCTGCCAATTCAGATTTCACATATGATTCAATATCAGTCTTTTCGAGATTGTACATAACCTCCATTTCTTTAGAGAAAAGAACGTGTCCCTCATTGATTTTCTGTTCCAACGAGGTTATCTGTTTGGGTTTCAGATCACCACCGAGCACCTGCTGAAGTGCTTGCACATATGTTTCAAGAGAACGCGCTCCGACAATTTTCATACCCTGGTTCTCTTCATTCACAATGATAATTGATGGGAAACCTCTAACTCCCAAACTAGCGACACTCTCAAAGTCTTCCTCTAATAACTCTTGTGCAGATTGCTGTGCAGCCGCCTCAACCACTTCTTTTCCATTCAAGCCCAGTTGATTGACGATATCCGTCAGCACATCATCTTCTCCAATATTTCGATTAAATGCAAACACGGCTTCACGCGCACGTCTTAAAAAGTCCTGCTCTTTACCAGGGTGTGTACTCTGAATCACCTTAAATACGCGAGATGGCGGATAGGAAGAAAGTATTGGATTATCGTGCCACAAGGAACCGTCTATGGGCATGCGTGAATGCTCACCCACTTCCTTCCAATGCTCTGCAACATCCGAAGGTTTCTGAATCCCGTTAGCGCCATCCGAGAAACCATTCCAGTTAGCGAGTAGCCCACCCATTTTAATTTGCAGCGTAAAATAATGGCCGTATTCCTCAATAAACCGATGAAGCACAGGCTCAAGCGCCCAGCAGTGAGAGCAGATCGGATCTGTTGCGTAATAAAGAGTTATCTTTTTCTCAACGTGATTCAGATTGATTTCTTGCATAGCCTCTTCCTCGCTCACACCACATACGCCTGTTTCCAGATCACACATCATAGATTCGTTACTCACGTGTATCCCGCCTTTATCTTGTCTTATGAATTGATTTTCTTGTGTTAGTTTGATTATAATGTCTACAATCTTCTGAACAAGTACGATTCTTTTTCTGACTTAGTATCAAAAAGTATACTATTGGAGGGTATCAAGTGAAATACGAGTTTAATTTCGATCAGTTATGTCCAGCGACTTATGCATTTCAGGTCATTGGAGGCAAGTGGAATCTTCCGATCCTGGCAATCCTCAGTGAAAATGACTGTATACGTTACAATGAATTAAAAAGAAGACTGCCTGGCATTACCGGAACGATGTTAACAAACTGTTTGAAGGATTTGATTCATTACGGCATCGTGCATCGGGAGCAATATAACGAGGTGCCACCGAGAGTGGAGTATTCGCTCACAGAATCAGGCAAGGAATTGGTTCCTTTAATTGAATCCATGGTAATATGGGGTCAGAAAAATATGACAGCAGGCGTGAAGCAACAAGATATATAACTCCTGGCCTAATTTAACCCCTTATCATAGATGTTCATTTTTGAATCGCTTTGTACACTTTGTTCAACGACAAAAAGGCTATTTCACTGGACCATCATGTCCTTTGAAATAGCCTTTCCTTTATAAATACAAGACGGCCGCTTGTTTACGACGTGTACACATCTAACTATTCAGGTCGTCATCTTCCTCATTTCCTAAATACATAACCGTTTTTTCTCCCTCAACCAATCTAATGATCTGCTTTCGTAATTTTGAAGGAAATAAAGGTAGTTCGTTTATATTTTTAATCTCGAGCCATTCATTTTCCACTTGATTTTCGTCACTTGGCAGAATAGAACTATCTTGGTCCATCAAACCTATGTACTCGCATAAAAAAACAAAATCTACACGATGAAGAGCTTCACCGTATACACCTTCAATGACAAATTCCAGTGATAACGGTTCTACATCTATTCCGATTTCTTCCGCAACTTCACGCTTCACAGCATCCGTCAGGGTTTCACCTGCATTCTGGCTCCCACCAGGCAGGATGTAGATGACTTCATCATTATCATCCTGCTTCATTGCAAGCATTCTCCCGTCTTTAATGATCAATGCTTTTGCAGAATTTCTAATCTTTCTCTCCATTGCTAATCCCCCATATATATCTGTATCATGTTGTTGAAGGTTGATTCCATTTTACATCACGATTTCCATGAAGAATATTTTAACACATACATCTAAACAAATTCTGAACAATCAAATCAACTCACTCTTGGCGACCTCCATAAAAGCAGCCATAGACGGAGAGATCCATTTTTCCCGATGCCAGAGCATTTGCGCAGAAAAGGATACATCTGATAAATCCCACGGCAGAGCAACCACTTCCCCATCGCTCAACTCTTTCTTCAAAGCCATTTCAGGTAATAAAGCGATCCCTAGACCAGCCACAACACATTGTTTAATGGCTTCTACACTATGAAACTCCAGCTCTGTCAGAGCATCTGCACCTTTCTTTGTTATGGATTGGTCAAAATAAGTGCGATACGAACAGTTCTTTTCGGTCAGCAAAAAATGCTGTTTGTGGAAGTCATCAATGACCAACGCGGAACGCGATGCTAACATATGATCGGGAGAAACCACCATTTGAAAGGTCTCATCCTTTAAAAACTCTGACTGAAGGTCTTTGGAATTTATAGGCTCATCCAATACAAAAACGACATCGGCATGCCCTTCTCTCAGACTCGATTTAAGCTCTTGCCCAGACAGGGGGCGGAACAATAACCGCACACCAGGATAGTCCGCTCGGAAGCGTTTGAACAAGGCTGGAAGAAGATATGCACACAGCACTTCATCTGCTCCGATCACAACCGTTCCCGCCAATTCTCCGTGCTGACTGGATATGCACTTTGCTTCCTCTACATCGTTTAATATCTTAGTGGCGTAAGGCAGAAACTGTTGGCCAGCATCCGTTAACACGACCTTTTTGCCTAATCGATCCAGCAATTTCACCCCAAGCTCTTCTTCCAGCGATTTGATTTGCATGGTTATGGTAGAGGGTACATAGCTCAATAATTCAGCAGTTTGACTAAAGCTGCAGGTCGATGCAAGTGTCCAAAAGGTTTTTAGCTGGCGTATTTCCATGAATCAGGCACCTCCTAAGTTCAAAATAAATGAATGATATGTTCTATAACGTTTCGTTGAATTGATAATAGACGTATTGTAGAGTGAAATCAAGTTATTACTATTTTATAAGGAGAATCAATCTATGAACAATTATGAAACATATAACCTTGGAGATACATTACTTCTATCGGGACAACAGCTCCCTCAAGCCTTTATCGCTTACAAGACCTATGGAAACTTAAATGCGGCAAAGGACAATGTTATTGTTGTCCCAACATGGTTTGCTGGAATTCACACAGATAATGAATGGTTAATTGGAACAGACAAGGCACTGGACCCCAGTCGTCATTTTATCATTGTGCCCAATATGTTGGGTAACGGATTATCGTCCTCTCCAAGTAATACCCCTGCCCCATACGATAAGGACAACTTTCCCCTCATCTCCATGTATGACAATGTGCGCGCCCAACATCAACTCATCACTCAAAAATTTGGTATCTCCAAAATTAAACTTGTTGTGGGCTGGTCTCTGGGAGCCATGCAGGTTTATCAATGGGGAACCAGTTATCCTGAGATGGTCGAACGTATTGCCCCCTTTGGCGGAACGGCAAAAAGCAGACCGCATACACAGTTGGTATTCGAAGCAATGATCGCGGCGTTACAGGCAGATTCAAATTATGAAAATGGTAGATATGAGCGCCCTCCGGTTGCCGGTCTCGCAGCGATGGGAAGAGCTTATGCTCCATGGGGGTTCTCGCAGGCGTACTATTTGGAGAAATTGTACCAATCTGAGGGTTACGACACCTTGAAATCTTATGTAGAAGATTACTGGGATCAGGTATTTCTTCCCTTCGATGCTAACGACTTGATTACCATGTTGCGTACAGGAATATATGGAGACATTAGCGATAATCCCGTAGATGACGGCAACTTCGAACAGGCATTAAGCAAGATCACTTCTCCTGCACTCGTTATGCCAGGATCAAGTGACTTGTTCTTCACACCAGAAGATAGTGCGTATGATGCTCAGCATATGCCAAACGCTGTGTATCAACCTATAGAGTCCAAGTGGGGACACTGCTTTGGAATCGGAGCAAACGAAGAGGATTCAATCGTTATCGATCGTCATTTAAAGCAATTTTTGGAGACATGAGTAAAAAAAGAAGGAGTACAAAGTAAAAAAAGTGCACAAAGCTCATTTATCTTTTCTCCGCTACGACTCAAAAGTAAAAAAAGATACCGCTTCTCGTCAATAACCTTTATATCCCGTTCCCCCTTTCTCGTTTAGAATATTTTCAAGAAAGCGTTATTGAAATATGACTGATAAGGGGGAAAAGAAATGAACAAGAAAACGAAAGCCTTAGTCTTGTCTGTGTGCATGTCAACCTTATTACTCGCAGCCTGTAGCAATGGAAGCGGTGCTGATAAAGGTTCAACGACGGACACGGATTCCAACGAGGCTGGGACGACAACCATTCATACCGTAACATCAGAATACTCTTCTGCAAAATATCCAAAGGGCGACGATATCACCAACAATGTATGGATTAAGCGATACAAAGAGAAGTTTAATATCAACGTCAAAACAGACTGGGTTAGCGATGAGTACGATACCAAATTGAATTTGGCTATCGCATCGAACGATCTTCCTGATGTATTCAGAGTTAATCCATCACAACTGAGACAGTTAGTCGAAGCAGATATGGTCATGGACCTTTCCGAGGTCTTTGATCAACACGCTTCAGATCGTCTCAAAGGTTACATGGAAGCAGATGCGGACAGTTACGAGTCTGGAAAGAAGGACGGTAAGCTGTACGGGATACCACAGATGCACTGGGGATTAATTGAACAACCAGACTTCATCTGGATCCGGAACGACTGGAAAGAAGAATTGGGAGTCCAAGATCCGAAATCTGTGGAAGACATCAAAAATATCGCATTAAAATTCATGGATAAGCATGGCGGTTATGGTATAGCGGTAGACCAATCGTTGGATTACCTCAACCTGCTCGCCATTGCATGGAATGCGCATCCGGATATGTGGATGGAGGATAGCAATGGAAAACTCGTGTACGGCTCCGTGCAGCCTGAGATGAAAAATGCGCTGGCTGAGTGGTCAGAATGGTACAAGCGAGGCATCATTGATCCGGAATTTGCAATCAAAGACTTTAATGCGATGAACGCGGACATTGTAGCCGGCAAAGTGGGCATGCAGCCTTATTACCAGTGGTGGGGTTATAATCCGGGTGTCGATACGGTATCCAATCTGGGTAAGGACGCCATCTTCTACCCTTATATCATCCCTACTGTTGATGGGAAAGAAGCCAAACAATCCATTTTCTTCGCCAACAACAATTATATCGTCATGAAAAAGGGATTTAAGAGCCCTGAAGAAGTGATCAAAATTTTGAACGACTATGCTTATATTGTGGATGAAGGCAATGGCAAGGAATCCACAGAAACGTTATCCGCCTTGCTGGACAACGATATTGCCCATGTTGTTGGAGCGTTCCGTGTACTTAATCCGAATTCCGATTACGAGCAATTTGAGGCGGTCTCCGCTGCCCTTCAATCCAAGGATACCAGTGGGCTCACGACGTCGGGTATGTGGCAAAAATATAACAACAGTGTGGAATTCATGGAGAATGCAACCCCAGGAGCAGTTGGTGATTATTTGCAACAAGGGGCTCCAAAGAATGCGTATGGTCTTGCCAAGAAAGTACTGGACAGCGAGAACTATACAAAGACGGCCTTATGGGGTGTTACGCCAGAAATACTTTCAAGCTACGGCACAACCTTGGATGATATCCTGACCGAAGGTTTCACCAAGATCATTATGGGTAGCGAAAGTATCGATTATTTCGATGTTATTGTCCAGAATTGGCGCGCAGCCGGGGGCGATAATGCAACCCAGGCAGTTAATGAAGCCTACGGGAAGAAATAATCTCGTTTGTCACAAAGAGGGGATGAGGGGATCTCTCCCCTTTATTTGATAACGATTACATTTGGCGTACGATGAACGGAGGAATATGAATGTTGAGAAAATGGAAGCAGCAGAGTCCTTACCATCTCATGTTGATTCCAAGCCTGGTCTTGGTCTTCATCTTTTGTTACATCCCTTTCTACGGACTTATTATTGCATTTCAGAAGTACAATCCGGGCCTCGGCTTTAACTCGCCATGGGTAGGATGGGATAATTTTACCCACATATTTAATCAGCCGAACTTCGTAAGAACGATCTGGAATACATTGTACATGTCTGTCTTTAAGATTATCGGTGGTATAATCGTGCCCGTAATTTTCGCGTTACTGCTTAACGAGGTACTGCACAGTGGAATCAAACGTACATTTCAAACACTTGTCTACATTCCGAACTTCCTCTCTTGGGTCATTATGGCTGGCATCATGCTGGATATCCTTAGCTCCGACGGCATTATCAATACATTTCTAAGTGTATTTGGTATTGCACCGATCTCCTTTCTTGGCACACCTTCTATTTTTCCTTGGACGATGATTGTGAGTGACATATGGAAAGGTTTCGGGTTTGGCACGGTTGTTTATTTGGCAGCCCTGACCAGTATTGATCCGGGACTTTACGAAGCCGCGGTGATCGACGGAGCGAAACGGTGGAAGCAGACCATCTATATTACTTTGCCTCTTCTCATGCCAACCATTGTTTTAATGACTGTATTATCGCTTGGTAACGTACTCAATGCTGGCTTTGACCAGATCTATAATCTCTACTCCCCTGTTGTCTATCAGACCGGTGATATTATTGATACCTATGTCTACCGTCTGGGAATTCAGCAGGCACAGTATTCAATTGGTACCGCTGTCGGGTTATTCAAATCGATCATTTCCAGTGTTCTGGTTGCCGTATCGTATATCTTGGCTTACAGAGTGGCTGGTTATCGTATCTTCTAAGAAGGAGGAACTCACATTATGATCTATGATAAAAGTATGAGCAGGCGTGTATTTCTTATCATAAACTACACCATATTGCTTCTAATCTCTCTCCTATGTATCCTGCCGTTTATCAACCTGCTGGCTGTTTCATTCAGCAGCAGCGCGGCTGTATCTGCGGGGAGTGTTACGTTCTGGCCTGTGGAATTTACGACAAAAGCCTATGAATTTGCATTAACTGGAGGATCATTTTTCTCCTCTCTCTGGGTAGCCATTCAACGAACCGTTATCGGAACGTTGGTGAATCTGGTTCTGATCGTACTCACAGCTTATCCCCTCTCCAAATCCAAACAAAAATTGATGGGGCGTAATATCTATATGGGATTTTTCATAATAACCATGTTATTCAGTGGAGGACTAATTCCAACCTATCTCGTGGTTGTCAAAATGGGACTAATCGATTCCATCTGGTCTCTGATCCTGCCTGGGGCCCTCCCCGTATTCAGTATGATTATCCTCATGAATTTCATTCGGGGGCTGCCCGAGGAAATTGAAGAATCAGCAATTATCGATGGTGCTGGGCCTGTACAGGTATTGCTTCGTATTCTACTACCACTTCTCAAGCCCGCTCTCGCTACGGTTGGTTTGTTCAGTATCGTTGCCCACTGGAATTCGTGGTTCGATGGCATTATCTATATGAACAATCCAGACAATTATCCATTGCAAAGCTACCTCCAGACCCTCCTGCAAAGTTTTGAGCAAATCATGCTGAAATCTGGGTCAGATTATACGCAGCTGTTGTCCATGATGAACGCCAGAACGGGGCGCGCCGCTCAGATGTTCTTGGGTGCCATTCCGATTTTACTCGTGTATCCGTTTTTACAAAAATATTTTACCAAAGGTTTGGTGCTAGGTAGCGTCAAAGGGTGAACAAAAGGGCTTGCAGTTCATACTGCGAGCCCTTTGTTTATATCTAAACTTATTTTTATGATCGTTGTACCGCATTATGAGATGCTTAAATGAAAGCATGAATGACTATTTGGCTTCTATGATGGCAGGCAGCAGAATGGAGAAAATGGTACCTTCACCCATTTTACTCTCCACCTGTATTCCATAGGGTTTCCCAAAATGGAGTTGAATCCGCCGCTGTACATTATGCAATCCAATCCCATTCGTTCCCGTACTTGCACCGGGCTTCTCTTCCAATAGATTCTGCATCGTATGATGATCCATACCAACGCCATTATCGCAGATTTCGATTACAACTGTATCCACCCGCAGTTGAATCCGAATGGTAATGATTCCGTCTTCCTCAAGCTCGGCCAGACCATGAAAAATCGCGTTCTCCACAATGGGCTGCAGGATCATTTTGGGCATGTGATAATCCAACACTTTATCCTCAATCTCATACCTCATCTGAATACAATCATAGTACCTGACATTCTGGATCGTTACGTAATTCGTTATATTATCGAGTTCCTCACGAATGGTTACGAGGGTTCCATCGGATTTTGTTGCATAGCGGAGCATCGAGATTAGTGCATCGGTCATTTCCACGATTTTATCAGCCTGCTGCATCGAGGCAATCCATTTCACCGACCCAAGGGTGTTATACAGAAAATGAGGCTTGATCTGGTCATGGAGCGCACGCATCTCGGCCTTGGCTTTCTCTATTTCTTCCTGCTGCATCCGCTCGACCATTCGCTTCAATTCGTGTGACATTCTGTTAAATCGAATGGATAAATGTCCAATCTCATCTCTGGAGCCAATAGGTTCAACTTGTTCAAACTGCCCTTTCTCGACTAGAGCGATATTCCGTAGCAGTTTTTTAATGGGAGTTGTGATCACGTGAGATAAAAAGATGGATATGACGGCAGCAAAAAGAACAATGACGATGGCAAGCGTCACCAGATTACGGCCTAATATTTTGCCATCAGCAGTCAGCTCATCCAAAGGCATATATAAGTAAGTTGTCCATTTTTGCTGACTAAGGGGACTGGTCACCACAACATTTACTGATTCAGGCGGACGAACGTTGTCCCGGAACAGTGTCCCGATTAATCGTTCGTTCACGTTATATACGATTTTGTCATCCTCATCAACGATCATGAATCTGGAGCGCAGCCCTTCCTGCAAGTTTCGATTGACGATTTCGATGAATTTGATATCAATGCTGACAACAATCACGCCAAGCAGTTTTCCACTAGTCACATCATGAATTTTGCGAGCGTGTGAAACTGCCAGAATTTTATTCTCCAATTGCTCATCGATTCGTGTTGTGAGGGTAATGGTTCTATCACTATCATGCATAAACTTTTTAAACCACAATTCGTTTGCTACTTTGAAGTTTGGATCAATGGGTTGATGTGGACTTACAAAAAGGTCTTGACCCCCGTTCATATTGTAGAGGTAGATGGAGAATACGCGATCTTTCATCATGATGTAATTCATCAGAATATTGTATGCGGCAATCTCATGTTGTTCATCACCCTCTCGCAGGAAATCCTGGATCGGAAAACTCCCTTCATGAGTCGCAGACAGATTGTCACTAAGGCCATTGCTGGCTAGCAGCGAAATTTTCTCAATCTCCTTGAGGAACTCGTCAATGCGAATATTCGTTTGTTTGGCCAGATCGTTTAGTAACGTTGTATAGTTCTGTGCCAATAAACGCTCTGAGGAGTAATACGAGTTGATTGTCATCACCAATACGGGAAGGATAATTACCGTCATACAGATCACCATAATTTTGTACTTGATTCGGAAGGGCCGAACATGCTTCATATGCTGCACCTCTATTCACCGATTACATTCATCCCTGCTGTAATTCTCGATATTCCTCAGGAGTGACACCTACCGATTTTTTGAAAATCTTACTGAAGTACGTGTAATTATGGTAGCCCACCTTTTCTGCGATTTCATACACTTTCATTCCTCTGCTCAATAGATACGCCTTGGCATGTTCAATTCGAACTCGGGTCAAGTACGTGATAAAGTTCTCTCCTCGTTCCTGTTTGAACACACGGCTGAGATACGACGGATTCACACTGATTTGGCTAGCGATACTTTGCAGTGAGATATCTTCCGCATAATACTTGTCGATCAATTCAGTGGCGAGATCGGTGTAAGTGCTTTCCTGTTTGATTTGGGAATCGGTATGGAAGTAATACGCAATATGAGCAAGCATATCTTGGTGGATATCCTCCCAATACTCCCCCTTTAGAACAATTTCATAGGGTGATTTCTCTGTTAAAGAAGGTGCACCTCTTTCCGTAGCTCGGGATAGATGGGAATGTATCGTTTCCATTACCATGATATATTGCTTGCGAATGCTATTCTCATCTGCTCGTAGCCGTTCCAGATTGGATCGGATTCCTTCAAGGAACTCTTCCGCCTTTTGGTTGTCTTTGCTTACCCACAACTTCAACAAATCTCGTTCTTGTTGCGGGCTTAAAGCCCCCTTAACTTCATGTCGATCTGGGGATTGAACCATATCATCGTAATACAGCACCTGGTTGCTTCCTGTGAAGAACCCCTGTTCTAGAGCCGTTTCTGCCTCTTGGCAGGCCTTCCTGATGTGAAGGAAACCGGAAGTCATTCTACTTACCCCAGCCGTGAGCGACAGATTCATAAAATCCTTGATCGAAGACAGCAATTTATTACATAGTTTATTCAAGTCGGCGTGTACAGATTGGCTCTCAGGAAGTACATTGACGATCACCCAATATTCAGAGGAACTTTCAACAAAAATCTCTTTCTCCCACTTCGATGGAATGATCTCTTCCATAATATTAAGAATCGAAAATCGGAGCAGCTTTTCCCCCTTCTCAACATATTTCCGCTTTGCATCCTCGTAATAGTTCACGATGAACTTCATGACGACCAACTGGTCCGAACGTATACGAAAATGCAGTTCTTCCGCTTTGGTGACGATATCTTCCTCACTAATGAATCCGCTTACAACATCTTGGAAGAAACTATCCTTTAGATATCTTAGGCTCTTGGAATAGTCCTGTGTTATAGAGGGTGTGTTGGTTGGGTGAACATGTTTACTTTGCAGTTTCTGTCCAACAGTGCTCAGGAGGTCAATAAGGGAGGATTCGGTGATCTCGCTTTTAATCAAGTAATCTGAAGCGCCAAGTTTTAGCGCCTCTTTCACATAATGAAATTCGTCAAAATTACTCAGGATGACATACTTACATGTTTTCAGTACGCAGGAGGCCTCTTGTATAAGCTGTAGCCCATCCATAATCGGCATCTTGATATCTGTAATAATTAGATCAGGCATCACTTCAAGCGCAAGGCTTAATGCCTCTTTTCCATTTCCCGCCTCTCCAACAACATAGAAATTATACTCTTCCCAATTCAGCATGGAACGAATTCCAACCCGCATGAGCAATTCATCATCTACGATCATCAGTTTATACATGCGTATCCCCCAACATGAACCATTTTTAGATATTTTACCATTAAACGAACTGTTGCAAAGATGTCTAGCGAACCTTATTGAATTGCGGGTATCATAAATAACACTTTTATAGAACATACGTTCCTGTTATAATCAGATTATCATATTTGGTGTAACATAACATGCCCGTCTGGAAAGGATACATATCATGAATTTATACAAGTTTGAATTAACGGTGAACGGATATCTATTACGTGTTCATTTCAGTGCATCTGAAGAAAGTGGATTGAAATGGTGCAAACGAGTTGCTTCTGAATTCCAGAATAACGTTGCCAATCTGGAGATCAAGGTTGGTATACATAAAAAGCAGAAACAAAAGCATGCACGGGAATATCACGGAAAACCATATCTGTATGATAGGACACTCAGGAAAAAGCCGCTTGCGAAGAAAAATAAAACGGCTGAATCATCTGCGGTTATGTAAAGGTTACTAAAAGACTTTAAGATTCTCATCATATAGTCTAACTGGTTGGAGAACATTTTAATTCGGGTGTTCTCCACTATGCCGAACAGTTTAGCGCCTCTGTATACTCTTGTCCTTCCTGACCTTCCTTTAAGACAAAAGATAAAAGCCTGCTCCTATATGGAACAAACTTTTATCCGTGTCAGTTGTACTATATGCCAAGGAAGATTTTTGTTCACCCTTAGTATCTCTCTGATTCCTTAAATATCATATAACGATGGACACCTCTGACAGCATGCATTGCTTCCTTTAATAGCTGAATTGCAGTTTCGCGTTGTCCCGCTTTTAGTTCGATCGCTGCAAGAAGCGAAGATCTCATCCAGACCTTGTTAATGGATTTCAAGTGTTCCCTCGCCTGCTCACTTCTTCCTTCTTCCATAAGCAAATACGTTTCATAATATGTACGATAATCCGATCTACGCATATTCTGCACCGCAGTACGAACAGCTACCAAGTCGTTGCGATAGGAGCCGTAAGCTGCATTATAGACTGCTTGTGTCCTTTTATTGGTGTCCTCATTTCTGATGCGTTCTATTGTGTGTTCCAATTCATCATCAAGTCTGTTTGCAAGAGCGTAATAGATATAAAGCTTTGGGGTATTCTCCTGTCTGCGTAGAAATGCCTCGACGCGGTCCATGCGTGTTTCCCAACCCAGAGGATAAAAAATACGAATGGTAAACATGATCAGAGTAGCGGTGAGAACAACTCCAAGTATCCAAAACAGAGATTGGTCATTCATCTTCATGTACACAACAAATAAAAATACGGCCAAATAAAAAACAATATCCCACTTATATTTTCCCATCTTCCATCTCCTTTATAGACATAAAAAACTATTATATCAAAACAAACCCCAAGGAGTATATGCACCGCATCCTTTGGGGTTTAGTTAGATTTATAAAAATTGATTTATTGAAATTTTCTTCATTAACGACAACCGACAGGTATTGTCTACTCAATAGACTAGATTCTCACGCCCCGAAGTCTCCAATCATTTGTCGTTCAATTTGTTTCATTTCATAAAAATAGCCTTTTTGCTCCATCAGCTCGAAGAAAGAACCTGATTCTACAATCTTACCTTGGTCCATGACCACAATCCGATCCATCTCTTCCAATCCCGTCAGCCGATGGCAGATCAGGAGAAGTGTATCTTCGGATGCCTGTGCCAGAAGATGCTGGAGCACACGTTGTTCTGTGACGTAATCTAGTGAAGAAGTCGGTTCGTCCAGAAGCCATAACCGTCCTTTGCGCAGCATGGCCCGTGCGAGAGCCAGCCGCTGCTTCTCACCATCCGATAGGTTCTCCCCTTTTTCATATACCATGTCGGTCAACAACTTATTCGGCAGTTGTACTTGATCCAGCACAGCCGACAGTTGTTCATCCGAATGTTCTTCTCCATTCAGCAACAGGTTGTCCCGGATGGTTCCCCGGAAGAAGTGGCTTTGCTGCAACACGACATTGGCGTTTTGCCAAATACTCTCCTCATTCAGTTCCTGCACCGGAACATCGTTTAATCGTATGTCGCCAGACGTTGGTGTACGCAGCTTGAGTAACAGATCGATAATCGTTGACTTGCCTGACCCACTTGGCCCGACTAATGCTGTTTTGGAGCCTGCTGCAAATTGTAGGGAGAGCTCCCTCAGCGCCGGTCTCCATTCCCCTTCATATTGAAAGTTAACACCAGATAGTTCAATCGAAACCGCCTGATCGGCTGAAACTTCACCGCTTGGCTGTACAGGTTGCACATCGGAGGTTGGCACTGTTTCCGCCAGTCGCTGAGCGGCGTGTTCGCTGTCCTGCTTATATAGAGGCAATATAGCCATTGCGGCAGCTTCTTCGAACACGGTCTGCGTGGCCAGGATCAGCATGGCGAGAAATACACCGGCAAACGCTCCATTCACAATTAAAAAAGCGCTCAGTGCCAGCACTCCCCATGTAACAAGATACGTCACAAAAACGTGCATGGATTGCCCGCGCAACAGGTGCGAAGCGGCTTGCCTCTGTTCCGTTGCCAATGCAGCGGAAGCCTGCTGAAGCTGTTGCTCACGCTGTTCCAATTGGCCGTATACTTTCAAATCCCTGAAACCATACAACACTTCGGTCACTTCCGTGGACAGCAAGGCCCGTTGCTGGCGGACACGTCCGTGTATTTTTCGCTGACCTAACAAGATAATACCTGGTACAACAAATGCCGTAATCAGCATACCTAGTACTAACAAACACGCAATCCAGATCGAAAAGGCCGAAGTGAACAGCATGGTAGCCAAAAACACCATAACGACCATGATGGGTGGATACGCGACCCGCAAAAAGTAATTTTGCAAACTTTCCACATCACCCACGATCCGCGCAAGCAGATCCCCGCTTCGGTTTTTGTTCAATATACCTGGCGTTACCGGGATCAGTTTGGCAAAAAAGGACGTCCGCAAACGGCTCAGCATGGAGAATGTCGCCCTGTGCGAATACAAGCGTTCCCCGTAGCGACTTGCCGCTCGAAGGAAACCAAGTAGTTTGACCATGGAGGTGAGTACAATTAAGGTGTACAACGGTGGCGCAAATACTGTTTGAGATATCATATAACCACTCGCGGAAAAGAGAGCTACCCCTGCTATGCCGGCGATAAATCCGCCCAATATCGAAAGCAAGATATCCTTGCGCTCCTGAATCATCGCTTTTGACAGAATCGTCAGCTCATTCATGCTAACCCTCCTTTCCGTTGTACATCCACCATCTCCGCATATTGAGGCAGGCGCGCCAGAAGCTCGTTGTGATGTCCTGAATCCACCAATACCCCATTATCCATAAACAAAATGTTGTCCGCATGTTGAATTGTATATAAACGGTGTGCCACCGTAATCATCGTTGCCGTTTTGGCTAATGCCGCAATGGATTGTTGCAGTACACGCTCGGTGTGTAGATCCAGACCAACGGTGGGTTCGTCGAACAAAATAACAGCTGGTCGCTTCAGAAAAGCACGTGCCAAAGCAAGTCTTTGCTTTTCCCCACCAGACAGTCCCCGGCCACCTTCACCAACAAACGTATCCAAGCCCTGCTCCAATTGTGCAACAACGCCAGCAAGTCCTGCTTCATCTGCCGCCTGCTCAATTTCAGCTCTGGAGACGTTCCGACCCGCGCCAATCGAAATATTCTCGGCAAATGTACCTGCAAAAATATACGGATGCTGTGTAATATAGCTAACACGTTCAAACCATGCAGCCTCATCATGTTGCGAAAGCTGGCTTCCGTTAACCAGAACCGCTCCCGAATCTGGTTTCAGTAAACCAGCAATGAGATGAAGCAGCGTGGTTTTACCTGAGCCACTTTTGCCTACAATAGCAATCTGTTCTCCTGGTCCAATTGAGATCTGTCCTGTCTCAAGTCCAAAGGAATTAGGTGTGTACTGGAACCGGACATCATTCAGTTCAATGGTTGGTGGCATTGGAATCAACTCGGCACGAGTTGTACGGAGCTCTTCCGTCTTTGCCATTGTATCGACATTGGTTAATTGGCTTTGATCCGATCCTTCTTCCCGCTCCGTTTGTGTGCTCTTGATACTTGTTTCCTCAAGCATTTGTTCCACCTTACGAATGGCCCCCATACTGGTTCGCCCGCTGTGAAAAGCCGTTCCCGTATTCTTCAACAGACTGTAAAACTCGGGCACGAGCAACAACACGAGAAAGGCCGTGTGGAAGTTCATCGATTTGAACACGAGTAACTGGATAGCCAGTTCAAGCGCGACAATACCAATGCTTAACATCACGATCGATTCCAGCATAAACGTATTTGTAAATGCAATCTTCAAAATGCCCATGGTGGCATCACGATACCCCAGACTGCTGCGTTCAATCTCCTGCTGTTGACGTTTAGCCCGTCCGAATATTTTCAACGTAACCAGCCCTTGAAGCGAATCCAGAAATGTACCGGAAAACTCAGCCAGTTGCGCGTATTTTTCTTCTGATTTGTTCTTTGTCTTGAGCCCAACCAAGATCATGAACAGCGGGATAAACGGTGCCGTAAACAGCATAATCCAGCCTGTGTTGGCGTGCTGCGTAAACGTAACGACGAGAATCAGAATCGAGATCATCGCAGCTTCCATCATTCGCGGCATGTACTGACTGAAATAACTGTCGGCTTCATCCACAGCATCCAAAGCCACACTGACCTTTCCTCCCGTCTGTCCACGAAGGGTTGAAGGCATGGAAGCTTGAGTCAGTTTTTGCAAAACGGCTGCTCGCATATTCGTCTTGGCACGGGCTGCCATATGCAAGCCCACTTTCCCGTTGCCATACGTCAACAGAGTACGTACAGCCATAACAGCCAGCAATAGGCCGAGCAACAGCATCACTGATGAGAAGGAAGCTTTCTCTACAAAGATTCGCTGGACTGCTTCAGCCACCAATGTGGCCTGACTTACAATAGCTACACCAAGCGCCAGCGAAATGATCGCAAGGAGAAGCCTGTTTTTTCGTTGTAAAGACATTTGCTGCGAGATCAGATTGGATTTGGCTTTCCTTTTCACAGACGCTCCTCCTTTATTTTTTCCCTTTCACATAATCCGCATCAAACAGGAACAGTTTGAAGACCAGAATCAGAGAAGGAATTAACAGGCATAGACCACCGATAAACACGACTACTAGGGCGAAACCCATCGCTGGCGATGTGGCGCTGCTCTGAATGGTGATGTATGGATCAAGAATGTATGGATATTGCCCAATCCCGTAAGCGAAAAAGGCTGTAAGAAATTGCAGCATGATGCATATAAAAGCTAATCCATAACGTCGTCCGTTATATAACAGCCACATGGCAATCATGAAAAACGCAACGGAAAGCGCCAGCAGCCACCATAAATCCATCATATTTTGAAAATGACGCTCATTGTGTTGACCCAAATATATAAATGCAGTCAGCGCGAGAATAATGGTCGGTGTGCTCCAGAACAAAGCATAGTTCCGCATCAGCTTCAATGCCGAATGGTCCTCTGCGCGAGAAGCGTAAAATGTGAGAAATGACCCGCTAATGAACAATACCGACACGATGGCCAGTCCAACGATGCTCCACGATAATGGATTCGTAAATAGTGCCCAGTAATCCAGGGAAACGGTATCTCCCTGCTTCAAAATAAAGCCACCTTCAGACAGGGTCAGTGCCACTGACAATGACGCTGGAATAAGCAACCCTGTAGCTCCATATAAGAACAAATACACGATACTTTTTTTGGAACCATAATTTTCGAAAGCATAGAACGACCCACGAATGGCAAGTAGAATGACGGCAATACTTCCTGGAACAAGCAGCGCGGAGCCATAATAATAGGCCGTGTCCGGGAAAAATCCGACGATACCAATATAGAAAAAGACAAAAAATACATTGGTGATCTCCCAGACAGGTGATAGATAACGGGAGATCAGACGATTAATCAGATGATCCTGCTTTGTCAGGCGTGCATAAAAGGCAAAGAAACCTGCTCCAAAATCAATGGAAGCTACAATAAGATAGCCGTACAAGAACAGCCAGAGTACCGAAATACCAATTAATTCATAACTCATCAGGCCTGATCCCCTTTCTTGGCTGATTGATCATGCTTCTCCTTCAACCATTTCTCCATCTCGAGTTCAGCAGGATTGTTATTGAACAACCGTCTCAGTACGACGACACACATAACGCCTAGCAGGATGTAGAGAAGCAAGAAGACGAAAAATAAAATTCTCACACTTGGTGAAGAAGTAGCGGCCTCTTCTACCCGCATATAACCTCGGATGATCCATGGCTGCCGCCCGATCTCTGCATAGAACCAACCCATCTCAACGGCCAGAAAAGCAAGCGGTGCACTCAGTGCAACCATACGAAGCATCCACTTGTTAAACTGATTACGTTTCTTCCAGAATACAAACAGGAAGTACAGACTTGATATAGCAAGCAGAGCGAATCCAATACCAGCCATTAGATCAAACAAATAATGCACAAGTAAGGGCGGGTGTTCATCTGGTGGAAATTCGTTCAGCCCGGTTACCTCGGCGTTAAAGTCTCCAAAGGCAAGGAAACTGAGCAGTTTCGGCAAATGAAGAGCGCCTATAATTTCATGTTCTGCATTCAGCCATCCTAAAAAAATCAAATCCGCGCCGCTTTCCGTCTCGAAATGCCACTCGGCAGCTGCGAGCTTCTCCGGCTGATGCTCAGCCAAAAACTTGGCAGACACATCTCCAGCTAAAGAATTTAACAAACTGAATACCAGCACAACGGCCATCATGAGATTCAAGCCTTTTTTGTGGTAGGCCGACACTCCTTTTCTCAGCATCGCAAAGGCTGCTATTCCTGCTAACAGAGCAGCTCCTGTCAGATAAGCCGAGCTTAATACATGGAACACTTTGGAGAACGTCGCTGTATTCAGCATCGCTTGCACGGGGTTCACTGCCATGAATTGACCTGCTTCCATGACAAAACCTTCAGGCTGGTTCATGAATCCGTTCACTGTTGTAATAAAAACAGCAGACATGCCTGCCCCGGCGACAATCGGAATAGTCAGCAACCAGTGGATATACGGATTTTTGAACCGATCCCACGTGTACAGATAAATGCCCAGGAATATTGCTTCAAAAAAGAATGCAAATACTTCCATAAATAGTGGCAGTGCAATGACATTCCCGGCCAGTTTCATAAAATTCGGCCATACCAAGGCCAACTGTAGTGAGATCGCTGTGCCTGTCACGACACCAACCGCGACAGAAATGACAAACCCTCTGGACCACCTCTTTGCCATAAGTATGTAATGGTGATCCTTCTTCCGAATGCCGATGAACTCTGCAATAGCAATCATCAAAGGTACGCCGACACCAAGCGTTGCAAAAATCACGTGGAACCCGAGCGTCAAACCAGTCACTAGCCTGCTCCATAAAACCGTATCAATAGCCATTCTTTGTGTTGCCTCCTTTCAAACTCTGTTCAATTTAGAAACATTCAATATCAGATTTGGCCAAGCTCAATGCAGAGTTGCGAAAAAATTCACAAAGTTAGGTATGACGATATCTTGCCACACCTATAATGCGTTTACTCCTGTAGGCCCCGATAATAGCAAGCGTTGGATGCCTATTAAAATCTGATATTGATGCACTTAAGGTACTAACCAAGCCTATTAATCAAAATTATTATATCTTTATTTTTACCTAATTCAATCAAAGACACGTCTTCTACCCTAAACGTTCAAGAAAGGATCAACTCTTTCTGACAACTTGGTGAAAAACAAAAAATACACCCAATGGAGCTATTGATTCATTGGGTGTAAACGTGTTATTGCACGGCAGATTCTCTATTTTACTTGCTTACTTGCTCCGGACTCACCACACCTGCCTCGCGACGTACGCTCATGATGATCAGTGATGCAGCTAATACCGTAAGGATGATTCCAAGCATCTGAAATCCTGTCACATTGAATGTATCTCCCATGACAATCCCAATCAATAACGACGATAAAATGGTCCCCAGGTAGCGTGATGTATTAAAAATACCCGATGCCACTCCAATCATTTCTTTCGGTGTGCTTTTGAACAGAGCTGCTTGCATGCCGACCGCGTTTAGGCCGTTACTTATTCCAAATAAAGCTAAGGCAACAATGATTATGAAGATTGGAGAAGTTTCATTCATGACGGCGATCAATATAGAGCCTAATGTCATTAAAGAAGCGGATACGATCAGTGCTGGCCGTGATCCCGATCTGTCAATCCAGCGTCCTGCGATTGGAGCAATGATGACTGAACATAACCCCAAAGCTAGCATACTCATTCCTGTATGAACTTCGTTGAGATGACGTACCTGCTTCAAGTACGTAGGAACTCCAAAAAAAAGAGCGTAAAACAGGATGTTCACCAGCATGTATTGCACATTCACCCAAGTCATCTCGGGATATGAGGCAAACGTTCGCAGAGGGATAAAAGGCGTGGCTGCTTTTAATTCATGTCGGAAGAACATGACGAATGCGATTAACCCGATCCCCCCTGTCAGCAGATGCCATGTTGAAATATCTCCTGTGGAATTTACTGAAAGTAAACCGATGAGCAGAGTCACCAAAGCTACCGTAAACATCAGGATACCTGGTGCGTCAATTAACGCAAGCCATTGCCGAATGGACATGTGACCAGAGATAGACGAAGATTGCTCGTCCTTCGGGATTGTTTTCCAGGCGAACCAAAAACTCGCCAAGACAAACGGAATATTAACGAAGAATATGCTGTGCCAGTCCCACCAATGAATCAATACTCCACCAATAAAAGGTCCAATTGCAGCCGCTCCAGAAAGGAATATAGCCAAGGTGGACAAGGCGGAGGCTTGTTTTTCAGTCACGTTAATTCTGACAATCGCCATTCCGACGGCCACCATCATGCTTGTGCCAATTGATTGAACAATCCGGAATACGATGAGCCACGAAAAACTAGGAGACCACGGAGCTAACATGGACGATACAAAAACAATAACAAGACCCATGAGGAAGATCTTCCTGCGGCCAAACAAATCACTACACTTGCCCATGACGGGTTGAGCGACAGCACTGGCAATGTAAAATGATAAAATAATCCACGAAACGGCTGTAAAATTAAGTTGATACACTTGTTGTAGCCTGGAAATTGCCACCGAAATCATGGAGGAATTCAACGGATTCAACATAATTCCGAGTCCAACAGCTAACATCAATCCTTTATTTCGAACGTTCATTGGTGCACCTCTCTCTCTTCTGTTGTTATCTTACTTGAACGTATTCATTTATTCCAACGCATTATATGTTATGATTTGATGAACTAGAAGGAATGAAGGAATGGTGCAAATGGAGCTTCTTCAACTAAAATATTTCCTGACGGTGGCCCGATGCGAACATGTTACGGAAGCTGCGGGAAAGCTGCATGTCACGCAATCCTCCCTGAGCAAAACGATACAACGATTAGAGGACGACTTGGGAGTCCCTTTATTTGATCGAATCGGGAGAAAGCTGCGATTAAACGACTTTGGAAGAACATTTCTTCAGCGAACTGAAAAAGCCCTATTTGAATTGGAACAAGGAAAGCGGGAAATTGCTGACCTCTCCAATCCGGATCAGGGTACACTGCAATTGGCGGTGACTACGGCGAGCACATTGCCAGGTATACTGCGGGAATTCCGGAAAAACAAGCCGGATATTCAGTTCCATGTGCAAATGGTTTCGTTAGAAAACATGTCCAGACTTCTGCATCGGGGCGAGGTAGACTTTTGTCTCTCCTCCCCTCCGATTGAAGGTGACGATATCGAATGTCAGATACTATATGACGACCCGATTGTAGTCGCTGTTCCTATGGGTCATCAATATGCCGACCGAAGCAGCATTCAATTAACCGAGCTTAAGGACGAGTGGTTTGTTGGGGTGAAGCAAGGGTATGGGGTTCGTGATATGGTAGATTCCGTATGTCAATCCGCTGGTTTCCTACCAAAGTATGTATATGAAGGTGATGAGCCTGCAAGATTAACAGCCCTTGTGGAGGCAGAGATCGGTCTCGCGTTTATACCTAGCACAGCCAGAAACCCGCATGAGCGCATTAGATATCTTCAGGTAGAGGAGCACCAACTCGTTCGGAAAATCGCTTTACTTTCGCATAAAAACAGGTATATTTCCAAAGCCGCTTTAGAGTTTCGCAGCGTGGTTATGGACTATTTCAGTGCTATGCCATGAGCATAAATTCAATCCAGAGGAGTCCATTCGAACATCTGAAATTCCACCGCATAGAGGCTCATATCAATGTGGATAACACCCCTTCCATGAAACTGGCAGAGAGTGTTGGTATGGAATTTGAATGTCTACGTAAAGGGTTTATACACGAAAATAATGAATGGACCGATCACTTGGTGTATTACAAAAATTCTATTTAAACGGTTCATACAACTCATTCTAAAACAAGGGAACTCCATATCAAGAAGTTCCCTGTTTTCTATGTTTGTTGAATATTCTTCTTTTTGCGATGAAGGGTTACTACTCCCAAACTAACTGCTGAAATCCATAATAGGATTATTGCATTACTTGAGACTAATGATTGCAATGTATCTAGTTGTAATAATTGCGTAATTAACCTTCCTTCATAGGGTGAAAGTGTGGCTCCCAAGTTATACGCGATCAGAACAATGGTCGTACCCAGCTTTGCCATTTTGGCGATTTGTTGTGCAAAAGTATGCAATAAATAGGGCATTATACAGCGGAATGAAAACCCGATGATCATTGAGCACACGGTAGTAAGAATAATACTTTGCGAGATCGTCGTAACGAACATCGAGCTTCCAAGTAACAGAATCGATAATGGAACGATATAGTTACCGAGTGTTTTGTATACTTTCCCAAAAGAAAAGCCGGCAACAAAAGCTCCCAAACCTATAAATGCAATCATGTTGCTTCCGTTTGTCGCAGTTCCGATATTTTTTTCCAAAATCAAAGGAGTAATCTGTAAATTATAATTGATGAAGATAGCTACAATCACAAATAATAAGAGACCATAGCCAATCATGACTTGAAGGGCTTTTTTATTATTTGTGTGGCTTGGATTCGTGGTGACCTCTTCTCTTCTATTAAGCTCTTTTTTATCAGAAGGAACGAAAATCAGGAATGCAATGAAAATAGGAAGTGCCAGGGCGTAGACATAAAATGATGTGTGCCAGCCCATTTTCAATAGTTGACCAACGAGTAGTGTTAGACAAATGCCTCCTAATCCCTCAAAGGCACTTTCTAAGCCAATTACGGTTGCTTGTTTAGCTGGATTCTTATGATACATATCACTGATCATCTGAATGATGAGCCGGTTAAATAAACCTACACCTAACCCAAACAAACAGCGAGAAATGAACAGCAACGAAAAAAAGTCATGATACAATGCAGGGAATACTCCCGCAATGAGAACAAGTCCTAATCCAGTCAGTATAGTTGCTTTCTTCCCAATAAGAAGTTCAAGTCGATTAGCAATTAACACACCAAGAATGACAAATAATGAAGGTATGGTCGTTAATAATCCTACGTGTGTTACCGATATCTCTGGAAAATCATTGGTTATTGCAGGAATGTTAGCGGCAATCACTGGACCTGAAGAAATTAATAACGCAACGGACAATAACGAATATGTTCTAAGCTTCTCCATGGATATTATAAAAAACCAACTCCTAATGTTTGTTTTTGCTCCATATGGCCAGTAGTTAACCTTGATGCTGCGATAAATGGATAAAGCAGTAACGCATAAGTCGATGACTTCATACGTTACTGCTCAGTCGATTAGAGTTCTTTACCGTTACTTTGAATAACTTTTTTGAACCATTCAAATGATTTTTTCTTGCTACGTTTCAACGTACCATTTCCAGCGTCATCTTTGTCGACATGTATGAAACCGTATCGTTTACTCATCTCTCCAGAACTTGAGCTTACTAGATCAATGCAACCCCAGGACGTGTAACCCAACAACTCTACGCCATCTTCTTCCACTGCTGTTATGAAAGCTTGGATGTGTTGACGCAGATACTCGATTCTATAATCATCCGCAATATATCCCGTCTCATCAGGAGTATCTATCGCTCCTAAGCCATTTTCAACGATGAATAGTGGCTTTTGATATCGGTCATACAAGGAATTCATTGTAATTCTTAGACCTTCAGGATCGATTTGCCATCCCCATTCACTCGTTTTCAAATGAGGATTGCGCAGTGTTGGAAACAGGTTAGCTGCCGTTTGAGTGTTTACTTCCGGGTCTGCACTGGTTAACCGCGAACCATAATAACTGAACGAAACGAAATCAACCGTATTATTTTTCAAACATTCCTCGTCCCCGTCTTCCATGGCTAAATGAATATTCATTCGTTCTAACATTTTCTTAGCATAGTTTGGGTATTCTCCTCGGGATTGTACATCGACGAAGAAGTAGTGCTCGCGATCTCTTGTCATGGCTTTCCAGACATCATCTGGTGCACATGTATACGGGTAAGTGTTGGCACCTGCTAACATACAGCCAATCTTAATTTCCGGGTTAATTCTACGCGCAATTTCAGTTGCTTTTGCACTTGCGATCAATTGATGATGAGCCGCCTGATACTTCACAGCATCCTCATTCTCACCTTCTTCAAACACTAGGCCTGAGCTGCCAAAAGGTAGATGCAACAGCATGTTAATTTCATTAAAGGTAAGCCAATACTTCACTTTATCTTTATAACGGGTGAAGATCGTTTCACACAATCTCTCATAATAATCCACCATTTTTCGGCTTCTCCACGATCCAATGGTCTTCACTAAATGAATAGGGACATCAAAATGGGTAATGGTGACTAACGGCTCAATGCCATACTTCAAACATTCGTCAAATACATTTTCATAGAATTTCAAACCCTCTTCGTTGGGTAACTCGTCATCTCCATTAGGGTAGATCCGAGTCCATGCCAAAGATAAGCGGAAACACGTAAAGCCCATCTCTGCAAATAAAGCAATGTCTTCTTTATACCGATGATAAAAATCAATAGCCTCATGACTCGGATAAAAATGTTCTTGATCACACTCCAACATTTTTAACTGTCCTCGCATGACAGGAACACGATCTTTCCCTGCCGGGATTACATCAACTGTGGATAGTCCCTTGTTGCCTTCTGAATATCCACCTTCACATTGGTTAGCAGCAACTGCCCCACCCCACAAAAAGTCTTTTCTTAAAGTCATTAAAACACACTCCTAACCTGTAGTTTTGTTAAGCTTTGACAACCAACAATGTATTGTTAAAATCAATATTTTGGGGACTAGTCTCTGCGATCACATCCGAGTAACTATACGAATTGGTTACAATAACGGGCGTTTGAGTGACATATCCTTCTTGTCTGATTTTGTCCAGATCAAAAGTCAGCAAGGTCTGTCCTTTTGTAATTCTCTGACCTTCTTCAACGAACGCTTCAAAATATTTTCCGTTCAGCTTTACCGTATTTAACCCGACATGAATAAGAATTTCGATTCCTTCATCGGATAATAGTCCAATAGCATGTTTCTTAGGAAATAGAGATACAATCATGCCATCAAATGGAGCAATAACTTTCCCCTCGCTAGGTTCAATAGCAATTCCTTTACCCATTGCCTCTGAGGCAAACGCTGCATCTTGTACATCCTGAAGTTGAATAAGCTGACCTTTAAGTGGAGTTGCAATAACAGAATCTTTAATTGTAATGACTTCATCCGCAACCCCACTCACTTCGTTTGCATTTGAAACAGTGTTCTGTGAAGGTGCATCTTTTTCATATTTCAAACTGAGCAAATAGGTAAGTACAGCAGTTACGACAGTTGTTATAACAAGTGCGATCAAAATGTTATATAGATTCCAGATGTTTTCACCAATGTACAGAGGAATCGCCGGGATTCCTGAAGCGCCTGTTGCGTAACGAGAAACATCCATTAGCCCTGCAAAGAGTCCCCCACTGGCAGCTCCAATCATACCCGCGACAAGTGGGTATCTCTTCGGTAAATTTACGCCGTAAAGAGCTGGTTCCGTGATGCCCATCAACGCTGTGATCCCACTGGAAGCAGAAATTTGTTTTAATGCTTTATCCTTGGTTCTCATCCCTACAACTAATGCCGCAACACCTTGACCTATACAATTGATCATCGCTCCAGGACCGAGGATATTCTCATAACCTGATGTGGTGATTTGAGCAATGGATAGAGGAACAATATTATGGTGCAGTCCAAACATAACCAGTATTGGCCAGAAGGTTGCTACCAAGAAAATAACCAGCCAGCTACCATGTGCGCCCAAGAATTCAAAGCCCATCGCTAAATACGTTCCGAAAAATGACCCGAGTGGTCCCAACACGGTTAAGGCCAGAATTCCCGTTACTAAAATAGTGCACATGGGAACAAAAATAACTTTCACTGCATTCGGAATGATCCTTTTAAACAACGATTCAATATATGATTGTGACCAAACGATTAAGAGAATTGGAACTACAGAAGAACTGTAAGATACAAGAGTTAGCGGGATTCCAAAAACACTTACGTCAGACCCATCCAAACGCAATTGTGTCAAGTTGGGATGGAGTAAAACACCGGCTAAAACGAGTGCTAAGACGGGACTACATTTTAGTTTGTTTGCGGCTGAAAACGCCAACAAGAATGGTAAAAAGTAGAAAATAGCATCTGACATAAGGCTTACGACATAGTAGGTTTGGGAATCTTTTGAAATCCAGTTGAACAAAATAAGTAGAGCGAGTAATGCCTTGATCATACCAGCCCCAGCTATAGCAGGGACAATCGGACTAAATGTCCCCGAGACGAAATCGATTAATTTCCCCAAAATACTAACTTTTCTAGCTTGAGTTGGTTCACCCGATGAACTCGCGTTAGGTTGAAGATGCTTGATCACTTCTTTGTAAACGTCTTCAACATGTGTGCCGATGACGACTTGAAATTGTCCGCCGCTCTCAACCGCATCAATAACACCGTCAAACGATTTAAGCGCTTTTTGATCTGCTTTATTAGTATCATTCAGTGCAAATCTAAGCCTAGTCATACAGTGAGTCAGAGTGGATACATTCTCACTACCGCCCACTTTCTCTACAATATCTTGAGCCAACTTCTCGTATTTCTTGCTCATCCAATAATGCCCCCTCTTGTTGTTGCCATCTAAATGAATGAGACCAAAAGCGCTCTAAATAACTTCTCTTTGCAATAAAAAAAGCTATTTATCTGAAATACATAAAGGCTGCATTCATTACACCTTTAAAATATCATCTGATAAACAGCTATAGCCAATACCTATAATTCATACTTTATTATGCCTGAAAGGCATGCCTGATATGTTCCAAAAAACGTACCTCCGTTTGACTGAATACCTTATGTTTTTTCCAGACAATCACTGTTGGAAACTGAAGTTCCGGTTGAAAAGGTCTGAAGCATAATGTGTCAGACTGCTTCATTGCAAGCGCACCCTCAATACAGATGGCCGTCCCTAACCCCTCCTCTACGAGGTTAAGTATGTTAGATATTAAATTATAGGTCGCAACGAAGTTTAAATGTGCATACTCATCGGCAAACCAGCTTGCAATCTCATTCTGTACGACAGATCGGCTGGATATGAGCAGAGGCACTCCGGCTAAATCGGTTGAAGTGACATATTCTTTCTGGGCAAGAGGTGATGAGGTCTTCATAAGGACTCCCCAGCGTTCCTTCTGGGGCAGTCTGATGAAATCGTATTTCTCAATGTGAATGGGCTCTAACAAAATGCCCACATCGAGCAGTCCTTTATCGATTCGCTCCTTTATGTCATCCCCCGTTCCACTATAGATGTGATATTTAACCTGCGGATACTCCATATTGAAGTCTTTTAATAATTGTAAAATAACATTGGACGTTAATGATTCAACACTCCCGATCGATATGGTTCCTCCAACCAGATTGTTCTGATCTTTAAACTCTTTCTCTGTTTTATCCGCAAGAGTGAGAATTTCTTCTGCTCTTTGACGTAGAAGCATGCCTGCATCTGTGAGTGTTATTTTACTTTTCCCGCGTATAAACAATTGAGTTTCTAAATTTTTTTCCAGATCAGCCAACTGTCTGCTTAACGTTGGCTGTGTCACATGTAAGATCGTTGCAGCATGTGTGATATTTTCTACTCGAGCTACTGTCAAAAAATATCGAAGTACTCTTAACTCCATAATTCCTCCTGATTTACGTTCATTTAAGTATCTACTGAATCATTCATTTCTTTACTATACCTTCCTGTTAACCAGAAGAAGACAGTTGATTGGGATAATCAACTGTCTGTTGTTTCAAATAAAGAAGATTATTTCTCTGGAATGATCTCATTAACGCAGGCTAAAGCATTTAGTGTTCTAGGAAATCCCATGTAGGGAAGGCAGTGAGTTAGAGCGGTGATCATGGTTTCTTTATTATTGCCAACATTGATGTTACCCTGAACGTGTGCTTTGACTTGACTATCCGCACCTCCGAGTGCACTTAGTATACAAAGGGTAAGGAGCTCTCGTGTTTTCAGATCCAGACCTCCGCGGGTATAGAAGTCTCCAAAACAAAATGCTGAAAGATAGTCCTGTATATGCTTCTGATTTGACGGGGCATTTTCCCGGTTTTTCTCAATAATATCGCCAAAAATCTCTTTTTGAATACCAAGTCCTTTGTCAAAGCGATTATCTTCTTCAACCCGTTTTTGACTTTCAAGAGGCAGTGCAACATTTCGCTCTTTGAACACTTCATTCATTTCCGATATGGCATTTAAGGTTTTGGGGAATCCCAAATAAGGTGCGCATTGATAGATTGCTTCTTGGATCTCCGTTGGAGTCAACCCAACATTTAGCGCTGCACGAGTATGTGCTTTGAGCTGTGGCAACGTTTGATTAGTAGCCAGTACGACCACAGTAATAAGCTCACGTTGCTTATCGTCAAGAGTACCTTGATCAAAAATTTCACCAAATATGAAGCGACTTAATATGTCCTGTAACTCAGGATCAGTAGCATATGCCGCTGGAACTCCCTCGCCGAATAGTCTTTTATATGTTTCCTGGCTCTTTTCGATTCGATTCATATTCATCTAACCTCCTGTTTTTTTTTAGTTAAAACTAGGTGTACCCATTTTACATTGAAAGGGGAAAGAATCCATATCCTATTCATATCATTTTATTGCCTAATCCTATCAAATGATTGTTTGTTGATGAAAAAAGCGAACAAAGCACTTGCGTGCCCTGTTCGCTCTTCTTCGTGCAGCCATGTTACTGTGCCTTACTCGCCCAAGCTGTCCCAGAATGATTGGAACGCGCCTTTCTCCACTTCCAGGAATGCCGGAACATTACCATAACGAACCAGAGCTTCTTCACCAAACAGAACCAGTGGGACCTGCGTTTTGTCTTCCAGCGTGAGATAGATGATCTTGCGATCTTCCTTGCCGTAGAGGTTCTCTTCCAACTCCGGGCTCGTTGCGATCGGTTTGGCAGCATTTAGCGATGAGATAAAGCTGTCCAGTGCTTCATCCGCTGCTAACGGTTGAAGCTGCTGCAATCCATTGTTCCAGCTGTTAAACGTCTCCCATTGCGCCGAGGCGATGTTGCCTTCGAGATAAAGCTTGCCGATCAGGTCGGCACCAGTACCAATGGTGATCCCGTTGTTCTTGTCGAATAACTGAGCATACACCTGACCATCGATCTCGGTGTAAGACATGATGCGGAAATCCTTGTCGTAGCCATTGACCGCATAGATGTCTGCTTCGCCAATGTTGGAAGCAAGCTCCGTATATTTATCCTGGCCGCTCAGCTCATCAATGCCGCCAGTGGTGGTACCCAGTTTATCCCCCCGCAGGCTGAGTGCATTTGCACCTTCAAGCAATGTTGGGGACTGTGTATATACGCTTCCTCCATATACAACCAGTTGCATCATATCAGCCATCGCGCCTTTGCCCTGTGAACTCGGCAACTCCATCTTCGGAATCACGATCGGATCAAACGATGCTCCTGGAGTCACCGCTGCCACCTGTGGTGTTGGTGCGGCTGGTCCATTGAATTGTTGCCATACACTTGGCGCAGCCAATCCAATGCTGGCAGCGATAACAACACTTGCTGCAATGTATAGTGGTTTACGTTGACGTTTTGGTCCCTGATGTTGCGTGTTTAAGGATTGCTCTACCCGTTTTTTCATTTGCTCGTTTGTTTTCATATGATCCACCGCTTTCTTGTAGTTTTGTTTGAATTGTTCTTCGTTCATTACAGTTCCTCTCCTTCCAGCTCCAGTTTTAACAGCTGTCTTCCTCGTTTCAATCTCATTTTCACTGCTGATTCGCTAATCTCCAGGATCTCGCTGATTTCTCGGATCGGATAATCTTCGTAATAATACAGATGAACCACCGATCTATACTTGACGGGCAGTGACAGCACAAGTTCGATCAGCGCGTGATCTTCAGGGTTGTCGGTTGTAAGAGGATCGACTCCCTCCAGCTTGACCTCCCGTTTGCGCCAGCCTCTGCCTAATAAGGATTTGCAATGATTGGTGATGACCCGAATCAACCATGCTTTTTGATGCTCCGCATCGTTGAACGTAGGGGCTTTTTCTATTAGTTTGATGAAGGTATCCTGAGTGGCTTCCTCCGCGTCTTCTCGTCTGCCGAGGTGCACCATGGCAATCCGGAACAGCGTATCCGCGTATGTCTCATAGACTTTCATCACATGATCGCCCAGCTGGGGCACTGATCGCTGCATGGTTGGTATGCCCTCCTTTATACCTCTAACACTCTTACGGACGGCATTTGGTCACATTTTGTTTTAGGATTTTTTTATTGGTCCATTTCATTCAAAATGCAAAAAAAGAAAGCAGCCCCATGGAGAGGAGTTGCTTTCTTCATCTTCGTCTTTATTTTCATATAAAATGCATATCGTTTCACCGATTAGAATTTCTTCTGTAAAAGCTCAATGTTGTCTTCCAAACTGCTGTCCAAGCTTACGCCTACCTTCTGCAGTTTGTTTTGGTAATATGCTTTTACATCTTCCCACTTATAGTATGGATAGGTCTTTGTTACGATCGGGAACGCGATCTCTTCTTCATTTCTAAGCATTTTCACGAAAACATCCTTACCATTGGAATAAAGAATCCATTGAATATTTGCTCCCATTGGTGAGATAACCGAGCCATTCCAGTTTTGGGTCACGTCCTGCGGTTTGTCGATACTCACATTAGCTCCGGCGATATCCAGGAATGAAGATAGTGGAATGATGGTTTCTGCGTGAGCAAAACGAAATATACCAGCCGTGTCTTTCTGCTGAATGGACTGGTCGGTAGACACGATCAACTCTTTGACCAGAGGTGCAATGATATTTTGCGGCAGATCCGTTGAGGTTAAAGATGGACCTTTTTCATAGAAATCATTGATATTGTCAATGCTCTCGTACCATTTTAACTGATTAGCCGTGAAATACCGCCCGAATTCGAAGTCACCTTCTCCTTTAATATTCGAAGAAATGATGTAGAGTTCATATAGATTAGAAGCAGCCTCGGTTGGGTTGCTGAGCTTCACTTTTCCCTTCTCATCTTTCAGTTCAAACTCTCCAGCGTTCAGCCGTTGATAGAAGCCTTCAGAGAAAAATTGCAGAAGGACCTCTTTTGCATAACGCGTTCCAGTGTTCTGTGTGACATAATCCTCGTATAACTTAACCCAGTCTCCATCTTCTACGTACTCGTTATACTTCGTAGCCAAGTCGTAGGGCCGTAGATAGGGGTCTTTCCCTTCTTCAAAAGCTGAAGCCAGAATGTCTACCTTGTTATCTCCCAAGCTTTCCTTTAACCCGTCAATAAACTGATCTCTGCTCTGCGGCGTTCGATCTTTGAAGGTTGCTTGTGCAATCACTTTTTTATCCGATGTAAAGAGTTCTTTGAAATTCTGCCCAACTCTGGCCCCTATTCCTTTCAGTTCTTCTCCACCCGTAGTGGATAACAATCCATAATGATCTTTTTCAACCTTCATCAGATTGCCAATTTCCTTCTTCAGCTCTTTGCCCAGATTAGTGATCTGCCCGTCCTTTTCAGCGATGTCGAGCAGTTCAAATAACGTCTTGTCGTACTTGGAACTGGATAGATGTCTGGAACCATGTCTCCCTATGTAGTTAATAAATATGGGTTCATATCCAATAGGAGCTTTTGTGTAACTTGTTTCCTTAAAAGGATATGGCGTTTTGGTACCGCGGTATCCCTGCTGATCATCCATTTTTTGTCCAACAAACACCGATTGGGTGTTGTTATCCCAGTCTACCTCTTGCCCCAAGGCTTCACCAATCGCTCTTGCAGGTACATAAGTGACCCCATTGTAGAGAAATGATTCGCCTTCCACCCTTTGTCCGTTCACAACCACATTAGCCGATTGTTCAGAAACTTCGATCATGCGCTTTGAACCTGCACCATATGCGTCAAATACACTTACAGACGTTAAGATGGCGAGTGATGCTACTGAAATCCCGATTTTTTTGATCATCATAATGATTAGTTTTCTCCTTATTCCGCCTGATATGGGTTTATTTTCGCTCATCATACTATAGGTGTGAAGTGTCTGCGCCGTATCCATCCTATGTTAATTAATTGTAAAAGAGTACATATAAATATTGACGTAAAGTCTCATACAACAAAAAGAGCCGCTCCTTAGCGACTCTGACTTTTCATTATAGAAAGCTATCTTCTCTGCCATACAATGAAAAGATAATTGCTATTTGCCCCGCATTACAGCGGTTTTCTATATATTTTTATATCAATCCCTGACTCCGTCGGATGACCTTCTCCAACAAGTGTCTCACGGTTCAAGAAGGATAAGGCTTTGCTGTCTGTAATCATTTTGGGGGAAGTACGAAATAAAGCAGTTTTCAGCGTTTTATCAATATTTCCGTTATTTTCGATATAAATTTTGCAGGAATGACCTGCGTTGTCGGTTCCTTGGAGCATGTATCTTGCCGATAGCGTATGCGGACCACCATTCTTCCCGATGATCTGCGTATCCACTCCTCCACCCAGCACAATTCCCTCAAAGTACTTTCCGGTTACGCTGCCTGTAAAAGTAATCATGACAACCGAATCATCTTCGCTATTCTGTAAATCAAATGATTTCTCAATGTTCACATGTACCGTAAACAATTCCTCTAATTTCACGTGTTCCCACCTCCATATGAATTCAATTATAACTCTACTCACTAAAAAAAAGATTTACATATTTCCTTCAAATCATTTAAAATGGTTTACACAATGTAAAGGTTAACAAGTTGTAAATGAAGGGGTTAATGACGTACATGAGTACATTACCAAAATCAGTTCGCTTTCCACTGTTCATTCTGATGTTAAATCTGTTTATCGCTTTATTGGGGCAAGGGATGATCATCCCCATATTGCCGGAGTATTTGAAGCTTTTTCATGCGGGAGGCACAGTAGCAGGATTTTTAGTTGCAGCCTTTGGTGCTGCTCAATTCTTCTTTTCACCTCTCGGGGGACAACTGTCTGATCGATTTGGACGCAAAAAGTTGATCATCGCAGGTATGTTTCTGTCTGTCATTTCAGATATCATCTTTGCGCTGTCGACGTCATTACCGTTCCTCTATGTCGCACGGTTTATCGGTGGAATCAGTCTTGGTTTAATGGTTCCTGCCAACCTCGCATACGTCGCCGATATTACAACGCCAGAGACACGTGCAAAAGGCATGGGCTATTTCGGCGCAGCTATGAACTTGGGGATGGTTCTGGGACCTGGTCTGGGCGGTCTCATCGCCGAGATGGGCATTCGCATGCCCTATTTCTTCGCAGCGGGGCTGGGACTGATTGCGGCCCTAATGACGTTGCTATTGCCTGAGACACTTCCCCCGGAGAAAAGAACGGTCTCCATCCGTCTTCAAAAAGGAGATCACTTGGGCAAAAAAATCTGGAGTTCTTTTAAAGTCCCCTATTTCAAATACTTGATTGTGTTGCTTGTCATGACCTTTGGTCTCATGAGTTATGAGACAGTATTCGCTCTTTTTGCAGAGCAAAAATACGGATTCGACGCTGCAACAATCTCCATCATTATTACTTTGGGCGCGATTATCGGTATCGTTGTGCAGATCTGGCTTTTGGATTGGTTCGTACAGAGAATCGGTGAAGTTAAGTTGATCCGTCTATCTTTAATAGTCACACCCATAGCTCTATTGTTAATGTTAATTAAGGTCAACCTTGTGTTTCTGTTGTTCGCTTCTGCGTTATTCTTTGCATTCAATTCGTTTTTGCGACCTTCGGTCAGCACGTTAATATCCAAAAATGCAGGAGATCGGCAAGGTTATGCATCCGGTCTGAATACTACTTTTTCCAGTCTCGGCACGGTGATTGGGCCGCTGATCGCAGGACTATTGTTTGACAAAAACATAAACTTCCCGTATATTTTTGGTGCAATTATGCTACTCGCTTCACTCGGACTGACCTTGAACGCATTTCGTTCGAAGAAAGGACAATTGTATACAAGTGAATGAAAACTGGCATCAACAATTGGGAAATAAACATCGTGATGATTTGATTGCAGCAGGTAAGGAGCTTTTTTTGAAATATGGATTGCTCCAGGTGAAGATTAAGGATGTATGTACGAAAGCTGAACTTAGTAGAGTGACCTTTTATAAACATTTTCAGTCTATGGATGAGCTTCTTCTAGCCATTCAGATGCAACTGATCGAACATTTAACGGATGAGGTTAGCCGTGCTTCAACGAAGGACTTGAACGGGCGAGAACAACTCACGGTTATGTTGAATGCATGGGTTGTTTATGCCGAGAATCATCCAGACTACATCCGGTTTATTCAATTATTTGATATCAACTATGAGATGTATGATTTTAGCCCTGAATTAAGAGAAGAGTATGATAAGTTCAACCAGAACGGGAAAGAAAATCATTTCCTGATGGACGCTTTATCCCAAGGTGTTGTTGACGGCAGTATTAAGAACCCGTCCCCTCCGCTGGATCTGGCTCAGTTTATCTTCACAACGATGATGGGCATGCTCCAGCGCATGGTAACTATTCGTGGTGCTCATGATAATTCATTGGATATGCGGATGACGGAGCAATTTGTGAAGATGCTGCTTCATTTTGTTTGTAGCGAAGAAATACCCGAGTGATGGCATGGTATATGGATCGATAAAACAAAAGTTTGAAATAAAAAACGGATTCCGTATATTGGAATCCGTTTTTTTCTTCATTAATTAAGCGTTAATCCGTTAGTACGGGCAACTGTCCTCCAGCTTTTAGTTGACCAAGCAATACTTTGATCCCGGCAGACGTATTTGGCTCCTGCTTTCCATACACAGCAATTCCTGAGCGCACGTTTTGCAAATAGATCGTTTCGTAAGGGTTACCGAGAGACAACAGCGTGTATCGCTGATTACTCTTGTTCATCGCATTAATCAAGGTTTGATAATCACCCCAACCGAACTGGCTGGCCACATTGCGGAATTGGTAAGAAGCAAGAATGACGTAATCGGCCTTGCCAATCGCCTGAAGTGTTTCATTCATGTTGCCTTGTCCAACAAGTGATATTTCAGTTTTTAACGACAGATTATTAGCGGCTTGCAACAGTTGCTTCTCAAGCTGTTTCGCCTGTTCCTGCTCAGCTGCGACAATAACAACCCGGTCGCCTTGCTTGATTAGATCAGGAAGCACGCCTTCGTGACTACTGAGTACAGTGACCGCCCGCTCTGCGATTGTCTGCTCCACTGCTCGGTGCGCCTTCGATCCGATGATACCGTTAAGCTGAGTTAGCTTTTGCGCGAGGGTTTGACTGCGTTCAAATAAACCATATTTCGCTTTCATCTCCAAGATTCGTTTCACAGATGCATGTATGGTTTCATCCTTGATCGTTCCATTGTTCACCGCGTTTACCAGCGTTTGATGGGCCGCTACTGATTTTTTTGGCATAAGGATGATATCAACACCTGCGGAAACGGCGCGTTCTACCGATTGATTCTCCCCAAAATGTTCTGCAATTGCATTCATGGTAAAGGCATCAGACACAATGAGACCTTCGTATCCAAGCTCTCCGCGAAGAAGTCCTGTCAGTACCTTTTTCGATAAGGTGGCAGGAATCGGCACACGTTCACCGTCCTTGAGCGAAGTGACATGTTCGTTGTCTATGGAAGGGAAAGCAATATGCGCGGTCATAATCATCTCTGCCCCATTTTCAATCGCAGCCCGAAACGGTTTTAATTCTACCGCATCAAGCCGTTCTCGGTTATGGGCAAGCACAGGCATACCAAGATGGGAATCTACCGTTGTATCTCCATGTCCCGGAAAATGCTTAACTGCCGCCATCACCCCTGATTGCTGTAGCCCTTTTATTGTTGCCAGACCAAGCCGTGTCACCAAATCCGCATCCGAGCCAAACGACCGTATACCAATGATGGGGTTATCTGGATTGCTGTTGATGTCCAGCACTGGCCCAAAATTAATCTGCAGTCCCAGTGCCTTCAGCTCCTCCCCTGTCAGCTGACCAGCTGCTTCGGCTAGTGTTGCATCTCCAGTTGCGCCAAGCGCCATCTGACCGGGAAGGTTCGTACCTCCTGGTATTCGTTTAATAACGCCTCCTTCTTGGTCGATGCTAAGAAATAGAGGAATGTCACCTGCTTCTCTTTGTATATCATGTGTGAACGTTGTAAGCTGCGTCACGTCTACAATATTTTTGTCAAAAAGAATAAGTCCGCCCAAGTCCTGATCATGGATCGTGCGTTTCAGCCCCTCATTAACGGTCGTTGTCGCTTTACCATTCCATTGCCTAATGTCGGGCATAAGCATCTGACCAACTTGCTCGCTTACCGTCATATAGGATATCAGTTTGTCCCAATCTTGTGTCCGAATGGCCGCTTCACGTTCGAAGCGAATTACTCTCGCCATAAATACGGCATATTCAGCGCGCGTGACAGCTTGATTCGGACGGAAGGTGGCATCTGAATAACCGCCGACCAAGCCGTTTGAACTCATAATAAGAATGGGTGCTGCTGCCCAATGCCTGTCCGTATCTGTCCATGCTGCGGGCTTCTTACCTTCAGCGAGTGAATATGCCCGTGTAAGGAAGGCCGCAGTCTCTGCGCGGCTAAGTGGTGCGTCCGGACGGAAAGTTCCGTTAGGAAAACCACTTGCAAGACCATTTTTAGCAGCTATCATGATTTCTCGATGGAAGGGGTGTGTAGTTGGAACATCCGAATAGGTTGTACCTTCCACTGCTCTTTGAAGCTGATCTGGATAAAGCTCGCGCACCATAAAAGTGACGGCTTGTGCCCTTGTCACAAGTGCCTCTGGCTTGAAGATCCCATTGCCGTATCCGGCTACTGTTCCCCGTTTCGCCATATACGTGATGCCATCCTCTGCCCACTTGGAATACTTTAGATCAACAAACGTTTCTTCCGCAGCTGCCGTTCCCACCCCTATAAGCATAGAGCCGACAACGGCACCAATAATCGTCATCCATTTTACATGCATTTGTTTCACTCCTGTTGTTATCCTATGGATGAATAGACGCTAATGCGGTATAGTTTGTTGCGTTTTCACAGATTCAATGAAGTTATACAGGTCATGACTATCCCTTCACGCCACCAATCGTCATACCCTGGACAAAGTATTTCTGTAAGAACGGATACACCATCAGAATAGGAACACTTGCAATAATGGTCATGGTCGCTCGAATCGAGGTTGGTGTGACCGCCGTTGCATTGCTCTCGGCAGACTGATAAGCATCACTTGCTGATGAAGTCGCTGAGGTTGTCGAAGTTTGAAGAATCTTCATCAACTCATATTGCAATGTGCTTAATTCTTTATTGGAAGAGTTGTACAGGAATACATCGAACCAGGAATTCCATTGTCCCACAGCTACAAAGAGTGATACGGTTGCCATTGCGGGAATCGTTAGCGGCAGGACAACGCGGATAAATGTCGTGAACTCCCCTGCCCCGTCAATACGGGCTGACTCCAGAATGCCTTCAGGAAGACCTTCAATAAATGAACGGATGACAATCATATTGAAGACACCAATTACACCCGGAATGATATATACCCAGAAGGAACCGATCAATCCAAGGTCTCGAATCAGCAGATAACCGGGGATCAACCCCCCGCTGAAGTACATGGTGAATACAAAAAACATCGTAACAAACTTGCGAAGCACAAATTCCTGACGACTAACCGTATACGCGAGCATGGCTGTACAGAAGACGGACACCACGGTTCCAATGATCGTACGCAGCGCTGAGATCAGAGTTGCGTGATAGATATCGGATTCGCCAAAAATGTATTTGTAGTTGTCCAGTGTCCATACACGAGGCCATAGATATATTCCACCCCGAATGGCATCGTTTGCATTATTGAAGGATACGGCAATCATATTAACAAAGGGATAAATCGTCACAATCATCAGACATACCATGAAGATGATGTTAAAGGTGTCAAACGCTCGATCCCCGGTGCTGCTATTCCGCAAGCGGGATGTGTTTCCTTTTCGCATGGCATAGGCCTCCTTTTAGAATAGTCTGCTCTCTCCCATTTTTTTGGCTATATAGTTCGCTGAGAAAAGGAAGATGAAGCTGACCACCGTTTTGAATATGCCAGCTGCTGTACCTAAGGAAAAGTTCCCCATCCCTAATCCATATTTCAGTACAAAGATGTCCAGATTCTCCGAATAGTCCATATTCATCCCGTTACCCAGCAGATATTGTGGTTCGAATCCGGATTCAAGAATACTTCCCATGTTCATGATCAACAAGATCACAATAACCGGTTTCAAGCCAGGCAGGGTGATATATAACATCCGTTTGAAGCGACTGGCTCCATCAATCTCGGCAGCTTCATATTGCGCCGGATCAATTGCCGTAATCGCTGCCAGATAGATAATGGTGTTCCAACCGACATCTTTCCAGACCTCAGTTGCCCCCAGAATACCCCAGAAGTATTCTCCTTTCCCCATCCATAGTACCGGACTGTCAATCAGGTGAAGCTTCATCAGCAGCAGATTGATAATTCCATCTGGTGACAGGACTGTTAATACAATGCTGGAAGCAACCACCCACGAGATAAAGTGAGGCAGATAACTGACGGTTTGCACAAAACGTTTAAATATGACATTTTTCAGCTCATTCAGCAAAAGGGCCAGTGTAATTGCTGTAACAAATCCCAACACCAGTTTAATGGAACTCATAACGAGTGTGTTTCGCAGCACCCGGTAGAAGGTATTGTCCTCAAACAAGATACTAAAATGATGCCAGCCTACCCACTGCTGATCGGAGAAGGACCTCGCCGGTTTGAAATTCTGAAAAGCCATGGTCCATCCCCATAACGGCAGGTACTTGAAGATAAAAGCCCAGATGACAAAAGGAATACACATCCAGGCAAGCGTTCGTTGCTGCACAAGTCGCTTAAAGAACGAGTGTGCTCTGGTTCCCTTCGGACTCGAGGCTGGAGGCATCGAGTTAAGGGAGACATTAGGTTTCTCCACGGTGAACCTGCTCCTTTCCTGTGCTGTTATTCATGCGAGGAGAAGCCGGAGTTTATGCTCTTTCGTCTTCTCCTGCGCATGTAACAGTTTGTTTTAAAGAGGTTGTTCAAAAAGTCCGCTTTTGAACACGAAAGACGCCTTGCGGCATCATCAGCATCGAATATGGAATTCAGCCGAAATGTCCGTTGCTCACGTAGTTTTCCCTACGCTCCGCTACTCCATTTCTAGCTTCATCCCATCTTCTTGGTACTGAAAACCGGTCTTATTGAACACGCACTTAAAGTGTTCGTATTACCATTTTCCTGCAACACGATCCTTCACAACTTTGGTAATGGTCGCTTCATAACCAGCTTTATCCAATTTGTTCAGTTCAGCCATGTAGGCATCCCACAATTTATCAAAATTCGATGGCGCTCCCAAGATCATCTCCGGCAAGTATTTACGTTGCAAATCATCCGATTTGGTCGTGAAGATCTGTTCAGGTGATCCTTGCTCCAATGCGATGGACCATGCCGGGAACCAAGGCCGCTCTTCCGGTTTGTTAAACAATTCACTAAAGGTTTGGATACCGTAGGCTTCAAGGAATTTCTTATCTCCCTCGGTGTAAGATGCAGCGGCCACTTCCGGCTGGTTGCCAGGGCTATAAGCGTTACCATCGGTTAGTGTAGATTCACCGCCATATTTCGGCCAGTCTGTCCCAAAGTAGGTGAACCCGAATTTACGGCTGAGCTCCAGATCATCATGAGCCTTGCGTTGATCTTCATTTGCATAATAGAATCGGCCCTTTTCATCCACACTGTACGTCTCATCCTTGATTCCCCATTGCACCAGAACCTGATTCTCTTCCTTCAGCAAATTATCAAAATATTTGATGATACGAACAGGGTCTTTGGCATTCACCGAGATACCTGTTGCATAGTTGTTGACAAAGCCGGGAGGATCCACATACTGATCCTTGATTCCTTCATCAAACACAATCGGAAGTGGAGCGTAGCGCTTCTCATCAATGCCTGCAGAGAGCAAGTTTTTCGATGCATCCCCAATCTGCCAGCCATAATTGAAGTATCCTAACACACGACCCGAAGTCAGCTTGGCCAAATACTGGTCTTTGTTCATCGTAAAGGATTCCGGATCAAGCATACCTTGAGCATTGATCTCATTTAACTTCTGAATCCATTTTTTCTGGGCATCTGTTCCGGCGACAACTTTTGCCTCATGGGTAGTCATGTCCACCATAACACTGCCATCGTTCGGATAACCGGCAAGATGCATCGCTGGATTTTGCAGTGTGAAGAAGTTATTAGCCACACCCGCAAGTGACACAAATCCGATTGTGTCTGCACCGTCGACAGTTGGATGTTTTTCCTTATAATCCTGAATTAGATCAAAATATTCATCCAGTGTAGTGATCTTGGGATAATCAAACTCTTTGAGCACAGATCGTTGAATCCAGAAAGCTCCTCCGCCCACATTTGGACTACCTGAATACTCACCCTGATTAGCCGTATAAGGCAGGGCATAGATTTTACCGTCTTCGGCATTTTTCATTTTATCGAAATATGGTCCATACACCCTTTTGATATTAGGACCATATTCCTCAATCAGATCATCCAGCGGAATATAGGCCCCGGCATCCAGTAACTTGGACATCTCACCACTGGAGCTAATGACATCAGGATAGTCTCCACTGGCAATCATGACGCCGGCTTTTGTAGCACTATCACCTACCAGATATTCCATCTTCCAGTCCACACCCGTCTGCTCTTGCAACGCTTTACCGATGGTTGTTTCGCTTGCCAGAACATCCTTCTTGCCTGGAGAGAACATGTAATACGAGAACGTGACTGGACTGTTCTCATCATCACCTGTGGCTGAAGGCGCTGATGACGAACTGTTCTGACTGCACCCAGCCAGCAAAGCTGTTAGTAATACAGCTAAACCCGCTGTTCTAAATTTTGGTTTTAACATGTGAATATTCCCCCGTTCCGTGTTTTCTCTCGTGGATTACACTCACCATTTGCCAGCTACACGATCCTTAACTGCCTGTGTTATCGTAGCTTCGTATGTTTTCTTGTCGAGTTGATTCAATTGACTCATATATTCATTCCATGTGTTCTCGAAAGTGGAAGGCGAATCCATAATCATTTTGGGTAAATATTTCTTCTGGAGGTCTTCTGCCTTGGTGATAAAAATCTGTTCAGGAGAGCCCTGCTCCAGTGCAATAGACCAAGCAGGAGACCAAGGACGCTCATCCGGTGTGCTGAATAGTTCTGTGAATGTCTCCACACCATATTTCTCTAACAACAGCTTGTCACCGTCCGTGTAACTAAAGGTAGCCACTTCTGGTTGGTTGCCCGGTCCATAGGCGTTGCCATCCTCCAGCACGGAGTTATTCCCGTAACGAGGCCAGCTGTAATTAAAATAGTCAAAGCCGAATTTACGACTTAATTCCGGATCTTCATGTGCTTTGCGTTGGTCATCATTTTCAAAGTAAAAGCGGCCCTCATCATTCACACTATACGTCTCGTTCTCAACACCCCATTGAACCAGAATTTGGTTTTCTTCCTTGAGCAAATTATCAAAATATTTAATAATTCGCACGGGATCTTTGGCATTTACGGTAATTCCGACACCGTAGTTGTTCACAAAACCTGGCGGGTCCACATACTGGTCTTTGACGCTGTCATCAAATACGATCGGTAGAGATACGTATCGTTTATCGTCAATACCAGCCTTCTTGAGGTTGTTCGTTGCGTCTCCAACTTGCCAGGAGTAACTGAAATATCCCAGCACCCGACCGGACGTCAACTTGGCGAGATACTGATCCTGGTTCATTGTGAAGGATTCTGGATCAAACATCCCCTGTGCGTTAACCTCGCTCAGCTTCTGAATCCATTGTTTCTGATAATCAGATCCGGCTACCAGTTTGGCTTCATGACTCTGCATATCCACCATCACACTGCCATCGTTTGGATAACCTGCCAGATGCATAGCCGGATTTAGCAGGGTGAAAAAGCTGCCCGATTCACCAGCAAGTGTGGCGAAGCCGATGGTTTCTTTTCCATCGATCTGCGGATGCTTTTGCTTGTATTGCTCAATCAAGTCAAAATATTCGTCCAGCGTTTTGATCTTGGGATAGTTAAACTCTTTTAACACAGCACGCTGAATATAAAAGCCGGTCTGAAAATTAGGCTCTGACACATAACCGATGTTGGCAGTGTATGGCAAGAAGTATATCTTTCCATCCTCCTGTCTGAATTTGTCCATATAAGACCCGTATACCCGCTTGATGTTAGGCCCATATTGATCGATCAGTTCATCCAGCGGGATAAAAGATCCTGCATCCATCAATTTGGCCATTTCACCACTGGAGTCGATGATGTCGGGGTAATCCCCACTCGCAATCATTACACCTGCCTTGGTTGCACCGTCACCGACCAGATATTCCATCTTCCAGTCAACGCCTGTTTGTTCCTGTAGCTTCTTGCCAATGGTCGTGCTGCTTGCCAGAATGTCCTTCTTGCCACCGCCAAACGTGAAATATTTAAAGGTGACCGGGGTGTTGTCATTACTGTCAGGATAAGAGGCTTCCGGGCTGGCTTTATTACAACCTGCCAGGGTTACAGCCAGTAAAATGGCCAGACCTGTTATAATGTTTTTTTTTCTAAACATGTAGCAAATGCCCCCTTAAAGTATTGTTTGTGTCTTTAAGCCTTCTCAATATATCAAGATAGCGCTTTCAAAGTTACCCATGAAAGTGTACCTCCTACTTTGAAAAGTATATCCCTCGTATTTAGTCGCCTGGCATGGCTGATGGATCAAGTGGAAGCTTAATTTGGATACGCGTACCTTCTCCTTCCCATGTCTGGATGTCGAATGTAAAGTGATTTTTATAACAAAGTTTTAAGCGACTATACGCATTTTTCATGCCAACATGCTCTCCCATATCGGTGTTTTGATCCAGGTAACTTAACAACTCTTCTAATTTTGCTTGTGACATCCCTATACCGTTATCCGTTAGTCTGATATGGAGCTGTTCATTTTCCATTGAAACAAAGAGTTGAATGATGCCTACACCCGGAGATGACTCAATTCCATGAATACTTGCATTCTCAACAAAGGGAAGGATAACCATCTTGGGGATTCGGTACATCAGTACCGCAGGATCTGCCTCAATGGTATATTGGAGTTTTTCTCCAAAGCGGTATTTCTGAATTTGCAAAAAACTCTCGATGAGTTCCAATTCTTCCTTCACTGTCACATCATTCTGATTCCAACTAATCGACTTGCGAAACATCTTGGCCATGTTATGCACGATTTTGGCAGTCTCTTTCTCACCTTTGATGAGGCTCCGCATACGTACCGACTCCAGCGTATTAAACAAAAAATGTGGGTTGATCTGACTATGGAGCGCATGAAGTTGTGCTTCCTGCTGCTTCAACTCCAGGTCTTTCTTTTGGATGTCGGCGAGATATACCTCATGAATCAGGTTATGGATCGTCTCGGTCATTCGATTAAATTCCATCGTGAGTTGACCTATTTCATCTCTTGCATCTTCAGGCGGAATCGTCTGGAAATTCTGTGTTTTTACTTTTTTCATATGTTTTAGAATACGCACCAGCCTGACATGGATGGATCTGGACATCGCCGCGATGATAATAGAAGGCAGGACAAAATTAATGCAAGCCAGCCATACGACGAAGGAACGGGACTTCCGCACCTCCTTCAACACAATTTCTTCATCCATCACTCCATGCAGGGACCACCCTTCCAGATAGTTAATACCTGTATACGTAATCTCAAAGGGAATCATTTTGTTTGGAAACTGGATCTCGCTGTAACGTTTCCCTATCTGAGCTTCTTCTGCTGTAGGATCATTTGAAAATTGGATGTGTCCCCCCGGATCAAGAAGATACACTTTTCCATCAAATCCGCTGTTGTGAAAATACTGCTTGATCATATCCATATTCAGGTCAATTTTAAGTAACTGCTCTCTCCCCCCAGTGTCCAGATTGTCGAGCCTTTGAACCAGACTTAACATCTGATCCGATGAGATCAATGCCGGATAAGGGGCGGAGTATGCCTGAAATTGAACGTACCAGTCCGAGTTGCGGACATCGTCAGTTAAACGATCAATATAACCGGAAGATAAAATGGTAGAATTATCGGTATACACTTGATACCAGCGAATTCCCTGATTCATTTGACCGGAGAATTGCCCTTTTAGATAGGAATTATAAGCGTCAATGTACTCAAAATGACTTTGAAATGAACGGGAGATGGTGTCATTGAATACAGGGTCAGTATATAACGAATAAGAGAGGCCGACGCCCTGATCAATGGTTACCCGCAGGTCATTCTTCAGATTGTTCAGTGCCATGCCGGCATCACGAGTTTTCTGACTGCGAATATTGGCAGATGTGACATTGTAGAACACCACATTGGTAACAACGATGGGAATAAACACAGATAAGACATACATAAGCAGTAGCTTATCTCGAAGCTTCATGTAATTCAGGTTCCATCTTGGCATTGTGCACCTCGCTGCTCATTTCCCATAAGGAGATTGCGATACTCTGTAGGTGATAACTTAACCAATTTCTCAAACTGAGTTACAAAATAATCCGCATTCTGAAATCCTACACGTGCAGCAACCTCGTACATTCTCAGATCCGTCTGGCGCAATAACTTCTTCGCTTCATGAATCCGCAGGTTGAGCAGATAGTCATTAAAGTATTGATTGTAACTTTTGCGGAATAATCGCCCAAGATAAACGGGGTTCATGTAGAAGAGCGCAGCAATGCTTTTGAGATTGATGTTCTCGGTATAATTTGCATCAATATATCGTTTGATCTTGCTGATATCACCTTTGGATCGCTCCATCCGCAGATGAGAGACATAATCCTCGGCTTCCTCCAACGCGATGAGAAAAGCATCTTTCAATAGTCGTAAATTCCAACCTTCATGACTTTGTTGTGCCAGCTCCTTCAGTTGTTGCAACCCTTCATCATTACCGCCCATTTCGTGGACCACAGCGAGAATACCCGTTATATAACGCAAAAGAGAACCCGATACAGCCTGAGAAGAAAATCGATTCATATGAAACAATTTGAATTTCTCTTCTACAATCTCGTGATAAGCTGACCTATTCCCCTCTTCCAGGCTCAGAATTAATTGATCCACCTCGTCTTGGTATACATTAAAAACAAACAGCCGTTTGTCCTTGATCTCCGTATAACGTACGACACCACCAGTTTCAGCATATTTATGCTTGGCTGCTTCTTCAGCCGCCATAAGGGATTGTGGGACATCACCAATTTCTTTGACAAGTGTTCCTGCGTAAAGACCGATATCCAGGTTAAACCTTTTGCTCAGTGTTATATGAATATTATGCAGTTTATCCTGCAACGCCGGACCCCCTTGATGATGATCAGGCCACAACAGTAATAAAGCAAACGTGCCGCGTTGTTGCTCACTGATGAACATTTTACATAAATTACTCTCCAGAGAATGTACTGCTTCACGTAGCTGTTCAATCGTAATTTTAATTGCATCTAATCCGGTCTGAAGTTCAATCAAAGTCATGAGCAGACTGGAGTTACGATTGATCCCAAGCATCTCGGCATATCGATGTTCATCCTCCTTCTGTACATGGCCTTTGATCACATCCTCCAGCATGATGTTACTGGCCTGTCCCTCAGCTAAAAGAATATGTTTTCTTTTATTGCAAATCAGATTAGCTGACTTCTGCAACGTCGCCGTCAGTTCTTCATCATCAATAGGCTTCAGGATATAGTCATGAACACCGTACCTGATTGCTTGCTGTGCATATTTGAAGTCATGATAACCACTGATGATAATGAACACAGGTTCCAGATGTGGCATTTTCTCTACGGCACGTATCAGTTCCAGTCCATCCAGGATTGGCATGCGGATATCTGTTATAATCACGTCTGGTTGCAGGCTTTCAATCAGATTTAATGCCTCTGCACCGTTCTCTGCCTCTCCGATAATCTCCATGTTAAGATCCATCCAATTTATGAGTTCATACAGCCCTTTTCGTACATACATCTCGTCATCTACCAGTAATACTTTTAACATCCGTGTGTCCCCTTTCCTCCAACGAAAATAAACCGCCGGTAGCGTCTCTCCCTTTCGGCGGAATGAATCTAATATGGTGACTGTTGTAGTTATTGCATAATACATTCATTCATGTCGTGCATAATCCCAATAGTCGCCAACGAGGCCTTCAATGATCGATCCACTGGCCCATGGCATCAGGCAAAACCAGGTGCTGGCTGGCGTACCATCCGCATATTTTTCAGTGACCAGTCCTTCCGAATGACAGAAGCGTTCAGACATCCATCCTTTTTTGCCATAGCCATATTCTTGATCATAACGATTATAGGTCTGACAACCCCACCCGATGGTATTCATCATGCTAGGATGGTTACATTTTATAGGTTCATGTCTGCAATTTCATTGCACAAACGGCTATATTTATTGCGCGAAACGATAAGGAAGTCATATATCTGATATGAATGAGACCTCAGAATACCTGTTTGATCCAATCCAGAATGAGCTGTTGTTATCTTCGTCGCTAGTCGCCGTATAGAGCTGTCGAAATCTTATTTGCATTGAGCAAAAACACGCCAACACTTGCCTATATCTTATCTCAGCCAAAAAAAAGAGCGAATACCGGCAGTTTTGTCAGCCGGCATTCGCTCAGGTAATCAGTAAGTTCTTATTTGTTATTCCAGTCGTATCCTCTTAGTTCAATTATTGAATTGGGGCCAGGAAAGGTTAATTCTATCTTTTGGTCCAGATAGGATACGGTTACTCTTGATTCTGCAATAGAGCGAATTCTGGTATTGAATAGACGACCATTATTCCATTCCAGATCTATTTCAAATCCGCCACGAGCCCGAATACCACGAATATATCCTTTTGGCCAAGCTGATGGCAAAGCAGGTAACAATCTGATTACTTCGTTATGACTCTGAAGAAGCATCTCTGCTATACCTGCAGTACCTCCAAAGTTCCCATCAATTTGAAATGGAGGATGGTCACAAAACAGATTGGGTAACGTGGAGGAACGTAGAAGTTCAACGATGTTATCGTGTGCAAGTTCCGACTCCTCTAATCGTGCCCACATGTTGAGAATCCACGCCCTGCTCCATCCTGTGTGTCCACCACCGTGTTCCAGTCTTCTGTCGAGTGTTACACGAGCCGCCTTGGCGAGATCAGGCGTTGATTGCAACGTAATTTGCGTTCCAGGATGCAAAGCGAATAAATGGGAAATATGCCTGTGGCCCGGTTCCAATTCATCATAATCGTTACTCCACTCTTGGATCTGGCCATGTTTGCCAATGGAGGTCTCCGGTATTTTGGTTAAAGCACTACGGAGTAATTCTCCGAATTCCTGATCTTCTCGCAAAATTTGGGTGCTTTCAATGCAACGCGAGAAGAGTTCTCTAATAATCTGATTGTCCATTGAAGCACCAAAACATAAAGCCCCCGACTCTCCATTATCTAATATATAGCGATTTTCCGGTGAGGACGAAGGACATATCACCCAATTGCCGGAAGGATCCTCTATTAGATAATCCAGAATAAAGATAGCCGCATCTTTCATCGTGGAGTAAACTTTTTTGAGAAATTGAACATCCTTATTGTATTCATAGTGGTCCCATAGATGTAATGAAAGCCATGCTCCTCCCATAGTCCAAAACGTCGATGTCATGCATACATCCTGCGGAGCAGCGTCTGCCCAGATATCCGAGTTGTGATGAGCAACGAATCCCTTGCAACCATACATGGTTCTAGCGGTTTCCTTTCCCCGGACTTGCAGTCGATCTATAAAATCAAACAATGGAACGTGACATTCAGACAGATTGCAGCTTTCTGCAGGCCAGTAGTTCATCTGTGTATTAATATTAATCGTATATTTGCTGTCCCATACAGGAAGCATGTCTTTATTCCATATCCCTTGAAGGTTTGCCGGTAAAGAACCTGGACGACTGCTTGAGATAAGCAGATAGCGACCGAATTGAAAATATAGACTCAGCAGTTCCGGATCGTGCTGACCAGCTCTAAGCCGCTCAAGGCGCTGATCGATTGGAAGTTCGGAACATATCACATCTTTATTTTCATCTTCGAGATGTATATCCATCTTTTCGAATAAGGATTGATAGTCCGAGACATGATCGGCGAGCAGTTCGCTATATGGTTTTGCGGAAGCAGTATCAATCCTGCGGAGGCACTCCACTTCGAGTTGTTCCTTAGGTACTCGGAAATCCGTGCAAGCCGTGATTAGAATAGTCGCTGAATCACCATTCTTCAGAGAAAGCTGACCGCTTGAATAATGAACCTGCCCCCCTTCAGATATAAGGCGAATCGCACAACAAAATCGGATTCCTTCTTCTCCCCCACTTCTTCCCCGAATGATCAAGTTATTCGTTCCACGCTTCTCGATCCGGTCCAGATAGGATTGGAAACCAACAGGATGCTTAAGAATATCGGAATAGGATGTTGATTCCAGAACAGCTCCCCTGCCAAAAACAGTGGAGAAAGATAACTTTCCAGGCACGCTTGATTTGAGATGAACAACGAGCACTTGATCCGGGTAGCTAGCAAAATAATCACGGCTGTAAATGGATTGATCTGCGGTATAATGCACGTTTACCTTGCCTTGTTCCAGATCGAGATGTCTTTGATATCCATTTGGTTCATGTTCACTGTGATCCATAGCGATATAGAAGTCCCCTAATGGCTCATAATGTCTTTGCCCGTCAGGAACACCTACCAGAGTATCTGCTGCGAGTTCTTCTGCTTCCCTAATCTTACCGTCAAAAATCAGGCTTCTGATCTGAGATAAAGATTCAAGTGCTTGAGAATTATTCCGCTGCATCGGACCACCATACCACAGACTATCTTCATTAAGCTGAATTCTCTCGATCTGTGTTTTCCCAAAAATCATGCCTCCAAGAGTTCCATTTCCGATAGGTAATGCCTCTTCCCATGTTCCAGCAGGTTGATTAAACCAGATATTTTTGGTCTTCACGTTAAAACCTCCAACGAATTATAATTCCTCACATTTTTTATATTTAGTGTGTTCCGTTTGTATGTTCTTTCAGTGTACTGTAATCTCTTAAACATCTAAATGAACAAAATTAACTTGAATTATCACAATCTTATCCCAGCATTAGAGGTATAATCGTAAATTCGGAAACGGACAGTACAAATTCTTGTTCCGGGCAAGAAAGTATAGCTATTGGCAATAAAAAAAGCCGCTATAATAGCGGCTCTGTTTCGTTCATTTATTTAGCTTACGTGAATCTTGGCATAAGTTATAAAATATTTCGCTCCATTTGTTGCATGAATTGCCTCAATATCAGCCGATCTTCCGAAGAAATGGATTGAAGTAGTTTCTCTTGTTGCTCTCTCCATTTATACTCAACCGGTTTTTCTAATTCTTTGCCCTTATCGGTTAGAAAGATACGCATGATCCTTGCATCCTGTACATCACGCTTACGATATATAAATCCGTTCTGTTCCAGTGATTTGACCATGTTTGTAACCGTTGGTGGTTCGCATTTCATATGTTCACTTAGTTGCATCTGTGTTACCCCATCACCCAACCACAGCCGATACAACAAATTATCTTGCCCTACATAGAGATTAAGTTCCCGAAGAGATTCACTATAATTTCGTCGCATTTGGGAGGAAATTCGGTCTAAAGACTGTCGAATTTCACAATCTACTGTATCTGTCATGAACGATCCCTCCCTACATCCGAATTATATTTAGCAGACTAAATGTATCATGGAGATATACAGGTGTCAATTCACCTTTGTGTCGTCTTTAAGGGCCTTTTCCTATCCAAGTTTCACCGGAAAGATTGGTTTAGTCCTTATTTTTTGGCAAAACCTTGCTTGTTCAAATAGGTCATCATTTGCGGTTGAATACTTCTCTCGAGGTGATCCTGGATATGGGCACTCCATCCTTTTACTTTTTTTACGGTGAAAGGGGCTCTCGTCGGACGATTTTCATAATACTTCAGCATGGTCTCATCATAGATTGCTAATTTCTCTTGATCCATTGGTTGGTATTGATTATCAAGCAATACCATGGATTGAGGGAGCCGAGGTTTCAGTTCCGGCTTATCTCCAGCTGGATTACCGATACATAATCCCACCAGAGGGATAACATATTTAGGTAAATCCAATGCGTCAGATAGTTCGCTAATATTAGCTCTGACCCCACCAATGAACACTCCGCCAAGTCCCATCGATTCAGCCGCGGTTAACGCATTTTGTGCCATCAGGCCGGCATCGAATGAACCAATCAACAGAAATTCAATATATTCAATATCCACATCCGGAGCGATTTCATGATTCCGGTTGAAATCTGCACAGAAGATCCAGAATTCTGCCGCTTCTTCAATATAGGGTTGATCGACACACAGATGTCTGAGTTTTTTTCGAAGTACTGGATCTGTGATGCGTATAATGGATACCGCCTGCAGAAGACTGAACGATGAAGTTTGATTTGCTGCCTGAAATATTGCATCTATTTGTTCCTCAGTTAGGGGTTGAGATGTGTAAGAACGAAACGATGTATGGTTATGAAGCAATTCAATTGTGTTATTCATTAAAAACCTCTCCTTTATTCGTTGATTCCATGTTCCTGCAATCCGTATTCGTAAGGAACGCCCATATTCTCGCGTAGTGTTTTTCCTTCATATTCCTTATGGAACAAACCGCGTTCCTGCAAGATAGGTACTACCTGATTCACAAAATCTGCAACGCCATCAAAAGATACATCGGGCACGACTGAGAATCCGTCACATGCTTCAGCCAAAAACCATTCTTCCAAGAAGTCAGCAACCTGTGTCGGGGTGCCTGCAACAACCGGATGATAGTTGATGACCCCGTGAGCGAGAACATCCCTTACAGCGAGTCCCTCTTTTAATAACTTTAAGGCTCTCGGAGAACGTGGGTCCATGGGGTTGGCATATGCATTTCTCAACAAGTCTGCCGCTAAAGGTTGATCTATATCTACGGAGTTTACCGATAAGGGTAAACCAACCATGGAGCCGAGGTAACTTACCCTGCTGGGAATTTCCTGAGGATTAAAGCTCATAAGCTGTTTCCGACGATCCAGAGCTTCTTCCTCCGTTGAAGCCAGAGAAAACATAAAACCTGCAAACATTTTGATATCATCGGGGTTTCGACCAAAACGGGCAGCACTTTGCCTTATGGCTTGTCTGTGTTCACGGGCAGACGTAATATCATAAGGATTGGCGTACACTCCCGAAGCATATTTCCCAGCTAATTCTAATCCTTCACCTCCTCCCCCTGCCTGGAAAATCACTGGCTGCCCTTGCTCAGAGGGCGGAATGGGCAAAGGACCACGAGATGCATAATATTGACCCTGAAGGTTAATAGACTGGATTTTGTCCATATCCGCAAATTCCCCTCCTTCTACATCTAACGTCCAAGCGTCTGGTTCCCAGCTCCCCCACAAGGCCTGAACAATTTGTATGCTTTCATGTGCCTTGTCATATCGTTCTTGGCGATTTTCAACCCGGGCACCGAAATTAGCCGCCGCTAGGGGGTCGGATGTGGTAACCGCATTCCATCCCACACGTCCATGACTGATAACATCCAGTGCTTTGAACTGACGTGCAATGTTATAGGGATAGTTAAATGTTGTAGAGAGTGTAGCCACAAGCCCAATGTGTTGTGTCTCTCTTGCTACTGCCATCAGTGCCAACATGGGGTCCATAGGGAACATAGGCGTCTGTGGGCCTAAATTATTGGATAATGCTGGAGTGTCAGCGATGAAAATCATTTGAAACTTTCCTTGTTCAGCTAATTTAGCCCGTTCTACATAACTATCCATATTGGTGTAAGCTGCAGGATCCGTGCCAGGCATTCTCCATGCGCTAAATTCGGCTCCATAACCCGAAACCATCTGTAAAGCCAGTTGCATTTCACTTCTTTTTTTCATAACGATTTTCTCCTTCGTTCTGGACAGGCACAGATATTTGTGCCCTTACTATAGCGTGAATATATTTAGCATGCTAAGTATATGGATGGATCAGATTTTGTTCCGTTTAGTGAGGGTTATAGATATTGACGTTCACCGGTCTGGGCTGATTTCTCGACGGCATCCAGTAACTGATGAAGTTTCACCGCATCCGCGAAATTAGGTGCTAAGGTAGTACCTTCTTGAATATCTTTGGCAAACTTACGATAAGCCTGAGCCATGTTCAGAACAATTCCGGAGTCGTTATATAGAGAATGTGGAGCCGAGTAATAGGCATCGGGAATGGGTAGTTCACAAAGCACGTTGTCCGTAGATCCTGCACCGCGTAATTGATGTGATCCGAATTGAATGGATGCAGGGGCGCTAAGAACAATCGTGCCATTGTCTCCGAAAATTTCAAGTGTGAGTCCTGTCTGATGTTTGACTCCACCTTGAATATGAACGCTGGCTGCTGCCCCATTAGTCAATTTCCCTGTAATCATGATCTGATCATCCGTTGTTTTCTTGATGACTTTCTGAATATCTACCAATTCAACTTCTGGAAACTGTTGAGCTGTGGTGGCAGACAATTCTGTAAAGTCCCCAAGCATGTAAGTGAAGGCATCCAGATTATGGCCCCCTACAATGGTCAGCAAGTTCCCTCCAACTTTCCGGTCATACAAGTATGCACTCGACCTGTCACCAACGCCACCCATGCCATCAATGGATATCTTCAAATTAGCAGATAATACTTTACCCACATAACCTTCTGCCAATAAATCTTTTACATATTGAACGGCCGGGGCTTGTCTAGCCTGTAATCCAATCGCATTTGGCAGTTGTGCGGACGCTATCCATTCCTGCATTTCCAAGGCTTCCTCTGTATTCGACCCCAGTGGCCATTCACAATAGATTGGTTTGCCCGCAGGCACGACGGCTTTAACGGCGTTATAATGTTCCTTGACGTTAATACTGACAACGACCATATCCACATCAGGATGCTGAGCCAACTCCTCCATATTGTCAAAGCCGTGATCTGCATAGAAAGCTTCTGCGCTTTTCTTTGCACTCACCATATTACTTGTCCCAACTGCCGTAAGCTCGAACTCATCCAAATGCTGAATAGCTGGAATATGTGTACCACTCGCCCACCCGTTATTAATGGATGCCCCTATGATACCTGTACGAATTTTTTTACTCATTGTTAAACAGCTCCCTTGTTAAAATTTACAGTATGATCGAAGATCGGTTTGTCTCCAGCCCTTATCAGGCACTCATTTCTATGATATATTTATTTAGCTTGCTAACTATTCAATCGAGATAACATTAATTATTCTTTCATACTTTAGGTAAACTAAATTGTTTTGGTGTTGACACCATCATAGGTGTATTTGTTTTATTAGCAAAGAGGGCAATTTAAATGAACATAGTACATCTTTATGTACCTTTGGATCAGGAGTGATATGAATGAGAGTTTGCAATGAAGGATTTGAACAAGAGTTTATAGATGGAAAAAGTGACATGTACGCCATAGCTTTTACTCAGAATGTCCTCTCTGGACGTTGGAAATATTTTATCTTATGGTACCTAAAAGACGAAACCCGGCGATATTCGGATATCAAAAAATTCCTTGGAGATTTGTCTCAAGGCTCCCTCACAAAGCAGCTTAAAGAGTTGGAGAATGATGGTGTTATTCAACGTGATGTATATCCGGAAGTTCCTCCGCGAGTTGAGTATTCGTTAACAGACAAGGGAATGAAGTTACTACCGATCCTTGAAAAGATGGAGGACTTTGGAAAAGAATACGGCTAAGCAACTTAATTGAAATGGATAGCTTAACCCAAAAAAGCCGCAAATTTAGCGGCTTTTTTTACTCTGAAAAATTTCTATTCTACTTTATAATCAGTAACTACATCAAATTCTCCAATAATATTGTCTCCTTCTACATCATACAAATGAATCGTTCGAACAGTACCATTCACTTGTGTTTGTGCCAAGGCTTCTTCGATGGTAGTGATTTTAGGTGTAAGATCTTCAGCTTTTAGATAACCCTCGATTCCATTGGTGCCAATTGCAGCAATCAAATCGGGTTCAACCCCAATGATTGGTTCAGATAATGCTGAGCCATAGGTATCGCCCTGTGAATTGACATCATATTTAGTTTGAAGCAATAATTCGTGAATCGTTTCCGATGTTTCAGTGTTGTTTTCAAATAAAACATTTGATGAATTTACGTTCGATAACTTTAAGTTTGGCGATTTGTATCCAGTATACCGAGTGTATCCATTCCCATTATAGAATTCACCAACGTTCTGAGCATAATACGTCGTTTTAGTCGTTATTCTTGGAGAGTAGACAAAAAAACTAGAGGTTTTCGACGTATTATATGTCATGGAACTTGAAGCTGTTAAGCTTCCGCCAGATGTGTACAATCTAGCCATAGCTCCCATATATCCATTTGGAACACTTGCTGAAGCCTTCACTGATGCAACGGCTTCAGCAGTCGTACCTGTAGTGAAATTTCGAGTCCATACTTCAGATGTGAAAGTGTACGTGTGTCCCTTAATTTTGGGTGTACTATACGGTGAAGATGCAGTATTAGCCAGGACTGTTGAAGATGCCAAAAATAACGATAGAATACAAATCATTACCGTACTAACTTTCTTCGTTTTTCTCTTATTCATAGTTTATCCTCCTCATAATAAAAAATATTTGGATTATAGTTTCAATCTTTAATCCCTCTCTGTAAATATATTAAATTTATTGTAATAATTAGATTTATTTTCCTTTTATATCATAGCACTGTTCCAGTTTTTTTGAAATAGATTCGCTAGTTTTCTTGCCTTAACATCAAAGACATATTTATAAGATGTATTTCAGTCAACAATAGTGAAACCATCCACAAGAGAGTGGTTAATTCTATGTTGTTGAATGTGATATTGGGTTTTTGATCCCTATTGTTGTGTTGACTATCGCCTCTCTTCGACTTCTTCTTATTTAATAAAATCCAAAAAAGCCGCTAATATAGCGGCTCTCAATCGGGCCATACTCTGGTCCCGCTCAATATCGTGGTATCAACATTAATCTATGGTTTAATATTAGCTTGCTGACCATCAGGAGCCACCGACTTATCGTTCGTCTTCACACCCCTGCGCTTCTTGTACCCTTTAAATATGAAATACCCCACTATGATTAAGATAATCGGCATTCCGTACAGTAATAGAATATAGAAACTGAACAGCAAAAGTACGATTATCGACCCATCTATTACATTCAATATGCACACTCCTTTATAAGTATTACTGGCTGAATGATTACTACATTACTCAATAACTACTCTCTCATCTTCATATGTAAAAAAATATTATTCATAGAAAAAACATATTTTTTCTTATGTTAATTGTATAGACAAATAAAGTTGCTATTATAGCAACTTTATTAAATGACATTCTTAGATTTCTTAAGCATTTTCAGGTTCATAGATTCCATAACCATTCTTGCCATTCTTTTTAATCTTGTACATGGCTCCATCCGCATGTCTCAGAAGTTCGGAAGGCTCCTGTCCATGCTTGGGAAATAGGCTGATACCAATACTCATCGAAAGGTTGATATAGTTTCCGGCAATTTTGAAATGGGTACTGAATGCAGCTTCCAATCTTTTGGCGATGACTTCAGCATCGTGATCATCTTTCAGATGGCTTAAAATGATGAATTCGTCCCCGCCAAGCCGAGCTACAGTGTCCGCACTTGGAATTGTTTCACTTAATCGCTTTGCCATTTCCAGCAACACTTGATCGCCAACATGGTGTCCATATGTATCATTCACTTGTTTAAACCCATCAGCATCCACAAACATGACGGCTAGTTTGTTATGGTTTCTTTTGGCATTACTGATGGCCCAGGCAAGACGGTCATTATAAGCAAGACGATTAGGCAGACCGGTAAGTGGATCATGCAAAGACAAATGCTTGCTGATTTTCTCGGAGATTTTGATTTTGGCGTACTCCGTCTCCAGTTCTTTGATCAGATTTTTAAGTTTATATACCCTGGTATTGGTGTTAGTCATGTCAGTAATCTGAATAAGGGCGTAACTCCGATCTTCATGATAGAGCGGTTCAACATGCATATTTTGTCTGAATAATTGTTCATCCTCTCCTTCATTAGGAAGAATGAACGCCTTATGTAAAGCGCTTGAGCAAAATCTGCTCTGTCCATGATACAGCGCATTTTGCAAAATATTTAAATACATGTTCGACTTAAACCGTGGGCAGATCTCAAGCAGATTCAAGCCTACTACCTCTTCTACATTCTTGCCAGTAAAGCGCTCCAACCAGGCATTCCACACAACAATTTTTAAATGCCTGTCCACGATCATTATTCCCATATGGGCTTTGTTCAAAGCTTGTGAAATAAGATTATCCATTGCCCGCCTCCAACAAAGCGTCCATTTTGGCCAGCAGGCTCGATATGGAGTTCATACTCAGTGCTATGACAATGATACCTGTCACATCCGTATCGGCAAGTAAAAACGAGGTATGTAAAACCAGGACATAAACTTCATTCTGAAGCAATATTTGTTGATCGGAATTGGTGACATAGATCAGTTCAATATCAGGCAGGACGTATTCCAGTTTGATCTCGAGGAAATTACCGAATTCTCCAATAATGGCGTTAAGCAGGACATTGCTAACTTCCTTCAAAACGTCCAAATCCGTGTCCATCAGGTTCGGATCGTTCGATATAACGCTCTCACCCAGTTCTCCAAGACAGATGTTTGCCAATACTTTAGCCTGCTCAACAGGAAACATCAGAAATGCTTTTCCCTGAAATTCGTATCCAAACTGTAAAGATGACCTAAACAGGTGACCTTCACTAAAGAAAATATTGTATCTTCGATCTCCAGGATCAACATCGGATATGGAGATTAGTTCCACTTCCGGAATATTCAAAACGATACGCTTGTCTACAATCTCTGACAACATGTTAGCCGCTTGTCCCACGTAAACGTTCACTAGTTCAGTAAGCAAATCCTTCTGTAAATCATTCAGCATGATAGGCCGCCTGAATCAGTTGAATCATGGTAGTTGCCTTCTCTGCGGTTAACGGTTTATTCAAAAAACCAGAAATGCCTAACATTTCAACTTCATCCCTAGTTGTCTTCTGAATATCTGCAGATAAGATAATAATTTTGACATTGCTATCCGTTTCTCGAATCATTCGAAGCATTTCTTGTCCGTTCAAACCAGGCATCAGCAGGTCAGTGGTTATAAAATCAGGTTGAAATTCCTTAAATAGGTTGTATCCTTGCTCTCCATTGTTAGCAATCTGAATCTCGCATTCTGGAATATGATCAACAATCAGCTTTGTAAGCAATTTCTGTACGAAAATGGAGTCTTCCACGATTAGTACTTTCATTTTCTCTTCAGTCTCCTTGATAAAATGGTAAGAGCTCGGGATGGTCAGGCGCTGTGGACAGTTCTTGATATAGGGCTTTCGCGCGCAGTGGCACCCTGAAAAGAGACTGACTGGTGAATCAAGTAAATATAAATTATAGTAACTTTAATTTAATTGTCAACAACATTATTGAATAAGTTCGATTCGTGTGCAATTGACATACTAAGGTCCGCCGTTTAAAAAACATAAAAAAACGGTCACCTAGTGACCGTTTTTGATCGGTTATCTGGAACTGCATTAAGTTTACTCTTTTACCCCTCCAAGCTGCAAGCCATGAACGAAATACTTCTGCAAAAATGGATATACAACTAAGATGGGTAATGCGGCAACAATCGTAATCGCTGCCCGAATAGATACAGGTGTGACCATGTTACGCGCAGCACCAAGATCTGCACCATTGGCAACGGCTGCACTGCTGTTGGAATTCATAGAAGATGATAATAGTTTCATCAACTCATATTGCAGCGTGCTCAGGTTTTGTTTGGAAGATGCATACAGAAACGTATCAAACCAAGAATTCCATTGACCGACTGCAATGAACAGTGCAACAGTAGCGAGAACCGGTTGGCACAGCGGTAGAATAATGGAAATGAATGTTCTGAAATCTCCAGCACCATCAATTTTGGCGGATTCGATCAATCCCTCGGGTAGTGTCTGGATATAGGTTCGAATAACAATCATATTAAATGCACTGATCAGCCCAGGAATAATGTACACCAGGAAGTTGTTTAACAAATGTAAATCTTTCATTAGGAAGTAAGTTGGAATAAGACCTGCACTAAAATACATCGTAAGAACAACTGTAATGGTAATGGGCTTTCGTAATATATAATCTTTTCGGCTTAGTGTGTAAGCCAGCATGGAGGTTAAGAATAGACTTAAAACTGTTCCCAAAACCGTTCTCGCCACAGATATACCAAAGGCGCTGAAGATGGTCCCTCCTGCAAATACTGCTCTGTAGTTTTGATCTGTCCATACCCGAGGCCACAGATAAATCCCACCCCGGATGGTGTCATTACCGGCATTGAAAGATACGGCGAGTGTATTCACAAACGGATACAGGGTAACAATCGCGATTGCGATCATCAGTATACCATTTAACGTATGGAAGACAATCGGTTCAAGCCGAGATTTATTGATTCCCATCTCTAGTCCCCCTTATATTAATCGGTCTTCCCCGAGCCGTTTGGAAATTGAATTCGCCGCAAAGATCAGCGTGATACTAACTACTGTTTTGAAGATACCTGCCGCAGTAGCCAAAGAATAATTCCCGATCTGTAGTCCGTATTTCAGGACAAATATATCTATCGTCTGTGACCAGTCGACAACCACACCATTACCTAACAGATACTGAACCTCGAATCCAGCTTCCAAAATCCAGCCCATATTCATGATCAGCAAAATGATAACAATGGATTTGATTCCGGGTAAGGTCACATACAGCATTTTCTTATATCGGTTCGCACCATCAATCTCTGCCGCTTCATAGAGGGAAGGATCGATAGACGTGATGGCCGCCAAATAAATAATGGCATTCCAGCCAACTTCTTTCCATACATGGGATGCGCCTACAATGCCCCAGAAGTATTCCGGAACGCTAAGCCACATTATAGGTTCTTGAATGATATGCAGCTTCATGAGTACCACATTCACAATCCCACCATCTACAGATAGTGAACTTGCTACGATACCTGTCACAATAATCCATGAGAGAAAGTGAGGTAAATACGATATTGTTTGAATGGTTCGTTTATATAACTTATGTTTGATCTCATTAAGTAAAATGGCAAATATAATTGCTGTCGCAAATCCGAGCACCATATTGATGACGCTCATCGCAATGGTATTACGAAGCACGTTAAGAAATGCATCGTCTGTTAACAAAAACTTAAAGTGTTTGAGCCCGACCCATTCCTGCTGCGTGAAACTCTTCGCAGGACTGTAATTCTGAAAGGCCATAACCCAGCCCCAAATGGGATAATACGAGAATACGAGAATGTACGCAACGATGGGCAATGACATGAACATGAGTTGTCTTTGTCCGCGCAATCGTTTTAACAGTGGTGCTTTGGGAACGACTGTACTGGTGGTTTGCTCTGGTATGGCTCCAGGCGTGTTCGCCATCTTTCACTCCTCCTATTGGCTTGCAGCGACTTTAAGGATGATGTCCCCGGAAGGCACTCGCCTGAGTAATCCTTTGGTTGATACCTTCCGAGAGAATCATTGCCGCATTTTTTTATTTAACAGACCAGTTCTCGATTCTCCATTTCAGTTGATCATTAATTCGATCTTCATAGGATTTAACATCGATCTTCTTGTAAGCGTCTACATATTCAGTCCAAATGTTATCGAACTCATTCGGTTTTGACATGATTGCTTTAGGCAAGAATTTCAATGAAGTGTCTGTCATTTGTTTGTTCGCTACCGCAGCATCAGAGCCTTCTTTCAGATCGACCTGCCATGCTGGATAGTACACTGGATTTTCTGGTGCAGGAGAGAAGAAGTCACTCCACGTTTTGAAGCCGTATGCATCCAGAAGTTCTTTATCTTCCGGTTTGAGGTTGTCATAGAATTCCTCAGGTTGGTTGATCGCTCCAATTGCATTGCCATCTTCAAATGTTCCTTCAAGCTTCGGTGCAGCAGCGTAGAAACCTTCAGCTTTGTTAACCAATCTCCATGCTGGATCATCCTGCTCTGTCCGTTGCTCTGGTGTACGATAGAATCTTCCCTCTTCATTCACTTGATAGTCTACACCCTCTTCACCCCATGACAAGAGCTTCTGGTACTTCTCGTCCATAAGCTTATCGAGGAATTTGATGAGTGCGACAGGGTCTTCGGCATCTTTACTGATACCAAAACCATTGTTCAAGTTAATGACCGGACGATCCAGATAATGATCTGTGATACTTGTATCATAGACAAGCGGGAAGCCTACGTATGTCTGGCCAATTTTCCCCTGTGCTACGAGTGGGTCTTCGCCGGCTTGGAAATTCCAGTGCTGATCGAACATACTAAGCACACGTCCCGAAGAAATTTTGGCCAGATATTGATCGTAGTTCTGAACAAAGGCTTCTTTATCCAGCAATCCCTCGTTGTACAGATTGTTTAGTTCCTTATAATACCGTTTGGAGATATCTTTGTCGGCAAAAACGGTTGCGACTCCACTATCATCTACGACTACGCCCCCGTCGTTGGGGTGACCCGTAAGATGTTCAGGTGGGTTAAGCAAAGGGAACGTCCGCCAGTCTGAAGCCAATGTAGTGAAACCAATCGTTGGTTGACCATCAATAGTTGGATTCTTGGCTGCATAATCACGGACCAACTTTGTGAAATCATCCAACGTTTTTGGAGTTGGGTACCCGGCATCCTTCAGTATGGACTTTTGGATCCAGAATGCAGGACCAGAATAATAGTTACTAATGAACTCTCCTGTATACACTCCATAGTTAGGCAACCAGTAAATATGTCCGTCACTGGAATCTTTCATCCGGTTCCAGTCTTTACCGAAATGTTTCTTCAGATTAGGTGCATGCTCTTCAATGAGATCTTCGAGCGCAATAACCGCACCCGCTGAGACCAACTTGGTGTCTGCTGTGATCAGATCCGGGAAATCGCCCCCGGCAATCATAACGCCCAACTTCTGTTGAAGATCACCTACTAGAAACTCCATCTCAAGATTAACGCCGAGTTCATCCTGAATCTTCTTGTAGATTCGGTTATCTTTAGCTGGCGCCTGATTTGGCGTTCCGATAAAGGCCGAGATGTTCAGTACCTCTTTCCCATCCTTTGTAGTCGCTTTCTCATTGTCACCGCTGCATCCTGCCAGTGCCAAACTCAAAGCCAGAACGAGTGATACGGAACCCCAAAGCTTCTTTTTCTTAAGTCCCCCCATGTACTTGCCCTCCTTGGAAGTGGTATGTCTTACTGTTTTTAGTATGAAGAAATGTATGCGGTTACAAAATATATACATTTAAGGTCTACCCCCCTGTAATTGTAGGTCTTATTCAGGAGGGGTTCTTCTTTTTCATGGATCAATTCGCATACTTTTGCCTGTATTCTACTGGTTTCATGGCTGTTCGTTTTTCGAAGTGTCTGAGAAAATGCTGGTAACTGCGGTACCCTACTTGCTCCGCAATCGCACTGGATGTTTGATTCGTCTGCTGGAGCAGACGCTTCGCTTCTTCCATTCTTAAATCATGTACTACCTCGATTACACCCTTACCATACTTTCGCAAAAAGGATTGCCCTAAATGGACAGGATTCACGTAGAATCGTTCTGCGAGCTCCTGGATCGTAAATGTCTCCCTGTAATGCATCTGCACATATTCAGCAACCGTCGCCTGGATGCCACCCATTTGCCTCTCCCGGAAAATGGCCAGTGCTGACTTGCATTGCAAACAGAAATGTTCCAGATTGTTAGCAACCTCTTCTATATTTCGATGGCCCTTCTCCAGAATTCCGCTCGCCAATTCATTCATTAGAGCATTAGGTTCTCCTCCTAATTCTCTACACAGGGACAGTCCGCGGAATATAATATGGGTAGAGAAAATATGTACAATCTCTGGCGCAGCCTTCATCTGTACAAACAGTTCAAAAGCACTCCGAATCGCAGACGAGAGTTCCTCTACAGAACCGTTTTCAAGCAAATCGCAAATATGGTCCACCTCTGACAGCGTTTCTGGATCAAACTGCCAATTTTCCAGCTGAATATCTTCGGCAAACAAAAGACGCTCTTGATTAAAAAACAAATAACGCCCAACTTCCTGAGCGGAGCGGAAGGATTCAGATAAATGCTCCAGTTTGTTGACCGTTAATCCAACCGCGATATGAATATCTCCGCAGCCGTTATGTTGCATATTATTCATCAAACGCTGGGTAAAAGCTTTAATTGCTTCAAACGTCTCATTTCTATTATTCGTTTCCTCCCCCCATACAAGCCCCAATGAGTCTCTTGTTCTGTCTATCACATAACAGCAAGTTGTTTCTTCAGCCGTTTGTTCGACTACTGAACAGACTTCCTGAATATCTCCCTGAAAGGCTATCCGCAGGTATGCCCAATGGGACTTGTTTAAACGAGGACGTATCTCTGACATCTCCTCCTCCGATATATTTTGCTTATCCTTAATCAGTGCGGACAAAAACGCTTTGATCCTTTGCTCGTTTGCATGTTCCCTTATACGCTCCTGGGTTTCACGCTCCTGCAATTGCATACGGAGACGGACCAACATATCCTCTGCTTCTGTACTGTCAACCGGTTTGGTTAGATAGTTGGAGACACCTAATCGAATAGCTTGTCTGGCATAATTAAAGTCACTGTATCCACTCGTGATGACAAACAGCACAGACTCATGTTCCAATCGTCGTGCTTCTTCTACAAGTTCCAGCCCATTCATCACAGGCATACGAATATCTGTCACCACGAGATCAGGTCGATCTTGTTCCATCATCCGAATGGCTTCCTCACCGTTGGCGCACACGCCTCTGATTTCAAAACCATACTTTTCCCAATTGATCAGAAGCTGTAACCCTTCAATGGCATAAGGTTCATCATCGACTAACAATACTTTATACATGAGAGTTTACCTCCTATTTCCTCTGTTCCAGCTTGGAGATCGGTATACGGTACCCTGCAATGGTTTCCTTTCCAGGTACACTGCTTAGATCAAATATCGCATTTCCTTCATAAAAGAGTTCCAGCCTGCGGTAGACATTGCGGAGTCCTACATGCTCGCCGTTCCTGGGTCTTTCAGAACGAATATCTCGCAGGAGCTCGGTTAGTCTCCCTGCATCCATACCGATTCCATTATCGATCACCTGAATAACCAGTTCAGAAGCGTTTCGACTCGCCGTTATCTTAATCTCTCTTCCATTTTTTCGCGCCTGCAAGCCGTGTTTGCAGGCATTTTCGACGAGCGGTTGAATACTCATGCGGGGAATGAGCAACGAAGCTGCATCAAGATCAACCTCGAAGGTGTAATCAAACAGCTCTCCAAAGCGAAACTTCTCAATCTGGAGATAAAGATTCGTAAATTGCAGCTCTTCTTGCAAAGGAATCAAATTGTCAGAATGACTGAGCAACTGTCTCATCAGTTTGGACAGACTTTTGATAATCTCAATTACTTCTGTATATCCATTCTTCGTACTAACGACCAGCAAAGCATTCAATGTGTTAAATAAAAAATGAGGATTCATCTGACTCTGGAGCATGGACAATTCAGTCCTCACTTGATCCAGCTCCAGATCTTTTTGGCGAATTTCCAGTTTATATACGTCATTAATCAGCGTATGAATTTTACCAATCATAATATTAAATGTACGAATAAGCCCGCCAATTTCGTCGCGGCCTTCGTGAATTTCAATCAGATCGAATCGTTCGTTACGAACCTTCTCCATATGTCTGGACAACTTGCGAATCCGATAGTGGTAGGAACGTAAAATAATGTAGATCAATACGGAGGGGACCACGATACTTAATGCGAGCAACCCCAGAATTGATTTAAAGGCTTCTTGCAGCAGGTGGTCAAGGTGACGCGTATCGGCAACTCCAATCAATTTCCAACCCTTTAGGTAGGCTAGATTCCCCAACGATTTTTCGAGCGTGTAAGCAGAATCTCCAGATTCCTTGAGCATCGATTCATTATCAAGGGGGGATAAGTCGGTTTCGCTGAATTCCCCACTTGAAACGACAGTTCGATTGTTGCTGTCCACCAGACGCAACTGAAGACTGTCTGATTCACGATTTAAAATGCTATACACCCGGCTAAGTTCCAGATCAATCTTGGAATACTTGTTGTAATTGGCATAGGAAGTATAGGTATCCATTTTGCCAATCACACTGATTCTTCTTCCCGCGTTGAATCCGGATGGCTCAATATAATCAACGACAAGAATGCCTCCACTGGTGGATTTCAGCTGTTTCAATCCAGGGAGTACATTCTTGTCTTTCATCACGATATAATGACTGCCCGTTTGAATGGTATCGTTATCTGTATAGATACGCACCTCCAGAATATTCGCTGACATGTACCGTGTTAATTTATCTCGCAGGAATGCATGGTAGACGTTGTAATAATCCACGGGGGAGTGATAGGTCCGATCCAGTGCCTCATAGAGCGAATCGTCTGCTGCAATAATTCGGCTCAGGGCAACGCTCTCATCAATCATGCCTAGCAGTTCCCCCGCAGCCCTGTCGATGGATTTACGCAGATTTTCCTGTTCTCTAATTTTGATATCCGCAGAGGTTCGTTCATAAAAGAAGATATTAATCGTTATTACAGGAAGGAGAATACTAAGTACATAAATAAGCAGAAATTTGGATCGGAGAGGAATATCATTAACCTTACTGAACATCCAGAATTTATGACGCATATAATCACCCTTGGTTTTTGTTTTTATAGACTGACGGAAGCTCCCCAGTATGCGCTCTGAACTTTTGGGTGAAATATTCAGCATCATGATATCCTAGCCTGAATGCAATGTCAGTGATCTTCATATTGGTACGTCGCAGGAGTTTACGGGCCTCCTCAACACGAAGCTGGTGCACATAGTCACTGAAACTGACCCCCATCTCCCGCTTGAACTGTTGACCCAGGTAGGCAGAATTCACGTGAATACGATTAGCTACATCTTGTAATTTAATTTTACTTCGATAGTGTTGCTTCAATTCATTCACTGCTTCTGCAACCAGCCCTCCCGTACCCGTCTTTTGCTTCAATTCAGACTGGGAAAGTTGCTTGGACAGTCGAACACACAGGTCTTGCAATGTGCCGGAAGACCAACTCGCAGCTTCATGCCATTCTTTTTCACATAGTATTTCTTTGCAACCCTCTCTTTTTCCATATTTTCGTAACAACTCCCCATGGATATACCGGATGACATGATGTATCCATTCCAACGAAACCTCTGCTTTCTCACTTTTCTCTAACAGTGCACTCACTGCAATATCGATGGAATACGTGTTTTCTGCTTCAATCAACGCCAAGATCTCTTTGGAGATATTCATCATTTGCTCTAAATCATATTCTTCGTTTATTCGATATTCATTAAGATGATTTTCATAGGCTTCATCTGTAACCGTGACTCCATTTTGCTGTTTTTGCTCATTTCTGCGTTTGTCCAGAGGTTCAATCATTTCCATAAGGATTTGATGAATTTCCTCGGGAACAAGAGGTTTAAGCACGTACTGATCGACCTGATAACGTATGGCTTGCTTCGCGTAATTAAAATCGGAGTATCCTGTAACGATAACAATTTTAGAGGTATAGGCGAGATCTTCTCGCAAGGTGTGAATCAAACCAAGACCATCCATAACAGGCATTTGAATATCCGTGACGACAAGATCCGGTTCAACCGAGTTGAATAAAGCAAGTGCTTCCTCCCCATCTGTTGCCGTTCCGCAGAGTTCATATCCACAAGCTCGCCAGTCAATCATTGTTCTCCATCCTTCTAGCATAAACGGCTCATCATCCGCGACAATGACCTTGTACATTAGCTCACCTCACTTTTATCCTTGATCAGCTGCATGTATTTTATCTATATCAATAGGTAGATTCCAGTTGTTCTGAAAACGCTAAACAGCAGAACAACAGCAGGATTGTTGTCTGCTCGCACAACTTTGGAGAACAAAATTTCTACCAGTCTCATCGTCATTAATCAATAACATAGAAATGGTTCCATTAGACCGTACTATAAGAACGCTCCGATTGTAGCGAAGCGCCGGGTTAACAATTCAAGTGTAACGCTTACATTTTTGTACAACAACCTGTTAAACTATAGGTTTTCACCCGACAAAGTATAGGTTTAGCTCAGAAGTAATCTATTGTCAGTAGAAAGATTTTTCATTCTCCACGTACAATACGGAATCCTTGATCGGGACCAAAACCATTTGCATCAAATTTGCCTCGAAATGATATTTCATTGTTATTGACACCGCCGATCCAGCCTCCGCCTTTCACAACTCGCCAAGTTTGATTTGGACTCTCCGAATCGCTGTACCAGTCCCAGCACCATTCTCTCACATTCCCAGACATATCATAGATTCCTAACTCATTCGCCTTCTGAGTTCCGAATTTTTTGGTTTGATTACGATTGCTCTCAATAGCGGGCCAGCTCCAGTCACCCGTCAGAATGTTCTCGCCGGCATTTACCCAGTACCAAGCAACTTCATCAGGATTGTTACTTCCGCTGTATGTGTAATTTAAGCTCTTTTGACCTCCGCTTGCAGCGTATTCCCATTCTGCCTCTGTGGGTAAACGGTATCCGTTGGCGTCCTCGTTGATCGTTACATTCCATTTTATAGTGTCATTTTCATTGTGATTATTCGTGTCCTGGTTGTCTTTATCTATATTGTAATAAGGTTTCAGGTTTTCTTTTATACTTTTTTGATTACAGTATTCCACTGCGTCATACCAACTGACCATTTCAACAGGCAGGTCATCTCCCTTGAAGCCAGAAGGGTTTTCCCCCATAACCTCCATCCATTCTTTTTGAGTTACTTCGTATTTGCCAATATAGAAGGAATCCAGCGTTTCATTCCTATCGATCTGACTCGGCTTACTGCTCTTGAAGGCTCCTCCTTCGACGAATACCAAGTCATCGCTTAATTTCGTATTACTTGCTGAACAAGCACTTAGACTAACAACTATAGCGATTAAAGTTAACCATACCAGCTTCTTCATTCAATTATTCTCCTTTACTAGCTTAAATCCGGCAACGTCGAGGTCCGTTAGTCTGGAGAATAACGTTACTCAACGCTACCGGAAAATTGAATTTCAAATGCAGGTGCAGAAGTTGAACTGCATCACATCATTTTTACCAAACCGTCACGTTTGCGCTTCCGCTACTTTGATAACCTTCCGTTGCCATCACCTGATAGGACCAGCTGTTGCCTAAATACATCCCTTTGCTCGCCCATGCATTCACATGATTACTGAACGTGATGGTAGAATTGACTCCGATTGGTTTCTTGGTCTGTCTAACACTCCAATACTGAGGGAAAGTCTGAGTACCATCAATGGAAGGTGCATTGTATCTCATCGTTGTATAGATGTCATATGTGCCGCCATCACTAGTCATCGAGCCCTTATACGTTCCGGTAGGACGATACGTTCCCCAGCTATCCACCACGTAATATTCAATTAGAGCGTTTCTAGTCCAACCATAGAAGGTGAGATAGCCGTTACCTGAAGGAGAGAATACGCCGGCATTATAATTGACCACTCGATTAGGCGTACCATATGTCCACCCTTTCCCGACAACAAAGTTCCCGGTATTTTGCCAATTCACGCTGTAATTCCCGCCCGATCCATTCACGGCGTTGACCGTTCCTCCACCATCTGTCCAATTTTGCCAATAATCTGTTGCTGCGCTCGATGTGGCTGCGAAGACACCAAAACTCATGGAAGCTGCAAGAACAACGGTTAACAATTTTTTGCTAAATTTAAACATAGATTATACCTCCTGATATTTTAATAGATTTGGTTGATGCTACAATCCGATATAAATGTTCTTCAGCAAATTCACTTGAAAAGACGTTGCGAAAACAGATACAGATCGTTTTTCCACACGGGCCAATCATGTCCTCCACTTTCCTCATGCCAAATGTGAGGTACTCCGTGTTGCGCCAGATATTGGTGAACCCCAAGACTAATCTCTATAAGATTGTCCTGTTCACCGCAAGAGATCCATAACAGCGAGAGTAATGAAGGCGCTTTCGAAAGATCAGGGACAAGCAGCTCGGGACTTCTGGTATTTGGGGCTGCGGAGAAAGCACCGATCCATGCAAAATGGTCTAGATTACTTAATCCGATATTTAAGGATTGACCTCCACCCATGGATAAACCAGCAATCGCCCTTTTATCCCGGCTTTTATGCAAAGGGTAGTTCGACTCCATGTAAGGTATCAAATCGTTGAGCAGATCGGATTCGAACCGTTTAAATGCTTTGATTTTCTCAAGTTCAAACAGGTCTCCTACGGCTCGATCATTCGACATTGCGCGACCGTTGGGGAAAACAATAACCATCGGTTCAAGCATATTATCGTTGTACAGATTGTCGAGAATAATTTGCGGAGAACCATGAGTATGCCATTCGGTTTCGTCTCCGCCAATACCATGCAAAAGAAAAAGTACAGGATACATCGTTGTCGAAGAAAATTCTGGTGGGGTGTACACCATCACTTTACGGGAATTGCCAACCGTGGTGGAAGGATACTCTACCGTCTCCATGACTCCACGTGGTATATTCTCCCGATACTGGTCATATCCCGTTACTGCTGGTGAGATCAATTCCATTCTCTTTTCCTCCGAACATATGAGTGACTATCAGTCTTCAGTTAATCCACATAGCCAAAACCCAGAATAGTGAAGCATTTATGTTCATGGCCTTCCGCCATTTCGATCTCGATGGAGTGCTCCCCCACATGCTCTTCGTTAAGCAGAAGTGTGGCATGGCAATGGGTCCAGTTCACTTGACGCGGATCGACTTTTTGGACAAATACCCCATCTACCTTGATATGTGCAGTTCCGAATTCATCGTTACCAGAATCCTTGAAGATCAGAATGAGGCGTTTGCACTGCAAACTTATCCGAAAGCTCCTCTGGTCCTCTTTTCCCTCTCCTGTACGCATCCAGTTGTTGGGGAACTGAGGTGTACCATAGTCATGAGCATCCATCTCAGCCATCTGCAGATCCGTGTCCGTTTTACAAAAAGAGCCTGCATCGATTCGGGCAATATGATTGCCATTTTTCCGATCCAACAGCTTCACATTAACAAATTCATTCCCAATTAGCGGAGCTTTTTCAATATGATGATCTTTCTCATCCCACTCAGAACGATTCGTCACGTCGAACAAATATTCCAAACAATCGGCCATAATTCGATGCCCTATATTAGTTGGATGATATATATCATGGAAAAATTGCTTTTTGGAAATAACGTTGCCTTCACCTTTTGTCTTATTGAACTGATCTACGACAGCATCTTTCACACTTACCATTGGCAGATCATAATGCCAGCCTACCGGAGCGAGACGATCCTGTAGATTCCAGTCATTTTCGAATACACTGAATAACAAGATGACCGCTGGCTTGTTATCGGCAGTAAGTGCTTTGAGTACCAGACTCTCGTAACATTTACCTTGGGTTTCATCATCTGCGTCATTGACTGCGAATTCGATTATGACAATATCCGGCTGAACGGCACCTCCCCTCAGCACATCACGATCATAACGTACAATCCCCAGTTCTGAAGGAGTTCCACCCACACCTGCTTTAATCAGATGAATCGGACTATCTTTTGAAAGCGCAAACATAAACTTGAACGACTCATACGACCGATAAGCGTAACTTTGGAGATGAATAGGTACTGCACCAGCACCATGGGTAATGGAGCCTCCAATATAAGCGATAACGACAGGTTCGCCGTTTTTTGCCTTCTCAATGGCTCGTTTTAATCTGACATTATTTCCTTTGTTCAGAAGAGATCGGCCAATCATGTCGCGATATCTAGGTGACCCAAAATCAATTGCGGGCTTGACTGCCGACGCTGTCACTCCAACTGGATCGCGCGGTGCAGTGAATTCCGTGTTTTCACCTGCATCTCCTGAATCCTGGAGCATAAATCATCATCACATCCTTCCGGTTTAGATTCTGACCATCCTCAAACAACTTTTAAAGAATCACAGCTTGTATTATTAGATCAGATGTGATCCTTCTCCCAAAGTGTATCCCTTACATAATTTTACAACAACCTGACAAAGTATAGGATTTTAACCAATATATCATTTTAATTTGAGTACAATGACATGCAGATATGAACACCTATAATTTTTCATGTAAACGCTTTAATTTGTATACTATTTCCATGTTATAATTTTGAAAAACCGCATTGATGAAGGAGGATACTCATGAATATCACGGGTCAAGTCGCGTGGGATACGGGTACATATACAAATCTGTTCTTGAAGCTAGGCTACGATGAGAATGAGATCACGAACAGATTGGAAGAAACATGGAACGAGCTGTTTTACGGTGATGACAATACTCGAATATATTACCCCATGGGTGAGGATAAGGGTTATTTGCTGGACACTGGTAATCTCGATGTTCGCTCCGAGGGCATGTCCTATGGCATGATGATGGCTGTTCAGATGGACAAAAAAGAGGAATTTGATCGACTCTGGAATTTCTCACACTCGTTTATGCAACATAAAGCGGGTCGTTATAAAGATTATTTTGCCTGGCATTGCAAGCCTGACGGAACCCAACTCTCGCAAGGTCCTGCTCCTGATGGTGAGGAGTTTTTTGCCATGGCGCTTTTTTTTGCCTCCAACCGCTGGGGCGATGGCGCTGAACCTTATGATTACAAGGCACAAGCCCGCAAGATCCTTCGTGCATGTATACATCAGGGCGAAGACGGCGAAGGCGATCCCATGTGGGACCCGGAAACAAAACTGATCAAATTCATACCAGAAACACCGTTTAGCGACCCATCCTACCACCTGCCTCATTTTTATGAACTATTCGCGAAATATGCGGATGAAGAAGATCAGAGCTTCTGGAAAGAAGCGGCGGCCGCTAGTCGGGCTTACCTTCATACAGCCTGTCATCCCGTAACCGGACTATCACCTGAATATGCGAACTATGACGGCTCTCCGGCTCCAATACAGCCGCATGGTGATTTCAGACATTTTTACAGTGATGCCTACCGTGTTGCTGCAAATATAGCGCTGGACTGGGAATGGTTCCGCAAGGATCACTGGCAGATCGAACAATCCAATCGGATTCAATCCTTCTTCAGTGATATTGAAATGTCCGATTATCGTCGGTATACAATAGAAGGTGAACCTTTCGACGAACCTTCACTGCATCCTGTAGGTTTGCTGGCTACCAATGCCATGGCTTCACTGGCTGCGGACGGTCCACATGCTGACACATTCGTTCGCAAGTTCTGGAACACACCTTTGCGTCAGGGAGAGCGACGTTATTACGACAATTGCCTGTATTTTTTCAGCATGCTCGCTCTAAGCGGAAGATATCGCATGTACTAAACTAAGGGAATGTGCACGAGCTGTTGAACCTGCCCTGTGAACGTTTGGCTTGCAGCACAGGTCCAATCACTGAATTTTAAGAAGGATGCAATGATATTACGATTTAATCTATATCAATAAAAAACGTTCCCGGCTCGCATATGTTGACTGCGAACCGGGAACGCGTTTGGGTGTGCAAATACAGGCAGTAACTTTTCCCGCTCTGTATGATTCAGATACTTTAATTATTTGGAAACAGAAGAAGTATCATAGGAAGACTGCATGATCTCCAGATATCGATTAATGTTCAATCCCTCCAGGCCTTTCACATATTCATCCCAATCCTTATCCAGACTTTTGGCGCCAGTAATAAATTGCAGGGCGTTCTGATCGATGTAATCCTTGAGATTGGTCTGCATCATGCTGGCTTCATCAGCTTGGGACGGATCTACCCACAATGCCCAATGAGGGAAAATCTCTTTTGGTTCCTTGCCCTCCATTAACAATGTCGCCTCATAGAGACGTCGCTCACCACCATCATTGGCATAGATGTCTGTCCCCTGTACTTCGGAGTCCCGATATGCCTGATAATGATTGTACTGACTCAATGCAGCCCAACTGTCATTACGAGGTTCTTCTCCAGAAGGAAGCGGAATGGCTTTATATAACGGCTCAATCTGATCATTGAGCGCCACTTCTCCTTCTTGTGGTTTGCGCCAACTTACGCCCTCTTCTCCCAGATATGATGCCATGGTTCCTTCCTGGGTATAGAGATAATCCAGCAGTTTTATGGCCGCGATCTGCGTTTCCTCACTGGCTTTGTTTGTCAGTACAAAAGACGCTCCGGGATCAATCGGATAGTTGTACGTAGCATAAGCAGCATGGGGTCCCTTCAATGGAGGGATGGGATTGTAATCATTCCCGTAAGGAGAACCTTCGGCAGTGGTTACGAATAATGATGGATGCATCGCTGCTCCCGCACCGAGAAGCTGTGCATCAGCGTTATCTCCAATTTTTTTGAAGGCCCCGACGTTTTGGGTAAATGCCCCTGGATCAATCAGCCCTTCATCGTACAGGGATTTAATATAGGCAAGCCCTTCTTTCCACTCCGGTTTGTTCACTACGGTCTCTACTTTCCCCTGATTGACAATGAGATAATTCCGATCGTCGTCATAGATAAAACCGTTCATCAAGTACGGAATAATGTGCACTCCGAAATTTTCAGTCGAACCGCTTAGCGGTACTTCGTCGGCTTTGCCGTTCCCGTTCGGGTCTTTCGTTTTAAATGCCCGAAGCATTTCCTTAAATTCTTCTGTCGTCGTGGGTTCGGTCAGGCCCAGTTGTTCCATCCATTTGGTGTTGACCCACATCTTGTTTGGGTATGAACAGTGAAAACATTCATTCAGACCCGTCAGACCATAGATATTTCCGTCAGGAGCAGTGTTCATGGCCCGATAATAGTCATTGCTTTCAAGCACTTTTTTAATATTGGGAGCATGCTCCTCAATCAGATCATTCAGCGGTAAAATAACCCCCTGCTGACCAAACTTCAACAAGTCTGTCTGGGAGAAACGATCTACCCAAGGGATGAGCAGATACAAGTCCGGATAATCACCGGAAGCCAGTGAAATCTGTCTTTTCTCCGCTGCACCGTCGAATGGAACCGTAGTCCAGTTGAACTGAATATCAAACTTCTCTTCCATTTTCTTCGTGAATTTATTAGTGGACAGGTTGGTATCCGAACCCTGGTGGGCAAACACATTAATGGCCGTCTTGCCTGACGGATCGCTGCCTTCCCCGTTGCCCTTATCAGAACTTGAACATCCGGCAAGTACCAACGAGGTAAACAGCATACAGGCAAGAATGATGAATCCCGCTTTTTTCAATATAATCCTCTCCTTCATGAATAATAGAAAAAATGAACTTATCCTTTGACTGAGCCAATCAGCATGCCTTGCACGAAATACCGTTGAACAAAAGGATAGATGATTAGCACCGGCAAGCTGGCCATCACAATTAACGAGTACTTCATGAGTTCAGCCATTTGCTGCTGTTTGATCATTTCCGATGCATCCATGCTCCCCGTACTGCTGTTCAGAATAAGAATGCTGCGTAATATCAGCTGTAGCGGATAGAGCGACTGTGATTTCAGATAGATGAGGGCGTCAAAGTATGCATTCCACTGACCGACAGCGTACATAAGTGACAACACGGCGATAATCGGTTTGGCGAGTGGCAGGATAATACTGAAGATAAACCGGATGTCACTGCAGCCATCGATGTCTGCTGCTTCGGACAATTCTTCCGGTATCGAATTCTGAAAAAAGGTACGGGCAATGATGACTTGCCATACCCAGACGGCATTAGGAATCAGCAACGCCCAGCGGGTATCAATCAGTCCCATGGTTTTGACCACCAGATAGGTAGGGATCAAGCCGCCTGAGAACAACATGGTGAAGGTAATAAACATCATTAACGAGCTGCGGCCAACAAACGTTTTTTTGGATAATGGATAAGCAATCATAATGGTCAGTGCCACGCTGATGAAGGTGCCGCAGGCTGTATAAAAAAGGGAATTGGCATACCCGGTAAGGACTTGATCATTCCGCAATACAGACTTGTAACCGTCAAACGTCAGGTCAATGGGCCACAACCAGACTTTTCCCGAGGAGACGGCAGCAGGGCTGCTGAGCGAAGAACTCACAATATATATCAAGGGATACAGCACGGCAATCAGCACCACTGTCAACATGAAGTAAACAACCGTTATAAATACGCGGTCTCCCCAGGATTCACGAATCGTACTGCTGCTCTTGATCCGCGAACGACCTGCATTTGTCTGTGTGTTAGGCATGGGTTGGTTCTCCTCCTTTCGCTCCCGTTACCATAAGCTTGTATTGGACAGTCGCTTGGCAACCGCGTTTACAATTAATAGCAGAATCAGGTTAATCACCGAATTGAACAGACCAACCGCAGTAGCGAAGCTGTAATTGGCATTCAGCAATCCTATTTTATAGACATACGTGGAGATGATCTCCGAAGCAGACAGGTTGAGCGGATTTTGCAGCAAATATATTTTTTCGAACCCAACAGCCATGATATTCCCTACACTCAGGATCAAAATGATGACGGCTGCCGGAAGTAGTCCAGGCAGATCAACATTAATGATTTTCTGTATTCGGTTGGCTCCGTCCACTTTGGCGGCTTCATACAGGGATGGATCAACACCTGCCAGAGCAGCCAGATATATCACAGCGGAGTACCCCATTCCCTGCCACACATCGGAAAATACGTAGATGGATCGAAACAGTCCAGGCTCACCGAGAAAATTCACCGCTTCGAAACCAAGGGCACCTGCAATCGTGTTGACAATACCCAGCCTAGGAGACAGAAAGAGCATAATGATGGAGACCATAACAACGGTAGAGATGAAATATGGAGCATACGTCACCATTTGTACTATTTTTTTGAATCGTATGTTTTTGATTTCGTTCAGCGCCAGCGCCAGTAATATAGGAATCGGGAAACCAACGATCAGACTGTAAAACGAAATGTAGAGCGTGTTCTTGATCAGCATAACAAACGCCGGATTTTTAAAAAGTAATTCGAAATACTTGGTTCCGGCCCACGGACTGCCCCAGATCCCCTTGATGACGTTGTAATCTTTAAATGCCAGGACCGCATTCACCATGGGTACATACTTGAAAATAATAAAGTAAGCAATCGGTGGCAGGATCAGCAGATATAGCTGCCAATGTCGCCTCCAGCTTCTGGATAATGCTTGCTTCAAGGCAAACGCTTTACTTGGTTTCTTCACGGACTTTGATTCACTGGTCATTGTGGTTCTCAGAATCATCCCCCCATTCTTGGCTCCAAATCGTGCTGAACTTCAGCTCAAATTGGTAGCGCTTACTTTTTGAGTAATCATAAGATTGCGCTGGGGATGCGTAAAGGTACAGTTACGCTGAGAAAGTACAAATAGCGAATATAGTTCCCGAGAAACAGCCTACATTAACCGCTATGAACGTCCATTTTCCGAAATACACTCGGAGAAATGCCGCGTACCCGCTTGAAAGCTCGGCGGAATGAATGTGCACTGTTATACCCGGTGGCCTCCGCTATCTCGTCAATGGTCTGACCAGTGGAGTGCAACAAGTTCGAGGCAGCATCAATGCGTACCCGTTCTACATAATCGGAAAGATTCTCTCCCGTATGTTCTTTGAACAGTTGGGATATAAACTTCTCGGACTTGCTCATGTGCTCGGCAATCCGATAGATCGTCAAGTTTGCATCCCCATAATGTTGTTGGATAAAACAAATCATTTCGCTTACAGTATCCGCATGTGCTCCTGCTCTTCTTCTCTGGAAATCACCGCAGATGTCTTCCGTTAACCGTTTGAACTTTGCACGCAGCGAAGTAATCGTTTCTGTCATCTGAATGGATGTCACCCGGGTTTTATATTCCTCCAGCAGGGAGGCTTCCAACTTGAATTTTGGTTCGTCCAGCTTCAGAAAAGTCCCCTTCAGCTCCATGATGAACTGCTGTGTCATCTCGTAGGACAGTTCCCGCTCCTCTAAATTACGAAGAAACAATTGCTCCAGAATGCGTATCGCCTCTTCAGGCTCACCGACTTTGATCGTGTTCAGCAGGCGCTGTTCAGACTCAATCGGATAATAGAACATTTCATTTTCCTTCATCGTATCTTCAAATCTCACCAGATGATCTGTTCCCATATGAATGGCATAATCCAGAGCTTGTTTGGCTTCGTCAAAGGAACGCCCTGCATCATTCCAGACCTCGTAAGCTGCACCTGTGCCAATTGTTGTGGATATCCGATGCTCTTGGTAGATCACTTCCATCAAGGTGTTCAGCTCTTTTTCACATCTCCCTATAGCTTCATTCAGTTGGTTCTCATCCAATGGACAGGCAAAAGCGATCTGGTCTGTTCCCCAATCCGTGATCAGCAGCTGCGCATTCCACTCTGTAAGTACCTGTTTGATGAGCAGCCTTGCCACACCCAGTTCATGGATAGTTTCTTCACTGTCCGGATTGGCATATCCGTTTACCTTCACTAAGCCTGCCAAGCCCTTGCTGCTATGAAGAGAAATGTGCGCCTGGGATGAGATAACCTCCAACTCAAGTGAGGTATAGACTTCTCCCGTCAACAAACGTTTGATAAAACCGTCTCTCAATAACGGAATCTGCTCATTCATGGCGTTTTTAAGTGAGTCATTATTAGCAATCAGATTGTTAATATGGCTTGCCAAAAAATCATATTCATTGCCCCGTCTGCCTGGGGAATCGGTGATTTGTTCCCGAAAAGAGGCCAACAATCTGTAAACGGGTGCACTATTCCGATAGGCCAGAACCAGCCCGAATAACAGTCCCAGGGCAATGGTTGCCAAAGTAAAGACCAGCGTGACTTGTTTGATTTGGTCCGCTTTTGTCATGAGTGCTTTCTCCGGAATCCCTGCCATGTAATTCCATCCATTTTGACTGGACTGCATCGATATCAGCAGCCGACCATCACTTCCAGGCTGTACATTCTGCACGTTCAGCTCCGTTTCCGCAGCGTTACCTTCTCTCTGGCGACTCTGTGCCATTTGCTCGGCTTCGGCTTGTTCAATGCCATGGGAGAAAATGATCTGTCCTTCCGCATCGGTGACGAGAGTCCAGCCGCCATATTGATCCACAATATGTTGAGTAAGGCTAGCCATCTGATCCTGATCAATCATGACACCAATCGTCGCTTGCGGTTTGTTGAAGCTGTTCAAAGGCAGAGATTGCAGAAACGTAATGGCGGGAACGTCTGCAAGCACAGTGCCGAGTATTTCACGTTTATAGTTTCGAAGCGGTATGATTTCATTAAAGTGTGGTTGTTTGAGAATTTGGTCATGCCATTGTTCAAACGACATACCGTCCAGCTGATTGGCAGCATAATAATGCTCTGGACGATAATACACAGTTCTTGGTGTGATGATGGCATTGTAGTTCGGAATGTGAATGAAGAAATGGGACAAGTAATCATTGGTACTGCTGTACATGGAGAGGCTCCGCTGCATACGGTTCATACCGTAGACATTGTAGAGATCATGCGGCTTTGGGCCAGCAATTAAATTTTGCAAATCGGGATTGACGGCAAGCTGCCTGGTAAAGGCTTCAACTTGAAGAAGGTTACGCTCAATGATCTCTTTCCCGAGACTCAGCGACTTCAAGCTGTTTTCAATGGAACTGGAACGGGCCGCTTCAATAGAAGCTTGGTAAGAGGCATATCCCGCAATTTGAGGAATCATCAGAATGACAAGATACGAAATGAGGAATCGGCGGAACACGGGTGAAAATTTGGACCATAGGAGCTGCATATGTACCCTCCCTTTTTTTATCGAGCGCTTACATTTCTCTGTGTTAAGGTAGCTGTTCAATGATACACCGGGCATTTCTTCCTGGTGAAGGTACAACTTCTTCCTTATGGTACATTTACATACTGTAGCGTACAATGCTTGCATGAAAATAATTGTTGGTCTGCGGGTTAGCGCACAAATATAGTTGTATTTTACCTTCGCATGACATCCATCCCAAAGTATCAAAAACAAACGCAAAAAACCTCCCCAAGACATGGAATGACTTGGGGAGGTTTTTGTTTAATGTTGTGCTTATTAATTGCTAACGGCAACAAATTTCCATTGTTGGTTTGTAGCACCTGTGTAGGTGCTCTGCTGCAGCAAGGCTCCATCCGAAGTGGAAGCGTTTGCCACTTCAATCGCTTTATTGCTGTTCACGTTGATGATACTCCAGTACCCGTTACCAAGATCGTTGACCTTAAAATGCTGAGCGGTTGTGTTCAGATTGCTCATGAGTTGAACCGCTTCCCCATTGGTGAGGGTACCGTTGCGAATATCGATGACTTTGTCCGGTGAGTTCACACTTGTCAGTGTATAGTTGCCGCTGCCGATCGAGGTCAGAACCCACTTCTGAGGGTTACCGCCCAGATCACTCCACTGCTGGAGCTGAAGATTATTTTCATTTTGACCACCAGGAACATCAACAACTTTGTTGGAATGCCGGGCTACGATTTTATAAGTTGCACCGGATACAAGACCCGTTGTCGGTCCGCCGCCTTGTCCACTGCCCGGGTAAGTCTGAGCACGTTCATGGTACCAGTTGAACAGGAATCGTCCCATGGCACTCCGTGAAGCATCTCCATCCCATTTCAGTCCAGCCGTTGGGTCGGCAAAGGAGCTTCGTGGTCCTTCACTTAGAATGAATCCGTTCATATGAGCTGCAATGCTGACATTACCTGATGAGTTGAAAATCGTTTTGGTATTGGTGCCAAAACCTTCATTGCTACCATTAAACAAGTTCCAATAGGCCGAATCGCCAGGTTTGTTTTTGAACCAGGTTACCTCGGTAATATTAATCGGATATTTGTCAGCAGCTGCCTTCACGTTGGTATTCCACTGGTCTTGCAGGATAGAGAAGTTGTCATATGCGCCATAACCAGGGTACCAGTGAACCGCATATCCATAGTTATTGAGCGGATCAGTCAATGGATGGCTTGCCGTCAAGCTGTAAAATTGGTTGTATCCCAGACCTGCCGCCCAGATGACGTTGTCCGCACCTTTGCTACGAATTGTTGAAATCATGGAATTTTGGAAATTACGCAAGTCATTCCAGTGATCCACAAAGTCATTTTCCCCGTTGTATCCACCCCAATGTCCATTGGCATAGGATTTCACCGGTTCGTTGATCAGTTCGAAGTGAACGTTGTCTGCACTTTTGATCTCCGGGCGTGAAGCGAGATAACCCCAGATTTCGTTGAATTTTTGCAGGTTGGCAGGTGTTGTTGCCTGATCATCCTTCAGTGTGAAGTCCAGTCCCAGGACAACATAGACACCTTTTGTTTTGGCATATTGAATGTACGGAATAATTACATTTTGCGTAACGGTCTGCACACCGGCAAAGTTATATGTACCAGCAGCCACATCTCCCATGTCCTGACGATCGATGAACAGACGTACCTGATTCATATTCCAGCCATGATTGCTTCCGTACTTCGCGCTGGTGTCAGCAAAAGTATCGGTAATGTCTTTCAGATAAGCCAGTGTAGCTGCATGACGGTTATTGCCGTGCAGATTGAGATAATAATTGCTGTCCTGATATGTCCAGTAGGCACCTGAGGGTTGATGCCAACCGTTCAGTAGCACAGGCTGGTTGTTGCTGTTCACCAGGTTTTTGCCGTTTACGTGCAGCTTGCCCATCGGCATGCCCACCCATGCTTCGGCACGGCTGCCTCCCCATGGAGCAATTGTGATCAATAAAGCCAGAATGAGTACAAGTTTAAAAGATGTCATGAACTTCTTCACTTTAATTCCTCCTGATCTGATATATTGCCTTGCAATAATGCGAGGTAAGCTCCGTCAGAGTAACTCTGATCAAACAGATCCCTCAGGTCGGCGCCCGCTCCCGCAGCCCGTTCCACACCAGCAGGGGGATCCTGCGCAGGGAAGGATCGCGGTTCTGCTGTGAGCAGACGTTCATGAGATTGTTACATGCCCCCTTTTCACAGATGGAATGTTGCATGAAGTTCCTCCTCCCTCTTCCAGTCTGATCCCACTCCAAACGTACAGAAGAACTTAACTTAACCGACGATTCCCGTACGCTCTACACTCTCTACGAAATATCGTTGCACAAACAAATAGATGATGATCAAAGGCAGAATGGCAAGAAGAATTCCTGTATCCTGGATCATACTCAGATAGAACGGATCGGCTTGGGAAGCTGCACCGTCAGTAACCTGCTGGGCCAGATTATACGGAAGGGACGATAACTGAGTCGACATGACTTTACTTGAAGTCAGATAAGTCGTCGTATAAAAGCTGTCGTTCCACTGCCATACGAAGGAAAACAGCATGACTGTTACCATGGACGGAATGGCATTGGGCAGCATGATTCTTGAAAATGTTCGTCCGATGCCCGCGCCGTCCACATAGGCCGCCTCCTCCACTTCCTTCGGAATACCTCTGAAGAATTGCCGGAAGATAAAGATGTACAAGCCGGCCTTAAGTGAATTGGCCGTAATTGCCGTCAGAATAAACGGCCAATAGGTATTAAGCAAATTAACAGGTTTGCCGGCTATAAGCGTCATAAGCCCCATCAGGTCAAAGCTTTTCAGATTCAGGTATACCGGAATGAGAATGGTCGTTGGCGGTACAAGAATCGTTAGAATTACACCAGCAAACAGCCAGTTGCTTCCCCTGAATTTCAGTCTGGCGAATCCGTATCCTGCAAGTGCACAGGATGCTGTAGTCAGCAGTGTAGTCGTTGCAGACAGGGCAAACGTATTAAACAGCGTTGCCCAGTAATCCATTACGCGTATCGCCTCTTTGAAATTGTCGATGGAGAAGTTCTGTGGAATCCACACCACCACTGCCGAATACAGATCACCTTTAGCTTTGATGGATGTGGAAACCTTCTGAAATATGGGAAACAGGATAACGAAGGAAAGCCCGGTAATCAGAACGAATCGGATCATGGCCCACAGCCAGCCTTTCCAATGCTCCAGCGATAATAATCGTGATGTTGTCACGTGGGACACCCTCCTTTCTAATCTTGATAGAAGACTCGCTTCGAGAAAATGATGTTTACGATAAGCAGAATGATGGCAATGGCCAGAAAGTAGACCCATGCCATGGCAGAACTTAATCCAAAGTCAAATTTGACGAAGCCGGTATCCCGGATCAGTTCCGTCATGGCGTTATTGGCAAACGAATCAATGATTGTATAGATCGCATTGACAAAAATAAGCGGGCTGACCATTGGGAACGTAATTTTCCAAAAGGCTTCATAACCCGTTGCCCCTTCCATCTTCGAAGCCTCATACAGTTGAGGGGAAATCGTCTGGATCCCTGCCAAAAAGATCAAAATCTGTACACCGGATTGACTGACGATCTGATAGATCCGATCTACGGCGCTACTCAGATACGTAACGATCCAATCGCTCACTCCGGCGTTAACCATCAGATTTTCGAGTTCAAATGTCCCGAGTGAGCTTCCACCTGTGCTACTCTGATTAACCGCTTCAATCAGGCTGGTGCTCTCCAGTGTCATAATCACTCCCGATGCCAGAATAACGGGCAGGAAAAAGATCGACCGCGCAACAGCCCGGCCCCTGAACTTCTGATTCAGGATGACGGCAAGGAACAGACTGAATATAACGATAAGCGGTACGTTGATGAGCACGTCTGTGATCGCCTCAATTAACGCACGGTTAAAGCTTGTATTGACGGTGAGCGCCTGAATATAATTGGCAACACCGTTGAACTGAATTGCTATGCCTTCCGCGTTAGCCTGAATTGTACTCATGCTGTATCGCAGAGAGGCTAACAGCGGAATGAAGAAAAACAACACAAAACCAATGAGCCAGGGAAGCACGTAGATTACGCCCCACATGGCTTTCTGCTGAGCATACGTACGACTTCCCCATTTCCATTTCAGGAGCGTCTTCAGAGCTGCTCACCACCAGTCACATAGCTTTGGGCTTCCACTGTATCGTTGTCAACTTCTACAGGGAAGTCGTTATAATTGACGATTACGAACCCGCCACCTTCATATGTTGTCCGGAAGACGCCCTCCTCCAGGGATTCATGGGACATCATGGAACGTCCAGCAAACGGTTGGTTCACCTGGTTCACCTCGTTGTAGATCTCGGCAGCCAGATCGATCCATTGTTCATAATTCGCCGCGTAGAGATCATCATAATCCGTTTCTTTCACAACATGGTTTGGCGCATTGAACCATGCAAAGTAAGGACTGGCTCCATATTCAATCAGCTTCAGCACATATTGCCTTGCATTGGTATATGTGGAGAGATTGTATGGCGTCCCCGTATAACCGATGCTGCCGTGTACAACGAGCTGATAGAACGGAATCTCTTCATCCTCCAGCTTGAAACGACTGCTGGTCATCGGCGCATCTGTCAGACCAGTTACATACGGCAGGGCATAAGCGTTCCCGCCTTCAGCAACAAGCGAGCCAGCCTGCTGCCCGATCTGTTCAAGTGCCTTCTTTACGGAGCCAAGCGCTTGTGTTCGGTCCACCAGCTTTTTCGGATTCATATCGCTGTTTAACTGAGCTGCCAGATCATTCAGGCTTAGTGAGAGTCCATCCTTTTGAAGGGACCTCAGCTCATCTAACATGTCTGCCGTCACGTCCTCCAGCATGTTGGGCGAAAGCACATAGGATGGTGAACGATCCCGGTCCCGCCGCTGGATGGCCTGGTTCATCGGATACAAGACCGCCGGTTCCTGAGTTAATGTGCGTGAAGCTTCCTTGGACGGTTTAAACCCTTTTTTGGATTGCACATTCAGCAGAGCGATATCGGGATAGAAGCCGATGCCCGCTTCTTGTGTGTATGCGCTGAAATCCCGCAATCCCTTTTTCCCGCCTACCGCGCCATCTACTTGGATGGAATCCGGCAGTCGATGATGAAGTCCGCCGTTAAGCCATCCCGCATAGCGCACCTGAATATTGGATACCTTCTTCTCTGTCAAGGCGGAAAGAATGTTTTTGGCTTCATCAAACGTGGTCAAAGCCTCCGTTGAATCATACGGTATGCCCAGCATATGCTGCCTTGTTGTCATGCCACCGAACAGTTGCAGATAAAAGGGAACGTTACTCTGCTCCTTGCTGGCATTCAGCTCGGGAAGTCCGCCGTTTTGCACCAGATAATCCCGATAGAGAGATGCAAGCCCTGAGTACGAGGCCTTATCCGCCCCCACAAAAGCATATCGAACGACGAAATCAGACGCGGTCGGTTTCTTCTGGAATTTCGGAAGTGTACGAACCATATCACTTGCCTGAAGCGTCACATCGCTCTTGTTAACCACATAGAAGCTTGGATATACGTTGTTGTAACTGTTCAGTTTGCCGCTGATATCGGCATTCACAACTGCAACGGCATCCCCTTTTTCAATAATGCCCAGGAAAGCTCCCTCTTTCCGAATCAGTCCAAATACCGGCAACCTGGCTCTGGCTTCATTCGAACTTGCTTCCCGTAGTTTCATGGTCATATCCGGTCCGTATATATCTTGTTGGTAGGCAGGATACTGCAGCTTGCCATTGTTAAAATGGATCAGCGCTCCCGAACCGTCCGGCACCAGTATGGAGCCCTCTTCTTCTGAACCCCCGGCCCCGAAATAATCCATTACAGATATGCTGTTGATCGGATATTCCTCCGGAAAATGAATGCCTGAGGACGGAACACGTACAAGCAGATCCTCTCCATCCAGCTCATATTCCATCGTAAGCATAAACAGCCGTGGTCCACTCCGTTCCTCTTCAATGCCAAACTCGGCATGATCCTGAGCCAGATCCTCCGATGTGTAACCGGCCGTGTCAAAAGCCTTTAAGGCCCGGGACAATTGCAATCCTTGCATCGCCTTATCAATCCGGACGTAAGCGCCTTCATCCTTGTCTTCCGCATAGCCGACCTTCAAGGCCCTTTGCCCGGCCTTGTCTAGCTGTGCAAGCAGCCTTTGTTCGAATCGCTCCTTGCTGATCTTCATCGGCAAGTCTTCTATGGATCGCTCAGTGCTTCCAAACTGGTAGTGGACCCGCACGCCGCTTGGCAGCACCTCGTAGCTTATCTGCTTGTGTGCAACACTATCCGTGAAGGAATTCACGGTGCTGCTCTGTCCGAGGCTGTTGAAGAAGCTGAGCTTCGTCTGTGATGACAAAAGGTCTTTGTTTATCCCGGCAGCAACCCCATCCTGCTCACGATCTGCAGGATTGCTGCGCCAGATCTGCCCGCTCTGCGTGTGAATCACTGCAATCTCGGCAGTCTCTTCGTTAATGAACAACTGCAGCGCAGCATTCTGCGCAATACCTACCATGCCGGGAAGGCGGACATCGCTGAACGATGATTTCAGTTTCTCTCCGGGAGGCAGGGAGGGAAAGTCCGTCTGATCAGCGGCAGTCACTGTCTCGTGAGCGAGCGGTGTTGGCGAGAATTGACAACCGCCCAGAAGCAGACTGCCCGCGAGCAGCATTCCTGTTATTTTTTTGGCTACGGTATAATTCATAACAAATTCCTCCTCCCTTAGCCCCGAAGCACTAATTCCTGATAGATGGTTACGACAAACGATACAATCTGCTGTACAAGACTGAAGAATAACAGGCACAGAAATGCCATAAACGCCATCGCCACAAGTGTCAGCAGCATCGTGAGCACCGTTTTGGCTGGTGTGTACTGATGAACCGTCATATTCCCTACAAATAACAGATATACCGTCCACGCAATGGCAAGTGCATTGGAGAAATAATAAAAGGCAGTTTCCTGCGCAGAGATCACAAGACTCAGCCAGATCCATGGAAAATGAATGAGTAACAACGGTACCAGTGCAAAGCACGTTGACATGAAAATTTCGGAGAACTTGCCTTCCCCGTCCATCAATGTGGTTAACGACCAGTTAGCCACACACCAAAACAGTACCGGTATAATGACATATAACATTTCGAGCAGACTGTTCAGGTACTTTGGATTACTGAGATTAATGAGAAAACCGCTGTACTGGGCATGCAAAATTTTGGTGATGACCAGAAGCACCAGGATCATGAAAGCAATCAGCAGTGAGTTTCTCTGGTTCCGTTCATACTTCAATTCCCAGTATCCGTCAAACGGATGAAAAATCAGATGCAGCGGGTACTGGTATAGTTGCTTACTTGATGCCTGCATTCGTAGTCCTCCTTTTCTGCCTGCGAACGATGATGACGGTGAAAATCGCAGCGACAGCCAGGAATATACCGGACATCATCCATGAAAAATGCTCACGCATCAGCTCTTTGCGGTACAAAAGAAAAGCTTTGGAATACCCTTTGGGCTCCATGCTCCGCTTGAAATATTTCGCAGACTCGGCGTATTCCTTCTGACGAAGCAATGCTTTGCCAATTCCCGCATACGCATATTCCAAGTTAGCGTTCATCTCGGCAGCTTGGGCAAACAGCACCGAAGATTGATCTTCATCACCGTTATAGTAGCTACGCACCGCTTCGTGGAGTGTACGTCCGTATTCAGTTGTTTGAAAGACGGTGATTTCACCCAGCGCTTTATCCAGAACTAACATCCGGTCTCCCGTACGTTCCAGGGCAACAGGTGTATTAAATTGGCCCAGCCGGTTCCCGATGCCCCCATAAATATGGAGCAGATATCCGTCTCCATTGTAGGTAAAGATTCGGCCCTTGCTGGAATCCAGTACGGAATACATGTCACTGTCACCCACATCCACATCAATCAGGCGGGATGGCCCTGCTTCCTGGGTATACAGCAAATCACCCTGCGGAGTCTGATAGCCTTCTCTGCGCAAAATGTCTGTACCCTGGGCATTCAGCTTCTTGACCGGATCTTTGCCGCGATCCCCGCTAGTGGCGTAGATGAAGCCCTCTTCATCCATATCCAGATTGGTAAATTCCGTTGGAGTGAACATCACCATCTGGCTCCGCTGCTCCCGTGTTGCAAACCGTTTCCACAGATACTCCACCGGGTCCACCTGAACTCTGTTCGCTCCAATGAAGGAAGAGAACGTACCATCGGCGCTGAACTCCATGAATCCATCAAATACGCCTTCGGCCATGACGTAGATACGCTCCCCCTTGTCCATAACAATCCGCATCGGTTTAAACTGGAAGTCTGCTTTTAACAGATCCGATTTTGGTTCAGACACGATCTTGACCAGCTTCCCCTGTTCATCCAGATGCACCACCCGGTGATTATCCGAATCAGCGACCAGCAGATGGCCTTTTTCCGTGACGTACAATCCCTGTGGATTTTTAAAATGATCTTTCTTGCCTTCCTGCTCAAATGAATCAATTGTCCGTACCAGCTTGAAGTTGCGATCCATCTCAATGATGCGACCATTGCCCGAATCGAGCACAAAGACGTGCTGATTGGCGGTAACATGCATGTCGCTTGGCTCTTTCATAGGAGTTGTGTTCAACTTCTTGCCGGTGATAATGGTTGTTGCCTCATATGCCGCGGGTGAAGGAACTGCGTCACCCCAGAAGGAATAATGATACGCATCCGTTTTACCGTCTGCACTCACATAGGGCGCCTCTTGAACGAACAACAGGAGGCAGATCATGCCCATGATGATCGATTTACGTTTTTTCCATGTGCTTCTCCGCACCTCGCTGCCTCCTTTCTATTCTTTCATGCCCGAAGTGGCCATCGTCTGCATAACACTGCTCTGAGAGATGATAAACAGAGTGATCGGTACGATCATCAGCAGCAAAGCAACAGCCGCACCTACACCAGCTCTTGCAATCCCTCCCTGCACAATCTGACTGAGCGCATAATGCAGCGTTTTGAGATTTTCACTGTAAATGAAACTCCCGCCATCCGTTCCCCATAACGCTGGAAACTGCAGGATCATGAGCGTGAGCCATGCCGGCTTCACATTGGGCATCACGATGCTCCAGAATATCCGGTATTCATTGGCTCCATCGATTTTGGCTGCCTCCAGCAAAGCATCGGGAATCTGCTCCATGAACTGTTTCATCAGGAAAAGTCCCAGCGAGAACGCAAGTGATGGCACAATAATGGACGCATGAGTGTTAATCCAGCCAAGCCAGGACATGACCATGTAGTTCGGAATCGCCGTAACATGCGGCGAGAACATCAGGGACAGAATGACAATGGTGAACAACACTTTGGAACCCGGAAAACGATATTTCGCCAGCGGATAAGCCGCTGCAGATGCAAGCAGGATATGCCCGGCTGTGCCAAGTATCGTAATGAGCAATGTGTTGGCAATATAGCGGGATAACGGCACCCACGAATTGCCCATGAGGTTGATAAGATCGGCAAAATTCTCCGTTGTCGGATTGTTCACCCAGAAGCGCGGCGGGAAAATAAACAGCTCATCCAGCGGCTTGAATGCATTGTTGACAGCATAGATGAGCGGAAGCACCATAAAGGAGCCGAACACGCCCAGCAATGCAAATAACATCAGGCTGACGGTAAATGACCGATTAAGCCTTTTTGGCATGCCAAACACGGCACGTACTTTGCTGGTCATCGTCATTCACCTATCTTTCTAAGCATTTTTTGCGTGAAAACGTTTGTACCCAGCATCAGGGCAAACAGAACCGTTGCGATGGCCGAGGCATAGCCCATCTCGAAACGAATGGTTCCGAAGTCCATCAGATGTGTGACAACTGTGTGTGCCGCATAGTTTACGCTCGGGAAACCTGCCAGTGCGATGGAGATCTCAGCTACGGCGAAGGAAGCGGTAATCTGCATTACCGCACCAAACATCAGCTGCGGTCTCATCGAAGGCAAGGTGATGTACCAGAGCTCCTGCCAGCGGTTTTTGATCCCGTCTACGGTTCCTGCTTCAACCAGAGAACGATCAATGGTTTGCAGTCCTGCAATAAAGGCCAGGAAGCTGGTTCCCAGGCTCAGCCACAGCTGTACAATAATGACGATTGCCAGTACATACTTCTCGTCTGCGAGCCATTGGATCGGTTCCAGTACGACGCCAAGGCGCATCAGGAAGCCGTTCATATACCCGTAGCTGTCACCCGAGAAGATGATCAGCCAGATGAAAAAGACGTTGCCCGATATGGATGGGGCATAGAAAACCAGCGTCATGACCGCCCGAATTTTAGGAGACAGCTCATTGATGATCCACGCAAACAAAAAGCAGGCTATATAACTGAGAGGGCCTGTAATTACGGCAAAAAGCAGCGTGTTTTTGAGCGCGATCAGAAATACGTCATCGTTCAGGAAAAGCCGGGAATAGTTCTGCCAGCCGACAAATCGCGGCAGCTCCAGCATATTGAAGTGAAAAAAGCTGAGCCCAAGTGAAATGCCGACCGGAATGACAGTAAACATGAAAAAAATCAGCATAAACGGTGCCATCAATACATAATAATGCCTGCTGAGATACAGATCCCGCTTCAATAGGGACCACCAGCCGACCTGGCGGGTATGGACGGCAGGAGCGGCGGCTGTCTTGGTAGTTTTAGCTTGCAACCGTTACCCTCCCTTTCCTCTATTTCAGATTAAATTCCTTGCGTTTCAACTCAATTTCATCATCAATGTACAATACATAGTCTGATAAGGCTTCACGCGGATTTTCATTTGCATTGACCACCTTACGGAAGGCGTTGTCCAGATGTCGTCCCGTGAAATAACCTCCAGGAAGCTGCGGGATTCCCTGTACCCATTCCCATTGTTTCTCGAGATTTTGATAATCCTTCACAGGCCAAGGCAATTGCTTCAAGGCTTCGATATTGGCCGTTGGGTAACGGGCAGCCGCTCCCATAAGACCTTCCATTTCTCTCCCGTATTCAATCTGGGTCTGATCATCAGTCCACCACTTCATGAACTTCCACGCCGCTTCCTTGTTGTCGGCATTTTCGAGCATCATCACCGCGCTCGTAGCGCTGGCCACTTCATGCCGTATGGACCCATCCGGAAGCTGTGTACCCGGAACAATCGTAAAGTCCCAGAGATTGCGGATTTCCGGAGCCATAACCGTCAGCATGTTATACGTGGTGTAATCAGCAATCCCGATCGGCATTTCCCCTGTACGGAACCGGTTCGGAAAATCGGCTTTGAGCGGAAACTTGTAATTGGTATAAAATTGCGTCCAACGTTTGAACGCGTCCATTGAAATCTCCGAATCCAGTGCACTTTTCTTCTGGTCTTCGGTGTAGAACGTTCCGTCATTCTGATATAACAACATCGCAAAGGTTGAATTCGGAACCAGGTTGGCATTGTTCAGCGTATCCTCTATCGGCAGATAAAACTCCATGTTATGCTTCTGCAGCACGGCGATGGCGTTATATACGTCTTGCCACGTTTTCGGCGGTTCGAGGCCCAGTTCATTCAGAATATCTTTGCGGTAAAAGAGCATTGGAAAATGCTGTTGCTCCGGAAGGGCATATACCCCGTCGTTGTAGCGGTAAGGCGTCAATCCGCTTTCACGGAACCTGCCCGAAATTTCCTCGAAATCGGGGAACTGGCTCAGATCCGCTGTTGCATTCCTCATCGCATAGTTCACCGGAATGTCTTCGCCCATCTGCATGGCAACATCCGGTCCTTCTCCCGAGAGTGTTGCGGGCAGCAAAATATTAGGCGGAACGAGACGTAACTGCACGGACACATCCGTATCTGGGGTAAACGAATCGTCGATCATGCCTTTCAGTACTTGGGCCTGATCTCTTCCGGTTGTGATCCATACGGTGATGGCATCCTTCTTTTGTTCCACGTTACCAATGCTGTCGTAATCTTCGGTATACGAGGCAACATATGCGCCCAGTTCGTGCTTCACCTGCTGGACGGTGCTCGCTTCCGCTTTGGGCAACGATTCACCCGGCGGAGATACAACAAGGTAATCCAACGTAATCGGCTGTTCACGTACCGATAGAATCCATGTGCCGAGACCACCTACGTTAATTTTGAACGTATCCAGCCGTTTGGGTACCGTCTCTGGTCTGGCCGCCATATCTTCAAGCTGCAATACCATAGCGTGCAGTACGGCCACTTTGTCACTTTGCTCACCCGTGGCCTTTTCCAGGTAATCTGCAACGGAACGCAAGGTGTCAGCTTGTCGTTCAAAAACCTCCGTCATCTCCGGAATACGCCGTTCCAGCTGGTAATCCCGTAGTGGGTCCGGACTGTTGGAGGTAATCATTAATATTTTGCGATACATTTCATTCAGTTCCAGCACGCTGGATTCCACGGTCCGCAGCAGCGGAGCGATGTCGCCAAGTGTAACCGTCATTCGGATTCGATGTTTTCCTTTTTCCAGATGAAACTGATATGGCTGATCTTCTCCCGAACCCAAGACCTGAGTTTGCCAGGCCGGGCTGTAGTTAAATCGAATGCGTTTCATTTCCTTAAACGGAACTTCGCCGTTAATCGTCAGACTGCGGGTGGCATAGATGCCACGCAATTGATCCTGTTTCACCTTAAGCGCCAGTTGATACAGTCCGTCTTCAGGCACGTCAATTTCCCATTCAATCCATTCGCCCGGCAGTTTCCAGTTAATGCCCCCGATGGCGTTCATCCGAATTTTCGATACATTATAAGGCTCGAGTGAAGGACTTGATCGGTCCGAGATTGGTGCCAGTGTAGGAGATGATTTGCTAACAGCTTCCTCCCCCTGAACTTTCAGCATGACAGGAGCCGATTGTTTCAAACCGAGTGAGACATAGGTTTGCTCCAGCTCTGCATAGGAAGGAACTTCGCTTTCTTGATATAGCTCAATATAATCGATCGCCATGCTTTCTCTTAATGAAGTGAGCGATAACTTCTGACTGCCTTTTTCAAAATAAAACTGAAACGGTTCCTCAAAGTACCCTGCGCTGTCCTTGAAGGAAGTCAGTTGCCATTCGGGCTGTTCCACTTGTCTTGGTCTAAGCTCGTTGCCACGATCGTCCTGCCGGACGTTATCCTCGCGATTCCCCCATACCCTGTCAAACAGAAGAATATCAGCCCCTCTGAACGGGACCTTACCATTAAGCTCAAGCCTGCGTTCGATCCCGGAGCTTTTGCCTTCTACGGGATAATAGTGAATGCGAATGTTGTACAAACCGCTCACTTGAACGGGAACATCCCAGCGAATGGTTCCAGTTTCCGGCGTAATTACGGCATTTCCGTCTAATCCGGCGTACCCTTGCACAACCTCAAATTCCCCATCCTCTGCCTGAACATAAGATTCGCCTTCGATGCGTACAATTTCATCCGGTTTGGCCGTATTGTCATGAGCAGTCAGATAATGCTCATAACTGAATGAATCCTCGGTTCCCGATACCGCCTCAAAGTCCTCAAGCGCATGTACCGTTCCCGGATTACGATCCCGCGATGGATATAGTGTCCATATGGAGAGCACCAAGGCCAAGACAAGCACCAGGATTAGTCCCTTTTTCTTACGTGACCGCATGTTTGAATGTATCCCCTTTCCTGTAAGCGTTGAGAGAACTGAACGATTGACTAACCCGGACAGACCGCACCTTCATTGGTGCGTTCTGCCCGTGTAACGTGATACTTATTTGTAAACCTCATCAATCGCAGCCTGGAAAGGAGCCTTGTATTTCTCGATCAGCGTAGATACGGATACCCCTTCTTTGAGTTCCCCATCAAAATCCCAGAAGGGCAAGGACGGGAATGTGTTATGGTCGAGAACCAACATACCTTCCGCAACCTCTCTGGCGTTGTTGATATCTGCTTCATCGGTCAGATGTGTCTCCAGTGTGGATTGTCCCGGATACTCATAGATCGATTCGATCTCATTAATTTTCTCCCAGATGTACATCAGTTGTTCCGGATTCTCTACCGCTTTTGGAATTGTTATAGCTTGGTAACGTGACTCACCGGAGTGATACGCTGTTGCACTTGGACCTTTTGGAAACGGTACAAAACCAATATCGTAGTCCTTCATATCCGTCATAATACCTTCAACTTCGTACATGGCACCTGAATACATCAAGGTGTTGCCTTGACGGAAGAACGTGGATGGCTCTGTCCAATCGCCGCCCTCAGAAGCTCTGCCGACCTTCTCGGTAGCCAGTTTGGACAGGAAGTTCAACGCTTCTTTCGTTTTTGGATCTTCCAGGTTCTGCTTATCCTCTTTGGTCAGAGAAGCCTCGTTGGAATACAGAATCGGTTCCAGCAAGCCCGTTTGAGCGAGTCCCCAAGTGTCTAGCTTGCCATCATTGTTTCGATCTTTGTTCGCTTGCTTGGCAACGCTGATAAACGTATCCCAGTTCCATTCATCGGCATCCACATACTCCTGAAGTGGCTTCAAGCCGAGCTCTTGCATGAGTGTGCGATTATAGAAAATCCCGTTGATAAACGAGGACTGGTCCTCGGTAAAGCCGTAACCTTTGCCTTCATACTGCATGTATTCCTTGGTTGTTTTCTGGTTGAATACCTTGTCGTTTTTAATATAATCATCCACCGGCCATAACAGATCCTGTTTGGTCAATGCCGGAATGGCATAGTTTTTGCCCAGTCTCACCAGATCGCCAAGCGGTTCACCGGCCATCAGGGAAGCAACTACTTTTTCCTGATATTCACCAAAATCGATGGAAACATATTCAATATTAAAGTTGTGTTTTTTCTTCAGCGCTTCGAGATTCTCAAGACGTTGAATGTTGTCCGGGTTGTTCCCCTGTATTTCCATGTCCCACCAAGCAACAACCTTGATCGTTCTGCCACCCATGTCAAAGTCCATTTCTGGCGTGGAGTTTTCATTCTTTGGCTCGGTTTCCGCGGGTTTTTGTTCCTCCTGTGGTGTTGTCTTTTCCGGCTCGGGTTGAGCGGTAGGTGCAGAACTGCATGCAGCAATCACCAACAAGACCGCAAATACCAGGCTCAGTAGCATGAACTTGTGTTTTCTCATCGTCTTCCCCCCTGATTGTCGTTTGCTATCACAGTGTATCGTTCAAATGAAAGCGCAAACAACCTGCCGAAATACAGATGTTTACCCGGGCTGAATATAGATTTGCGTAATTTTGCACGAGCAAAGTGCATTATAGGTTTTAATTGGTAAAGAAATGCACTGTCTACAAAAATATGCACATTGTATGCGCTTTCTTTTATTACCATAATGAAATTAAGTCAAATTTCAGTTAATCTAGCGCATTACAATTCAGCAGAAGGTGAGGTATTGCTTCATGTATGATATTTTACTTGTGGATTTCAGCCGTCGTTTGTGCGGAGAGTTGCAACAGATGTTGCTACGGAGCAAAGCTCAATATACTATCGCAAATTGTGTGTTCTCATCGGCCGAGGCTTTGACCGCATTGTCAGAACGAGACTTTTCCCTTGTTATGGTACATACAGAGAGGTTTGATACCGCGGGGCTCTGGTTATGCAATGACATCCGAAAAAAAAGTCAGATACCTATCCTCCTGATGGGTGGAAGAGATCACTTCAGGTTTGTACGCAAAGCCCTGACGTATCAGGTAAATGATTATCTCCCGCATCCTGTTAGTCCTTCTTCTTTACTTAACAGTCTGCATGGACTTAGATCCCACCTTGAAACCGACCCGGCACACAAAACGTCGTCGTTCTTCAAAACACCCGTTCAAATGAACGGTAAACCCATGCACTCCAGTCATGTTATTCGTATCGTTAAGGCCTATGTACGGGATCATCTGAGTGATGAAATCACGCTGAAGAAGATCTCTGACATGCTTCATTTTAACTGTGCGTACCTTGGACAGAAGTTCAAGCTGGAAGAGAAGATGTCTTTCAATGATTATATGCTCCAGCAACGTATGGAAAAGGCACAGCAGTTGTTGTCTTCCACGAATCTGCGAATATATGAGATTGCTATTGAGGTAGGTTATAAGGATATTGATTGGTTCTATAAAAAGTTCAAAGCGTATGCCGGATCGAGTCCCAATGCTTATAGAAGACAAAAAATCCACACGGCCTAAAGGTGGATCGCCGAATCGGTTTGTTTATCAATTAGATAATAACCACAAAAAAACGCAGGATGTATTCTACTTCCTGCGTTTTTTTGTGGTTGTTTGGGTTTGGTCAATTCCAGAGTATTCACCGTTAACGTACCAAAAGGGATTCCCGGTATTCTTGGGGAGTCATTCCCGTTATTTTCTTAAAAAGTCGGGTAAATGAATGGGCAGCCTCGTACCCCACTTGAAGTGCGACCTCACGCACCATAAGATTTGTGTTCTGAAGCAATTCTTTGGCTTTCCGTATTCGGCAGTCGTCAATGAACTCTGACACGTTTATTCCCATTTCCTGCTTAAAGAATCGCGACAGATAGGATGGATTAAAATGATGAAGTTCTGCCAGTCTCACCAGAGAGAGATCTTTCTCCAGGTTCTCCTTGACGTAACTGCATAAGGAATGAATGACAACGTTAGCGCGTTCCTGTTCATTTGATCTTTTGTAGCGTACTAATTCATCGGCAGCACGATATAGAAATTGTACTGCATCCTTCATGCAGGTATACTCCCCTAAGTGCAGCAAGCTTCGTTGATCCGGGATTTTCTGTTGAAGGCCCCAACGATTGATCGTTGAATGCAATAATAAGGCCAGATTGTAGTATGTCTCCATGGCACGTTCCATCGTAATATCCTGTTGCATCAGTTCTCCTGCAAGCTCCTCAAATATATCGTAAAATGGCTGAATTCGTCCTGTTTCCAAATATCCTGACATAATCTCGATCCGGTTTGAGATCCGCATGGATTCTTTGGGTACATCAGATGAGAGATCATTACGATGGTCCGTGAGTACCATGGATACACCATCCCCAATTTTCATCCACTGGAGTAATCTCAGACGTTCATATTGTTTGGTTAACTCGGACCAATTGCAACTGCGACTACTTAATGAAAAAGCAATGGATACGCCGAGTGAGACCATGCATGCTTCCTGTACCAGTTCCAGTGTACCTTCTAGAAATCGCACAAGTTTATCATTTGTCATCTCTTCCTCCTGCTTCGGCTGAAGCAGCCAGATCGTATCCCCATAATGGTCCGTTACACTTGCGCACACTGTACGCTCATTCATCAGAGAAGAGCCGATAATGCGCACAGATTCTTGGACTTGTGTGAGGTCCGAACCTTTTTCTGGCAAATTATTGAACCGACCCAGTATGAGATACACAGGTGAGTTGTTCTGTAATCTTATATCTCGTTTGGATAATTCGTCCTGCATATCCATAGTAGAATCTATAACCGCCGTACAGTCTTGAAGTAACTTCCGCAAATACTCTTTTTGCTGTATCAGTGCAAGCTGCGAATTGACTTTATGAGAATGTTCCAACAACTCAACCATGCTGTGACTTTGCCGGATCTCTTCCATCACATCTTCTACAACAGACATCACCTTGTCATAACCTTCCGTTTTGAGCAAATAACGCACATTAGCCATCTGAAAAGCTTGATATGCATAATCAAAATCGCTATGTCCTGTCAGAAAAATGACACGACAATTCGGCCAACTGGCTTGAATCCGCTCTGTCAGTTCCAACCCACTCATACCCGGCATACGGATGTCCGTTAGAACAATGTCAATTCTCGAACGTTGCATCCAGGACAATGCTTCTGTTGCAGAGTAGGCCTTACATACATCAAGCTGTTCGGGTATATGTCTGGCGAACGTTTCATAGAGACTATCCGTAATAATCTCCTCGTCATCTACAATCAAAAGTCGATACATTCGTTTTCCCCCTCTTTCCACTGGATTCGAATTGTGACTTTTAACCCTTGCAGTTCACTTCTGGATAGAAAAAGCCCACTTCCTTCTCCATACGTCAGGACCAGACGTCGATGAATATTTATTAACGCGGTCATTTCGTCTGTACCTCCGTCCTTATGCAAGCGTTGTTGAAGAGTTTGAATGTGTTGCTCTTCCAGCTCATTTCCATTATCCTCTACGGTGATCTCGGCATATGCACCTTCCATATTAAACCCAATAATTAGAAGACCGGAGTCCGTATTCTTTTCAAGGCTGTGTTCGTAGGCATTCTCAATAATAGGTTGAATAATGAGTCTGGGAACTTTAATATGTTCCATCTCAGTAGGTAGTGACCCAAAATCAACTTTGATTCGTCTGGAGAATCGTAATTGTTGAATCTCTGTATAGATTCGTGAATGCTCAACTTCCACTTTCAACTTCACATGATCTGTTTCATTCCTCGTAATGAACCTGAAATACTCTCCGAGCATGTTGGTGAATTGCTCAATACGTTCGGTTTCTCCTGTCCTTGCCAGTGAATTCAGAATAAAGAAGCTATTGTACAGAAAATGAGGATTAATCTGCGATTGAAGCTGTTTCAACTCGGCCCGCTGCATCATCAATGTTTTCTTAAAATCTCGATCGATAAGGGATTGAAGATTTTCAATCATTAGATTGAAACGGGTGTAGAGGAAGCCGAATTCATCCTTTCGGTTATGCGCAATGGGGACATCAAGCATGCCTCCCTCCATTTTTTTGAATCTTTTCACCAACAACAGCAACGGGATATGAATCAACTTGTAACTTGAATAGAGATACGCCGTGATGGCAACAAATGATGTAATTGCAAACAGCCAAGCCCAATGATAGAACTTGCTAAGTGGCTTCGTAACAATTGCCTCGGGTAGATATGTAGCTACGGATAAGCCCAGGGAGTCCATATGCAACTGACTAACATGGTACATGGTGTCACCCACCTTCATCCGAAAGCCATCAAGTGTACCCTTTACACTGTGCTCACGGTAATTCGCGAGAATAACACTAGCTTGATGTTTATCTGTGATGGCATGCCCCGTTTTGTCCTCAATCAGAAAAGTTGAACTCTCCGGGTACAAATTAAGCCGTGTGAGTTCATTCTGAAAATGGTATGTATCCAGCTCCACTTGAATGACAAAAAGCGGGGGTTCTCCTCTCGTGCCTGTCAGCCTGACGGCACTTAAGTTCAAGGCGTCCTCTTTCACAGTGAAACGTGTACCTTTTCCTTGCATGCCTGAACTGAAATATAGGTAAGAACTTTTATCGAAATCATCGATGCCTTGGATCGCGGATATACTTTTGCCAACAGAAGGGATATGTACATGAACGTTTTTGATATAAGCAGTGCTATTCTTGAATGAAGCGAGTCGTTCAGTCAGGTAATTTAATGTATCACGCCGCTCAACCTGATCCATCATGTCCCAGAGAATGGCTAGACGATTGAGTTTTCGATCCTCAACGATATCAAACTGCTGTAATTCCATCCATTCTATCTCTCTGTTCAATTCCACCACATATTGGTTCAACCGTCTTTCCGTTGACAACGATATTTCCTGACTTGCATTGTCATAACTCCAATGATACAGATACACGCCAAGAAGAATAAGGGGGAGTACAAATACCAGATAGGTGATTATTAATCGCGCAAATATACTGTTAAACCATGATTTAGCAGGGATCTTGATCAATGCATTCACCTCCAATGCCAAAGGCTGAGTGGGTTCCTTGTAAGAATAAAGTGAACATTAGCGCTCCTTTGGCTTGCTGGCGCGAAACCACGCGTTAACCTCCGATGTGATCTGATCTCCCCCCAGCTTGCGCCAGTTCTCAACGAATTGATCAAACTCATCTATCGACCTGCCTAGAATAATGTTCATATAGGCTTCAAGCTGAAGATCCCGAAGAATAATTTGTCGATCAACCATTGTGTCCGTAATTCCGCCCGTGAATTGATCATAGAGAAGTTGGCCGTTCTTCTCGTAAGAATCTGCAATGCTAAAAGCACCCGAAGGCCCATAGGTTTGTTTCCAGCCCCAGCCGCTCTCTACATCTTCCAACTCATAGGCGACAATGCGTTTGTGAATGGCGAGAGCTTCATTCTGCAGAGCCGAGAAGTCTCCTGTACTTCTGGCATCACGAATTTGTTTGTATGCATCTATATTTTTATTACCGGGAAAAGGAGTTACCGGTGAAAGCATCCACACAGCTCGGGAGTCGTCATTGTAGTATGTTTCATACTGTGCCTGATCCCCCCAGTTGATGTCCAGATGCAGATTCATGAGCTTTACAACAACTTCCGGATTAGAGAACCGCTTTTTTACAGCAAAGTATTGCCCAGTGTTGGAACGTAGCGGTACGAACAGGCTCCGGTCCGACTTGGCAACAATGGGATATGCCTGCCATTCTACATCTATATCTGTTTCTTTATCACGGGTGCTCTGAAGCATAAAGGATGTCCACTGTTCGCCGTAAAGCATCCCTATTTTTCCATCTTGAACTAGACGAAACGCCTTGTTTCCACTTTTATAACCAAAATCCGGATCAAGTTGGCCTTCACGATACAACGTTTGCAGTACTTTCAGAGCCTCCCGAACTTCAGGCTGTATACCTCCATAAGTGAGGTTTCCTTCTGCATCTTTAACCCATATATTAGGGTAGGCACCGTAGCCAGACATGAACCCTGCAGCTCCCATAACTGGATCCCATAGATGGTTTGTTAGCGCAAGTCCATACGTATCATGCTCTCCGTTCCCGTCGGGGTCCTCCTCTGTAAACGCTTTCGAAACCTGGAGAAGCTCTTCCATCGTTTCAGGCGGCCGTAGCCCCAGTTGCTCCAACCAATCGGTTCTAATCCACAGGTACTGCGCTGTCTCAATGGAGGAAGATGATTCGGGAATAGCCATGAGTTTGCCATCAATGGTTGCCGCATCAAATGCGCCTCTTCCCTCCGCCTCCAATATACTCTTTGTAAGTGGGGAAGCATACTCTTGGTACACATGGGTTAAATCTTCGATCATTCCAGCATTGCTCAGTTGTCTAAGTTGATATGGATTAACTTTCACCACATCTGGAAAACGTCCTGCAGCGAGGGATACACCCAACTTCTGATTGTATACATCTCCATTAGCAGTCCAGTCATAGTGAATTTGAATACCTAGCTCTTTCTCATACAAACGAGTCCATCGATTATCCAGTATCGTCTCACCAGGTAACTGACTAATCATGCGCTCAAGGTCATCTCCCGTTTCCCTGACAAAAGAGACCACGATGGGAGGAGAATACCTCTCAAACGTAGCGGGAAGTTGGATCTGCTGCCCATCTTGCTGCGGATGATGTTGTTTGCTATTACCTTCGGTATGACCTGCTGGTATGGATACAGCAAGGAACAGAATGAAGGTCCATCTTGTTACGTCCAGACATCTCTTATACATGACGACATGCCCCCAGTTCGGTTTGAACAACTCTCTTCTCTCTGTCAACTTTAATCCATATCATTGTACAACAACTTGTACTCATTGAATACGAAAAGCCGCCATTGGGCGGCTTTTCGTATCTTTATTGTTTCTCATCAGGATTAATCATACGATATTCAAAATTCGAAAAGTCAGCTGTTCCTCCAGCTATTTCAGTTGAATATACAAACAACCCCGTTCGACAACCCATAAAATGATCCAGTTTATATATCATTTTGTGTACAATCCCTATATCTCTCCATTCAGTTCCATCGAAATAGGCAAAAGAGCACTCATCCAGATTGTTCTCAAAATTTCCGAATGCTTTTAGTTTAACTACTGGATCTGATACCGGGATACGTTCATGTTCAGTGGCTGGCTTCTGGTCGATCAGATTGCCAAATATGGTGGAATCCTCACTATCTCTGGCATGCATGACCAAGTAAAACTTGCTATCCTGCTTCGTAAGAGCGATCATACCGTACGAACCGATCAGAAAGCACAAACCGGCATAATCCCCATCATTCAGCCGACTGCCGTCAAGCGTAACTATTGCTTCGCAAGCGGGCCCCATTGAACGCTGGGTTAGTGTGTTGACCGCAAACGTCAGATTTGGGCTGATCTGTCCCGTTCGAACACGATACACCCCCGATTTCTCTGTAACGGACCAAAGTTCATGATTAGGTGTATGATTCCATTGCCAAAAATCACGGAGGCGGATGCTTCCATCTTCCTCGGGTTCATAATTGAAACTGTCGCTACCCACTAACGGGTTATAACGGTGCTCTGGTCTCGTGCTCGGGATATCAATCTGCTTCGGCGCTTTGCTTGCAAAGACCGGTATACCTTGATCAAAGTGTAGCGGAACCAAAACAGGAACCCGGCCAACAGCCCCATGATCCTGAAACAGCATTGCATACCAGTCTCCATCCGGCGTATCCACGATACCGCCCTGAGCAACACCTGAATTGAAATAATCCATATCGTCATTGAATACTTCTCCACCAGTGAAGACATCTTCCAGTGAATCTGCCATATAAAACGCCTGTGTTCTCCGTCCGGAAGCTTTTGTTATATGAATCAGGAACACAATATATTTACCATTGATCTTGTAAAAATGTGCTCCTTCATAACCAAGGTGATGAGGCTGCTCGTCTTTTACAATCAAGCGATGCACTCCACCAGGTTTGGGCCCGGACAGATCAGAGCTTAATTCGGTCAGATAGATCTCGGTATTACCGTACACGAGATATGCTCGCTCATCATCGTCAAAAAATAAGGAGCAATCATGGTAAAACCCTTCCACGATCTGTTTCTTCCACACTCCCGAGATGGAGGTCGACGTATACAAGTATGTCTTACGGGTATCATTCGCAACAAAGATCACATAGAACATTCCTTGATGATAGCGGAGTGATGCAGCCCACATGCCTTTACTATAAACGTGATGACCATCCACCAGCCGTTGGGCAGGTGTATCGTCCAATGTGTCGTATACATATGTGGCTACTTCCCAATGGATCAGATCATATGAACGCAGGATGACACATCCCGGCATCATATGCATGGTTGTACTGACCATATAATATGTGTCATCTACACGAATAACATCAAGATCCGGGTAATCGGCCCAAATAATCGGATTCGGATACATGCTTTAATTACACCTCATTTTGTCTATTAAACTTCCATTCTCTTAAAAGGATGGTTGGGCTGTCTGTTGAACTTTTAAGCTTAATATACAAGTCTTGCACACCTTTCGCACCCGTAACATTCGTTGTTAGTTCCATCCATTGAAGATATTCGGTTGCAGGTGGAACAATGATTTCTCCAATTAACAGTCCGTCTGTACGATCAAGTCGAAGTTCTAACGTACCTTCGGTTCCTTGATTCGCAATCGTGGCTGTGAAGCTTGTAGGTCCTTCACTTTCAAAGTCGACCTTGGATATAGCTATCCAGCTGTCATTATGCATCTTAGCGGAGATCATATTCGAATCTGATGCAGACATCTCACCAGAGTCAAAATATTGCTCTGTTGATACTCCGCTACTCCATCCAATCGTCGAACCGCTTACCCGCCCATAGGGATCGAAGCACTTGATTTGATCTACGCCCTGATAATCGGCATGTACCTTCTTGATCTTACCAGTGGCCTCATCATGTTCGACTCGATTAAGATGTGTTGACCGGTAACCTTCTGGGATATTCATGGCTTGGCATAATGTCTGGGCATGATAGGCAATGTACCACTGATCCGATAGTTGAAATATAGCATGGTGATTGTTGCCGCCAATATTAAAAAAGTGTCCAGGATTCTGGAGTAACGTACCCTGATATGTCCATGGCCCCATTGGCTGAACACTGGTCATATATGCAATCTCACCAGGTGGTGGGCAGCCATCTGGCCGATCACCCTCAATAAAATTGGAACAATACGTAAAGTAGTAACTATTATTATATTTATGTATCCCTGAATCTTCAAACATATAAGGCGCCTGAATAACCTTCGCTTTGCCAACAACGCTGATCATATCGTCTCCCAATCGCATCACTCTTGCGGTATCCGGTCTTTCTGCTTTCCCCTGTGGAATACCACCACCGAAATAGATGTAGGCCTGATGATCATCATCTACAATGACAGCCGGATCGAATAGCCAGGTTACTTCCTCCACTCCCGGAGTCTCTCTTGTAATAAGTGCTTTTCCTATAGGGTCTATCCACGGACCTACAGGTGTTGGTGCAGACAGTACACCTATTCCACTGGCATTGTTGGCGAAATAAAGAAAGAAACAGTCCTTGCCATCCAAGATTCGATGAGCAGCTGCCGGGGCCCAGGATTGCGAAGCCCATGTTGCTGCGCCTTGAGGACCAGCAACTCTGATCTCTCCATGATCGGTCCAGTTGATTAAGTCATCCGATGAAATGACCGTAATCCGGTTGATTGAACTGTAGCTGTTTTTCTGAGGAAGACCGTCCTTATCATATTCCAGCTTATCACTAGTCATATATAAGTAGACTCGATTGTTAAATACTAAAGCATAGGGATCGGCTCCAAATTTGTGGGCCACCAGAGGGTTACCGTTGGGACGAAGCTTTCCAATCTCCCCTGGAATGCTCTCCAGATTGGCAGCTTGGTCTTGCTTTTGCTCACCAGCATGTGGTGTAGAATGATGATTCATCAAGAGAATCCCCCTATAATCGTTTTTAGTTGTGTCTTTTTACGAGAAAGCGTTTGCAATACAAAAGGTATCATGATAGGATGATTACATTTTAAGGTAAGCTGAGTACAATTTCATTGCGTTAACCGCTCTATTTATTGCGTGAAATGACGGGAGGTACTTCATGAGTGGATCCTCTGAGTGTTTTTATGATCCCATCCAGCCTGAGCTCTTATATCTGCACAGCGTAACGAAGTATAAGCTGGAAACGATCTATCATCGCCATAATGCATACGAAATCTACCTGTTTCTTCGTGGAAACGTTCACTTTTATGTAGATAATCGATGTTACCATGTACAGCCTGGTGATCTGCTTGTGATGTCACCCGAGGAGATGCACCGAGCCTTTATTCTGGATGAATCTGAGTATGAACGAATTACAATCAATCTCAAAAAAACATATCTGTTTCAGCTTTCCACACCATCAACCAATCTATCGTCATGTTTTGACCATCGCCCCAAAGGAACAGGCAACATCGTACATCTAGACGACGATAACTTGAAGCAGATGCTGCAATGTACAAACGAACTGGAAGGGTTGCTTGCTTCCGATGCTTATGGCACCGATATCAAAATAAATGCAGCCGTAGCCCAATTGTTGGTCATGATTAACGTCTGGTTTTATAACAATTCCTTTGTTCCCAATGACATTATGCCTGAACTGGTTCGTGAAACCATGGATTATATTGAAACACATCTGAATCAAGACATAACGCTTCGCAAACTTGCCGAAGTGTTCTACATGAACAGTACTTATATCAGCCGCCAGTTCAAAAAGCATACTGGATTGACCATCCGTTCCTACATTTTGGGTCGTCGTATTGAACGGGCCAAATTCCACCTGTCAGAAGGAATGAGTATTACGGATGCATGCTTTCAATCGGGCTTTAGTGACTATGCCAATTTTATTCGCAGTTTTACCAAAATGGTTGGCATCTCCCCCGGTAAGTATATCAAACAAAGACGTGATGCAATTGAAGCATTACCACAATAATGACAAGTTCATTCAATGTAAAATGTAAACTGAAAACATCGAACCATCCTGCATGGCTCGATGTTTTTTAGTTCTTGATATACTTCGGATCTGCAAACAATTCATTATTGTGATCGTATCCGCAAGTTAATTGATCTCTTTACCCGTCCACAATCGAACGCGATCTTTAATCCACTCCGTATACTGCTGTTCCATGGCCAATGCACCTGCATTATCAAGTTCGGTAATCATATTGTCATATATGCCTTCAAAGGCACTCGGAGAGGATGTAATCGCTTCGGCGATCCGTTTCTGAATAATATCCTGCGTTTTCTGATACACAACGTTATAATCCCCGCTATCCGAAGGAATCGGCATATTGTAAGCAGCGCCCCACTCTTTCACCGGAAACTCTTCTTCGGAAGGGAACAAGTCCTTCCATGTAGTTATGCCATAACCTTTCAAAGCTTCTTTCTCCTCATCAGAATAACTTTGCTGAATCTGTTCAGGATAATTCGTTGTATAGTAGTTATCCGTTGAATCTTTGACACCATCCCCGTAGTGAGCACCGAAAATGTAATACAAGCCTACTCCGGTTTCTTTGGTGAATGTATTATTGTCTTTGTTTTTACGTTCCTGTACATCGGCCGGGATGGTGCGAACACCGTTTTCCACATTATATTGCTCGCCTTCAACGCCCCAGTTTCTCAATACTTGCCCTTCTTCAGAAGACATCCAATCCAAAAATTTGATGGCACGGACAGGATCTTCACAATCGACTGTTATGCCAATGCCATAACCATCAAAACCGATATTCTGGAAATCTTTACGTTGAAAACTGTCATCTAACGTTACCGGATAGAATCCGTAGGTCATATCGTCTTTCCCTGCGCTTTTCAACGCATTTTCCGCATCACTGAATCCCCAGCTTGGATCAAGCAAGGATAACACGCGACCACTGGCGATTTTGGACTTATATTGGTCATCCTTCTGAACAAAACTGTCCTTGTCCAGCAAGCCTGCATTGTACATCTTGTTCAACCACCGGAAATATTCCTTCTCCTCGGGACGTTTGTAATGCAGAATGGCTTCGTAGGTGTCCGGATTGATGAAATACTCACCATCTCCAGGTCCTCCAGTAGACATGACAGCGGGATCAGTAACAGTGATCATTCGCCGCCATCCATCTGCACTAAGCGTCAGTGGAATTGTAGGTTGGCCATCCTCTGTTGTCGGATTCTTCTCGTAAAAGTCACGTAGCACATTTTCGAAATCGTTTAAGGTTTTGATCTCAGGATACCCGAGTTCCTTAACTACACGATGTTGAATAGCCGCACCGTTCGTGGCATCGAAGCTAACTTGATCGATTGCGCCGTTCGTTGGAATCCAATAGATTGAAGGATCATCATTGCTGTATTTCAACCGATTGAAGTGCTCACCGTAGATCTTTTTCAAATTGGGGGCGTGTTCTTCGATCAGATCCGTCAAATCAATCATTGCCCCGGCATCAACGAGTCTAGTCAAGTTACCTTTTGGGAAGATCAAATCCGGATAATCGCCGCTGGCAGCCATCAGGGAAATGCGGTCGTTTCCGCCTCCGCTCGAAATATCGAATTCTGCATCAATACTTACACCGGTTTCTTCCGTAATTTTCTTCCCTACCGCATCCTGCATTTTGTTCCAGTTGGGACTTGCATCTGCGCCGAAGAAGGTAAATGTGATTGGGCTGTTGGGGTCACTCATATTTGATTCGGAATTCTCCCCAGCGTTTCCGCAACCGGCGGAAACTAACACAACACTTGTTACGAGACATGCTCCTAGCACTTTTGATACGGCTCTCATTATTTTTCTGCCCCCTAAATGATGTTAGTCGTAATAACCAATCCAGACATTACGATGGTTCACTTTGAGATAGTATACGCTTACATATTCAACCGTTAGTAAACGACTACAACCCTGCCTACCCTATTCCATGTTTAAAGTATAAGGAAGTCTAATAACCCCAACCTTGATTATTAAGCCATGAAAATAGCATGATCTAGACATGAGTCTCAGTAAAAATGTAAAGACCAAAAAAGCGATGGTTGCCCATCGCCTCATAAAGCCAAACCTGCTTTTCAATAATATAGTTCTAACGTAAATCCTTGGATTTCTGCTTCAACTTCCCGCAACAATTCCATGACTTGATCAGCGTAATCTCCAAGAATTTCTTTACTTTTCTCGAACCCAATCCATTGAAAAGTAATCGGCATGCTTACAGCCCCTGTCAAGACATCCCATAGAGCGTCCAAATTGCCTCCATAACTCTCGTCTAACTCAAGCTGGTTCTGCAAAATTTGATGAAGCTCTTCCTTGCTGTGAAAGTCGTTTCCGTTAATCTGAATGATGCTCATATCATTTCCTCCGTTATTTTAACTGTTCAAATGACTTGTAATGATCTGTCGTCTGGTAGATTAGACCGTCATTGGAGTATAGAATTCGGTCGCTTCCGCGCCGTCCTCCTGAGTAATTTATATCCGCTTCGTACCAGATCCGGCCTTTTTTGTTGGGGAGTAATCCTTCCCGGTTCCTGAACACGTCGCCGCCGATGCTTTTGCCTGGAGCGACTTCTCGCAGGTTACCTTCGCTTGGTTCCCATCCCAGATCTCTGGCCTCTTTCTTGGTAATATAATTTGGTGGAAGTTCATTGTGCTCCGAGATATAGTCGGCAACCTCATCAAATCCCATATCCTCCGAAACTTGAGGTGATCCAAGATCACGCAAAGACTCTGACGTACAACCCGAGAACAATAATGCAGCGAGGATGATCACTAATGTGTAAGCAAATTTTCTGAAAAACATAATCTTTTCTCCTTTTGATGTTCTTGCTCTTGCTGTCTTCCGTTTTGGTGCTATTTCGATGACAATGCTTCTAATGTTAACGATTTGTGGTAATTAAAGCAATTCTGTAAGCCTATTATGGAGTTGAAATTAAATCAATAAAAGCTGTTGCCTTGCTCCATTGAAGCATTATTTTTATTCTACAACAAAAAAAGCCGCTAAAATAGCGACTTTAATCGTACCACGATCATTACCATTCAACACATTCATTTAATAGTTTAATTTAATGTATCCATCCAGTTCTCCAGGGCTACAACAACCTCTTCCAACTGCTTATCTTCCGTAATGGCAGGTTGATTATCTCCTTTTTGCATGCCGTATGAGCCAAATTGACCGTGATTTCCACCCTCAATACTCACATATGTCGTGTCTTCCGGAAGATTTGCTTTGGAGTTCTCCCAGTCTTCCCAGTTAAGCACTCCGTCATCCGAGCCTGTAATCTGTAAGATAGACAAGTCCGTATTCTTCACGCTCCCCCCTTCATCTGCATAAGAAGCCAAGAAAAAGACGCCTTCCAACTTCTCATTGTGCTCCGCAGCATACCGTGATGCAAATGAGCCTCCCAAAGAATGGCCACCAATAACAAACGCTTCGTCAGGATGTTCCTCGATAAAGGAATCAGCCTTGTTTTGACCGAAAATCGCCAAGTTTATTGGCATGTTCGCGATATATACGCGGTGACCCTGTTCTGCCATTTCTCTGGCAAGTGGAGAATAACTTTCAGGTTCAACCAGACCACCTGGATAAAAAATAATATTCGGTTTGGTTATCTCTGTACCCACGGGTTCAAATCGGTAACCGTCCTTAAACTTGGCGACTTTAACCTGAGCATCACTTGTCATCGCCGTTTCAGCTCGCTCAGAAGGACTATACGTAACCGAATTGAGATATACGTAAACGCCGGCCACGATGATAACGATGGACAAGATGGTCCACATGATTATTTTTTTCCAATTGTTAGTACGTTGTGCTGTTTTCAACCTTAAAACCACCTTAGTATTGAGGATAATGATATGTCTTATTTAACTCTTCATAATTATACTTACCGGTAAGTATAATTACAAGATGATTTTGCTTACTATCGTTATTTGTCATAAAATATTCATGGAGGGAAGTCCAATGACAGAAAAATCACCCAAACGATTGCCTGGAAGACCCAAACATGGCAACGACGATATCTCAATTCAGCAAACCATTATTCAAACCGCTTCACAGTTATTCATGGAGTATGGCTACGAAACAGTCACGCTTCAGCAAATTGGCAAAACATGTAGCGTGTCAAAACCAACCATTTATTATCATTTCACCAGCAAACCCGAGCTTTTTAAGGTTGCCTTTACAACGATGCTACAGAATGTGAGTCGGTTAACCTCGCATATCCTTGATCAAGCCGAGAATCTAGAGTCGGGGCTTGTTCGTCTGGCAGAGGCCAGACTGGGAAATCCGCATGCGGAGATTGAAACCATGCTCAGGGAAGCTGAGCCTTTTCTTGAACCAGCTCAAATTCAGGATATACGCAACGCGGAGCATCAGATTCATGAAGTGTTAGCTTCCCATTTCCAACGGGCAATGGATGAAAATAGACTACGAACGGACGATCCATTTTTCCTCGCAGAGACTTTCTCGACATTGATGTTAATGGGTAACCGGGAAGATAACTTGCATAAATATGGTTCCAATCTTTCATTGGGCCAAAAGCTAGTAGATATTTTCATTCGCGGAGCACAGTAAAAATTCAGGGCAACAAGGAGAGCTGACATGAATATCCCTAGAGGAACCTATGGGTTTCGATTCGCGGAAGACCAGGAGCTCCAACTGTGTGTACTGTATGCGGCTGGATGTGATTCAATAACCGATCCTTCTTATCATTGGGATGGACTCGAACGTTCGGACGGGCCTCTTCTGTTATTCCAATATACAGTCTCGGGTGAAGGTGTATTTGAGTCGAATAATCGCATTCATCATGTTACCGCAGGACAAGCTTTTTTGGCAGAAATTCCAGGGCCACATCGCTATTACTACCATTCAGTATCAAAAGAACCTTGGGAGTTTCTGTTCCTGCTTTTCAGGCCCACTCTTATTCTGCCCCATTGGAGAAAATTTCTTCGTGAAGCGGGAGAAGTTCCCTATCTTCCCGCTGATTGTACACCCATCCGACTGTTGCGGATGATCGTGACTGATGCGGCAACAGGCAGAATAACTGATCCTCTGATCGCATCATCCAGCGTATATCAGTTCATGACAGAATTAACGCGATTACAGAGAACAACATTGCGCAACAGGGAGAATTGGTCTGAAAACATTCAAATAGCCGTTGAATACATAGAAAACAACTACTCCAAGATGATCAGTATCGATCACCTAGCGGAGCATGTTTCCCTTTCCAAATATCACTTTATACGTCGCTTTTCCTCCAGTACGGGCTTGACGCCTGGTTCTTATCTAACCCGTGTACGTACCGAGAAAGCAATGGAACTGCTGCGCGGAACTTCTCTTAGCATTGAAGTCATCGCCGAGCAAGTCGGGTATTCCAGCGGAAGTTATTTTATCAAAGCCTTTCGCAGCATAACCGGCGTTACGCCAGGTGAATTTCGTAGTGGCGGAGAAAGCCTTGTGTACCGTAAATTGTTCTTCGATTAACCGCAATATTTTGCTATTCGACACTCAACATTACTGTAGATATTAATAAATTCCTTTATTATGATGAATTGAGCGAGAGCAATAATTAATCCATAAAGGAGCATTCCCATGAATCATACACTTGCAGCATCAACTCCACCGCTTGGCTGGAACAGCTGGGATTGTTACGGCGCAGCCGTTACGGAAGACGAAATTCGTGGCAACGCCGAGTACATGGCAGAACATCTTAAAGACTTCGGCTGGAGCTATATTACGGTCGACATTCAATGGTACGAGCCTTTGGCCAATTCTTCGCAATATCGTCCGTTCGTTCCACTCATCATGGATGAATATTCGCGGCTTATGCCTGCCGAGAATCGGTTTCCCTCCGCTGCAGGTGGACAGGGATTCAAGCCATTAGCCGACTACGTTCATAGTCTGGGGCTGCAATTCGGCATTCACATCATGCGTGGTATTCCACGTCAAGCTGCACATGCGGCTACTCCGATTCTGGGAACAACCGCCACTGCGCGCGATATTGCTCATCCTAACTCCATCTGTCCGTGGAATACAGATATGTATGGTGTTGATAGCTCAAAAGAAGGCGCACAAGCCTACTACGATTCGCTGTTTGAACTGTATGCACAATGGGGCGTTGACTTGGTGAAGGTTGACGATATTGCTGCTTCAAGGCTCTATGACACCCATCAACCTGAGATCGAAATGATATCCAAAGCGATTGAGCGCTCCGGTCGGCCCATGGTACTAAGTCTCTCTCCTGGCCCTGCTCCAGTAGAATACTCAGAATTCTTGGCTGATCATGCCAACATGTGGCGTGTCACGGACGATTTCTGGGACCTCTGGCCACTGTTATTGGATATGTTCGACCGCTGCCGGACGTGGCAGAGCGTTCCCAAAGCAGGCTGCTGGCCAGACTGTGATATGTTGCCTTTGGGTCATATCGGTATCCGTTCTGTAGACGGTGGTGGAGCAGATCGCTGGACTCGGTTCACACCTGACGAGCAGTTGACGATGATGTCACTGTGGAGCATCTTCCGTTCCCCGCTCATCTTTGGTGGTGAACTGCGAGATAACGATGACTGGACACTATCCCTGCTAACTAATCGTGAGGTTCTGCGAATGCATCGCGAGAGTTACGGAGCCAGAGAAGCCTTACGCAAAGAAGATCTTATTGTGTGGACTGCCCAGCATACGGATGGTTCCTCTTACGTCGCTGTGTTTAACATCGGCGAGAATGCTCTACCTGTGGATCTGTCCATTGATGAGGTCGGACTGTCCGGCATTACCGAAGGTACCGAATTGTGGAGCCAAGAAGCAGCTCAATTAACAGAGAATTCCTTAGTTACTACTGTACCTGTGCACGGTGTGCGTCTCTATCGGTTTTCCTAAGCTTGCAAAAGAAAAAGAGAGGTCTGTCGTTCATTAGACAGACCTCTCTCTCATTTCATCAGTATGTATCCATGGCTTGAACGGCCAGATGAAATGCTTTAATCCTTCTTTCTAGAAGAGTCTTTTGTGGGCTACCTTCTTTGGAATTGGCATACGTGCTCTCTAGAGATGGGAACAATCCCATCAAGACAAGGCGGGCTTCTGCGATATCTTCCTCCGTGTAGGGATGAGATTTCTGATTCCATATCTTTTCCAACAGTGCTAGGCCGATGTATAAAGCTTGGAGACGTTTCTGTAACAATGTTGTGTTATTCCTTTTCTGAGTCATATTCACTAAGGCATTTTCCGATTTGCGGATGGTTGATTGAAAGGCTTTAATGGATTGCAGTTGATCTTCTTGTGACACGTTTTCCATGGAGTATAGACCTCACTTTCTTGGCTTAGTTTGTTCGGTCTTTCTATTAAATCACCTCATAAATATAACAAAAAAAGCCGCTAAAATAGCGACTTTCAATGTATTCATTCTCGATTCAGTGCTAGAGTACCTTTTCCAAAAAGCTGATCGTCCGTTCATTCTTCGGATTTCCAAATATCTCTTCAGGAGTGCCCTGCTCGACAATATAACCACCGTCCATGAAGATCACACGATCAGCTACTTCACGAGCAAAACCCATCTCATGGGTAACAATCATCATCGTCATGCCTTCGCTCGCGAGGTCCTTCATAACACCGAGAACTTCTCCTACCATCTCAGGGTCAAGCGCCGACGTCGGTTCATCAAATAACATAACATCCGGATTCATAGCAAGCGCACGAGCGATAGCTACACGTTGTTTTTGTCCACCTGACAGTTGTGTTGGGAAGCTCTCTGCTTTATCAGACAGACCCACACGCTCAAGTAATTTGAGTGCTGTATCACGAGCCTGCTGTGCATTTAATATCCCGAGTTCTCTGGGCGCAAACATGATGTTTTTAAGCACACTAAAATGAGGGAACAAGTTAAAATGTTGAAATACCATTCCAATATTTTCGCGAGCTTTGTTCAGGTTGGTTTTAGGGTCATTCAGATCCTGATCATCCACAATAACCCGGCCTGCCGTAATCACATCTAATTGGTTAATGCAGCGCAAGAAGGTACTTTTTCCCGAACCGGAAGGCCCGATGACACAGACAACTTCTCCTTCGTTGACCGCCACATCAATTCCCTTGAGGACCTGATTCGAGCCGAAACTTTTCTTCAAACCTTCAACTTTTATTTTAGCCACGACGAACCTTCACCTCCAGATAATCAGCAATTTTGGTCAATGTGATAATGACAATCAGGTACATAACCGCAACCGTTAACCAAATGTCAAAAGAGGAGAACGTTCTTGCAATAACAATTTTACCCGATTGTGTCAACTCTACGAGACCAATAACGGATAAGATTGACGTATCCTTCAACGTGATAACCATCTGGTTAATGAAGGACGGAATCATAACCCGCACTGCCTGCGGAATAACGATCTTTATCATCGCTTTGCGATAAGGAATGCCCAATGAACGGGCAGCTTCCATCTGACCACGATCAATCGATTGAATCCCGCCTCGGATAATCTCGGTTACGTACGCCCCTGCATTCAGACTAAGTGTCAGAATAGCCGCCAGGAACAATGGCATCGTGAAGCCCATCGCCTGTGGAATCCCAAAATAGATAAAGAATGCCAGGACAATCAGCGGAATACCGCGGAAGATATCCACAAATACGGTGGCAACAACACGCAGGAATTTGTTCTGTCCAACCTTCATGAATCCGAAAATCAGACCGATGATAAACGCGAAGAACAGGGACACAATCGTATATAAGAGTGTTTTCCCCAGACCTTTCAAAAGTGAGGGAAGGGATTTCTGAATTAGCTCCCAACGCCCCAGATTTACGACTTGGGCGTTCTCTCCAACATATTCTTCGATAATGCGCTTGTACTCACCATTAGCTTTGATATTTACAAGACCCGCATTGAACATCTCCAGAAGTTCCTGATTTTTACCCTTACTTACCGCAAATCCGTAGGAAGCCCCGTCCTCTTTGTCGGTAACAATTTTCAATCCGTTATTTTGTTTTACCCCATATCTTAGAACGGGTTCATCTTCAAAACAGGCCACCGAATTACCAGTCATTACATCATCATACATTTGATATGATTCGTCGAATGGAACAATCGTAAACCCATACTTTGAGGCGATGGATTCAGCAAAGCTGTACCCTTCTGTTCCCGTTTTTACAGCGACCTTTTTACCACGAAGATCTTCGTAACTTTTAATGGTATCATTATTGGAACTAATCCCCATAACAACGCCTGAATCATAATATGGCTCTGAAAAATCAAATTTTGCTTTTCGCTCATCCGTAATACTCATCCCTGCGATCACACCATCGACTTGATTCGCCTCAAGTGCCTGTACAGCTGCGTTAAATCCCAGGGATTTGATTTGATACTTGAAATTTTGATCTTTGGCGATGGCATCCAGCAAATCCATGTCGATACCAACAAAATCACCATTCTCATCTTCATATTCGAATGGAGCAAATGTGACATCAGTTCCGATAACATAGGTTTTACCGGAATCGGACGCTGCGGCAGCGTTCCCTACCCATCCTGATAGACCGCTCACCAGGAGCAGCATCAGTGAAAGTATAAAAAATGAGATCTTCGTTGTTTTCATGTGTCCTCCCCGTCTCGGTATTGTCCGAATAATCATTATTTTCTTTGGAATCGGTATTACGGTTATGCTTTTTGTCGATCTTCTGCCCATTTGATTGTTATTATTTACTGTATATTAACAATCAATGCTTTGCCTTTCCACTTGCAACATTTTCCTCCATCATTTTTTTCCAACCAGTAAAAGTCCTTTTAATACTTACCCTTTAGGTAAGCTTCGCGAAACCCAATATTACATTGTGAATCTGAAAAAAGGTACATTTACTTTAAAACGTATTATTTAAAATTTAAAACTCAAAAAAAGCCGCGATTTCCGCGACTTTTTATTGTACAGTTTTTTATAATCTATTAATTTGCTCTGGTTGTCAATACAATCTCGAACTTCGAACCAGCTTCACCCGCGAATACAATAGTTCCGTTCTCAGGCAACACAATTTCGTTTTGTCCACTGACCACTGTATGATTAATGCCTATGCCAGCTTGGTTATATACAGCAAATGCGCTGTTTGCAGACATCTTGACCGTCATTTCTTTACCTGCAGCTGATGCAGGAATCGAATACCATGTGGCATGACCATTCGCCTGAATCGTTGTCTTTGATTGTTTTCCCGCATAGATCGGTTTGATGATGTCTTGAGCAACATAAACGTTGCCTCCAGCTGTAACATATTCCACGCCATTTTCCTCATAGAAATTAAACTCCATCGTGTCACGGCCCGCTAATCCAGGAATTTGCAATTGGTTCACAGCTTGGTTAGCTCCAACGATTTTATTCGTGTAGACATAACCCGGCAGCTCATTAAAAGTATGAATGGGAATCATCGGCATCGCTGCGTTGTACAGTGTTGATGTGTATTTTTCATTGACCAACACGTAGGCTTTGCCTTCCCGTTTCTGCCATGCGGCCTTTACTTCTTCCGACAATTCATTGGTTTCAAGCTTTTCTGCCTTATATTCAGAGGAAGCAACTTGCCCAAGCCCAGGAACAGACTGATACGAGCGAGACCACAAATATGTGTGCCCGTTGACTTCCTGAACGAACTTCAGCTTTTCCGTAGCCGCATCATTAACAAATGAGCCATCAGCGGTGTACGTATAGGTCTGATCAGAACTGTTAGGAGACGACAGATTAGATAGCGTTAATTGCCCATCATCTTTTACGTCCAGCTTCATTAACATGTTTGCCCCACCAGCGTACATGCCTGTATGCTGTGAAAGTTCTGTTGGCATAGTTGTTTTCACAGGTGCATCATGTGACTTCTCCGGCTTACGATCTGGAATGATATTCTTCTCCTCAAGCGCGCCAAGCAACAGCTCAGTTGCCAGCAATTGATCCGTTGAGCTATGACCACCCGAAGAGGTTACGGCAGCAGCCATATTATATTCCGGTAACACAATCAAGGAGGAATGATAGGTTATTGTATTGCCACCTTTGCTTACTGCCTGGATGCCGTAATCATTAAAAGGAAACAGGTTCACGCTGTCCCAGCCCAGGCCGTAACCAATAGAAGAATCGCCTTCTTCCGGCCACATGCCTCTCTTGTATTCTTCTTGCTCCATGGCCTCTACGGATTCCTCCGAAAGAACACCTTCAACCTCACCTGTAAAGATTTTCGAGAACTGAACCAGATCTTCAGCGGTGGAATAGATGCCTCCCGAGGCAATCATATTTGTAGTCTCTAATGGAAGTTTCTCCTCATCCGAAGGGGCATATGTTGCTGCCATCTTGCTAAGCTCTACAATATCCTGCGGTGTTTTGGTATGCTCCATACCAAGAGGCTCGGTTATGTACCGGTGCATGAAAGTTGTGAAGTCCATGCCACTGACCCGCTCAACCAAAATTTCAGCTAATGTAAAACCGTCATTACTATACACCGAGTATGCGCCAGGATCGGCCTTCAGATGTTGCGTCGCCAATTGTTCCAGTAACGTATCATGTGCATAGGTATCATTATCTCCAAACAGTATTGCACTGTTACTTGACGTTCCTAGAAGCCCGGATGAATGATTCAGTAACATGCGTGGTGTAATCTGTTGGTAACGCTTGTCTTTCATTTTAAAGTCCGGAATATACTTCACGACAGGCTCATCAAGATCGATCTTGCCCTGGTCCACTAGCTTCATTACGGCGGTTGTGAGCATCATTTTGCTGGTTGAACCAATGCCATACATAGTATCTGAAGAAAGCGGGATGTTGTTTATCAGGTCGCTTTTTCCTGCCTGACCGGAGATCACAATCTCACCCTCATCCATCAGTGCGTACTGCACACTTGTCGTAGCGTATGATTCAGTGAGTACCTTGGCCTTTGCACTTACTGCCTTTTTAGTTAGATCATACGTAGAGCTACTACCGTTACTGGTAGCGGGTGTGGCCATGGCCGACATTGGGGACATCATTGCAAACACCAAAGTTATGGCGGCGATAGACGTTCGTTTCTTTCGTGTCAATCTCATCTTCTCCTGTCTAGTCTATGGATTAGGAATCTCTGTGTTCGTACTCCCGTAGTGTAACCGAAGAAGATGAACTGTCTGTGGCTTGAATATGAATCGAGTATGAACCAAGCAGGACCAACCCAAATAGGTTGGACACACGGTAAAATCGCTTTAGTCCATCTTTGTTTTGTTTGCAAATTAAACTTTTGCTATAATGGTATATCAATCAATGGAGTGCCAATAACATGGCTAAGTACATAAATAAATGCAGTCCATAATTCAGCATGAGTAATGGAGTTGAAGCAATGCTAAAAGTTAATCGGAATGACCAACGCCCGATCTGGCAGCAACTTTTGGATCAAGCGATTCATAATATCACAACCGGGAAATGGCAACCAGGAGAATTGCTACTCCCCTCACGCGAACTTGCTCAATTAATTGGTGTTTCACGCTCAACCATACAGATTGTGTACGAGGAATTATTCAGTCGAGGGTATACGATAACCTCCCGACGAGCCGGGACAAGAGTTAGTGATTGGACATATGCACCTCGTTCATCAGAAGACGTCACGATGCAAGGGCCTATTCCGCCCGAATTGCCTACACTAAACGAATCGATTGGTCATCTGCATAGTTGGTTTGGCAATAGAGACAATCGCAAAATAGAAATTGATTTTAATCCCCACGAGCCTTATCTGGATGAAAGTTTCACAAAAGCCTGGAGGCAATCCTTTTTACAAGCTTCCGCTGAACCTAATTTGGATATATGGGCTTATGGCGATGCCAGAGGGTTACTGGCGTTAAGAGAGCAGATTCAACGTTATTTATCACTTGAACGAGGCATTCATATCGATGTTGATCAAATCTTGTTAACCTCAGGTGCACAACATAGCATTGATTTAATTGCCCAGGCTCTCTTAAGTGAGGGAGACAGAGTTTCGGTTGAAGATCCCGGCTTCCCTGCCGCTTGGATGGCGATGAAATACCGCCGGATGCAAGTCGATCCCGTTCCGGTTGATGAGTATGGATTATGTGTAGATCATATTCACCCACAGACGAAACTCGTATTTGTCACACCTTCTCATCAATGCGCCGTTGGTGTTATTATGTCGGAGCCACGCAGGCAACAATTGATGCACTTGGCAACTCATCATCGATATTGGATTGTTGAGGATGACTACGATAGCGAATTTAGGTACCGTGGAGATCCACTTCCAACTATATTTAGTCAGCAACCTCAGAATACGCTTTATATGATGAGTTTTTCCAAAATGGTTGCACCTGGCATTCGACTATCCGCTATCATCGGCCCCAAAATAGCCATCGATCGCCTTACCCAAGTTCATGAATTAACCTATCGTCATCTGCCGATTATGGAACAATTAACGCTAACTCATTTTATTGAGCGTGGTCATTTTATGCGCCATATGCGAAGAGTTCGGAACATATATCGACGCAGACACGAAGTCATGACCAAAGCCATTGTTGCTTCTGGGCTAGGCTCACGATTTACATTAAGTGGTGTGGAAACGGGATTACATATGCTTCTAGAATCTGAAACGTCATTTGACGAAGAAGCGCTGACAAATGCTGCCCTTGATCAAGGTGTACGCGTGTATCCGCTTAGTAGATATTGCTTGGAGAGTCATCGAAAAGGATGGATATTAGGTTTTGCGAAAGTGGATGAGGAGCAGATTGAGGAAGGCATACATCGGCTTGCAAAGATTGTATTATGATGGAGAACATGCTCTCCAATCGGATTCGAAAGGATGTTTTTTGTAATGAAAATTTTAGTGTTAGGAGCCACCGGACGGGTTGGAAGTCATTTCGTCTCTAATGCCCTACGTTCCAATCATCATGTAACTGCACTGGTTAGAAGCCCGGAAAAGGTACAAATCAACGATGACAATTTCGTTCTACATCAAGGAAACGCTTTAGTCAAAGAGGATATTCATCACGCCATACAGGGTGTGGATCTCGTTGTTAGTTCCTTAAGTACCGATGGAACAACTACATTATCGCAATCCATGGGACATATTGCTGAGGCTATGGCTCAGGAGCGTATCAAAAGAATCATTACCATTGGTACAGCAGGAATATTGGAAAGTCGAACGGATCCTGGCTTGCTTCGTTTTCAATCCCCTGAGTCCAAACGTAAGTCCACGCGAGCAGCTGAAGAGCATCTGGAGATGTACAACATTCTGAAGGCTTCAGAGTTAGAATGGACCATCGTGTGTCCTACCTACTTATTTGATGGAGAATCTCTTGGTAAGTACCGGGTTGAGCGCGACTATTTGCCTGACGGTGGAACTTCTATATCTGTAATCGATACTGCGGAGTTTGCTTATCAGCAATTAATGTCTGATGAGTATGTACAGTCTCGTGTAGGTATAGCCTACTAGGGCTGTCTTAAGTTTCAATATAAACAAGCACATTACGAGCCTGCAATTGTTATCCATTAGGAACAATTGCAGGCTCTATTTGTGTCTGCTGTTGAGCTATTTAAGTCCTTCATATAGAGGAAATTGCGAAGTGATTTCACGGACACTACCTAATATTTGATTTTTCACATCCGAGTTCTTTGGATTTTTAAAAGCAAGCCCTATCAGCTGAGCAATTTCTTTCATTTCCCTGGCTCCAAGCCCTCTTGAAGTCATAGCCGGAGTTCCAAAACGAATACCGCTTGTAACCAAAGGACTTGCCGTATCGTGAGGAATTGCATTTTTATTCGCCGTAATCCCTACTTCATCCAGTAAAGCTTCGGCTTCTTTGCCTGTAAGGCCCATAGTTCGTAAGTCAACCAACACGATATGATTATCTGTTCCTCCCGATACAAGGGTGAGTCCTTCATTCATTAAAGTTTCTGCCAATACGTTGGCGTTACTCAGAACACCTTCAATATATGTTGTGAAATCGGATTGCAATGCCTCACCTAATGCCACCGCTTTCCCCGCGATAACGTGCATGAATGGCCCACCCTGGGTTCCCGGGAATACAGCTTTGTCGATCACCTTTGCCCAGGAGTCCCGGCACAAAATGGCTCCCCCTCGTGGTCCTCGTAAGGTCTTGTGTGTGGTGGTTGAAACAAAATGGGCATGTGGTACCGGGTTAGGATGCAAACCTGCCGCAACAATTCCTGCTATATGCGCCATATCTACAAAGAAAAGAGCTCCCACTTCGGCGGCAATCTGGGCAAATAATTCAAACTCAATGGTCCGCGGGTATGCACTTCCACCTGCAACAATCATGCGTGGACGATACTTATAAGCAAGTTTACGTACTTCGTCAAAGTCAATGCGGCCCGTCTGTGCATCGACACCATATGAAACAAAATTGTAAAACCTACCTGAAAAATTAACAGTACTTCCGTGTGTTAGATGACCACCCTGGGATAGATTCATGCCAAGTATTGTGTCCCCAATCTCAACCGAGGCAAAATACACAGCCATGTTGGCCTGAGAACCGGAGTGAGGCTGCACATTTGCATGTTCAGCGCCAAAAAGTGCTTTAAGGCGGCTATTTGCTATCTCTTCGACTGTATCGACATGCTCACACCCGCCATAATATCTTCTGCCCGGATACCCCTCCGCATATTTATTGGTCAATACCGAACCTGTTGCTTCCATTACAGCTTGACTTACAAAATTCTCTGATGCAATCAGTTCTATCTTATCCTGCTGCCTTCCAAGCTCTTGCTGGACAGCCATTCCTATTACTTTATCTTGCTTCTCCAAATGTTTCATGAACATCTTCCTCTCAATATTACGGTTATTTATTCGTTCCAAACTGTTTTTTGGGAAATTTACTATTCATCAGTAGATGTGCCATCATTCCTGCAAACAGTCCCCAAAATGCACCACCCACACCAAGCAAAGTCACATTCGCTGCTGTCGCCAAAAACGTAATCAATGCAGTTTCACGTCCCTTAGGGTCCGTTAATGCATTGGCAAGACTGCCACCGATCGTTCCAAGTAAGGCTAATCCCGCTAATGTTGCAATAAAGGTAGCAGGAAGAATCAAAAACAGAGCAGCCAATGTTACGCCAAAAATGCCGACAAAAATATAAAAAACACCACAAGCAATACCTGCAATATAACGTTTGGTTGAATCCTCATGTGCATCCTTTCCTGTACAAATCGCTGCTGTAATAGCTGCCACATTAAAAGCATGTGATCCGAATGGGGCTGCAAGAAGCGAACCCAAACCTGTTACAGCTAAAATGGGATTGGCACTTGTCTTGAATCCATCATTACGCAGAACAAGCATTCCGGGCATATACTGCCCTGTCAAAGTAATAATGAACAGCGGTAGCGCAACGCCAAGTAAAGCATTTAACGAAAATGCTGGAACAACAAATACAGGCGATGCTACAGCCAATTGGATTGTACTGAAGTCTGTTTTCCCCATGCATATCAAATAAATCAAACCGATTGCCATTATGCCAACAATAGCGTAACGGGAAGTAAACCTTCTTAACACGATATAGGCTGCAAAGAGTACAATCACAAGCAAAGGATCTACCTTCGCCCCTCCAAAGGCCGATATTCCAAACTGTAGTAAAATACCAGCTAACAATCCGGAAGCGATGCCTGGGGGAATAAGTCGAACGAAACGTTCAAACATGCCTGACCAACCCAAAATAATAAATCCAACTGCTGAAATCATGTACGCGCCAATAGCTTCTGGATAAGGGGTTACCGCTAATGCTGAAACGAGAAACGCCACACCCGGTGTAGACCAGGCTGTAATAATCGGCTCCTTATATCGATAACTGAGCCAAATCCCCGTTACTCCTACCCCAATCGAGATGGACCATATCCAGGAAGCGGTCATTTCCGGGCTTAAACCAGCCACTTTTGCAGCTTGAAAAACAAGGATAAACGTACCCCCGTAATTAACAATTACGGATATCAAAGCGGCGATTACCGGCGATATCAAATCACGGCCACGTAACGAAGGGGATGCTGTCTTCATATTTAACACTACCTCTCACTTAATCATCGATGCGTGTGTTTTCATTCCAGTAATATTCGTCTGGTAAATACCGTGGTCCAAATACACTTGTTCCTACACGTATCATTGTAGCTCCTTCTTCAATGGCGACTTGGAAGTCACCAGACATACCCATCGATAAAATATCCATTTCTACGCGTGGAATATTTTTCTCTTTAATCTGTGTACGGATCTGGTTTAACAATCGAAAACAATGTCGTGTTTCTTCGTTTGTCGCATTCAGTTTTCCAATGGTCATTAAACCTTTCACATTTAATGTCTCGAATTGAGACAACTGTTCTACAAGCTCGACGGCTGTTTCTGGAGAGGCACCAAATTTACTTTCTTCGTAGGACGTATTAATTTGCACAAGAATGTCTAAGGTCTTATTCTCTTTGAGAAGCTGGTTATGTAACGCTTGACCCAGTTTCAGACGATCTACGGAATGGATGAGCGTAACATATTTAACAACGTCCTTTATTTTATTTGTTTGCAGATGCCCGATAAAATGCCATTCCACCTGCTTGCTTTGTTCCATGAGTGGGAATTTGTCTCGGAGTTCCTGAGCTTTGTTTTCTCCAAACAGGAGCTCACCTGCTTGGATAGCTATTTGTAATTTCTCAAGCGGTACCGTTTTGGTCGCGAGCAACAATTGGATGTCCTCTATGTTGCGACCTGAAGCCTGGCAGGCCAATGCCATTTGCTGTCTTACAGCTTGAAGATTTTCTTCTACTAGATGTTTCATGTCAGCCACCTTCTTTCTATTCCGAACAGGAATGGATAATTGAGATTAGTTCCTTCTTATGTATTGTGAAGAATGTGTGGAACGTCATGCTAGTATAGCAACGCATGGATTGGATATACATATCCAAAAATGGTATTTTGGAACAGTCCAAAATGACAAAGTAGACATTAATTCAATTGGGGTTCCTTTAATATGCTTTTAAAAGTCAATAATCTGATTGATGTGATGCCCGCACGCTTCTTCCAAAATGAAAAAAGCCGCTAAATTAGCGGCTTGGTTTAGTTCTATGTTCATGTCCAAGAAGATACATGTTTTATGATGATTTACTCGTTCACATTTTCCTTGGTTACCAGCTTCAATTCAGCGGGAATCGATGACTCCACCTGCTTGCCACTGAGCACATCCAGAGCTGCTTGCAGCGCCAGTTGGCCAATCAGTATAGGCTGCTGAGCGACTGTTGCCGTCAATTTCCCATCCTGAATGGATTTGATTGCATCATCATTACCATCGAATCCGATGACCGGAATGTCTTTACCTGAGCTTTGAATCGCTTCAATTGCACCAAGTGCCATCTCGTCATTATGGGCAAATACCGCTTGCACGTCAGGATTACCCTGTAGCAAGTTCTCCATGACATTTAATCCTTTGGACCGATCAAAATCAGCAGATTGTTTGGAAACCACATCAAGTTGCTTGTCGGCCACTTCATGGAAACCTTTACCCCGTTCTCTTGTTGCGGAAGCGCCAGGTACACCCTCAAGTTCAATGACTTTTGCTCCCTCACCCAGTTGTTCCACAAAATATTCAGCTGCCATGCGTCCACCTTTAACGTTATCCGATGCCACGAGTGCCGCCACTTCGCCTTTATCTGCGGAGCGATCCAGCGTGATCACAGGAATGCCCACACTATTAGCGGATTGAACCGCTGTGGAGATCGCTGCAGAGTCCGCAGGGTTAATTAACAGTGCACTAACGCCTTGCTGAATGAGATCATCCACATCATTGGTTTGTTTGGCCGAATCGTTCTGCGCATCAACCACGATGACCTGTATTCCCTGTTTTTTGGCTTCAGCCATTACCCCGTCCTTCAGTGATACAAAGAATGGATTGTTTAGTGTAGATATCGACAAACCTATTTTCTTCTGTCCATTACTTTTGTTTGGGTTAGGTTTCGCCCATTCCGGTGGCTCCAGAGAGCACCCGGCCAGAACGATGATCATCAGCATACTTATGAGTGTTACAGTCCACTTTTTCATATTCGCTTCTCTCCTTATGCTGTTTTCTTGCGGTCCAGCAGGACGGCAATGGCAATGACGATACCTTTTACAACCATTTGATAAAATGAGTTTACTTCAAGCAAGTTCAATCCATTATTCAACACGCCGATAATCAGAACACCGATCAGTGTACCAACGATGCGTCCGCGTCCTCCAGCAAGACTTGTACCACCCAATACAACTGCTGCGATCGCATCCAGCTCGTAGGATGTACCTGCCGTTGGTTGCGCTGAATTCAAACGCGATGTCAGAATTGCACCTGCCAGAGCAGCGAGCATACCTGTCAGGGAGTAGATCATAATTTTCACGCGATTAACTTTGATACCCGAGATAATGGAAGCTTTCTCATTACCGCCGATGGCGTACGTTTTACGACCAAAAGCCGTTTTATGCAAAACAATCCACAGAATCATGAAGGTAATCAGCATCGTAATTGCAGGTACCGGAATGCCCAGCAGGTAACCGCGGCCAAACAGTTGGAACAACAGGTTATCCCCGAGTCCTGTAATTGGATTACCATTGGTGTACACCAACGTCAGTCCTCTGAATATCGTCATGGTTGCCAATGTAGCGATAAACGGAGCCATTTTACCTTTGGTAATCATCAGTCCGTTCACCATGCCCATGACACCACCGAGTGCTACACCAATAATGATGGACAAGATCGGATCGAGACCAGACAACATCATATTTGCTACAAAAGCACTGGATAAAGCCAGGATTGAGCCGACCGACAGATCAATTCCACCCGTCAGGATAACAAACGTCATACCAAAGGCAATCAGCGCATTAATCGAGACTTGACGCAATAAATTCAAGATATTAAGCGGTTCCAAGAAACTTGGATTCAACACCGATACGATGAGAATAAGAATGATTAAGCCAAGCAGCGGTCCCAATTTTTGTATCACGTTTGAGAAACGGAAGCCGCTTTTAGCCGTTTTGTTTTCCTGCATTGTTGTCATATCACTGTCCCCCTGTGGCCAATGTCATAATGTGTTCTTGTGTTGCTACTTCCCTTGCAACCTCGCCACTGATGTGTCCTTCATGCACAACCGCGATCCGGTCACTCATGCCAAGCACTTCAGGTAGCTCCGACGATACCATGATGATTGCAACGCCGCGGTCAGTCAGTTCATTCATCAATTCATAGATTTCGCGCTTCGCCCCGACATCCACTCCGCGGGTAGGTTCATCCAGGATAAGTACGCTTGGTCCGATACCAACCCATTTCGCGATAACCACCTTCTGCTGGTTACCCCCGGATAGATTCCTTGCCGCCGTCTCGGAGGATTGCGTTTTGATCTGTAGACGTTTGATCAGTGTATCTACGAAGTCTTGTTCTTTTGAAGTTGAGATGAAACCTTTGCTTGAGAAACTGAACAGATTTGGCAACGCCATATTCTCGCGAATAGAGAAGTCTAATACCAGCCCTTCATCCTTGCGGTCTTCTGTAATAAACCCGATTCCATGTTTCACTGCATCTGCCGGTTTACGAATGTTCGCTTTTTTGCCGCGGATGAAGATTTCACCGCTATCCAACGTATCCAAACCAAAGATGGTTCTCATGATCTCTGTTCGTCCAGAACCCATGAGTCCTGAAAAACCGAGTATTTCCCCCGCTCTCACGGTGAAGTTAATATTCTCGAATAGACCTTTGCTACTTGCATTCCTTACTTCGAGGACAACTTCACCATAAGAAGGATTCCGGACAGGATAACGCTCGGTAAGTTCACGACCTACCATTTTCCGCACCACTTCATCAAAGCTTGTCTGCGGAATAGCTTGTGTGTCTACCGTTCTTCCGTCACGCATGATGGTAATCCGGTCACAGATCGTGAATATCTCCTCCATTCGGTGAGAAATATAGACGATGGATACGCCTTCCTTCTTCAGCGAGCTGATTACACCAAACAGCTTCTGGATCTCACGCTCCGTAAGTGCTGCTGTTGGCTCATCCATAATGATGACCTTGGCATCTGTCATTAGCGCTTTGGCAATCTCGATCATCTGTTGCTGCCCGACAGAGCACTCTCCCGCAGGACGTTCCAGTGGTATGTCTACGGAAAGCTTGGCGAACTGTTCTTTGGCAAGCGCTTTCATTTGTCTTGTATTGAGCAATCCGAACGATGATGTCAGTTCCTTACCAATAAAGAGATTATCCAGCACCGTCATTTCAGGCCATACATTCAGCTCCTGATGTATGAATGTGAGACCCAGTTTCTCGGCTTCCTTCGGACTTGCAAAATAGTTTTCTTCTCCGTCTATGGTAATGGTTCCCTGATCACGCTGATGAAGACCAATCAGAATATTCATCAGTGTGGATTTGCCGGCTCCATTCTCCCCCATCAGGGCATGAACTTCACCATCCTTTAGTTCAAAATCCACTCCGCTCAGCACCTGATTCGTTCCAAACGCTTTATGAATGTCTTGCATCTGAATGTGCATTACGCAACCTCCTTTTAACCGAAATGGACTCCCGATTGTAAAATGCAATTGGCATAAGGTGTGGCTTCACCTGTGCGGATGACCACTTTCACCTGCCGTGTTAATGCTTTGAATTGTTCGTGGCTGACGGAAGCATCGATTGCTTCTACCCCAAATTTCTCTGTGATGAATTGCATCGCTACGGGATTGCCTTCGCAAATCTCTTCAGCCACAATGACTTTCTCAATGACCATATCTTCAGCGATCGCTTCCACCACTTCGCGAAAACTTGGTGTTCCCAGTTTGAGGGCCAGATCAATTTTGAGTACCCCGTCCGGTACCGGCAGACCTGCATCCGCAATCGCAATCATGTCCGTATGGCCCAGATCAGACAAAATCTTGGAAATGTGACTATTCAACATGCCATTTCTTTTCATTACAAGCTCTCCTCTACTTCATCACGCGTCGGCATGCCGCCCTGCGCTCCGAACTTGGTGACGGACAACGATGCAGCCCGATTGGCGAAGCGTATACTCTCTTGCAACGCTTTTCCTTCAGCCAAAGCAACTGCAAATGCGGCATTGAACGTATCCCCTGCCCCCGTAGTATCAACAGCCTCAACTTTATAAGTTGGGACTAGAATTTCGTCAGTGCCATCAAAGTACCGTACACCTTTACTGCCCTCCGTGATGAACAACTTGTTTGGATACTGACGTAATGCCTGTGCAGGACTCATGCCCTGAAACAAAATCTCGGCTTCATGCTCGTTCGGTGTGATATATGCGGCATTGTCGATCACTTCTTGCGGCAATGTTCTCGCCGGAGCGGGATTAAGCAGTAGCGGTGTTCCGAATTCTGCACACAATGCACTCACATGCACAACCGTTTCCTCCGGAATTTCCTGCTGAATTAATACGATATCTGCATCGCGGATCACTTCAGCTGCTTCATCGACATATGCAGGAGTGACTTCCCGATTCGCCGCTTCAACCACTACGATACTATTATCACCTTCTGCCAGAATGATATGAGCCGTTCCACTTTCTAAATGTGTAACCGGTTTCACATTTTGCGTATTTACAGCATTTGCTCTAAAGTTCTCTACAATATCTTTGCCAAAAGCATCGTCGCCTACCCGGCCGATCATCGCAACCTCGGCACCCAGTCGTGCAGCGGCAACAGCCTGATTGGCTCCTTTGCCACCTGGAACCGTTTTGAAGCTATCGCCAAGAACGGTTTCACCCGCCCCCGGCCGTCTTGACGAAGTAACAACCAGATCCATTGAACTGCTTCCAATTACACATATTTTAGCCATCTGATCTCACCTTTCTCGTAGTGCCCCGTTCGATGAAACTCACGGGCAACTGTATGTTTTTATTCTCTATTGCAGCTTGTTCCACAAGCTGGATAAGTAATCCCGCCGCTTCTCTTCCCATCTCGTATGCTGGCTGACGGATGGTGGACAATGCCGGCGATAACAGGCTGCTCATCGGAATATCATCGAAACCAATCACTTGTACGTCATCAGGAACCTTTCTCCCGATTCGTGATGCCTCATGCAGTACTGCCATGGCTGCGATGTCATTGCTGGCAATGACCCCGTCTGTGTCCGCATACTTCCTGAATAATTCTTCAGCCCATACACCTGCCTCGTTAATTGAAAATGAGGTCGTCTGGATTACCCGGTAGTCTAACCCAGCATCACGGATGATTTCAATCGCCCCTTCAAAACGATCCTGAGCGGGTCTGATCTGTGACGGTCCCTGCATAACTGTGATCCGGCGACTGCCGCGTTTGATAATCTCCCTTGCAGCTAGTCTTCCACCTTCCCTGCCATCCGCATACACGGATGGACGATCCAGTGAAGTTCTGTCCAGAAACACAACGGGAATCTTCAGTTTTTCATATATCGAAGAATGAGGGTAGTTCGTTGAAGAGATCACACCAACCACGTTGTTCTGGATAAACGTCTGGATGTAATCCTGCTCCTTCCGTTCATCCTCGTCACTATTTCCAAATATCAGTCTGTAATCCTGCTCCTGCATCCGGTCCTCTACGCCGCGGGCTAACTGCGGGAAGTAAGGGTTCGTAATATCCGGCAACAACAGGCCAATCAGTTTGGACTTGCGTTTATATAATGAGCGGGCCACTTCATTTGGTGAAAAGTTAAGCGCCTTCACTGCATCTTCCACTTTTTTTCGTGTGTCCGCATGAACATAACCTCTATCATTAATGACCCTGGATACGGTGGCTACAGATACGCCAGCCAGTTGAGCTACGTCTTTAATTGTTGTCATAAGTTGCTCTCCTCTATGTGTAACCGGTTACAGACATTAAATTATCATATTATTTTCAATTTGACAAGCGTTTTCATTCTGGAAATTTCTCCAAGTATACATAAAGTGCACTAGAATTCATCTATATCATGGTTTCTTCCTGCCAGGATATTGATACTTCATAGATGTAAAGAGCCATCACTCGATTAAAACTCAGAGTGATGGCACCAGATCAACATAAGAATCAGCAATCTCCTGAACTTAATTAGCCTTTAATTAACAAATTAGATAGTACCATTTTCGAATAAATCAATTCATAGCGTTTATTTTATAACTCCCCATAAACTTCATCTGTAACAGGTTCCAACCATTCCGGTGTACCTGCAGTGATCGCAATGTGTTCAAACCAACTATCTTTAGCGGCCCCATGCCAGTGTTTCACACCATCATGAGTCACAATAACATCGCCGACTTTGAGGAATTGAGCAGGTTTTCCTTCTTCCTGATACCAACCTTCCCCACCCGTCACTAACAACAGCTGAAATCCACCACGATGGATATGCCAGTTATTTCTGCATCCCGGTTCAAACGTTACATTCCCAACACCCACATTCACTTTGGGATCAGCAACCAAGGATTGGAGATAACTTTGCCCTATGAAATATTGCGAAAATGCTTCGTTTTTTTCTCCTACCGGGAATATCACTCCATCTTTAACTTCTTCATGTTTAGCCATTTTATTTCCTCCAGTGTGATCTTATTGATTAATGCTTCCTGCTACTATGTTGACCTAAAAGTGATTACACACATACGTGCGATATCGCACATTCGTGTATAATATAAAATAATTGCACTGCCTCTGCAAGGATCAAATGAACTCGATCTGTGCCTTATGGCGCAAAGGAACAACATTTGTGCAATTACTCTCTGGAAAGAATGGTGATTACTATCGTTTCTATCACAGATCGAAGAATACTTAAGTCTCAGGAAGCGATCAAATCCGCTTTTATCAAACTCATGAATGAGAAACCTTTTGATACCATTACGATGCAAGATATCTCTGATCATGCAAATGTCGGCCGCAGAACGATATACCATCACTATTCGGACAAATTTGACTTGCTGGATAAATTAATTGAAGAACATATTGATGAACTAAGAAGATTGTGCAAGGAAGCATCCGATCTGGATTTTATAGAAAGCAATGTACTCTGGTTCGATTATTTTGAAGTCCACAATTCATTTTTCTCGGTTATGTTACTGAGTAAAGGAGCCCCTTTTTTCCGCAATCGCTTCCTGGCTCTCGTCATTGAAGAACTGGAGGATGAGGTGAATGTGACGGAGGGAAAAAATAAAGGACTAACAAAAGAAGTGATTCTCACGTTCTTTGGTACAGCAATCGTTGGTATCGTGGAATCCTATTTCACGAATGGATTACCCCGGCAACCTCACATTGTCGCAGAACAAGTTGGGATTTTATTAGAAAGGAATCTATAACAAAAACCCCTCATGAACCGTTCCTTCTTTATAATCTTACCAGCCGAGGAGCGGTTTATTAATTATCATTACAAACATTAGCGATATGTGATATGGTCAGTGAGGATATTAATAGATTCATACATACATATGTACATGAAATGTGAGGAGAAGATCGAAAGTGATAGAGAGAAATACCCTTGAGAAACCGAGTAAATTTAGTGATCCCATTTTTGTCATGCTCGTGGCAAGCCTGTGTTGCTTGTTATGGGGAAGTGCGTACCCATCCATCAAACTTGGATATATCGCGTTTAACATTCTGCCGGAAGATATTGCTTCCAAGTATGTATTTGCAGGATACCGGTTTACACTGGCGGGTATGCTACTCTTGCTCCTGTCTCGTATCGTTAGAAAACAGAAGCTCCAATTAACCAAGCCTCAGTGGACAGGTCTCATCATGTTAGGTATATTGCAAACCGGTTTGCAATATATGTTTTTCTACGTTGGCGTAGCCAATACGACAGGTGTCAAAGGCTCTATTATGAACGCAACTACGACCTTTTTCAGTGTTGTTCTGGCCCATTTCATCTATAAAAACGACAAATTAAGCAGAAATAAAATCGTTGGTTGCTTGCTTGGATTCGTTGGTGTAATCATCGTAAACTTCCATACGGATCTGCTTGCTTTTTCCTTTTCATTCACAGGCGAAGGCTTCGTTATTATAGCGGCACTTGTTTTTTCCGTTACGGCCCTTTACGCAAAACGTCTCACCGCCACCATCGATGTTCTGATCATAACAGGTGTCAGCTTATTCGTCGGGGGACTGGTACTTACGCTGTTAGGTCTATCACTCGGCGGTCGTGTCACCCATTTCACCTTGGAATCCACGAGTAACTTAATCTACCTGGCTTTGCTGTCATCTGTCGCATTTTGTCTATGGAATATGCTTCTCAAGTACAACAAGGTCGGAAGAGTGTCTGTCTATAACTTTCTAATCCCTGTGTTTGGCGCATTGTTATCAGCGTTATTCCTGGGGGAAACGATTCTGGAACTGAAAAATCTGGTCGCATTACTGTTCGTATCAGTCGGCATTTATTTAGTCAATCGTGTACGTTCTGTGCAGAGCTCTAATAACACTCCAATGAAATAGACTACGCGTCCACTTCCATGGATAACAAAAAAAGCCGCTAATCAGCGGCTTTTTTTGTAAATGTGATTAAGCTATGCTTTCATTTCTTTACGATGAATGCTATACCTTAATATATACTCGTAAAATCAATCAAGTCCTCTTCTTCCTCATAAGTGAATACAATGGCGTGATTACCCAATTGGTATACCATCTCATAACCAACCACGACTTCATTGTAATATTCTGAGGAAGGTTTTCCCATCCATATTTTCACATTCCGTGGTGAAAGATTCTGCTTTTCATTGTACAAATCAAAAACGGCAATACGTGATTTATTGGTAAGCTCGTGCATGTATGAATCAAACCCGACGCCGAATTTAGAATAAAAATAGTACGCTCCCCATTCCCCGTTTGAACGAGAATTGGGTTTCCCCAGCTTTTTTTGCGCATTTTGAAGCGTCATACCAATCTTGATGTCCGTCCGGCCTGGCAGCACACCCTTTAAAGCGGCTTCCTTTAGGCTTTTCAGGTAAGCGCGATCGCCAACACCCGAGTTTGGCCAAGCTTTTGAACGAAGGTTACGCGTATCTTCCAACCGTAATTCCAATTTGTTCACATTCAGCTTAAACGTATCAACTCCATAGACAAATTGAAGGTTGTTGTAATTTTTGAACTGCACTCGGGCACCTGAAAGAGTACGGATTCCATCATCTCTGCTTGCAGAGTAGGAATCGTCGATTTTTTTCCCCTTATTATCGACATATGTTACACGGCGCAATTCCCCGGAACGAACAATATACGTTTTCACCTCATTAAAATTAGAAGTTCCCCAATCGGTGATCATCAGCATGTCTGGTGTACTAGCCTCTTTGCTTTTCACAACGAAGTTCCAGGTTTGAGGCAAAATAATCGTATTCAGATCCAGTTTTGCTGCCTGAACAGTTCCGTATGCTGCACCTTTTTTCAGCAAGGCTGCACGATACGTGCCTGAATAACTCTTGTCGCCTTTTTTATTGTTGGTCCAACCATTTTCTTCGGTCAGCGTTCTCTTCTGTTCATCATAAGCGAAAATATAAACGGTGTAAGCCGTTTGTTTGGCATCACGAAGCGTAAATGAAAGCCGGCTCATACTTTCCAGCTGTTTGGCGGAGATTTGCTCTCCTTTGGCAGCAGCATTGGGTGGTAGCAGAAGCAATGCGCTCAGAACATAGGCGATTAAGGTAAGCACGGCCAGAGAAGCCCATTTTGCATTGTGTTTAGGGTGTATCATCGATGACTCTCCTTTGAGTAAAAAATAAAATCTAACAGCTTTTTCTAATTATGAATCGTTCACAATCTCAACACTCAAACAGGTACTTGCTAGCCTGTAATCTTGATCAAACTATGTAATTAATTTAGGTTCATGTTCAATAAGCATATCCTCCTACTAGTACTAATTTCCTAAGAATGATAACATACCCTTTCTAATAAAGAAATAACAATCTAATTAATAGATTTCGAATCATATAACATAAAAAAAGCCGCTATTTAGCGGCTCTTCAAGTAACTTCGAATACGATATGATTTATAGACAGGAGTAAACCACATTACGTAAGCGTCGTTGAACGTATGGTTCCTGACTGTTAAGCAGGTGCTGTGCATACATGACTGTAAGCTCTGAATCCGGATCAATAATAGCCATACAGCCAGCAGCGCCGCTCCATCCAAATTCGCCAACTGGACTCAGTGAGCCGCTTCCTGCTTTGGAGATATGAGTGCGAACACCCAGTCCATAGCCGTATCCATACATATGATCCCACGAATAATCAGCACGAGTCATCTCGTTCAGGTGGTCCGTTCGCATCAGTTCCACTGAAGCTTGTGACAAAATGCGCACGCCTTCGGGACTCGTACCACGCCCAGTTAGTGCGTTCAAGAAAAGTGCATAGTCACTAACGGTTGACAACAAACCTGCACCACCGCTCTCCAGCTCCGTACCTACACGGAATCCATTGCCGTCCAGACGGACAGCCTTCTCAAGCTCATCATTATACGCATACTGTGGAATCAGGCGCTTCTGCTGCTCATCGTTCAGATTAAATGCTGTATCGTTCATGCCAAGTGGTCCGGTGATTTCGTCCCGCAGATAGGTACCAAAGCGTTTGCCACTTACCACTTCCACCAAGGCTCCTAGCACATCATGGCACATGCTGTAATTCCAGTGTGTCCCTGGTTCAAACAGCAACGGTTCTTTCGCAAGCGCTCTCGCAAAGTCGCGTGTTGGCAATGTTCCATCGGTGCTTTTTACAGCTTCTTGAATGCTTGGACAACCAACGTCATACGAGAACCCGGCAGTCATGGTGAACAAATCACGTACTGTAATGGCTCTTGTCGCCTTTTCCAGTCGGATCTCCCCGTTCGGCATCGTTTTCTTAACCGTCATCTCAGCGTACTCTGGCAGATAATCAGATAAGGGATCGCTTAACAGCATTGCCCCTTTCTCCACCAGTTGCAGCCCTGCCACGCAAGTCATAATTTTGGTCATGGAGTATAGATTGAAGATCGCTCCATCACCGATAGGTGTTTTCTCTTCCAGATTGGCGTATCCATTACGATAATGGAAAACGGTATCATTTCGATGCATCACCAGCACCTCTGCCCACGGTACACGCCAGGATGTAATGCGGTCAATAAATGAAGCAAGCGGTTTAAAGTCCATTTTTTCCCGTCCTTCTATGTAAAATCGTTTATCATTTCGCGATGTGGTACATGTTCCCTCCCACAATCGACATATTATTAATATACGACCTTTTACAACGATTGACTACCATCTATATTGCTTCAATGATCGTAACAGGAACAGCTGGTTAACTGAGATTCTCTTCCTGTAATACAACAAGCCAGACAGATGATCTGTCTGGCTTGTTGTAATTTCATAAGTTCGTCTACAATGAGCACGATATTGAATAAGTTGGATTACAGTCCTTTCTTGCCATAGTCAGTCAAGAATTCTACGGTTTGAGGATCATAATGTGAGAAAAAGGAGCTTGTTCCTGTATCCAGTGCTGCTACCTTTTCCATATCCTCCAAGGTCAATTCAAAATCAAATACATTGAAGTTCTCTTCCATTCTATTTTTGTTGACCGTTTTCGGAATAACAACCACTCCTCTTTGAATCAAGAAACGCAGAGCGACTTGGGCCGTCGATTTGTTGTATTTTTGACCTACTTCATGCAACGTCGCATTCGTGAATAAGTCATTTTTGCCTTCCGCGAATGGTCCCCAGGATTCAATCTGCGTATTATATTTTTTCATGATCTCATGTGCCTCTGTCTGCTGATTGAACACATGGGTTTCAACTTGATTAATTGCCGGTACGACTTCGCTGAACTGAACAAGATCGATATATCGGTCCGGATAGAAATTGCTTACTCCGATAGCTTTGATTTTCCCCGCTTTATATAACTCTTCCATAGCTCGATATGTTCCATAATAGTCATTAAACGGTTGATGGATCAGGACCAGGTCCAGATATTCCAGTTGGAGTTTCCGCAGAGATTCCTCTATGGATGCTTTGGCTTTTTCATACCCTGCATTTGAAATCCATACCTTGGTCGTGATGAAAAATTCATCTCGAGGTACTCCGCTTTTTTGAATAGCGCGGCCCACGGCTTCTTCGTTACGGTAGGCTTGTGCTGTATCAATAGAACGATACCCAACGCTGATTGCATCAAGCACACATTTCTCGCATTCTTCCTGATCAGCAATCTGGTACACACCATATCCCAAAATAGGCATCTGAACTCCGTTATTCAACGTAACATATTCCATCGAGTGACACTCCTTGTTAGTTATAATTTTTTGAGATTTACAGTCTAATAACCTTAAACTATACTTAGGGTATCACCTTCGAGTAACTCGAAGTCAATCTTTTTCTATCATTTTTCATTCCATACTTGAAGACATAAGGAGTTTCGTCATGTATAACGTCAAAGAAGTCGCCAAACTGCTCGACCTTTCCGAACATACGGTTCGTTTCTATACAGATAAAGGGCTCGTTCCAAATCTGCAACGCGACAAAAACAATAACCGTCTTTTTGACGAAGAATCCGTAAACTGGCTTACGGGTGTAAAATATCTAAAACAGTGCGGTATGTCTGTGGAACAAATTAAAGCTTATGTGGATCTCTGCCTTGAGGGGAACTCAACCATACAAAAGCGCTATGAGATCATTTTACGGCAGAAGGAAGCCGCGTTTGCTCAGTTGGAAGAAGCCCAACAACGAGTCCAATATATGATCAATAAAGCAGACCATTATCAGGATATTATTAACTTAATCATCCCAGATGATACCAATCCGGGACATTGGAACAAAATGAAAGCCTGACTGTTACGCAAAATTCAAAGATCGCCAAAAAAGCCGCTAATTTAGCGGCTTGGTGAGAAATATTCTATGAATTTTTGAACATCTGATAGTACGTTACTAATGGCAACTAATGCTGTTGCGCGTCTTCTCCTGCCACCGAGACACAGGTCAATAACTCTTCTGCTGGAGTACGAGGACGAGGCTTGGGAATCTTATCCTGATCAAAGTACCCCAGATGAAGTGTGCCAATGATTCTCTCCCCTGGTCTCACACCGGTCTTGAAGTAGAAATCAGGATCGAAATTATATTCATTCGTCTTCCACACTACGCCGATATCCTGCTCCCATGCCAGGAGTTGAATATTTTGAATAAGGGCAGCACTAGCCCCCACAGCATCTTCCCATACCCGTTGTCTCGGATCAGCCTCAATCACAACCAGCAGATGGGCTTGGATAGATTCGCAATAGTCCTTTTGCAGCTTCTCTGTCCAGCGCTCCCGCTCATCTTTGGAAAACGTATGTAGCACCGCATCAGCAAATTGCTTCCGACCTTCTTCTACAAATAATATGAAGCGCCATGGCTCTTTACGGGAATGAACAGGTGCCCACACGGCCGCTTCCAGCAAGTGCATGATCGTTTCTTTCGCCAGCGGTTTGCCATTGAACTGACGAATGGTTCTTCGTTCACGAATGAGCTTCTCTACGACGGACGTTTCCATATGCATTAATCCTCCTGTCTAGTTTCCTTATTTATTGGGTAAGGAAACTTACCGCTTCGTCGATAATCTTGCTCTGTCCAATGGGTCCTCCCGGACCTTGGAACCACAAGCCGTAGTCAACGATGTAGACATTGTTGTTTTTAACAGCATTCAGGCTTTTCCACACTGCTGTTTTTTGCAATTCTGTCGTTTCATTTTCGTCTGATGACAACAGGAAAATATGATCCGGGTTAATCGATGGTAACGACTCCATGGAGATTACTTTCATTGAATCTGTCGGGTCAGGTATGGATACAGGAGGTGTCAAGCCTAGATCGTCGTACAGAACCTCGTAGTTTCTTTTACTGTAATAACGCACTTCTTTATCGGATAAACGCAGGAACATCACGGTCTCGTCTCCGATGGATTGCTTGATTTTCTCACGGGCTTCTGCAGCCTTCTTTTCGTATTCTTCAATGACCTGTTTGGCCTGATCCGTCTTCCCTAACATATCTCCCATATGTAACAGGCTTGTCTTCATACGAATAATACCTTGCTCGTCCTGCAGCTTCTCTGCCAGCAAGGTAGGGGCAATTTTGCTGAGACTGTCATAGGCATCACTCATGAAATCCTGACCGATAATCAGGTCTGGCTCTGCCGCCAATATGCTTTCGTAGTTGGGATCAACCTGCCAGCCCAGATTTTCTTTTCCTTGTAGTTGATCGGACAGGTAGGTAGGAAACTGATCACTCCCCTCCTCATTACTGGATGCTGCCTGGGGTACAATACCGAGTGCTAACAAATAGTCAGTTGCAGCCGGGAACAACGAAATAATATGCTGAGGATCACCTTTGATGACAGTTTCTCCCCAAGGATGTTTAACAACACGCTCCTGTACTGTTGATTCGGTGGATTGCGCGACTTCGGTGGTTGGAGCATTGTTACCGCTTGTTCCATTACTGCTTGTTGCTGAACTGCCCTGAGAAGGGGAACAGGCTGATATTAATAAAGTAAGGCTGAGCATCAAAAGCAATGCAACGGGTTTTCTCGATCTCATAGATGTAAGTGATTCTCCTTTTGAGTTGTATTGATAATAATTATCATCATCAATAGGATCATAACCGCGATGCATGGGACTGACAATGGACAATTCTGATTCTTGAATAGCATTATTCTGACCGGTTGGCAGGGCGATACATTTTTGTTTGAACCGACCTGGTGAAAGGCCAACATGCTTTTTAAATAAACGATTAAAATAGATCACATCTGGAATGCCGATTGCCTCGGCAATCTTCTGAAGAGATGCATCTGTGTGCAACAGCAGCTCCTTGGCTTTGTACATCCGTATCCGAGTTAAATAGGTAATCAGACTGCTGCCTGTCTCTTTCTTGAACGTTCTCGACAGATGCCCTGCACTGCAATCCAGAAGTTCTGCGAGCGGATCGACCATAACGGGCAACATGTAGTTCTCTTGAAGATAACGAACGGCTTGAGCTACCAGATCGGGCTTGGCAGTCTCAATTCCTTGTGCACTTAACTGCCTCATTAATTCATTAATAAATTGATAAAATAACGTCTTTACCTGAAATTTCGAGAACGCATCCGTCCGTTCCCAATGTTGCTCTATTCTTTGGACTTTATCATATAAGTCAATGGGATAGCTTGGGGCGAAAGCATATTGCACGTGAAACGGGACATGTTGCCTGAGCAGAGCTTGATTCTCACGAGTATTGGATAACGACAAATTAGCCCGATAAAACATCAAATAAAATTCGAATGAATCCTCGCTCAGGGAGATATTCATCCATACCCCCTTGCCTCCATGTAAGACTTGCATCTGATCGATCGCGTACATCGTGTCATCCAGCGTAATCGTTGCATTGCCGCGAACTGTATATATAAAACCGCTAATTGGAAATCGATAGGCATGGATGGGTTCGCCAGCGCGCACGACGACGTGACGCACATCCCATATTTTAATTGAGGCCAGATTCCATAACTTCACATGCTCTTCTACGTGCATCTCTTCCTTCACCTTCCACAACCCATTAAGTTAGCAAAACATCAGCAAAATCAGCGGATATTTTCACTTTTCTCCATTCTATCGATAATCATTCTCAACTACAACATATATCTTCCTGTTAGATAAAATGCTACGCACGAATAAGCCGATCCATGAAAGGATCGGCTTATGTTGTAACGTTTTAGACTTCGCCGCGTCTGTTCTCAACCGATTTCATACGGTTTTGGTCATCTGGCACTCGGTCAACACTGAACTCTTGACCAGCTTCAACCTCACCATGACCTGAAATATTTCGGGAAAAATTAGTGAACTGTCTTTTTTGTTCATCCAGTTCATGTTTTTGCTTCAAAAGCTCTTGCGGGTCCTGCTTTGTCACTATGCTAACCTCCCATAGGAATCATGCTATTTAATCACACTACAGAAGTTTTCCATAATAGAGCTGTGCTTATGCATGAAGTACCGATTCCTTTCATAATATGAGTCCATACATTCACCAAACATTATATAAATCCTGTGTGACATAAAGGAGAGAACAATAGATGAAGCGGATCCTCTTGTCCTATCCTCTTAGTGTAAATACTCCCGTTTATAAAGATAACCCTTCTGTTGAGATTCAGCAGCAGTCCAGCATAGATCAAGGAGACCTGTATAACCAATTTATCATCACATCCCTCAACCATAATGGAACTCATATTGACGGGCCTTGGCATTTCAATCCGCAAGGTCTAAAAATAAGCGAGATTCCAATAGACTATTTTATCTTTACTCATCCAACAATCCTCGATATTCCCAAAGGTAATGATGAACTTATTACCAAAGCTGACCTGGAGCCGTATGAGCACCAGATCGCTGGCTCTGATCTACTGCTCATACGTACAGGTTTTGGCAAGTTTCGATCATCTGACCCTATTCGTTATAGTGATCATAACCCAGGATTTGCAGCGGATGCTGCAAGCTACCTGATGGTTTTTGATTCATTGCGAGCAGTTGGGATGGATATGATCTCTTCAGGCTCTGTGATTCATGTGGATGAAGCTATCGCTTTTCATCAAATTATGCTCGGGAAAGGTCGGGTTGATGGCAAGTTCATTCTACTTATAGAGGATATGAATTTAAACCATAATTTATCTGGAATTGAAAAGGTATATGCTGTTCCATTATATATTGAAGGTGTTGACAGTAGCTTCAGTACAGTTTTTACGGAAGCTTGATTTTTTTTATATACATAAGGTAAACAAAAACGCGCTGGCAAGAGTATTCCTCCTGTCAGCGCGTTTTTGTATGTTAGTGAATATCTTTCTTTTTGAAATTGCCGCCTCTCACTTCAGCTACATCGTATACGACTACAAAAGCAGTTGGGTCAATTTCGTGAATGATATCTTTAATTTTACTCTCTTCCATCCGGTTAATGACACAAGTAATTTCCTTGAATTGCTCATTAGAGTAGCCACCGTAAGCCTCGGTATACGTTGCTCCACGGCCTAAACGGTCCCGAATGGTTTCAACCATAATCTCAGGTTGATTCGTAATAATTTTAAACGTTTTGGAGCCGCTCAAGCCCTCTTCAACAATATGTATTACTTTAGAAGCAATAAAATAGGCAAGTCCTGACAAGATCGCGCCTTGCAGACCAAACACGGTAGAAACGACAATAAATACAAACATGTTGAGGAACAGGATGAGATCACTGGTTCCAAAAGGTACTTTTCGCGAAAGGAGTACAGCCAGCATATCTATGCCATCCAATGCCCCGCCATTACGTAATGCAAGTCCCATACCAAAACCGATGATAATCCCGCCGACAACCGTAACAAGCAAGGTATCACCTTCAATGATGGTTGGTATATGGTGCATCAGACTGGTGCTGATTGCGAGTGAAGCAATACCGATGATCGAATATAACGCAAAGCTTTTTCCGATTTGCTTGTACCCGAGCCACACAAATGGAATGTTAATAATCCCGATGAGCATCCCCAGTGGTAATCCGAACAGCTGTGATCCTACGATACTCAGACCTGTGACACCACCATCTGAGACATTATTCGGGATCAATATGGCTTCGAGGCCATATGCCGTTATAAATCCCCCAATGATAATCAATAATACTTTGGATAGGATCTTTAACTTGTTTGACTTTTGTTTTCTGTTTTGATGCATTGCATTTCCCCCTTGATGAACAACCGATAAAAAACAGTCTATAATAAAAATCACTGTTTTGGCAATAGATCGTCATTTGTGTGTGTTACTTCATTGTCCGATGAGCGCCCGATACGACGAAATTTTATGCTCAAGCATCTCATCTGCTGTGTTAAGTATGTGCATCTGTTTTTGAATCGACTCTTTATGCTCCTCCAGCAGCTTTAAACGATCCGCCGCCGTATGCTCCCCTTCCTGAAACAAGGACGCATATTTCTTAATAATAGCAATGGGCATTTGAGTCTCTTTTAATTTGATCACAAATTGCAGCCACTTCAGGTGTGACTCGTTGTATCGCCTGTCTCCACTGGCATCTCGGAGAGGAGTTACAATCTGTTCCTTCTCATAATAACGCAACGTATGTGCACTGATATGGAGTAATTCTGCCACTTCACCAATGGTATGCATGGTTAACCTCCCCTCCATTTTCCCGCTTGACTTAGAGTAAGCTCTAATCAGTATAATCAACTCGTGGTCACATCACAATAAAAAATGAAATCAGATCCAGGAGGAATTCCCATGAAATATACAGTGATTACCGGTGCCAGTTCAGGCATTGGATATGAAGCGGCTTTAGCTTTTGCAACTCGTGGCAAAAATATAATTCTGGCAGCGCGCAGAACCGATGAATTGAACAAGTTAAAAGCAAAAGTAGCTGAAATCAATCCTGCTCTGGATGTTGTCATTCGTACAGTGGATTTGTCCATTGCCGCTAATGTGCATGAATTCTATGAGAGTCTTCACGCTTACTCCATTGAGACGTGGATTAACAACGCCGGATTCGGAAATTTTGCTTCCGTGGGCGAACAACATCTGCCCAAGATTGAACAGATGCTTCATCTAAATATAGAAGCTCTTACGATTCTTTCTTCCCTGTATGTACGTGATTATGCAGATGTTGATGGCACACAGATCATTAATATCTCCTCTGGTGGTGGATATACGATTGTAGCCGATGCAGTAACCTACTGCGCAACCAAGTTCTATGTAAGTGCCTTTACGGAAGGACTTGCGCAAGAGTTAAAAGCTAAGAACGCAGCGATGCAAGCCAAGGTTCTCGCACCGGCTGCAACCGAGACAGAATTTGCGAAACATTCTTTTAATGTAGATGAGTTTGAATATGAAGGCAGAGTTCCCAAGTTCCATACGGCGGAACAAATGGCTGGATTTTTGCTAGAGTTGTATGACAGTGAAAGTGTAGTCGGCATTGTGGATGGGTTGACGTATGATTTTGAACTAAGAGAACCGATTTTTCCCTACGCTGCACGAGCAGCCTCTAAACCGAAAAATTAACCCGAAAACTGAAGTCGAAGCTAAGTCGGCTCAATACCGGTAAACATTCACCTAACCTCACTGATAAACATCATTAAATCTAATCGTTAAACTTCATTGGACGTTAAAAAGGGAACCTGTCTCCAGGTTCCCTTCTTTGTATTTATTTTCAATTCTATATTAATACTTACTATATAATGAAGTAATTATGCCAGCCTCATTTTGAAATCCTGATATCCGAATTCGCGAACAACTTCGCAATCGCCGTCTTTTCTTTTGATTGCAATCGCTGGAAGCGGCATGCCGTTGAACGTATTGGTTTTCACCATGGAGTAAATCGCCATGTCCTCGAATACCAGACGGTCGCCTTCTTGCAAAGGCTGATCGAATGAATAGTCCCCAATTACGTCACCAGACAGACAGGTTTGTCCACCAAGACGATACAGATGGGCTTTCTCGCCTACTTCTCCCGAACCGATCAGCGGCGGACGATATGGCATTTCCAGCACATCCGGCATATGACACGTAGCTGAAGTATCCAGAATAGCGATGTCCATACCGTTTTTATGGAAGTCCAGCACAGAGGTCACCAGATAACCCGCGTTCAGCGCAACAGCTTCTCCCGGCTCCAGATATACTTCCAGGCCATAATCGTTCTGCATACGCTTGATGCATGCTTCCAGTCTTGGAATATCATAATCTTCACGTGTGATATGGTGCCCACCACCGAAGTTGATCCATTCCATCTGCGGCAACCATTGTCCGAACTTCTCGACCACTGCATTCAGCGTAGTCTCCAGATCGTCGGAGTTTTGCTGACACAGTGTGTGGAAGTGCAGTCCGGAGACGCCTTCCAACAGGTCTGCATCGAAATCCTCCAGTTTCGCGCCAAAACGCGAACCCGGAGAACACGGATCGTAGATCTCATGTCCTTCTTGGGTAGAGCATTCAGGGTTGACGCGCAAGCCGACCTTACGGCCAGCTTGAAGCGCCTTATCCTTGAATTTTGCAAGCTGCGAAAATGAGTTGAAAATAATGTGGTCGCAGATGGAGATAATCTCGTCGATCTCTTCTGCGCGGTATGCTGGAGCAAAGACATGATTCTCTTTGCCCATTTCCTCATGGCCCAGACGCGCTTCATACAAACCGCTTGCCGTTGCACCGCTCAGGTATTCTCCAATCAGCGGATACATCGCAGTCATAGAGAATGCTTTTTGAGCCAGCACGATTTTGGCACCTGTACGCTGCATAACACCGTTCAGGATTTTCAGGTTTTTCTCAATAAGCGCCTCGTCAACAACAAAACATGGTGTCGGTAATTGCTCGAACCGCATTTTAGCGAACAAGCTCCGATTCTTTAACTTCTTCTGGCAGCTCATCAACGAGTACCGGGTTGAAGTCTTCTACCCATGGGAGACCCCATTTGTTCAACTCTTCCATGAATGGATCTGGGTTGAACTCTTCTACATTATATACGCCTGGTTTGTTCCATTTGCCTGTCATGACCATTGCTGCACCGATCATTGCTGGAACGCCTGTTGTGTAAGAGATCGCTTGGGAACCCACTTCTTTATAACACTCTTGGTGATCACAGATATTGTAAACATAATATGTTTTGTCTTTGCCGTCTTTTTTACCTTTGAAAATACAACCGATGTTTGTTTTACCTACAGTACGTGGTCCAAGGGATGCTGGATCAGGCAGTACTGCTTTCAGGAATTGCAGTGGAATAATTTGTTTACCTTCATATTCAATAGGCTCGATTGAAGTCATGCCTACATTTTCAAGAGCTTTCAAGTGAGTCAGGTAGCTTTGGCCAAATGTCATGAAGAAACGGATACGTTTCAGACCTGGCATGTTTTTTGCCAAAGATTCCAGTTCCTCATGATACAACAGGTACATGTCTTTCTCGCCAACTTCTTTGAAGTCGTAGACACGTTTGATTTCCATCGGCTTCGTTTCGATCCATTCACCATTTTCCCAATATTTTCCGTTCGCAGATACTTCGCGAATGTTGATCTCAGGGTTGAAGTTGGTTGCGAACGGATAGCCATGGTCGCCGCCATTGCAGTCCAGAATGTCGATGTACTCAATTTCGTCAAAGTAGTGCTTCAGGGCATAAGCGGAGAATACGCCAGTCACACCTGGGTCAAATCCACTACCGAGCAATGCAGTGATGCCTGCTTGTTCAAAACGCTCTTTGTAATCCCATTGCCAGCTGTATTCAAACTTCGCTGTATCATGTGGCTCATAGTTAGCTGTGTCCATGTAATTTGTTTTAGTTGCAAGACAAGCATCCATGATTGTCAGATCTTGATACGGCAAAGCGAGGTTCATAACGATATCCGGTTTAACTTCGTTGATCAGAGCGATCAGTTCGTCAACATTGTCAGCATCAACTTGTGCTGTTGTAATTTTTGTTTTTCCGCCGTCCAGCTTGGCTTTGAGTTCATCACATTTGGATTTTGTACGACTCGCGATGCAGATTTCCTCAAAAACTTCGCTGTTTTGAACGCATTTGTGTACTGCCACGGAAGCAACGCCGCCGGCGCCGATGATTAGTGCTTTTCCCATTTTACATTCTCCTATCCCAATATGTATTTTTTTTAAATTGGTTTAATACGGTGACAACAAGACAACAAAAAAAGCAAGGTGAAAAATGCTCGCAATCGCGCATCATCACACTTGCTTATCGATATACATCATAAAAAAGACGTGAAGTCTCCATGACCAAAAAAGTTCACAAGAACTCCTTTGGCGGAAAGCTTCTTCATGTATATCAATATTGGATCAGAGTCTATATAGCAAATAATTCGCCTTTACCACTCTTATTGACCGTTTCACAAGTTGATGTGCAATTGCACTGGTTGTAAAGTAACCAACTTATAAAATTTGAGCTTTGAACTCAATCAATAAAGCAACATAAGTTGCCAATCGGCGTTTGACCCGGCTGTCCGTATGGCCTTAACTTCCTGGTGAAGTGGTCAAAATTATCTGCTGGAAAGCTCTAATTCATATTGATAAATTAACTTCCCAAAATCACAGGTCTTACACTATCAGACGTCGAAAAAAAAATCAAGCAATAATTTAAAATTAATTTTTTGATCTGATTACGCATTGGAATGAAATTGATATCCTTCGAAAACTTTTAAGCCTTCTGTGTTAAGTAATTTCCCTGTTACTTCAGGCTTTTGAGGACTTTTGTCGAATACTTCTTCACACGAGATCATGATGTTGCCGCCAGCAATTTCCGCTAATTGATCATGAGCCGAATGGTTCGTTTCCTTCTTTGCGAGCTTGCAGAGCAATCTCAATGGCTTTATGCATGAATTGTTCATCTTTATTCATAAGGTTTACCTCCACCACAAAAATTATGTATCCCACTTTATCTTTTACATTAAGCAGTGTTCAATCCATTAATATGTTTCTTGTTCATTCCATTCTATCATCTATACAAATAAAGAGTATGACGATAATTCGTCATACTCCAATGGGTCACACTAAGTGTATCTATTAAAATTTTACGGGCAATGCTGCCAATCCCTGTGATGACAAAGCAGAGTGCCAATGAATCTCTTCCTGAGGAATACTGAGCTGAATATCCGGTAGCCGACGTAAAAGCGTAGTAAACGCCACGTCCCCTTCTACACGAGCAAGCGGAGCGCCAAGACACATATGAATTCCGTGTCCAAAGGCCAAATGCCGTTTTATTTTGCGTTCGATATCCAACTCTTCGGGGTCAGTGAACTGCTGCTCGTCCCGATTCGCTGATTTCAGAAGGGGAATCACAACATCTCCCTTTTGAATCAATTGTCCATCCAGCTCCGTGTCCTGTGTTGCATAACGAGGACCTGAGGAAGTCGCGGGTCCGTTATATCGCAACAACTCCTCCACCGCAGAAGGAACCAGGTTCAGATCTTGTTTCAGTTGTTCCAGTTGTTCGGGATGGGTCAGAAGAAGATAAGAACCAGTTGCAATCAGATTGGAAGTTGTCTCATGTCCGGCAAATATCAATAACGTGATCATGGATATTAATTCATCTTCATTCAGTCGATCCCCCTCTTCCTCAATCGCAATCAATTGACTGATGAGGTCATCTGAAGGTTCTACTCGTTTGTTCGCCACAAGTTGTGAGGTGTACTCTGCGAATGATCGCAAGTGCTGCGCTACGGCAGGGTCCTGTTTACCAAAACCAAGACCTTTGGCAATGGCTTCAGACCATACATGGATCTGAGGTCGGTCTTCCTGAGGTATACCCAACATCTCGGAAATAACGTTGATTGGGAAAGGATAGGCATAGTCTTTTACAAGATCCATCTCTCCTTTTCCTTCGAATTGGTCAATCAACTCATCGGCAATTTCCTGGACGCGTGGACGCAGGCTTTCCATATATCTTGGCGTGAACGCTTTGGAAACCAGGCTACGCAGTCTTCGGTGATCCGGTTCATCAACAAAGAGCATCGACTTTCCAGTAAAAAAGGTCTGGGGTTCCGATGAACCAAGCTCACCTGAGAGATTCTTTCGAATATCATTGCCACTATCAATAGAGTTCATATCTACCGTAAATCGAGAGTGATCTTTCAGCACTTCCATGGCGACGTCCATCCGAGTTACAATCCAGGTTTGCCCTGCTCCACCCATTGGATTAGGAATAGGGACAACGGAACCTTTGGCACGCATCTGTGCAAACATGGCAAATGGATCTTTACTATTTTCTTCGCTAAACAAATTAAATTCTACTTTTTCTGATGTCTGGTTATTCGAGTTATTCATATAAATCTTCCTTTCGAAGTGAAGTTATTCAAATCTATGGAAATATATGTTCATTCCGATTATATACTACTCGTATATTTAATTTCAAATCTAATAGTTTGAACAGTAAAAACAACTGTTATAACAACAAATAATTAATATACTAATAGTACATTAATAATAACCACAGACATAAAAAAGCAAAAAAAGAGGTCGGCTACGAGCCAACCCCCATATTAATTACGTTGCTTCACTAGTTCCAAATACCACCAACAGGCTTCAGTCAGTCTATTGGCTTCAGATTGAAACGCACTGGATTTGTACTCTTTGTGAAACGCTTGAAGCACCACTTCGATTACAGGAATATTTAAATCCTCTTGATCTTGTAATAGCGCTAAGAGCCCCTTCGAAAGTTGCTTGAATGATGCAGATTCCTTGGATTTTTGTACACGGTTGTTGAACTCATCAAATTCGATCAATATATTATCGATGTCCAGACCCATATCATGGTTACGCTCATCGGCATTCAGGAAATAGAGAGACTGAAAGTCGAAAATATGTTCATTTCTCTGATGCATTGTTCTTAGGATCACTTCAATGTACGTTAATACTTTGGGAACCACTTCGCTCCATACCGGTTTTTGCGTATTTAGACTTCTTGATGTGTTGGCAATCTGATGTAATATGCCGTAGCACAATATGGCCCCTTCGTTGGCATATAAGCTAATATCGTTCCCGTAAACCTGAATCAAGCGTGTGGACAGCCATTTTAGGTGAACTGTAGCCAGTTTGGCTGAGTTGATCTCCCCGGAATAAAAACCCGTCCAATATAATTCCCATACTCGCTCTTTATTAGGTACAGACATAGGAATCGCAATCTGATCTACGAGCAGGTCATAATCCGATGTATAGTGATTTTGTTCAAGCTCTTTACGAATGAAAACATCCTCTTGCATACGCTGATCAATAATAGAATATAAACAGTCTTCTTTGGAACTGAAGAATTTGTAGAATGTGCCTTTGGATACACCCGATTGATCCAAGATCATCTGGATTGTTGTATTTGCATAGCTGTGCTCTAAAAATAGTGCAAGTGCTGTTTCCAATAAACTTTGTTTACGACTACTCATATCTCGTTATCGCCCCAAGTTTTTCTATTGATTTTAACATTCATTCCTCAGGAGTTGAAGCATTGATTCGCAGTATAGCTGTCATATAAAATAATTGCACAATGAGTAAATTTGCACAATGGGCAACTTGTTTGTTATGATAAACCTCACAAAGTGCATATTAAGTAAGTGTGCTCTTCTTAAAAGAATTAAACCATAGTCATTGGTGTTGGAGGTGAACGCATAAGCGGAGAATAATGATCAAACAAAACTTGCGACATTTGAAGAAAGAAGCAACTGAAAAAGCACTTGCTAGTGCTGCATTTGAACTTACCCTTGAACATGGGCTTGATGGCTTTACGGTCGAAGATATCGTGCATCAGGTGGGTTGTTCCCGCAGAACATTTGCAAACTACTTCACATGTAAGGAAGAGGCAGTAGCCAGAGGCGCAATATCCGTTCAGAATACAACGGAACTCGAAGAGTTACTTACCGAATTGCCCGACAACGTCTCCTTGCTTGACGTACTGTATAACCTGATCAAGATGCAGCTTACAACAGAACTAATAGGAAGACTTCATCAGCTACTATCGCTATCCCAGACCTATCCCGTGCTTGAACCGCATTACCTTGGAGCCATGCACCGGATGCAGACGCAGGCACAAGATACCTTATTAGACTTATCTAACGGGAAGTATGACGAGATCTATACTTATCTTTTGATCAACGCACTATATGGAACAATACTGCCATTAATTGATGGAAGACTCAATGTGTTACTGCCCGGACAAGTCATTACTGAAGATACCAAGCCCGGTGTTTTAACATTCGATCAATTTTTGGAAACCACGTTTAATCATTTACGGGCAGGATTTGAACATGCCAACCATCCACATTCATCATAGAGGAGTGTAAAATAGAGAAATGTCTACATTATTATACAGAGTGGGGAAAACCGCTTTTAGCAAACCTGCCTATTTCATCATTGGCTGGGTTTTAATTCTGGGAATTGTCATCTCCATGATCAGCATCAATGGTATTCACATCAGTTCCGAAATGAAGATTGAAGGCACAGAGTCACAGAAGGTTCTGGATCAATTGGCAAAAGAACTGCCTGCCGCCTCCGGCGGTCAAGGAAGTGTTGTCTTCAAAGCTCCAGACAACGAGCGTTTGGATACGCCTGAACGTTTGGCGGCCATGATGAAAGGTGTTAATGAAGTTTACGGATTAGACAAAGTCATTAACCCTGCGGACTATGCAGCTGAAGCGGGTAATTCGGGTGCTCAGGCGGAGATGGCTCAGAATGCTCAGGCTACTGATATGGCGCAATCCGCAACAACCACGCCTCCTCCCTATGGACCTTTGATGGTGGATGGTGTTCCTGTACCTGGAATGCTGATCTCTTCGGACGGCAGCATTGCACTGTTCCAGTTCCAATTTACAATTGAACAGTCTGCCATAACACAGGATGTATTTGATTCCGTTATTCAGTCCGTTATGACGGTAGAGCAAGGAACCAATATTAAGGTGTTGCCGGGCGAAACGCTCAAAACGGTATCGATTGGAGTCGGCTCGGCAGAAATTGTCGGACTGGTCATTGCTATCATTGTATTGCTGATCACACTTGGCTCCGTTGTTGCAGCAGGTCTGCCTCTGATCACTGCACTCCTCGGAGTTGCCATTGGAGTTGGTGGTGCGTTCTCCATCTCCAAATTCATTGAAATGCCTAGTGTCACTTCCGTTCTAGCTCTCATGGTTGGATTGGCTGTTGGAATCGACTATGCGCTCTTCATTGTTAATCGCCAACGTCGAATGATCATTGATCAAGGCTTGAGCGCAAAAGAAGCAACGGCCAGAGCCATTGGTACATCGGGCAGCGCAGTATTTTTTGCCGGATTAACCGTCATTATTGCACTGTGCGGTATGCTTGTCATCGGTCTTACATTCTTGTCTACGATGGCTTTAGTCGCAGCTGCCACCGTGCTCATCAACGTATTTGTTGCTTTAACCCTGTTGCCGGCTTTACTGGGATTGGTAGGAGAACGCATCTGTTCCGCCAAAGCTCGTGAGAAAAGCACGAAACATCCTAAAGCCACTAACCACGGAGTCGCGAACAGATGGGTGAAATTCGTTATCAAAAATCGTTGGGCTACCATTATCGCCATCATCGTCATTCTTGGTTTTGCCGCGACACCTATCGCGAAAATGGAAATGGGTATCCCCGGCGCTTCCTCAGCGAATCTGGATACAACTGCAAGACAAAGCTACGATGCCATCTCCGAAGGTTTCGGAGATGGATTCAACGGACCCCTTATTCTGGTCGCAGAGCCTAATCAGTCTTCCGCAAAAGTTACACCGGAACTCTTGGGTGGTCTGGTGATGGAGCTTCAAGGTCAAAACAACGTTGCACAGGTTACACCGCTTGGGATGACAGAAGATTTGGCTATCTTTAGTCTCATTCCAAAAACGGGTCCTAACGATAATCTCACTAAAACACTGGTCACTGATCTACGCGCGGCTGATTCCAGCATCGCACAGACCTATGATGTGAAACTCGGAGTTACTGGACTCACAGCTGTTAACATCGATATGTCAGCCAAACTGGCGCAGGTGTTCCCTATTTATGTAGGCATCATCATCCTGCTCTCGCTGATCATCCTGTTACTCGTATTCCGTTCGATTATCGTTCCCATCAAAGCAACAATTGGCTTCCTGCTTAGTATCCTGGCTACATTCGGGATCACCACTGCTGTATTCCAATGGGGCTGGCTGCATTCGCTCTTTGGTTTCGATACCGGCGGCCCGTTGCTGAGCTTTATGCCGATCATCGTAACAGGTATCCTGTATGGCCTGGCGATGGACTATCAAGTCTTCCTTGTGAGCTCCATGCGGGAATCCTATGTGCATGGTCATCGCGGGACCGAATCCGTTGTTCATGGGTACAATCAGGTAAGTCGCGTGGTTGTTGCCGCAGCAGTGATTATGGTCTCTGTATTTGCAGGATTTATATTCACTGACGATGTCATGATCAAGCAGATTGGTTTCACTTTGGCGGTAGGCATTCTGATTGATGCTTTTATCATCCGTATGGGCTTGGTCCCTGCCATCATGGCTATTTTCGGAGACAAAGCTTGGGCACTTCCAAAATGGCTGGATCGCATTCTACCAAACCTGGATGTTGAAGGCGAGAAGCTGATTGCTTCCCTGAATGCTGCAGAGCATGCCAACACGAAGTCTGGATTAAAATAATCCTGCCAATAGAATGGTGATACCATGATTACTATTACGACTAGATTCACCAATACAAAGACCTCCTCTGTTTTTATAAACAGGAGGTCTTTTTTCTTTTTCACATTTTATGCGGTGATGTCTTCAATATGGATAGTATAGCGTGGGGATTTAGCAGCATTAACAAACGCCGCAAATAACTTCTGACTGTAGTCATCTACTTTATAGCTGTACTCTGGATGCCACTGCACAGCCAAAACAAACGAGCGGTTTGGCATGACCACGGATTCAACGAGTCCATCTTCAGCGACGGCCACAGCAGTTAACTTATCCGATAACATTTTGATTCCCTGATGGTGGTAGCTGTTCACTTTTATCGTATCGGTTTGCAAGATATCACGAAGCAAATTATTTTCCTCAATATGTACATCATGTACAAGATTCGTATACGGCGGACTTTGCTTATGGTTAACGAACTTGTTCACATGAAGCTGAAGACTAGTCGGAATGTCTTGATATAACGTTCCACCCAACATAACGTTAAATAGTTGTAGTCCACGGCATATGCCAAAGGCAGGTTTATCAAGCTCAATTACCTTTTGTAATAATATCGACTCCATCATATCGCGTTCAATACACAACTCTCCGCAGGTAACCTCTGCATGCTCATGATACAGCTCAGGATTGAGATCATGTCCCCCGGTGAACAGGAACCCGTCGAACTGATTAGCCAGCGTTGCTATGATCTCGATATCCGTTGTCAAAGGTAGCATAATTGGAATCCCGTCTGCTCCTTCTATGGCGTTCATATAATCTGGAAGCATCCAGTAACTTTTTTTGTCAGTATCATATAAAGGCAGTACACCGATCATGGGCTTTTTCATGGCATTACCTCCAATCTTTTCATTCATTTTATCAGATCTCTTCATATATAAATTCACTGAATTATTGCATTATCCTACCTCTATCATCTACGAACCCGTTTCATCCGGAATGCTGGAAAACTAAAAAAACAAACAAAGCCGCATAACAGCGACTTTGTTTGTAGTTCATATACCATATATATGCATTCATCCGTTTAGTTTAGACAGCATCTCATCAAGCTGCTTTTACAGTGGTTGCTTCGTCTGAATTCACTTGGATGGAACGCTGGCATATCAGGGTAACGACAAAAGCCAGCAAGGCAAGCATCACAGCAACTGGAGGCACCCACTGGAGACCACCCATATTAACGGCAATTCCCCCGACACCAGAGCCTAGCGCTATACCTACATTGGCCGCCACAGGCAGGAGTGTAGATGCAAATGCTTTGGAACCCGGCGCGATCGATCCTGACACATCAAACAAATATAACTGGGATGCCGCGCTCATGGAGGATGACAGACATCCAATCAGGAATAGAAATGCCAAGCCGAGCCACACATTAGAAACGGTAAAACTCATGCCAAGGAACAGGATGGCTTGGATGACGAAAAGCCGCTTGAGCTTGGGCAGGAAGTCACCCCTGGCTATTTTGGCACCAATCCAGTTACTCAGTATGCTACAGGCGCCATAGATCAGGAGTATGGCACTAATCCATTGTACTGGCACACCCATCGTCTCACTCAGGAGTGGCGTAATGTACGTAAAAACGACGAAAATACAGCTGTTTCCCAGTACAGGGATCAGACAGGCCAGCAATATCCGTGGTTTTAAAAAGAGAGACATCTGATCACTGAACGAACCTGCAATCGTTGTTGTTTGGCGTGGCAGAATACGGAACATGAACACCAGCGGCACAACACCTATGCATGCCGTAACAACAAACGTCATGGACCAGCTCAGATGTTGTCCGATAAATGTACCGAGCGGAACACCTAGCACATTAGCGATTGAAAATCCGCCCAGAATCCAGGCGATAGCTTCCCCTCTTCGCTCCCGGTTCACTGCGTCGCTTACGATCGAGATCGAAAGTGATATCGTAAGTCCACAAGCAACGGCCGACACGATGCGAATGGCCATCAGAGAAGAGAACGTTGTTGAGAACACGGTCAATAGATTTAATGCTAACACGATTGCAAATCCGATCAATATGGAACTTCTTCTGGATATTTTGGCCAAGAAAGCCACAGCAAATGGTGTACCCACTGCGTATGCAATCGCAAAACCGGAGACAAGCATACCCGCGGCAGCAAGTGATACTTTCATGTAACTTTCAATTTCCTTCAACACACCCACGATAACATACTCGGTTGTTCCCAGTACAAAGCTAACAAGCGTAAGCGTTAAAATAAGTAGGTTCTCTCTATTTCTAGTCATAAATCAATACTCACTAATCCTTTCTATTGTTGCAAGCGCTTCAATTCTGTCTACGATCATTAATTCATGTATTTTCTGCTTTCCCATCCCTTCACTTTCGATATATAGTACATTTTGGATAGTGAAATTGTACTGTCAGATATACCATGGCGACAATCAAGGTTGTTGTGGTTTTATTGCAAAACATTATATATGTTGTCATTTCAACACAGACTTTCATTACAGATTCTGAAGGGAAGACATAGATGAATACACACCACGAATTCGGCCAACGGCATCCAAATCGAGATTGCACCATTATTTATGTAGGAAAACTGGCCGACAATCCCCATTGGAGCCTTCCGACGCATAAACATGACGATCTGCATGAGATTATCTACGTAACTGAAGGCAAAGGATTGTTCACCATTGACGGTACCAAACACTGGGCTCAAAAAGGGGACATGCTCATTTATAACAAGGGTACTCTTCACGAGGAGAAGTCCAATCCTGAATTCCCGTTATCCACCTTTTATTGCGGCTTTCGTTTTGCAGAAGGCACCCAGACCCTTGAGGATTGGGTCATCCCTCCCTCTAACAATCCGATCATTCGAGCCAACCGATATTCCGATGAGCTCCATTCGTTAATGCAGACTCTCTTCAATGAATTTTCAATCCGGGAACATGGATACGAGTCGATCTCTGGACATGTCCTGAAAGCAATACTTCTGATCATCGATCGGCAGTCCCGTCAACAGTTTCCTAGTGGGGAGATCGTTGAGAGCAATACCCTTGCTGAGAGCATTAAAGACTATTTGGATACCAACTATCGGCAGAACATTAAACTCAAAGAATTGGCAGATCAATTTCATATCGATTTTTATTACTTAATTCATATGTATAAAAATCACTATGGCACTTCTCCTTATCATTACCTGATTCAACGAAGAATGGGTGAAGCCACCCGATTATTAGTCTCAACCAACAAAAAAATATGGGAGATCGCTAAACTGGTCGGTTATGATAACCCCAATTACTTTACGATTTTATTTACCAAAACGGTTGGTGAATCACCACGAAGTTTCCGAAAAAAGAATCAAAAGGATATGTTCGGGGATAAGGTGTCACATTCTTACTAATCTTACTACATGCAAAAAGGCGCTCCATTGGGGGAGCGCCTGGTGCTTTACATATCTCTTTGCATATTTCTTTACATATTTCTTTACACATTTACTTACTTCTACTCTAGAGCTTAAACCGGCGAACCAATTCTTGCATGTTCTCAGCTGTTTTGGATAGCTGTGCAGATGATGCCGATATCTCCTGCATCGCCGCCATTTGTTCTTGGGCTGCTGCTGAAGTTGTCTGAGCACTATCAGCCGACACTTTAGAGATATGACTCATCGCGGCAACGGTAGCCGAGACTTCTTCCGTACTGGCTGACAACTGTTCTGAGACAGCGGAAATATCCTGAATTTGATCCACGATATGCGTTGTATACTGTTCAATGTTCGATATGGTTACTGAAGCCTCTTGGCTGATCCGTATTCCTTCACCAACTTGATTACGAACTTTATCATTCATAAGAGACGTGGATTTGGCAATCAGATCAAGCATTTTACCAATGGTAGCGCCAATCTCGTCCGCACTTTGTTTGGATTGCATCGATAACGTTCGTACCTCGCCTGCAACGACAGCAAAACCTTTGCCGTGTTCTCCTGCTCTTGATGCTTCAATAGAGGCATTCAGTGATAGAAGATTGGTTTGCCGAGAGATATCCGCAATCGCTTCATTCATTCGATTGGCTTCGGCGGAGAGACTGGACAGCTCATTAATCAATGCCGAGGTTTCTTCAACAGCTCCGAGAATATGTTCCATTTGTTCTCCGACCTGGTTTATCGTTTTCCCACCATTAGCAACAGCGCGCTCCGTCTCTTCAGCCGAATCCACAATCGCACTCGCAGATTCTGCAATTGTACTGATGCCTCTCGCCATCTCTTCTACGGCATTCGCGGTTTGTTCCGAATTCTCCGCCCCAACGATAGCTGATTCCGCAGTCTGTTGCATGGTTTCAGCCACATGTTGAACCGATTGGGTGGTTTGTTCTGTACTTTCCTGAATCATCTGGGAAGAGTGGCTCAACAACGATGACGTCTGGTGAAGTTCAGCAACCACCGATTGAAGGGAGATGGTCATTTGGTCAAAATCATTTGCCAGTATACCAAATTCGTTTTCGGTTTTCAGATTAACCCGTTCAGACAGATTCCCTTCGCTTACGCTGCGGGTGGCCTTTCGCAGTTTTTGCATAGGTACAATAAAAGATCTCAGAATGAAGAAAATAATTACACCGGCAATCAATACAGATATAACAATGACCGTTAGACTCGATATCATGATGGGTTTCGCTGCGGCGATAAAATCTTCATGGCCCATCAAAGCAATGACATTCCAACCCGTCAAAGCATTAACACCGTTATATACCTCCAGATCATACGCCAGATCCGTTCTAACAAATTGGGAAAATGCCATCGGTTCATCGGAACTTGAAGCCGTATTAGGATGGACTGGAATCCCCTCAATAAGTGCTCCGCCGAGCTCTCCTCCTCCACCTTTTGCAATCGCACCGGACCAAGCCGCAATCGTTCGATTGGAGTCAACCACAATCAGACTTCCATTGCCTCCTACATCAACATATGATAACGCTTTTGCTAATGGCTCCAGATCAAGTTTAATACTTGCTACACCTTGTTCATTTGACAGAGCTTTTGAAATCTCTACATAAATCTTCCCGGATACCGGATCTTTCATAATACTCGAAAAATAGAGTGATCCATTCTTACTTTCACCATTAGAATACCAATCTGTGCTGCGTGGATCATATGTTGCATCCTCAATTGCTGGAGAAGATATATTACTGCCTTGGTCGTTGCCTACGGTTATGGCAAGAATATCAGGATATGTATCAGCTAATTGGTCGATTCCTACTTGTACCGCTTCGTTGTTCGCCTGACTGGGAGCGGAACCATACATACTGTCGATATAACTCAATAATGCTGCTTTTTCCCCCACCAGATTGTTAATATGCTGTCCTGTCATCGTTAATATTGTATTGAGGGGATCTGTCATTTTTTGTTGTACCTGATCTTTGGCACTATCATATGAGAAATAACCGATAAGTGCAGTCGGGATAATAAGTACCGCAAGGAAAGCTGCAATGAGTCGAGTGCTCATTAATCGTAAAACGGCTCCTCCTTTCTTATAAAATGACCTTTTTTCACTTTCCTTTTTCAAGTTCAATCTTCCTCTCTTTATTCATTTTTGGTAGAACTAATCGGCCAGTAAACGCAAAAAAACCCATATATATGCACACCCAAAGAAGCTTTGAGCATGTATATACATAGGTATTGCCTGAATGAATTCAGTAACAAGCCGTATTTGTTTAGTATTATAACATAATTAAAAAGGGTTTGTTAACTATGATTGGGTCTTTATACCAGACATCTGTTGTTTATAATCCGTAGGACTTAGCCCCGTATACTCTTTGAACACCTTCGAGAAATAGTGCTGGTCGCTAAATGAAAGTAAATCGGAAACCTCCTTAAACTTCATGTCGGGTTGACTTTCCATCAGTCTGCAGGCCTCCTGAATGCGAAGCCGGGTGTAATACTGGACAAACGTAATTTGTGTTGCATTTTTGATCACTCTGCTGACGTACGACGGGCTAACGTGAAACTTCATGGCAATGTCGTTGATAGATAATTGAGAGTATTTATTTAGTTTTACGTAATCGTCAATCTGTTCAAACAGGATCGCCTTGCTTTTTCGAACGTGGGATTGCAGCATATCGAAGCACTGTCCCGTCCATTCCGCCAGTTCCCGGCAAAAATCGGCATAGGACTGTGCCTGGGCGAATTGTCTTGACCGAAGCTCCAGACCCAATCTCATGCCCGACCCCTGTTCCTCGTACAGATGAGCAAACGTGTCTACAATCAATCCAATAAACCGCTCCACCTCGGTCATATGTACATTTTCCTCTGCCCATCGATTCAGCAATTCGGATAACTTAAAAGCAAACCGTTCTTTCTGCCGAGCCTGTATCATCTGTACAAAAGCTGATTCCTGCAGCGGATCCAGACAGCCTGTCTCAGATCTGGCCATCGACACCGGATTCCCGGTATCCAACACTATTCCTTGTTTCAACCGTTGCTGCTCAGACAAAATGGACGACATTCGGTGATAGAGCTCCGGCAGATTACCAGACTCAGCGAATAGAAGTTGTCCTCCAATGATTGCATCGATGTCATGCGCAACCAAATGCCGTCGCATCGATTCAAGACATTCATGTACGGAAGAGTACACCTCAAGTGCACTCTTGTTGACAAAAGCGATAAATTGATATGAAGTTTGACTGGTGTAAACACGACAAGGATGGAATGCAAAAAAATCCTGCACTAAACCCTCAAGTTCCACCTGCACCCAACGTTCATGCCCTGCGGTAAAAGGCTGTCTGCTCATAATGATCATCATCTGGCTGAATAAAGGCGGAAAATGCTCCCCCTGTTTCGACGTAGTCTCACATTGGGGATGAATGATTTCCTGCAAATCCAGCAGTTCCTTGGACATCTGTTGATCAAGTTGGTCAATTACCCGACCCATGACTTCTTCAATCGCCTCTCGCTCGACGGGTTTTAACAAATAGTCAAACACTTGCAGGTTCAATGCTTTTCTTGTGTATTCAAAATCGCTGTAACCGCTAATCAAGATGACCTTCAGATCCGGGTTGGCAATTTTGGCTTGCTCAATCAGGGACAGTCCGTCCATTTTCGGCATTCGTATATCGGTCAACAGCAGATCAATCGGTGACTGCTTTATCGCCGCCAAGGCTTCCTCTCCATTTGTTGCCGTAGCCGTTACACGAATCGGGAAGCTCAGCGTTTCCAAGAGCATTTTAATATTACGTAATATCGGTTTGCTATCCTCAACGATCATAACGTTATACATCGCCTATGCCTCCTAGTTAGTAAAAATCCTTCGTCAGTGAGCCGATGATTTGAATCGTTGCTCCATGTTGCTCTTCCGCATGGTTGTTAAATATATTAATAAAAAGCCGGTTGTTATACATTAGTTTGAGTCGATTGACACTGTTGATGATCCCCATGTTACCAAGGGCTGTGGCACGATCGGCAGTCTGGTTCATTCCGGAACCCGATGCCTGAATATTGGCTAAAATCTCCTGGATCTTATCCGGTGGAAAGCCTTCTCCGTTATCTTTGATCTCCAAAGCCCATAATCCGTTATATTGTTTCACGGTAATCTGGATACGCCAAGGCGGCGTGGTGTTGGCAAAGGCATGTTCAATGCAGTTTTCCACAAACGGCTGAATGACCAACCGCGGCAATCGGATATCGTTCGCCAGCTCGTCTGCATGGATGTCCCACTCCAGATCCTCTTCGTACTTTTGTTGTACAAGGGACAGATAATGTCTCGTATGTTGAAGCTCCTCAGCCAAAGTCACATGCGCGTATGGTGAAGAGACAATATAACGCAGACTGTCCGAAAGATGTTTGCACATATCCGATACAACTTTGGTCTTCCCCTCTTGGGCGGCAATACTGATCAGGTATAGAACATTATGAATAAAATGCGGTGCAATCTGGGCTTGCAGCGCCGAATTACGCGCCTTTACTTCTTCATGAAGCGCCGATTTTTCCCGGTCAATGGATTGCTGCAGCCTCTCCATCAGATCCTGAAAGGCTTCATTTAGCAATAAGAGATCGTTATTCTTCGGCGTTTCATCCACTTTCAGATTCATATTGCTGTAGTTCATGCGCCAGATCTGACCGCGTAGCTTGCGGATAGGCAGCAGCAGGTTACGTGTCGACAAGAAGATATACACAAACGAAACCAGCATCAGTGCTGTAATCAGCAGAATGGACATCGTCTGAACCGAATGAATCGAGCCTAGAACAGATTTTTTGGGCGTTATGATATACGTGATCCAACCTGTACTGGGTGAAGTGGAATGCGTGATATAATTGTCGTTTTTGTCCACATCCAGTCCCTCGTCTGATGAAGGCTTTGTCCAGTTGGTAAATGTCACACCCGCTTCCGAGCCCGTCATCTGCTCCCCTTGTTCATTCAGAATATAGACATCTCCAGCGGTGATGCCCTCCGTTAGGTTCTGTATATAGGCCTGTTCCATCTGGATGCTAAGATAACCGTACACCTTGCCGTTCTGATCATTGATCGTGCGCACAAAGGAGATTGTATCGTCTTGACGCAGCAGAACAAAACCACTTTCCGTCCAATCTCGTCCGACCTGACTACTCTCCATCATGGTGTTCAGGATTGCGGGAGGATTGCCCGAACCCAAATATGATGTCAGGAGAACCCCGTGATTGTCGTAGATGGACATGTCCTTAATATTCATACTCGGCCCGATGGCCTGAAACATAATGTCTTTGATGATCCGAATCTGTTTCAGCCTTTCATAATTACTATGCGCTGAGGAGCTCTTGTCCATGGCTGCAAATATATTTTTGCTGGATAATATTCGCTGTGACATCTGGTTCTGTTGTTCTACGTAGAGATCAACTTGCTCTCTTACCTTCGTAGCTGTAACGAGCGTATCCTGCTCCGTTTTCAGTTTGAGCGGGCGGACAACGATCACATTCACATAAACGATAAAACAGCCCAGCACGAACAAAAGCAGAGCCAGAAACGTCAAAAACACCTTTGTCTGCAAACTGAATTGAGTTGCTTTATGTATGAGCTTTGCCATTCTCAGAGATGCCCTCCTGTTCTGACATGATGTGAAATCCCTTATATTCATGTCTACTCTATCACGGTATTTCATGAAATAATAGCGATTTCAAGTTCAGGATTTTACACATCAACGTTCAAGCACAGACATGTACCGGGCCCAGAAAAGAATCTATAATCGGAATTGTAAACGGATTCACTAAACGTTTTAGAGGGGGATTTGCATTGAAAACAATAAAAAGAAAAAAGGCGTTTTCTATTATTCTGGCCAGTTTATTAACGGTCTCGTTAACCGCTTGTGGATCAGTAGGTACGGATTCCGGCACAGCTGCTGGCGGGGACAGCAAGAGTGGCAAAGTCACATTGGAGCTGGCAATCTCTAAAAGTTCTCAGGACTCTGCCTTTATCCAGCAGGACATTCTCGATGCATTCGAAAAACAAACAAACATTCGTGTCAATTTGCAGCTGATTCCAGCGGAACAAACAACAACTGTACTGCAAACCAAACTGGCTGTAGATGAAACGCCTGATATTATTCAGTACAATCTGGCGAGCGCAGTCACGGACCTGAACCTTGAACGTAACTTCGAGATTCTGGATAACGAGCCTTGGGCGAGCAGAATTATGAACAAAGACGTCCTCTCTTCTGGTGGCCATCTCTACAGCTTCCATGTCAGCCAAGATACAGGGATGCAAGGGGTCGTATATAACAAACAAATCTTTGAAGAACTCGGGTTGTCGATTCCAACCAACTACGAAGAATTCCTGGCGATCTGTGAAAAAATCAAAGCGAGTGGCATTACACCTGTATTCATGCCTTACAAAGATGCCTGGGCTGCCAACATCTGGCCTGCTGCAGCTTTTGCCGATTTTGTAGCCAAAAATGAACCGACGTTTTTTGATGACTTGAACAGCAACAAGAAAAAATGGTCTGATATCCCGGAATTCAAAACATTCCTGGAACAACAATATGAGATTTACACTAAAGGTTACACCAACACGGATGTGCTTAGCGACAGCTATGACATGGCCGTAGGTAAATTCCTGAACAAGGAAGTTGCCATGATGTTTATGGGCGATTGGTTAATTGAAGGCGTGGCCGAGCAAGATCCAAATATGGAACTGGGCGTATTCCCGATTCCATCGTCAGACAATGCCAGTCTGGGTGCAAGTCCACTCGGCGGACAACTGTTCATTCCGAAGAAATCCAAACATTTGGAAGAAGCTAAACAATTCTTGGACTACATCGCCTCCAAGGAAGTTGCACAACAGATCGTGGACTCCAAAGGGTACGTATCCAATTTCAGTGACGTCACCACACCAGAATTGCCGGCTTACAAGCAGGATATTGTAGACAACTATATTACGCCGAAGAAAACCGTGCTGACAACGGATGCACACATGCTGGTTGATCGCAGCGAACTGTATCGATTGTTACAGGATCAATTCGCGGGTGGATTGTCACCAGAAGAAGTACTGAAATCCTGGGATGAGAAGTTCAGTCAGTTGATGCAGGATAAAGGCGTAGAAGGTTTCTAAAAAGTGAAATATAAGGCAGCATAACAGGATCGATCGTTATGCTGCCTAGTTATAACGGAGTGTGAGACATGAAAAGGACTAAAAATCTGTACTCGTATTACATGATATTTCCCGCACTGATTATCTACTCCATCTTTTTTGTTGTGCCTGCTCTCGCCGCTTTCTATTATTCATTCACGGATTGGCGGCTGGATCGGCTGGAGCTGAAGTTCATCGGGTGGGATAATTTCAAGAAAATTTTCTCAGACAAAACGCTTATTCTGGCGCTGAAAAACACGGCAATATTTGCAATCGTCACCGTCGTTGGCAAAAATGTCATCGGTCTATTGCTGGCCGTAGGACTTAACATGCGACTAAGAACAAAGAACCTGCTACGCGCGATCTTCTACTCCCCTTCCATTCTCAGCATCCTTGTGATCAGCATCCTGTTCACTCCCATGTTGCGTACCGAAGGTACAATTAACAATTTATTGGAATCTGTTGGGTTACATTCGTTAAGCCAAGCTTGGCTGACCAACCCATCGATTGTGATCTGGACGATTGCCATCGTCTCGATCTGGCAGAGTGCCGGGTTCCAGATGGCCATCTATCTGGCGGGCCTGCAGTCCATTTCTCAAGAGTATTATGAGGCAGCCAAGATTGATGGCGCAAGTTCGTGGAGAAGTTTTTTCAAAATCACACTTCCACTCTTGCTGCCCGCGATTAACATTAACCTGATGCTGACATTGATCGGTGGACTCAAAGTATTCTCCGAAGTATATGTCATGACCGGTGGTGGCCCGGGTAACGCTTCCCAGGTCGTAGGTACGATCATTCTGCGATCTTTCGGCGAAGGCAACTGGGGACTTGGTACCGCGGTCAACACACTTCTCTTCGTGGTCGTTACCATTATTGCTATACCGCTATTGATCTTCATGCGGCGTAAGGAGGTTACGGAATAACATGGGCTATACACGCAAACTCGCCATCCGCAACTATATCGTGGAAGGTTTCCTGATTCTGGCCTCTCTTATCGTTCTGTTGCCGCTTGTCATTCTGATCTTTGGTTCATTCAAAACCAGTGCCGAAGTGCTTAGCTTCTCCCTGAGTTTTCCGGAAACATGGCAGTTCTCGAACTATGTTCGTGTCTTCCAGGAAGGCGGACTGTCGCGAGCGTTCTTCAACAGCATTTTGATTACTGGCGTATCTTCCATCATTAATATCGTTGCCTCTTCGGCAGCGGCATTCATTCTGGCACGTCGGGAAACCAAACTATCCGGCACGATCTACATGTATTTCTTCATGGGACTGATTGCGCCAATGTCGATTATTACGACCATACGGGTTGTACAGGGATTGGGATTCTACGGCAGCATCACAAGTGTCATCCTGATCTACGCCGCGTTAAATACAGCTTTTAGTGTATTCTTGTATAGTGGATTCATCAAAACCATTCCACGAGCGCTGGACGAAGTGGCATTTCTGGAAGGAGCAAGTGTGTTCGGGGTGTTTTTCCGCATCGTCACACCGCTCATCCTGCCCGTTAACGCAACGGTAGCGATCATGGTGTTCATGTCCGTCTGGAATGACATCACGATTCCGGTGTACTTCCTGACAGACAGCTCCACATGGACGATGCCACTATCGATCTACAATTTCTACGGCAAATACAGCCGGGACTGGAACCTAATCTTCGCCAATCTTGTGCTTACTTCGCTGCCTGTATTCATCCTGTATCTATTCGGGCAAAAATATATTGTCAGCGGCCTTACTGCCGGTGCAGTTAAAGGTTAAACCTTATATTCTCACGGTTCTCAAGGCATAGAATTGGAGTATTCATGACGTAATCAACCCCCACCATAACTGGTGGGGGTTGTTTTATTTATAGCGAGAAAATGCATCTACGCCTCTTTATTTTTGAAACAATTGCGGGTAAAGGGCAGCAACACCACCAGCAAGACCCTGTTGTACATTCCGACTAGTATCATCAGCAATAATTTCGTAGAGATCCGCTTCAATGGAATCTATTGCAATTTTGGCAATATCCGTTGGGCTCGTTTTTGGTGCGTCGATACCTGCCGTCATATCCGTATCCATGAACGCCACGTGCAATCCGGCAACGCTAACGTTCTTAGGGGCTAATTCCAGACGTAATGCATTCGTAATTCCCCACTGAGCGGATTTTGCAGCTGAATATGCACCTGAGTTACCAAGGCTGAGCCAGGATAGAGCGGACAGGATATTCAGTATCGAACCGCCCCCATTCTTCTCTATTACCGGTGCAAACGCACGAATCATTGAAAGCGTACCAAATACATGTGTATTGAATTCCAAGTGAATATCGTTCAGCTCACCCGTGAGCAGAGAAGCACCCGTAGCGGAACCGGCATTATTAATTAGAAGGGTTACATCACTAGCTACCTCAGCTGCAGCCATGACAGATTGTGGATCCGTAATATCGAGTTGCAGTGGAATAGCCCCGGGCAGATCAATGGATTCAGGGTTTCGCGCCCCAGCATACACTTTGGTTCCCCTCGCCAGCAGTTCAAGAGCAAGTTCCTTACCCAACCCTCGATTAGCCCCACTTACAATAGCAACTTGTTTGGAAATATTCATTTATTATTACTCCCTCTCATTGAGAATGTATTCATTTTCGAGCTGTTATGGGAATGATCATTCTCATAACTCCCAATATCAATCTATCACATCGGGAACGATCAGTAAAGAATAACTTTTATGATTCATGTCTTTAGTAAAAGAAGATGCCCGATAACCTTTGAAATAAGGCTCCGAACATCTTTCTTTGGTCCTTTACTGAAAACGGATTTACATATGAATTACGTTCTTATGTCATATAGATTCGCAGGTAACGCCTGCACAAATGGTGACCAGTCACTCACTGTATATAGATGAAGTCGGTGCATGGCTCGTGTGCAGGCCGTATACAGAAGCTTGCGATCATATTCCTGGCTGTAAGCAACGGGTGAAGCATCATAGACCAGGACAGCATCGAACTCAACGCCTTTGGCGAGATACACAGGAATAACCATGATTCCTTTTTCGAAAATCTGTGTGTCCTTTGTTATGAGCTGCAACCCTTCGCCGCCTTGACTTTGCAACCTTTCATAGGCGTCACGGCTTTCAGCCGCGGTTTTCGTAATCACAGCGATGGAATCGAACCCCTCCGCCTTAAGCGCGGCGATGTCTGCGAGAATCTGCGCACCACGCAGCTTTTCGTCCTTCAATCCTGTTAAAAGAGGCTTCTGATCTCCCCTTTCAAACGGTCTAATCTCTTCTCCCCCTGGTAACATCTGTCTCGTGAATTCAACAATCTCTTTGGTTGAACGATAACTGCGTACGAGCCGTATCAAAGTAGTTTCGCCTTCTCCGTAAAGGTGAACCAGTGGCGAGTTGGATGCTGCCAAATCCGTAGCCTGCATAAAGATGGCTTGCCCGAAATCCCCCAGCACCGTCATGCGGGCACGAGGAAACAGTTTCTTGAGATATTCGTATTGAAACGCCGAATAATCCTGGCCTTCATCGACAAAGACATAACGAATCTCTGTGTTCGTCCGTACGCCTTCGATCATCTCTTTTACATATAAATACGGAGTAGCATCCTCATGGAACAGCTTGTTCTGAAGGATCATGGCCTTGGTCTGTTTACAAATCTCAGGCCAGTGCTGTGGGGGGATTGCCCCATTCGTTTGTTCCTGATAAGCGGCTTCATCTATAAATAGTTGTTCGTATATACCTTTCACATCCACGAACTGGAATTTCCGCACACTCTTTCTTAAAGGTTTAAACATGTCTTTCACCAGTTTCTGACGAAGCAGCTCCTCTTCTCGCACTGCAAAGTTAAAGGCACCCTCATCTTGCACTGCGCTGTCATTACCGTTATCTCGTGCTGCATATTTTTCCGCTACATCAAACACAGGCTTTTCTTTGTGCAACATGCGGAAAGCTTCCACGTACTCATCCGTGTCCAGATAATTCAACTCCTCCAGAACCCAGTCTGCTTCCCGTTCCAGACGTTCCAGCGTCACGAGTTCTCTCAGCAGCCATTCCTGCACAAGAAGAATACGGTTGGACAATATAAGATTTTGATCCAAACTGTAAAATTGAGTCTTAATTTGGTCCGCAGTGATGAATTCACGTTCCCGAAATTGAATCCCGCTAAACCGCATGCCCTCCCACCCCAGCCACTTACCGTAGTTTTGGAGCACTTCAAGGAATGTCTCGGAAGCTTTGTACTTAATCGCCTCCAGACGAGCTTCATATCCCGGATCATTCTGAGCTGTCAGCACATATTCAATCTGATCAAAGGCATCCTCTGGTCGGATGGAGGAATCCAGCCAATAATTCAGATATTCCTGGAAAGTCGTCTGCTGCATATTCTCTTCCCCAAGTTCCGGGAGCACAGTCGAGATATAACTGGTAAACATCGGATTCGGCGAGAAAAGCACAATCTGATCTGCTTTGACGGTCTGGCGGTGTTTGTATAGTAAGTAGGCCACTCGCTGTAATGCAGCGGACGTCTTGCCACTGCCAGCTGCCCCCTGAACGATAAGCATTCGGCTTCGGTCATCACGGATAATGGCGTTTTGTTCTTTCTGGATTGTTGCTACAATGCTCTTCATTTGTGAGTCTGCACCCTTGGCGAGCACTTGCTGCAACAGTTCGTCACCAATCGTCTCAGTTGAATCAAACATGCTATGAAGCTGCCCATGTTGAATCTGGAATTGACGCTTGAGCTCCATCTTTCCGTCGATTCGTCCTGAAGGTGTGTCATAACTTGCTGGCCCGGGAGAGTGATCATAGTACAGACTTGCAATTGGCGTACGCCAGTCATAGATTAGAAAGTTCAATCCATCTTCATCCATGAAGGATGATACACCGATGTAGATCTGTTCAGTCAATGTCATGCCTTTTTCCTTATAGTCGAAACGGCCAAAATACGGCGTTGGAAGCAGTCTCTTTGTATTTTTCCATTGTTGTGTTAACAGCTTGTGCCCGCGCTCCCTCTCCGCCAACACTCTGGACTGCTGATTAATGGTATAGAATGCATCTTCAAAATCCGTGTACGAACCGGTATTAATCGTCACTTCTTCCCAGAACCGTTTACGAATTTCGGCAGCCTGTTCATGCAGTCCGGCAACCTTCGGTTCTAACTCGTCGAGTCGTGCCTGAAGTTTGTTCCTCACCTGCACTAGTCTTTCCTCTTCCAACTTCCATTCGTTTGTTTTATCCATGAATAAGTCCACTCCCTTTTCCATTTATTGGGACCAAAAAAAGAGCATTGACAAATCGGAATGTCGGATGTAAAATTAAATTAGGATAAATAATGATTCACCCTTTACATTCAATATAAATGTCAAGTGTGCTATAGATTATATCATGGCCTTTTTTCACGTTCAATGCTTTTTTTTCGTTCTGTCTGAGTTGAACAATAATTTATATTATATAAGGTGTCCCTCCAGCTACACGAGGCCACTGAAAAACTTACGATTTTAATTTGTTAAGATTCATTTTAAATCAAAAAGGCTATATTTCGTTCACATTGGAACGGAATATAGCCTTTTTCTCTATCCTTTTACTTTGAGTCTTTCATGAGTGTAATGATTCGCTTGAGATTAACAGTAAATATGGCCATGGCACCTTGCATTTGCATGCCAACAAGACCCGAGGACGATGCAACATCATACCCGTGTCTGTGCTTGAGTTCGCTATTTTTCGCTTCAATTTTATAACGTTCTTTCGATTTTTCTTTGAAACTATCGCTACTTTGAAATGCCTCATGTTCCTTATGTTCGGTCGATTTGATGGTTACAGAATAGGTTTTACTTTTCGCACCTTCTTTAT
>NZ_ASPU01000058.1:0-413 GCF_000517905.1 Paenibacillus sp. FSL H7-689
TGACCAGTACTAATCGGTCGAGGGCTTATCCAATAGCAAGTTGTAATTCGCATGTTTCGTTTCGAATCTAGTTTTCAGGGAGCAATCCTTGAATGATGTTGATGATTGTTATTTGGAGAGATACCCAAGTGGCTATAAGGGGACCCTCTGCTAAGGGGTTAGACTGCGTAAGCGGTGCGAGGGTTCGAATCCCTCTCTCTCCGCCATCTTTACCTAAAGATGGACAAGCAATCAAGACACAATTTATATGGCGGTGTAGCTCAGCTGGCTAGAGCGTACGGTTCATACCCGTAAGGTCGGGGGTTCGATCCCCTCCGCCGCTACCATATTACCCAGGAGGCTTAGCTCAGCTGGGAGAGCATCTGCCTTACAAGCAGAGGGTCGGGGGTTCGATCCCCTCAGCCTCCACCATA
>NZ_ASPU01000059.1:0-167811 GCF_000517905.1 Paenibacillus sp. FSL H7-689
AAGTCCTCTCGCCGGCACCATTAATGCCTGGAACCGTGGTGTAGTTGGCCTAACATGCCTGCCTGTCACGCAGGAGATCGCGGGTTCGAATCCCGTCGGTTCCGCCATTAATCCTAAAAATTAAATATGGCTCGGTAGCTCAGTCGGTAGAGCAGAGGACTGAAAATCCTCGTGTCGGCGGTTCGATTCCGTCCCGAGCCACCTTTAATCCCTGGAGGATTAGCGAAGTGGCCAAACGCATCAGACTGTAAATCTGCTCCCGTACGGGTTCGGTGGTTCGAATCCATCATCCTCCACCAGTTTTATGAGTCATTAGCTCAGTTGGTAGAGCACCTGACTTTTAATCAGGGTGTCGAAGGTTCGAGCCCTTCATGACTCATCTTTAAGAAAAGAGTGATTAATCATTAATTTGATTAGTTGCTCTTTTTTTGTTGTGTAATTTTATCTCAATATGGATATTTATTAATGCTGGGCAAGATATGATAAACTAATAGAAAACATGCAGAGTGGTGACGTTCATTATATGAAGCTCATACCTGATCTAAAACAGCAAATTGAAGTCATTATAGGCACAAATTTGGACGAATATGAAATTACAATAGAAGAATGGATGCAATCTGTTGCCAATCTAGTTGGTAATCATGAAAATTCAGAGACCTTTGGTGATGAAGGTGAGCGTCAGGAGTTATCTGATCAATCTGCATCTCCAATTTCATCCGATGTGATCAGTTTGAATACGGGAAAGCGTATATTTTTTAAGGTTCGGATGAATGAGCAAGAAGAGACTGTCGTGTGTTGGGGATGCCCTGCAAAATCTATTACCGTGGAGACACGACAATTGATTGAGCTTTTGATCCGTACTAACACGGCTCTACCCGATGAGGTACAACCTGTTGTATATGAGAATGATAGGGAGCAGTATTTGACTGAATTGGGTCTCTGGCTTAAAGAGCAGATCGAAGAACCAACCAAGCAGGAATCTGAAGCGGTTCCTGATCGCTTTGTGGTGCCCGCAGGCTTAAATGCTGAGAAGATTCTCTTCTTGCTGCAAGGGGATACACCGGATGCACATCGTTTACGATCCAAGGAACTCAACAAGTTGCTTGAGAGTTACTTTGGCGAGGAGATAGTCTTGATTCCTTTGGGGGAGCAAGAGTGGATTTTCATGGGTGATAAAGAAATTGTTACTGAAGAAGCCGAAGAAGATACAACGGAAGCCAAAAAGGATTCACTGAACGCTTTTTGTCTGGGGTTACATGAATTGGTTGCCAGTGAGTGGGCTGGGGTGTTCCATCTGTCTGCATCTCTGCCATGCATTCCTGCGCAACAACTTGTATCGGTCACAGTTCTTCTTAAAGAAAGTGTTCACTTAGGGAGAGCATTCCATGTTACGCAGCATATTCATCTCCCATGGGATCTTCACCTGGAGCGGTTGGTAGCGAGCATTCCAGATGATCAACGTATACGTTTTATAAAGGAAACTGGTAAAGACACGGTAATCTTCAATGACAGTGAGACACTTGCTACGCTGGAGACCTTTTTTAGCCTGGACTGTAATGTCAGCGAGACAGCGAAACGACTTTTCATTCATCGTAATACGTTGGTTTATCGTCTGGACAAGATAAAACAGGAGATTAGTTACGATGTGAGGCACTTCGAAAGTGCTGTTCTAGTGCAGTTTTTACTACTAATGTACAAAGTGACGAAAAAGCATTGATATTTTTGTGCAGTTTGCGAATAGTCAAACCTCACGTAGATAGGGTATTATAAAAATACAAATTGTATTCGATTTCAAAATGATCTCTGAGGAGGCAACAATCATGGCTGGAGTACGTTTAGAGCATATTTTCAAAAAATACCCGGGTTCTGATAAAGCAACTGTAGTTGACATTAACCTGGACATTAAAGATAAAGAATTTCTGGTACTGGTAGGTCCGTCCGGTTGTGGTAAATCAACAACACTTCGTATGATCGCAGGCCTTGAGGAAATTTCTGAAGGTAAACTCTATATCGGTGACCGTGTCGTTAATGATGTTGCACCTAAAGACCGCGATATCGCGATGGTATTCCAATCCTATGCCTTGTATCCGCATATGAGCGTATATCAAAACATGGCGTTTGGTTTGAAATTGCGTAAGGTTAAAAAAGATGAGATCGACAAACGTGTACGTGAAGCAGCTAAAATCCTGGATATCGAACATTTGCTTGAGCGTAAACCTAAGGCATTGTCCGGTGGTCAACGTCAACGTGTCGCTTTGGGACGTGCGATTGTCCGTGATCCACAAGTGTTCTTGATGGATGAGCCTCTCTCCAACTTGGATGCCAAACTGCGTGGTCAAATGCGTGCTGAGATCACTAAACTTGCGAAACGTTTGGAAACAACTGTTATCTACGTAACGCATGACCAGATCGAAGCTATGACGATGGGTGATCGGATCGTTGTTATGAAGGATGGTATCATCCAACAAGCAGCTTCTCCGGAAGAGTTGTACAACCTGCCGGCTAACCTGTTCGTAGCTGGTTTCATCGGTTCCCCGACAATGAACTTTATCTCGGGTAAACTCGCTGAGCAAGGTACTAGCATGCATTTCATAGCTCCTGGTGTGGATGTTGAAATCCCGCAAGGTAAAGCACAAGTGTTGAAATCTAGAGGATACATTGGTAAAGAAGTGATTCTGGGTGTTCGTCCAGAAGACATTCACGAAGAGCCAGTATTCCTGGAAGCATCCCCGAACTCTGTATTCTCTACACACGTAGATGTTACAGAGAACCTGGGTCACGAAATGCTCCTCTACTTGAGCGGTGTTGGTAATGATACAACGATCGCACGTGTAGACGGACGTTCTAACACTCGTGATGGTTCCACAGTTAAAATGGCCATCGACATGAACAAAGTTCATATCTTTGACAAAGAGACTGAAGTGAACGTACTTCTTCAAGACAAATAATACTGGGATTCCTCGGTGACGATGGAACCTGACAGTTAACGCAATTATACATTGTAATGAGAGCCCCTTCCGTTATTGCTGGAAGGGGCTTTTTTAAGATTAATGAATTTATAAGTTTCGGCAGAGTGGAAGGATTAATAATCGCAAGAAAAACACCCCTTAAACTACGAATGTAGTATCCTAGAAGGTGCTTCGATCAGAAGACTTTTCTTACTAATGGTTGTCGGAGGCTGCGATTGCATTCATCCCGGAATTCATTTAAGATTATTTGAAGGTCTGTCTTCATTTATTTGAGAGAATTGACTGTTGGAAGGGTATGCATTCTGTACCTCATGTTGTGAATGCGCTAATAATGGAAATAACTGATACACGATCTGATGTACATAGAGGGACAGCTAATGCTGAAAGGAAGAGACAAATGGCGAAAAAAGTGAAAGTATCTGAACTGGTGCAGCAATTTCAGTTGGAGGTTGTTTCTGGATCTCACGGATTGAAAAGAGTCATTACGGTAGATGACCTGAATCGTCCTGGTCTGGAAATGGCCGGTTATTTTGAATACCATCCACAAGAACGGGTACAGCTGCTTGGAAGAACGGAATTAGCTTTCTTTGCAATGTTACCTGAGCAAGAGCGGCGCGATCGTATGCAACGTCTTTGTACGGAAGAGACACCTTGTATCGTTGTCACGCGTGGACTGGAAGTTCCACAAGAGCTGATTGATATTAGTGAAGAACAGAATCTGGCTGTACTTCGCAGCAACATGGCTACAACGATTCTATCCAGCCGGATCACGGGATTCCTGGAAAAGAAATTGGCACCAACAGCAACCATTCACGGTGTACTTTGTGATGTCTATGGCGTAGGTATGCTGATCACAGGTAGCAGCGGTATTGGTAAGAGTGAAACAGCGCTTGAACTGGTGAAACGTGGACACCGACTGATTGCCGATGATGCGGTAGAGATCCGCCAAACGTCAGATTTTCAGCTGCACGGTACTGCACCTGAATTGATCCGCCATTTACTCGAAATTCGAGGTGTCGGTATTATCAACGTCATGACATTGTTCGGGGCTGGTGCGGTTCGGAATAACAAACGGATTACTTTGGTTGTACGTCTGGAAGCATGGCAGCAGGATAAACAATATGATCGGTTGGGTCTGGATGAAGAGACTACACGTATCATTGATACGGATGTACCTCTTGTTACGATTCCTGTTCGTCCGGGACGGAACTTGGCGGTTATTATTGAAGTGGCAGGTATGAACTATCGCCTGAAACAGATGGGTCTGAATGCTGCGCTGCAATTCACGAACAAGCTGACAGCAACCATCTCGGAAGATATGGAAGACATGGATTAAGAAATATTTTATACAAGGAAATGAAGATAAATGGTTGACATGTACTGCTTCTCTTAAGGCGCAGTGTATGCCAACCATTCGTCATGCGTGCGATTGATTGAATAAATAGGAGTGTGAATGAATGGATACATTATTACTGTTGAACCCGATTGCGTTCTCTATTGGAGCGTTAAAGGTTCACTGGTACGGGCTTATTCTTGGTGCCGCGGCACTTATAGGACTCCTGCTCGTGATCCGGGAGGGCAAACGATACAATATTCCACAGGAAGTGTTCATGGACATGGTCTTGCTGGGCGTGCCTTCTGCCATCATTGGTGCCCGCATCTACTACGTCGCATTTAAATGGGAAGATTATAAAGATAATTTCTGGGATGTCTTTAAAATATGGAATGGCGGTATCGCCATCTATGGTGCCCTTATTGGTGCAATCATCTGTGCAGTTATTTTCTTCCGTCGTAAAGGATATAACTTCTGGCGTATGGCCGATATCTGTGCGCCTGGACTGCTCGTTGGACAGTTGATCGGACGCTGGGGGAACTTTGTGAATCAGGAAGCCTACGGCGGTCCTGTAGAAGAATCATTTTTGAGAGACAAGCTTCATCTGCCAGACTTTATTGTGAATCAAATGAACGTAGAAGGCGTATTCCACCATCCTGCGTTTTTGTATGAATCGATGTGGAGTCTCGTTGGTCTGGTCTTGCTGCTGGTTCTGCGTCGTCAGAAGTTTCTGCGTTCAGGTGAACTGTTCATGTCTTATTTCATCTGGTACTCTATCGGTCGTTTCTTCATTGAAGCTCTACGTACGGACAGTCTTGGCTTCCAGGCTCCGCAATGGGTCGCTTCATTAGTAAACGGGCTATGGTCTCCAATGACTGCAATGGGCTTTGAACAAGGATATCTTGATCCTGCTTACGGTAACGTAAGAATCTCGCAACTGCTCGCTATTGGCATCATTATTGTTGCTGTTGTATTCATTGTGGTGAGAAGAGTGACAGGTAAAGCAGATGTTCGTTACAGTGATCCGATTGTATCGTCCAAAGTTACCTCAGATGATATGGAGCATACGGGAACAGTTGCTGGCAAAGAGAATAAGTTAACACCTCCAGCCAAAGATGAATCCAAGCAAGTTGATGATAAAAAGGAGTAATGCAACATGATTGACACGGTATTGTTTGATCTGGATGGCACGATTATTGATACCAATGAGCTGATTATCAGCTCATTCCAGCATGTCATGGGGGGATGGGAGCATTCAGCTCCATGGACACGGGAACAGATTATTCCACATATGGGCGGCACACTGGAGCAGCAAATGCGTACCTTCTCTGGCCAGGAGGAAGTCTCCGAGTACGTGAAAGGTTACCGTGCTTATAATGATATCCATCATGAAGCGATGGTTAGACCTTTTCCACATGTTATTGAGGTAGTAGAGGCGCTGCATCAGGCTGGCATTGTGATGGGTGTGGTCACAACCAAAATTCGTCCATCTACATTAAAGGTGCTAGAACGTTTTGACCTATTGAAGTATATGAAGACGATTGTAACAGTAACTGACGTAACGAATCCGAAGCCGCACGCTGAACCGGTACTGAAAGCGATGACGGAACTGGGTGCAGATCCTGCCAAAACGTTAATGGTGGGTGACAGTCCAGTGGATATCCAATCGGCTCAAAATGCGGGCGCACTCTCGGCGGGGGTTGCATGGTCCCTTAAAGGGGAAACAATCCTGAACGGATATGGACCCGATCATATGTTGCATGACATGAGAGATTTATTGAAACTCATCCGTATTGAAACGGGACGTTCATGAGAAAAGTAACCCGCTATCCGGTAGAGGACCAGAATGCACTTTGGCATATCTACAAGACAGTGAGTCCGTGGAAGGGCGTTCGTAATTTTATCTGGATCCAGTTGTCACGTTACTGTCCGATCCTATCGGTGAAGAATTGGATTTACCGCCGAATGCTCGGTATGAAGGTGGGAAAACACACAGCCTTTGGCCTGATGGTGATGGTGGATGTATTTTTTCCGGAGAAAATAACGGTCGGCGAAAACTCGGTCATCGGTTACAACACAACGATTCTCGCTCATGAGTATCTCATTAAGGAGTACAGACTCGGTGAGGTGATTATCGGGGAAAATGTACTGATAGGTGCCAATACAACGATTCTGCCCGGGGTAACTATAGGAGATGGAGCTGTTGTGGCTGCTGGAGCTGTCGTACATAAGGATGTTGCACCAGGAGCTTTTGTTGGAGGTAATCCACTTCGTGATTTATCCCGCGCGGCAGCTTCTACAGAAGAAACTGTCTTTAACACGGATGATTCTTCTCAGGGTAGTGTGCATTGAGTCAATAAAGTAATGAATGAAGATGGGTTGAAGTTAAAAGCTGCTTATGGCAGCTTTTTTCGTATATAAATACCGATTGGCGAGCGTAATGGTGTGCATATAAAACGATATGTCGATCCAAGGGCAATCAAGCTTTGGTATTGTTGACGGTAGTGCGGATTTCGTGTTATCATATCCCATATCCTTTAGTTTGTTAGCACTTTACCATGTGAAAGTATTCTTGGAGAAATGAAGCATGATAAGGATTGGACTAAACCAATAGTTGAAGGCTTATGCGATAATACTGTGATTCAGGTTTATAAGATAGAATGGGGATTTACACTACATAAATCCTGTTGAAATAGAACGAGTGCAACTCTTAAATTACTGACTCGGGGTGAATATTACCAATGTCCAAACCAAAAGGTTTTGAAAAACCGACCGGATTCCGCGACTATACACCACATGTAGTATCCAAGCTGCGGACGATTGAACGCAATGTACTGGAATGTATGGAACGCTGGGGTTACCGTCAGATCATCACACCAACCATTGAATATTACGATACGGTAGGTGTGGCAAGCTCTACATCAGATCGTAAATTATTTAAATTGCTAAACAGCCGGGGAACCACACTGGTACTCAGATCGGATCTAACGGCTCCTATTGCACGCGTCGTTTCATCCATGCTCAAAGATGAGCAGTTGCCGCTGCGTCTGTCCTATCATGCGAACGTATTCCGTTCTATTGAAGAGGAAGCTGGGCGTGAAGCTGAATTTTTCCAGACGGGCGTGGAGTTGGTTGGAGACGACTCGCCTGAAGCGGATGCAGAAGTTGTTGCGCTTGCGATTGCCTCTTTGCAGGCAGCGGGTGTGTCTTCTTTTAAAATAGCGATGGGTCATATGGGATTCCTGAACGGATTACTGGAGGAAGTGATTCCAGGCCAGACCGCTGAGCAGGAGCAATTGAAGGAAGGGTTGCTCGGACGTGATTATGTCGGCTATCGCCAGTCGATTGAAGCATTGAATCTGGAGCCTAAGTTGAAAGAACAGCTTGAAGCGATCCTTCGTCTGCGTGGTGGCAAGGAAGTATGCACACATGCGGTAGAGCTAAGTTCAAGTGCTGAAGCAGCACAGTCGATTGCACATCTGTGTGCCGTATTCGAAGTGTTGGAAGCGTACGGTGTATCCGAGCATGTGCTGATTGATCTGACGATGATCGGTGATTTCTCCTATTATACGGGCATGACCTTTGAAGGGTATGCAGCCGAACTGGGATCTCCGGTATGTAGCGGCGGACGGTATGATAATCTGTTACAACAGTTTGGTCGTTCATTGCCAGCTACAGGATTTGCACTGAAAACGAACCGTATTATTGATGGTGTTCATGGCATTACCATTGAAGAGAAAAAACCGGTACTTATCCAATATACCCCGAAGCGTCGGGCCGAGGCACTAACAGAAGCGGCAAGATTACGCAGTATGGGACAAAATGTAGTGACACTCCTTCTTCCTGAAGATGGGGCTGGGGCAAGTGCCGTATCGGTTGAAGCAAGAACCGCTCACGCTGAGCAGGTTATTACTTACGGATCTGAAGAAGGAGGACGCTGAGATGTCGGATATTCTGAAGGTGGCCATGCCGAAGGGCCGAATCTATAAAAAAGCCTCCAAATTGTTTCGTGAAGCGGGGCTGGATATTCCAGAAGACGTGGACGATACACGCAGATTGGTCATCGAAGTACCGGAAGCGGGAATGGAATTCATTATGGCTAAGCCAGTAGATGTTCCAACATATGTGGAGTACGGTGTTGCCGATATCGGAATTGTTGGTAAAGACGTGCTGCTGGAGGAAGATCGGGATGTGTACGAACTGTTGAATCTGGGAATCGCTCAGTGCCGTATGTCTGTGATCGGACTTCCAGACTGGAAGCCAGGCATCCAGCAACGTGTTGCAACGAAGTATCCAAGGATTGCTTCACAGTATTTCCGGGAGCAGGGGCAGCAGGTCGAGGTGATCAAGCTGAATGGTTCCATTGAGCTAGCGCCCCTGATTGGTCTGGCAGACCGGATTGTCGATCTGGTGGAGACAGGTCAGACACTGCGCGAGAACGGATTGGTGGAGATGACAAGCATTCTGGACATCACCAGCCGTCTTATCGCCAATCGGGTAAGTTATCGGATGAAAAATGCACGAATCCAGGCTTTATGTGATGCACTTCAGCAGGTCATACCGGCATCGAATGAGATATCGGCGGGAAGCTTTCGGGGATAAACTACTGCGTCAGAAATATAGATGAGAAACATGTAAAGCAGAAGCAGAAGCAAAAGCAAGAGTAAGAGACACAAAAAGGAAACGAATCGGCCACAAAAAGGCAGGCATTACAGAGGATGAGGAGGTTGTACGTATGAAAATTGTACCTGCACGGGAGTTTGATCTGAAGCGGGAAGTGGAGTATGGCACGCCGGAGCAAAATGAAACGGTACGGCGTATTGTCAGCGACATTCGCCGTGAGGGTGATACGGCACTGCTGCGTTACACGGAGCAGCTGGACCGCACAAAGCTGACTGCCGCGGAGTTGCGCGTGCCGCAGGAAGAGCTGCAGGCGGCTTATGCAGCCGTGGAGCCATCCTTTGTGACGGCGATCCGGCAAGCCGCCGCCAACATTCGTGCGTTTCATGAGAAACAGAAACGCAACTCGTGGATGGATTGGCAGCCGGACGGCAGCCTGCTGGGCCAGGTCATCCGACCGCTGAAGCGGGTCGGCGTTTATGTACCTGGCGGCAAAGCAGCGTATCCATCGTCTGTGCTGATGAATGTGATTCCGGCACAGGTGGCAGGCGTGCCGGAGATTGTTCTCGTGACGCCGCCGTCTACGAATGGTGGCGAAGGTATTAACCCGTACATCCTCGTTGCTGCTGCGGAAGCAGGCGTGAGCGAGATGTACCGGGTTGGCGGCGCTCAAGCTATCGCCGCCCTGGCTTACGGCACGGAGAGTATTGCACCGGTCGACAAGATCTGTGGACCGGGCAATATTTACGTGGCGCTCGCGAAGCGCGAGGTGTACGGTGCGGTCGATATCGATAGTATCGCCGGGCCGAGTGAGATTGTGGTGCTCGCCGATGATACGGCGAATTCGGTGTACGTCGCCGCCGACCTGTTGTCGCAGGCGGAACATGACGAGATGGCATCGGCCATTCTCGTCACGAATTCGGCCACGCTGGCGGAAGCCGTGCAGGGCGAAGTGCAGCGGCAGCTTGAAGTGCTGCCGCGGCGGGATATCGCTGCTGCTTCCGTGGAGCAGTATGGCGCGATTATTGTGGTCGATTCCATCGATGAGGGAATTGACGTGGTGAACCGGCTCGCACCGGAGCATCTGGAGATCATGGTGCAGGAGCCGATGGCTTACGCTGGCCGGATCGAAAATGCCGGCGCGATCTTCCTCGGCCCATACAGCTCGGAGCCGGTGGGGGATTATTTTGCAGGACCCAATCACATTATTCCGACCAATGGAACTGCGCGATTCAGTTCACCAGTGGACGTGGATGATTTTATCAAGAAATCGAGTCTGATCTATTATAGTAAAGAAGCGCTGCTGAAGAACGGAGCGGCTATTATAGAGTTGGCCCGCCATGAGGGTCTTGAAGGGCATGCCCGTGCAATCGCTGTAAGGTTAGAACAGGAAGGAAAGGCGGAATCGGACAATGGATAAGCAAAATAATGGTGTGGAACTTGAAAACAAAGGTGCGGTGCGCCAAGCAGAGGTTGACCGCAAAACAAACGAGACCAATATTCAGTTGGCCTTTAATGTAGATGGAACAGGACAATCCACGATTGAAACGGATGTACCTTTCCTGAATCATATGCTGGATCTGTTCACAAAGCACGGACAATTCGACCTGAACGTGCAGGCCCGCGGAGATATTGATATCGACGATCATCACACGGTTGAAGACATCGGAATCTGTCTCGGACAGACGTTGCGAGAAGCGTTGGGTGACAAACGTGGAATTAAGCGTTACGCCAGTGTTTTTGTACCAATGGACGAGGCACTCGCTCAGGTCATTATTGATGTGAGTAACCGACCTCACTTTGAATACCGTGCAGAATACTCTTCCCAACAAGTAGGCAGTTTCTCCACGGAGCTGGTACATGAATTCCTGTGGAAATTAGCGCTGGAAGCTCGGATTACGTTACATGTCATTGTGCACTATGGTCAGAACACCCACCACATGATTGAAGCGATCTTTAAGGCGCTGGGACGTGCACTGGATGAAGCAACGATGATTGATCCACGTGTAACGGGTGTGCCTTCCACGAAGGGAGTGCTGTAGACGATGGCGATTGCAATTGTCGATTACGGTATGGGTAACCTGCACAGCGTCGGCAAAGCGGTCGAACGTCTTGGCTACGAAGCGCTGGTCACGGGTGACCGGGAAGAGATTCTTGGCGCAGATGGTGTCATTTTACCAGGCGTAGGTGCTTTTGGTGATGCGATGGTTCATCTGCGGGAGAGTGGACTGGATAAGGTGGTGAAGGAAGCCGCTGCCGGGACCAAACCACTGCTCGGTATCTGTTTGGGCATGCAATTGTTATTCAGCTCAAGTGAAGAGCATGGTGAGCATGAGGGACTGGATATTTTTCCAGGTAAAGTGGTGCGATTCGCACCAGGAGAGCTGAAAGTTCCTCATATGGGATGGAACCGTTTGGAATTTCTGCACGCGGAAAATCCTCTATTTACGGGGCTTGAAGCAGGTCACGTCTATTTTGTCCATTCCTATCATGCGCTTACTGAAAACAGGGACGATCTGCTGGCGGTAACGGATTACGGACATCCGGTGACAGCCATTGTAGGCAGAGGATCCAACTTCGGCATGCAATTCCACCCAGAGAAAAGTGGAGAGCTCGGTATGAAGCTGCTTGGCAACTTTTTGGCTCTGACAGGAGCACCTGTACAAAGGTAAAACATCATCTCTTCTTAACTATAGAAAGCGTACAAATCTAATTCATATTCAGGAGGCCTTGTATGTCATCTTTTATCCTATATCCGGCGATTGATATCCGGGACGGCAAATGTGTAAGACTGGTGCAGGGAGATTATAATCAGGAGACCGTGTATAACGATGACCCGGTTCAAGTGGCTTTATCCTGGGAGAAACAAGGCGGTACATATGTCCATCTGGTGGATCTGGATGGTGCGAAAGCGGGTTATCCTGTTAACGATGAGCTGATCGGGCGGATTGCCTCGGCTGTGAACGTACCTGTTCAGGTAGGTGGCGGACTTCGTACGGTAGCTGATGTAGAACGTTTGCTGGGTCTGGGTGTTAGCCGGCTGATCATTGGAACAGCAGCGATTGAGGATCGTGCATTTACAGAGGAAGTACTGGGACGTTATGGCGACAAAGTGGCAATTGGCATCGACGCTCGTAACGGTTACGTGGCAACTCGCGGTTGGCTTGAAACATCGGAAGTGCAAGCAGAGGTGCTCGCGAAGGAACTGGCGGCATATGGAGCAGAAACATTTATCTTTACGGATATTTCCCGTGATGGCATGATGCAGGGTCCTAATGTGGAAGCGATTGTGTCTCTAGCTAAGGCAAGCGGACGGACGGTTATTGCTTCAGGCGGTGTGAGTGTAATGGATGATCTGCTTCGTCTGAGTCGCCACGCGGATGATGGTGTTGGTGGAGCAATTGTGGGTAAAGCACTGTATACGGGAAGCATCGATCTGTCTGAAGCAGTACGTGCGGTCAATAAGTAAGGGATATTCGGATAGAGAGGAAGAGGTAGCATGCTGGCAAAAAGAATCATCCCCTGTCTGGACGTGAAAGACGGCCGGGTCGTCAAAGGCGTCAACTTCGTTAATCTCCGCGATGCGGGTGATCCGGTAGAGCTGGCGGCACTATATGACCGCGAGGGCGCGGACGAATTGGTCTTTCTCGATATCTCCGCTTCGGTAGAAGGTCGCGAAACGATGGAAGAAGTCGTGCGGCAGACGGCGGGCGAGATCGCTATTCCCTTTACGGTAGGTGGTGGCATCTCCAAGGTAGAGGACATGAAGCGGATTCTCCGTGCAGGAGCGGATAAAATTGCAGTGAATACAGCCGCGGTACTTAATCCGCAGTTGATTGCAGATGGTGCACGTCGCTTTGGCTCGCAGTGTATCGTGGTAGCGATCGATGCCAAGTATAACGAAGCTTGGGGCGAGTGGGAAGTCTATACCCATGGTGGACGGAAACCCTCCGGGATCAAGGCGCTGGAATGGGTTAAACAGGCTGAGAGCTTGGGCGCGGGGGAGATTCTGCTCACAAGTATGGACGCGGACGGAACAAAAGACGGCTTTGATCTGAAGCTGACGGCAGCGGTATCCGAATCTGTGCGTATTCCAGTCATCGCATCGGGCGGTGCGGGCAAGGAATCTCATTTCTATGATGTATTTACCACAGGCAAAGCGGACGCAGGGCTGGCCGCAACGATTTTCCATTACAAAGAAATCGCCGTACCGGCGTTAAAACAACATTTGAGAGAACAAGGGGTGGAGATCCGTGACTAAAGTGAGCGATGAAATCAAGGAACAGTTATCCTTGGAACAGGTTGTGGAACACATTCGTTGGAGTGAAGGTTTGGTTCCTGCCATTGTGCAGGATGTAGATACCCGTGAAGTTTTAATGATGGCTTATATGAATCGCGAATCTCTGAAGTTGTCGCTGGAATCCGGTGAGACCTGGTTCTGGTCACGCTCGCGTCAGGAGTTGTGGCATAAAGGAGCAACATCTGGCAACGTGCAGACGATTACTTCCCTAAAATATGATTGTGACGGCGATACCTTGTTGGTTGAGGTGAAACCGAACGGTCCGGCTTGCCATACAGGGGCGGTAACTTGTTTCCATAATGAAATCATTGGTTTGCCAGAGAAATCGGCAGACAAGGCTTCGGATGAAGCGGGTGCGGCATCTGCTTCTGCAAGTTCCGGTTCCGAAAGTCGCTTTGAGGTATTGGCTGAACTGGAATCCGTTATTGCAGAGCGTGAACGTGAGCGTCCTGAGGGTGCATATACAACGTATCTGTTTGATAAAGGTGTAGACAAAATACTGAAAAAAATCGGTGAAGAAGCGTCCGAGACGATCATCGCCGCCAAAAATAAAGATAATGACGAGCTTCGTCTGGAAGTCAGTGACCTGATGTATCACCTGCTCGTCCTGTTACAAGAGCGCAAGCTACCGCTGGACGACATTATGTCAGAGCTGAGCCGCCGTCATGAACGGCCTCGCCGCGATTAAGGAGGCGAGTTTCGTGCGTATAGACTATCATACACACCATGAGCGGTGTGGACATGCCGTGGGCAAACTGGAAGAGTACGTGCAGCGTGGTGTGGAGATCGGACTATCCCAGATTGGATTGTCCGATCACATGCCCTTGTTGCATGTCGATCCGGCTCAATATTATCCGGAAATGGCGATGCCTATGGATGAACTGCCGCGTTACGTAGAGGAGTGTTTCTCCCTGAAAGAACGTTACCGTGGGCAGATTGACGTACGTGTTGGTCTGGAAGGTGACTATATCGAAGGCTGGGAAACAGAGATCCGTGCAATCATTGAGCGTTATCCATGGGATTATGTGATTGGCTCTGTGCATTTTCTTGGGGAATGGGACATTACGGATTTCCGCCAGACCCATCACTGGGAGGGCAAAGACATCCTTGAAGTATATCGTCAGTACTACGATGCCGTAAGCAAGGCAGCCGCCACGGGCATGTACGATATTATGGGCCATACGGATGTCATTAAACGGTTTGGCTATGTTCCTTCAACGGAGCAGACAGAAGAACGTATCTCACTGGAGAACGCAGCGCTGCAGGCTATTGCCAAAAGTGGTTGCGCCATGGAGCTGAATGCTTCCGGGATATCGAAGCCTTGTGCCGAGATGTTCCCTAGTCGCAGAATGCTGACAGAAGCCATTCGCTTGGGTATTCCATTAACCATGGGCTCTGATGCACATGACCCAATGAAGCTGGGCGATTATTTGCCTGAAGCTGAAGCACTTTTACATGAGTTGGGCTGTACGGAAGTCGCTGTTTTTGAAGGCCGTCATCGCTCGTTCATTCCTTTAAATGTATAAGCCATTGGAGTATAATGAGGGTAGGAAATAACCTTTTAGAGGTAGTTCAAAAATTCCGCCTTTGATTACGAAGGATGCCTAATGGCATCTTCAGCATCGAAGCTGGAATTCAGCCGAAATGTCCGTTGCTCACGTAGTTTTGCCTACGCTCCGCTACTCCATTTCTAGCTTTATCCCATCTTCTCGGTACTGAAAACCGGTCTTTTTGAACACTCGCTTTTAGATAAGGGATTATATAGGGACTTCAACCCTCGGGAGGGCATTATGCAGCATTCGTTACGTATTTTTTCCGGTTCATCGAACCCTAAGCTGGCAGAACAGGTATGTGACAAGCTGGGTGTACAACTGGGCAAGATCAAGCTGTCCAGGTTCAAGAGCGGAGAAATATACGTTCATTATGAAGAAACGATTCGTAATTGTGATGTGTTTCTGGTACAGTCGTTGTCTCATCCGATCAACGAGCTGTTTGTCGAGTTGCTTGTGATGATTGATGCTGCAAAGAGGGCTTCAGCGCGCACTGTTAACATCATTGTTCCGTATTACGGTTATGCTCGTCAAGAGCGCAAATCCGCACCACGGGAACCGATCTCGGCCAAGATGGTAGCAGATGTATTAACTACGGCTGGCGCCAATCGAGTGGTAACGATTGACCTGCACGCAGCGGCCATTCAGGGATTTTTCAACATTCCGGTTGACCATATGACATCACTGGATCTGATTAGTGATTATCTGTTAAGCAAAGGAATCGAGAACCCTGTTGTCGTCTCCCCGGATGCGGGACGAGCATCGATGGCAGAGAAGCTGGCGAACCGTCTGGATTCTCCATTTGCCATTATGATCAAGAAACGTCCAAGCCATAATGAATCGGTGATTACCCATGTCATTGGTGATGTAGAAGGACGGACACCTATTATTATTGAGGATCTGATCGACACTGGAACAACCATTCTGAATGTCGTGGAAGGGTTGAAGGAACGTGGCTCCAAAAATGTATATGTATGTGCAACACACGGATTGTTCTCGGATGGTGCAGTAAGTAAATTGAATCACCCGTCGATTGAAGAGGTGGTAGTTACGGACTCGATCGCACTGCCAGATGATCACCCTGAATGCTTCAAAGTGTTACCTGTTGCGCCAATGCTGGCCCGCGCTGTACGCATTATTGTGGATGGTGGCTCCATGGCCACATTGTTTAAGGATTCTGGCATTTAGAGCATCGAAGATATAACGGTGTGCTGCCAGATGAATTGTTCCGTGTCTGAGTTGTTATCTGCTCAGCACGGTTTTTTTTGTTTTGGCTCTTTGAATTCAATTCTTGCTTTGCTGCTCAGAGGCTTGTGCTATAATAACATAAAATCAGTTATGATAGCGTTATCATATAGTATTCAGCCCCTAAGGTGAGATGGATGCTGAACAGTAGAACCACGGCTGAGAACATTGGCATCGTGGAGTGAGGAGTGGGGTCTATTGTCTCGTAATTGGTACTATCGGTTATTGTTCTCGTACTTCCCAATTTTTTTTCTTACGGTGACCATACTCATTTTCATCGCGTTTGTTTTCATCAATGACATCTCTAAAGAGGAAACAAAAAAAGCAGACCGGATTTCCTCCAGTTATATGATAGACACGGTGGATCGCACAATCAGGGATATTGAACTATCCATCCTGGAAACGGTACAGAGTCAGCAGGCATACAAACTCTATTTTAATAACACAAACCTGACCAGCTCGGACACGGTGTATGCAATTGCGCAGAATTTACGTGAGCTATCCAATTCGTCCTCATGGATTCAGTCCATCTATCTATATGACAAGCGAAATAAACATGTTCTGACCGTAAGTGGTTCCAGAGAAGTGGAAGGTTTCTCGGATAAGGCATGGATTGATCAGATGGGTACCGGGTCGATCGGTTCAGGCTGGCAGCCGGTCCGGGAATTCGATGCGGACTCTGTTCAACGTACCCCTATTCGCGTATTAACCGTGAACAAGGACATGCCTTTGCCTTTTGGCTCTCAGGGCACATTGGTCATTAATATCAAGATGAGCAGCATTGAACAGAGTGTAGATAGTATGGTTAATGGTCAGCTCTCATTCCTGACGATTACGGATCGGGACGGTAAGGTTGTGTATAACGCACATTCGGACCAAGAGGGCTCGATAGACGGTCAGGAACTGAATAGGCTAGCGCTAGAAAGACTGGGCTGGACAATATCCAGTGGAATTAAGGCTGGCAACTTGTTTGGCTGGGTATCGGTCATATCTTATGTATGGGTGATCATTGCTATTGTGACTGTCATCTGTGCGATTGTATATATCGTGTATATTACTCGCCGTAACTATAAACCCATTCAGATCATCATGAACCGGATTGAGTCTCATCAGATTCGGGCGTTCGAACACTCAGGTGCTCGCACGGATGAGATGAAGATGATTGACGGTGTGCTTGAGAATCTGATTAATCATATGATGGATTATGACAAGAAAAGCAGGGAAAATGTACTTATGCAGCGCAGCAAGTTGTTCAATGCCCTGTTGCATGGTGAACACATGGAAAATGCAGCAGAGCAATTAAAAGAGCTTTCTCCATTGAATGACGTGCATGACTCGTCGCGTTTTGTCGTTGTTGTTGGAGAGATTAACCGTTATGAGAAGGGATTTCAGGAGAGGTACACGAGAGGTGAACAAAATACGCTGAAATTTGCCTTGATGAACGTTTTGCAAGAGCTGTCACGTAATACGGGAGTCCAATGCTGGACGGAATGGATTAGTGTGGATCGAATTGCAATCCTTTTTGTGTTCAAAGAACAGAATGATAACAACTTGGATATGTCTGGGCAGATTCGTGTTGTAGCTGAGGAATGCAAATCTTGGGTAGAACAAAATCTACGCATTTCCTTAAGCTTTGGCATTGGACCTATCGCTCAGGGAATCGGTACAATACGAGATTCCTATGCGGCCGCAGAAGCGGTAATGCAACGTAAACTGTTGATGACTGGAGATGTCGGCCAAGCCGACTGCGGTGAAACGCAGCATCCTTTGCTGGATACCTATACCTATCTGCAGATGATTGCGGACTTTGTTAAGCGGTTCCGGATGTCGAGTGGACAGTGGCGGGAACAGTTGGAGGAGATCTTTACAGCGTTTGAACAGAACAAACTGCCGGATGATGAGATTCGTTCTCTGATTCAGGCCATGTTACAGATGCTCAGCCGAGAGGTGGCCATGATGTCGGAAGGACTCCAGGAAGAGCTGTCCGAAGAAAACATCAACAGATGGTTGAGTGCTGTAGAAGAGGCAGAGACGCTTGCGGATGTGAAAAGTCTTTTGTTTGATGGTCTGACGGACTTGTTCAGAACGTATGTAGCGGTAACGGAAACCAAGAGCTACAAAGCCATGGTCAACGAAATGAAAAATTATATCGAAGAACAGTTTGCGAATCCTGATCTTTCATTGAAACATCTGAGCGATCGATTCCAGATTACGGGCAAACATGCGAGTTATTTGTTCAAGACAGAATTCAACATGAAGTTTGTTGATTTTGTTACAGAGCTTCGCATGAAGGAGACGGAGCAGCTTCTGCTCAATACCGATTACTCTTTGCAGGATATTGCCCTGAAGGTGGGGTATGCAAATGGAATTACGTTGGGACGTGTATTTAAGCGGGTAACGGGTATTACACCAGGAGATTATCGTCGTTTGAAACGTGAACATCGAGAACCCGAAGAGTAAAGCAAAAGTGATCCTATTCTGAGATCTGTACATCAGGATAACACAGGGTGAATTTCATGTAGTCACTTTCCACTTAGGAGAGAGGCTTGCAGAGGTTCGCCCTGTTTTCGTTGAACAATACTCTTATACTAAATCGGATGCAACTGTTTTCGCAGGATAACAAGCTAATATTCCTGTTTTTTTCCCGTTTACGAATATAGGCAGTGTGTGAAAATGGTTTATCCGACTTGGGACAGGCAGTTCTGATCCTTGAGGCGAAGAGTGCCGTCAAAGCCTAGAGCAGCGCAGCTTTGGGAAAAGAATCAGTCTGCGAAAATAGGCTTAACATATAAACCATAATCCGTTTGTAAGCGCTTCCGAAAGAGGTTTATTGCAGGATGACGGAAAAATGTGAAATACTCTGGGCAAGCTTTAAACATTCACGCAAAGCCAAAGGGGATGACAAAATGAGAAGCAAAGCAACCAAAGGGAGTCTAAAGAAATGGATGGGTTTGGCGCTTACGATGGTAATGGGCGTTTCTTTACTTGCGGGATGCTCATCAGCATCAGAAGAATCAGCTGAAGGCGGAACATCAGGCAATGGCGAGCGCGTTACCTTAAAGGTGGAGATTTTTGACCGTGGTAACAGTCCTTCACCGTACACAATTACGAACAACTATCTATCTAAAATGATTCAGGAGAAGTTCGGTGATCCCAACAATATTGACGTACAGTTTGTACCCGTTCAGCGTTCTGAGGAAGTTACCAAGCTGAACGTCCTGATGGCTAGCAATACGGATGTCCCTGATATTGTCTTTGTTTATGACTCAAGCGTGTTTTATCGGTATGCCCAGCAGGGTGGTTTGACTGATGTTGGAGAGTTGATTGATCAGCACGGTCCGAACCTGAAGAAGTTCCTGGGTGAAGATACTTTGAAGTTTGGGCAAGTGGAAGGACAACAGTTTGCTGTTCCGGGTAAACGTGCTATCACAGGCCGATACAGTTCTTACATCCGTCAGGATTGGCTCGATAAGCTGGGATTGCCAGCGCCGAAGACCACGGATGAATTATATACAACTTTGAAAGCGTTCAAGGATAACGATCCTGGTGGTCTCGGAAGCAAAAACATCCCAATGGGTATGGCTCTTGCACCAGCTCAATTCGAAACGCTCATCTACTCATTCATCAAGCCAGTTAGTGGCGACCTGACCTATGGTCAACGGTATGAATTGCCACTGCATGAAGGATTCAAAGAATCGATGCAGTTCCTGAACAAACTGTACAACGAAGGTCTGATCAGCAAAGACTTCAGTTTGGATGAAGACAAAACGCAGTTAGGGAAAGACATTCAAAACGGTAACGTAGGTTACTGGTCTGAAGATGTGGATGCCATGTTCTACGGAGATGGCACACTGGATAATTTGCATAAAAATGTGAGTGGCAGTGAAGTGTTGCCGGTTGATGTGTACACCAATCCAAATGCAGACAACAAACACATCAAGTCACGCTACGGAACAAATGGTATGTACATTATGATTCCGAAGAGCAGCAAACGTTCTGTCGAAGCGATCAAATATCTCGACTGGATGGCATCTGACAACAATCTGATTGATATCTACAGTGGTGTGGAAGGCGAGAACTATGATTTGGTAGACGGCATTCCAGTAGTGAAAGAGGATGCATCCCAGGAAGCGCAGGATCGTCTGTTTAACGCAGGGGATACAGCCATTATCTCGAACGGTAAAAACATTGGTGATCAAGCGACGAATGAAAAGGCATGGATTATGGGCTTCCCGCAAAATAATCAGGAGATGCTGAAACAATCCATTGATATTGCTAACACCGATACGGTAGGACCAATCATTTTCGACAAACCGATTGAAGCAGAGATGAAGTACAGCACAGCTCTCAAAGACAAATTAAATGTCATTATCGTAAAAACAGCGATGGCTAAGCCAGCAGAATTCGATGCGGTATATGAAAAAGAAATGGCTGATTTCATGTCTCTGGGTGGTACTGAACTGAAAAAAGAACTTGAAGAAGCAGTTCAGGCACTTCCTGCAAATTAAGTAGCTCCACATTTCAATCTCCAAGACAGATACCCATACTACTGCTTAACTAGAAAGGAACGTGTGCCGCCGGACTGGCGGCACAGCCGTTTCCTTGTTGATAGGAGGAAACCGACTTGACCACCACATACTTGAAGAGGTATTGGCAATTATACGCTCTGATTTCACTGCCCATTATCTACTTTTTAATCTTTCGTTATGGACCGATGTACGGTGTACAGATCGCCTTTAAGGACTTTAACCTGTTTCAGGGAATCAGCGGCAGTGAGTGGATCGGTTTTGATGCTTTTCGCGAAGTATTTGGAATGCGGGACTTCTACACGACATTGCGCAACACCTTTATGCTGAATTTTCTTGATCTGGTCGTTTCATTTCCAGCTCCTATTATTCTGGCGATCATGCTTTATGAAGTTCGATTCAAATGGTTCAAAAAAATCTCACAAACGATATTGTACATTCCTCACTTTATCTCATGGGTAATCATCGGGGGAATTGTGTACCAATTGTTCGGTAATCAATCCGGTATGGTTAACGGTGTACTGGAAAGCATGGGCTTAAATTCAATACCATTTTTGACAGAAAAAAATCCATGGCTTGTGACGTATCTCTTCACAGGTGTCTGGCAAAGTGCAGGATGGGGAACCATTCTATATCTGGCCGCATTAACCGGCGTCAACAAGGAATTGTTTGAAGCAGCTGAGATCGATGGAGCATCGCGGCTGAAGAGAATCTGGCATATTACATTGCCAAGTATTAAACCAACCATCGTGACCTTGCTTATTCTCAATCTTGGACATATGGTCAGCATCGGTTTTGATCGGCCTTATATCATTGGTAATACGGCCGTGCGTGAATATTCCGATGTACTCAGTACCTTTGTATACAGAGTTGGTCTTGAATCAGGACAATACACGCTGGCAACTGTCGTCGGACTGTTCCAGGCAGTGGTGGGACTCATATTCGTGCTAGGATCTAACTATATTTCGAAGAAAGCAACCGGTGAAGGTATTTTGTAGGTTGTGGATGAACGGAAGAGACGCCAATCGGCTTGTTTGTATAGACCATCAGTAAAGGAGCTGTGCGCATATGAGTGAACGCACCTCAAACCGGATTTTTGATATCGTTAATATCTCCTTTATCACCTTGTTTGTTATATTCTGCCTGGCTCCATTTCTGCACACGATCGCGATCTCATTCAGTTCTAACCGTGCGATTACGTCAGGCGAAGTGACCATATTCCCGAAAGAATTCAATTGGGATGCGTATATCCAGGTGTTCTCTGATCAGTCGATGATCTATTCACTGGGTTACACGACAGTTCTGACAATTGCTACTACTGTGCTGTGCATGGTGTTCACACTGGCAGCTGCATACCCGTTAACTAAGAAAAAATTGAAAGGGCGCAAGCTCTTCATGTATGTCATCATCATTACGATGTTCTTCAGTGGCGGGATCATTCCCGAGTACTTGCTCATTCGTGACTTGAACTTGCTTAATTCCGTGTGGGCACTGATTCTGCCAGGACTGGTCAGTCCGTTTAACCTGATTATCCTGATTTCCTTCTTCAGAGGTATTCCTGAAAGTCTGGAAGAATCCGCTGAGATTGACGGCAGTTCCCATGTACACACGCTCTTCAAAATTATATTGCCACTATCCATGCCAGTACTGGCTACACTAGCGCTATTCTATGCGGTTGGACGCTGGAATGGATTCCAGGATTCCCTGATGTATATTAATGATCCGAAGCTGTACCCGCTTCAACTGAAGTTATTCCAAATGGTACAGAACAATATGGTCAGCGAGCTTACCCAGATGGAGGGTGCTAACCGTACGCCATTGACTCCCGAGAGTCTCAAGGCCGCAACCGTTATTTTCGCAACCGTTCCGATTCTACTCGTTTATCCGTGGCTGCAAAAGTATTTTGTCAGTGGTGCGATGCTTGGCGCGGTAAAAGGTTGAGTTAAGGCTGATGTAAAAAGTTTAGCCAGAGGGAGGAGAAGGAAAACAGATGCAGCACATAGACAAGGGCGAATACTCATTCTCAACATGTTGGAACATCAGGAAACATCCCATAGGGGAAGATATGATTCGGGAGATTGCGGATCTCGGCTTTCGTCGGGTGGAGCTCAATTATAATGTGACGAAGGAGATGCTCACGACGATTGAGCCCATGATTGAGCGTGGAGAGATCGGAATTTCTAGTGTCCACAACACCTTTCCACATGACCCTGATCCAGACTACGGTACGGATTCCATCTTGCTCGGCTTCGAAGATGAAGTGAAACGCAAGCGGGCGATCGAACTGCTGGTAGAGTCGGCTGAATATGCCCAACGTTATGGGGGAGAAGCTGTTGTTGTACACCCGGGAGAGGTACCTTTTCCTGAGGATATCAGCAAAGACCTTGGAAAGATCTATAACGAGGAAGGTCCGGATTCACCGAAGTATCACAGCAAATGGGCTGAATTGATGGAGCGGCGGGAAGCTCTCAGTTCAGGGTATGTAGAGAAAATTATCGCCAGTCTCGATGAGGTATGCAATCGGGCGGCAGCTAAAGGTCTGGATGTTCGTTTTGGTATCGAGACGAGATCCCGACCACAACAGATTCCTACCCTTTCCGAAGCCAAGACCATCATCACAGCTCTCAAAGGGGCTCCGGTTGGTATCTGGTACGATACCGGTCATGCCATCATGATGGACCGAATGGGCCTTTATGACAGTGTGGGAGAAATGCAAGGCCTGATGGATGATATCGTAGGGGTCCATATCCATGAGACACTTGGTCTCTCGGATCACTGGTGCCCGTATGTACACAGTAAGGATATGAACTTCTATGATGCCTATCTGCCGATGATTCGTCGCGCACAGGTGAAGGTGTATGAGTTGAAGTCTGCCTGTAAGGCAGAAGAGATTCATGAGAGTCATGACTTGCTAATGAAGAAGCTTGGAGTGACAGAGTAGGCGCGGTGAAGTGGGGAACAGTTTGCATGTTCACAGCCTGTGTTCAACGACTGTTTCCTCAGTGACGGAGACACATGAGTATTTAGTAAAACAAGCACAGATTTTCTGGCGACTTTTGTAGAAATATGATATATACTGACGAGAAAAATGAACTCACCTACGGGCGGTATGAGTAGGCTTCCGGTCTGAATTGAAGGCACTGAAGCAACATACTCCGCACATCGGGAGAATGCATTGGTATGGAGGGGACTGCACATGTACAAACAACTGGTGGACAGTAATGACAGAGCGGTAGAAAGAGGCATATCCCGGCAGATGCTTGACCCGGAAAGCCGTTACTATGGAGGGACAATTGATCCCTTCACAGGTGTTGCCTGGGTCAACCATACGACTGGAACGCCCACGGATATGTGTTACTGGGGAGCTGCGCTCTCCAATCCGGACTCTATCTATTACCGGGATGAATCGTTGTTAAATCGACTGCTGTTAGCTACGGAATTTGTACTCCGCTTCCAGCATGAAGACGGTTCAATATCGCCTGGCTGGACCAATTACCATTCCCCTCCAGATACTGCATTTGTCGTTGTGGGGTATTCACAGTTGTATCAGCTTCTTCAGCAGCAAGAATGGGAGCCGCTTCAACCTGTATTGAACAATATGAGGCTGTTTCTGGAACGGACAATCCCAACCATGCTTACGGGAGGTTGTCATACGCCCAATCATCGCTGGGTGCTATGCGCGGCGCTTGGTTTCCTGCATGAAATATTTGATCTGGAGGAAGCTGTGCAGCGCGCAGAGCAGTGGATGGATGAAGGCATGGATATTACACCCGATGGGGAGTGGACAGAACGGAGCAATGGGATATACAGCGCAGTTAGCGACATCATGTTAATTCATGCTGCGCGCCTGCTCAATCGTCCTGAATTGCTGGAACCAGTGAGGCTTAATCTCCGCATGATGGTGTATCTGGTCCATCCAACGGGTGAAATTGTTACGGATTATTCAGGGCGACAGGATCTGGGCAGTGTTCATGATCTGTCACCTTATTATCTGCCTTATGCCATTTTGGCTCGGCTGGACGGTGATCCACTCTTAGCCGGTATGGCAGCCTGGGCTGGAGATACATTGACAGATCCGGGAGTATGTTCGGTGAATACGCTCATTCGATTAATGCTTGAGCCGGAGCTTCAGCAGACGAATGATACACGTGATGCATTACCGGAACAGTATGAGGTCATGCTGAATGAACATTTTGTACGGGGAGAATATCTGGAGCAGATGGACTCAGTAGGGCATCACGGACGGATCTCTCACAGTCGGATGCATACGGATTTTGGTGCTCCAGTAGCCCGAATTCGGGATGGCGCTACAAGTGTGACTGTGATGACAGAAGTTCCTTCTTTCTTCGCTCTTCGTCATGGCAAGGTGCGCCTGCTGGCTGTGCAACTGGCCTCTTACTTTAATCCAGGGTATGTACCTATGCAGCAAATGACGAGGCTGTCCGAAGGCTATCGACTAACTGGTGAGCAGAAAAAAGGTTATTACGGCCCAATCCCTGCGAACCTGCTGCCAGAATCGGCTGCATCAGATATAAGTCCATGGTATTTGTTACCTCATCAGAGTCGTCAGCTTACTCATGAGCAGACATTCCGTGTAGGAGCAGAATTACAGCCAACGGAAAACGGATGGAACATGCATCTATCTGGACAGGAACCGGAGGACATTATGATGCAGTTATCCTTTGTATTCGGAAGCGAAGGTGAGCTGACCTGTGAGGACGCGATTGAAACGAGTGAGGGTCACTATTTGTGGAAAGGCGGTACATTACGCTATACCTGCGGAGAAGACTGGCTGGAGATCACCGGGGGCGAACTGGGTCATCTGGCGGCAACGGTACGTGAGGCAAAACTGCCGGACAAGTGTAAGGTTGTGCTGGTCAATTTCATGACGCCGTTTGATAAAACCCTTCATATTTCACTTTCTCCTTCGATGGCGTCGAAAATCTAGATTTATTAGATATTTAAGCCATAATAGTTAGAAGACCGAGCCCAAATGCTCGGTCTTCTTTTTTTACGAACGACGAATGACTGCAATTAACGTTCTAAAATGATATTCCCACTGTCCAGCTCAGTCCAGTAATGTATGAACTATGATCATTTAAGTTGCTCTAACGCAGTTTCGATTGGTTTAGTGAACAGAGGATCATCTTTGGTTTTGCTCCAGTAAACGATAAGAACATTTCCTTTCTCATATAGAAAAGGGAATGTTGTGAATTGGGCGCTTTCCATGTGTTTATTGAATTCTTTTGTCCCGTTGATGCGACCCTTTTCTGAATTGAAAATATAAAAATGTATAAATTCAGGGCTATATGGTTCTTCTTCCACGGGCACTTCAACGGAGTACACCTCAGGTACAACATCATCTAATTTCAAAGGATACCCGGTTATACCAAAGGACACTAAATCCAGTTCTTGAGACTCGAGCGCGCTCAGTACATCCTCTAATGTGAACTTATTTTCTATGTTTTCTATATCTTTTGAACATCCATTCAAAGCAAACAAGCATATTAAGATGAATATAAGTGGTTTTATCTTTGAGATCCTCAATATAACATCCCCTTAAAATAATAATGATGTGTCTTTATTTTTTATTACATACGCGAAAAAGAGGCTGACGGACAGAGCTAATATACGTTGTTTAATTTTTAATGGAGATAAACCACTAAAAAGGACAATGAGGATAATAATACCATAGACTACACTCGTATTATTATAACCGGACCGAATCCAGTTAAATGCCGCGTAACCGACAAGAATAGACTAATGCAATACTGCAAAGAGAGCCTATGGTAAGTGAGTGTAGGAGTCTCTAGGTAAACATGGTTTTCCTTTGAATAAACAACGCTCCAAGGTGATAGGTTTCCGCAAAATGGAATATCATCTTCTTTTGCATTTTTTTCATAAACGACATGAAACTACATATTGAGAAGTGGGCCTTAAGATGTGGTATACTGAAGAGTATGAATGAAATGCAAAGAGGAGGTGCCTTGGAAGATGAAGGGCAAGCTAGTGCGGGCTGAGGGACACCTTGCCAATATTATACCGATTCACTTGGATGCTTCTTTCTTCTTTGAAAGAGCTGTCCGCTCGCTGGACCGTAATCATGTCGACAAGGCATTAAAATATTTTCGCAAAGCTGTTGAATACGAACCGGAAAATCCGGTAAATCATTGTAATATGGCGGGTATATTATCGGAGAAGGGGGATTACGAAGCCTCCAATGCCATTCTGGCTAACGTGCTGGAAGTGGTAGATCCATCGATGACGGAATGTTATTTTTATATGGCGAACAATTATGCAAATATGGATCGGTTTGAGGAAGCCGAGCAAGCACTTGTTACCTATCTGGAGGAGGACACTCAAGGTCAGTTCATGACGGAAGCCGAAGAGATGATGGAGCTTCTGTATTATGAGCTGGATCGTCCGACTAAACTGAATCGAATCAAATCACGCAAAGGTGTAGTGGAGCACGATCAGGCACGGGAACTGCTGGAAGAAGGAAAATTTGCACAGGCTGCTGAATTGCTCGAAGGCATGTCTTCTGATTATCCTGATTACTTGGCTGCCCGTAACAATCTGGCACTCGCCTACTATTATATGGGTCTGTTTCCCAAAGCAAAAGAGACTATTGCCGAAGTGCTTGAACAGGAACCAGGGAATCTGCATGCACTCTGTAATCTGGCCATTTTCCATCAAAATGAGAACCGGGCTGATCAAGTACTGCTTTTGATCAAAAAATTGCGGGTCATCGTGCCATTCCAGCACGAACAAGTCTACAAACTGGCGACAACGATGGGAATTCTGGGCCAACACGATACGGCTTATGTTCACTTCCGGCGTTTGCTCAAGGACGAAGAGACAGCTGCTGATCCGGCACTTGCTCACTATGCAGCAGTGGCGGCTTATAATACAGAACGTTATGATGCTGCTGAGCGTTTATGGCATCATGTGTCCAAGCTTGATCCGGGTTCCGAAGTATCCCGGTATTATCTGTCAGGTCTTGAGGCTGTAAAACAAGGCGAGCAAGAGCCAGAGAAGCTGAGCTATCACTATCATCTGCCATTTGATGAGCAATTCAGACAGTGGGAGAACTACGGTAGTGGCATACCTGAAGAAATGAAGAATGATCCACTGATTCGCTCATCCTTCTTCTGGGCATTGCGTCATGGTGATCGGGCAACCAAGCTACAGGTTATTCATGCGCTTGGGATGATCGGTGACTATGAGGTGCAACAGGCTCTGCAATCCTTTATTGAAGAGCCTGGAGAAGAAAAGGATCTGCTTGAGGCAGCACAAACTGTACTGAACGGATTGAAATCGGCTGAACATGAGGATCGGAATTCTCAGGTGGTTCGCCCCTTTTCTCCTATAGCCTTGAAGTCTATTGGGAAGGTTCCATCCACATCAGAGCAATCGGACACTGGATCAACTTCCCATTGGCAGGCTGTTGTTGATCGTGCGTTACAGATGTCCGAAGCAAAGGCTGAGTTGCAGCACGAGATGGAACGGCTCTGGACGGATTATGTATCCCGGGTACATCCGGAAGTTCCGGGTACGAAGCAGATTGAGGGTTGGGCTGCAGGACTTGAATATTTGGCAGCGAAGAATCACAGTCGGCCCGTTACCTATCAAAGCATTGCTGAGCGGTATGGGATATCGGCATCAACGGTTAGCAAGTATGCTAAACAGATTCATTCGGTTTGTAACAGCAAGCCACCACTAGTATAGAAAGTTCGCTTCAACTCGTTTTCAGAAAGACATCATCAGGTGAAGGATACAACAACCGGGAAAACGGGTAAACTTAACGAATGGGCTTCGTAAACGCCTGTAGGATATCATCTTGGCAAGTTCATCGCTAGTACAACACATTCTCACCTTAATTAAGGAGGCTGTATCTATATGTCTAAATACAGAACGATTGTGATCGGAACGGGACCTGCGGGTCTGACAGCAGCGATATATCTGGCTCGTGCTAATCTGAAACCACTGGTTATCGAAGGTCTTCAGCCGGGTGGTCAATTGACGACGACAACGGAAGTTGAGAATTTCTCCGGTTTCCCGCAAGGTATCATGGGTCCGGAACTGATGGACAACATGCGTAAGCAAGCTGAACGTTTTGGAGCGGAATTCAAAAACGGTTGGGTGGAAGAGGTTGATTTCAGCAAACCGCCCTTCAAGGTCAAAGTTGGAGGAATCGGTGAACTGGAAGCTGAATCGATCATTATCTCCACAGGTGCTTCCGCTCGTTATCTCGGTATTCCGGGCGAGCAGGAAAATGTGGGACGTGGTGTAAGTACATGCGCGACATGTGACGGTTTCTTCTTCCGTGGCAAAAAAATCGTGGTCGTGGGCGGTGGAGACTCCGCGATGGAGGAAGCGAGTTTCCTGACTCGTTTTGCAACAGACGTGACATTGGTTCACCGCCGGGATGAATTACGTGCATCCAAGATTATGCAGGATCGGGCTCGCAGCAATGAAAAGGTGAAGTGGGCGCTGAACCGTACTCCACTCGAGGTCGTACCAGAAGCTTTGGGTGTCAAAGGGCTGAAAGTGCGCAACAACGAGACGGGGCAGGAAGAGTTGCTTGAAGCAGATGGCGTATTCGTTGCCATTGGTCACACACCGAATACCGGATTCCTGGGTAATGCGATTGCACTGGACGAACATGGCTATGTTGTCGTTAAACCCGGAACAACGGAGACCAATATTCCAGGTGTATTTGCCTGTGGCGATGTTCAAGATACGAAGTATCGTCAAGCTATTACGGCTGCAGGATCAGGATGTATGGCGGCAATGGATTGTGAGAAGTTCCTTGAAGGAAGCATTGTCCATGATTGGAGCGAAACGTTGGATAAATAAGCATTACATGCGTGAGGTTAGGCATATGCTGGGAATAAGAGACAACGGGAAGTCTCATGAAATGAGAGAAGCCGGAAGGCTTCTCTTTTTTTGAAACTACAGTGGGCATGAGATCGTATACATATAGGGCATATTAGCTGTGAGGTGAAGATTTTGGGGGAAATGATAAAAGATTGGTTACAGAATGCGACAGTGAGACGATTTTTAATCCTGCTCTTGTTCTGTTTAATTTTGTTCAGTATGGGGAGTATGCTGCACATGATTCTGCTGTTGTTCCTGGTGACGTATGTCATGAACAGGTTACAGCATTTCATTACAGGTGGTTTAAATCGGTTGTTTCCAATCAATTATAAAGTTGTAGTCATCCTACTCTATATGATTGTGATTGCAGTCATTGTGCTTGGCATTTCCAGATATTCACCACGGATCGTGGATCAGGTCGTCCAGTTGACAAACGAGATTATGAAATTTCTGGATAGTGCAGACGGTGATAATTTTGCGTCCAAAATTGCGGGTTATCTTCAATCCTTCGATATTAAAAATTACACCAATGATGCATTGAAATATATTTTCGCTTTGAGCAAATGGCTGGAGTTTATTCTGCTCGTCATCATTCTGAGTCTGTTCTTCTTGTTGCAGAAGCAGGAGATATCCAAGTTCACGTCCAAGTTCAAAACAAGTAAAATTGGATGGTTCTACAATGAAGTTGCTTATCTGGGAGACAAGTTCGTATCTTCTTTTGGTAAAGTCATTGAGGCACAGCTTCTTATTGCGGTGTTTAATACGGTACTGACGATACTGGGCTTATGGATTCTGGGTTTCCCGTATCTGTTCGCTCTGACCATTCTGGTGTTCATGCTCAGTCTGGTTCCCGTTGCGGGGGTTATCATCTCACTTGTACCGCTCTGTCTGATTGGGTATCAGATGGGTGGACTGAAATTAAGCATTATTGTGATCATCATGATTATTGTTATTCATGCTTTGGAGACGTACTTCCTGAATCCAAAACTGATGGCACACAAGACCAAATTGCCAATGTTCTACACCTTTATCGTACTAATTCTGTCGCAACACTTTCTGGGGATCTGGGGACTGATCATTGGTATTCCGATCTTTGTCTTCCTGCTCGATATTCTGGATGTGAACAAGATGGAGAAGACGGAAGAGCCGGTACGTGTGGAAACGAAGTTATAACGTAGAAAAATCAACTGAGTCAGCCCAATTTCTACAATTTTAGATTTTCATAAAAGTAAGGGAGCCTTCCTGTGGATGGAAGGCTCTTTTTTTGTTGGCAATACCGTCATTAGATAGCTTTCTGCGTAAAAATGACAGGTGGCGGGGTGCATAAGATGAGTCACCTATATGAGGGGACGATGTTGATCTTTTATGAATGGAACGAGTGAAGATGCAATATCATGAGTTGAGGCTTCCTCTGTTATGGGGAGGAAGGAATAAAGCGTGCGTTTATAAATGAAGGTAATGAGGATGTATACGTATTCAAAAACGGTGCGTGATGTGGTTCACAACCCCGGCGGAGCAGGAGGTACTAGAGGTCTTCTCGTCTTGACCCAGGCGTATCCTTCAATTATAGTTGGTACGTAGGACTTAAACTATTTTAGATAGATAAAGGTGGCTTGCAGCATGTCTGAGAAAATCTACGTTGGGGTCGATCTCGGCGGAACAGCAATCAAGGTCGGTATATGCGATGAACAAGGTCAGCTAATGCATACGTATGAAGGACCGACTGAAGTGGATAAGGGCGTAGACACGGTCATCGCCAACATCGAGAAGTATGTCCGACATATCGTAGCCGAATCACCGTACAGTTGGGAACAGCTTGAGGGTGTAGGTGCTGGAGTGGCCGGTTTCACGAATGTACGCGAGGGAATTATCGTTCATGCCCCTAACATCGGATTTCGGAATGTGGCCATTCGTTCGATTCTGGAAGAACGTCTGGGCAAGCCAATCAAAATAGATAACGATGCAAACGTGGCTGCACTGGGTGAAGTCTGGGCAGGTGCGGGTAAAGGCGTAGACAACTGCGTATGTTATACACTCGGTACGGGTGTTGGCGGAGGCTTGATCCTGAATGGTAACATTTATCAGGGTTTCTCCGGTATGGCGGGAGAACTGGGTCATATCAGTGTTGTACCTGATCTGGAAGCCATCAAATGCGGTTGTGGTAAAATGGGATGTGTAGAAACAGTATCGTCTGCAACGGGTATTATCCGTATGGCAAAGGATGCCGTAGAGCGCGGGGATCATACGTCACTGGCACTCGTCGACAAGATTGCAGCCAAAGAAGTATTTGATGCTGCCAAGGCAGGCGATGAAGTGGCACAGCGCATTGTGAATCGTGCGGCCTTTTACCTGGGCAAGTCCATGGCTACTGTAGCAGCTGTCATTAACCCGGAGATGTTCATCATCGGTGGCGGCGTATCCAAAGCGGGCAATTTCTTGTTTGATGAAATCCGTACTGTGTTTGCTAAGCTGACGCCAGAACCGTTGCAAGATGGGGTTCAGATTCTGGAAGCTACACTTGGTAATAATGCAGGTATTGTGGGTGCAGCAGGTCTTCTCTTGCGTTCCTAGTATCCTCGTAACAATATATGAAGACAGCAATATGATAAGGAGGGGACATTTATGCTTGAAGGTGAAGGATCACCAGGCACAGGCGCCACGCTCATTATCATTACGGGCATGTCCGGAGCAGGTAAAACCATTGCAGTACAAAGCCTGGAGGATCTGGGTTTCTTCTGTGTGGATAATCTGCCGCCGGTATTGATTCCAAAATTTGCGGAACTAATTGAACAGTCAAACGGCAAGATTGGTAAGGTTGCATTGGTTATCGATCTGCGCGGGCGTGAATTCTTTACGGCTCTGTCCGAGTCTTTGAACTATATTAAAGATCATTTTACCATTCATTGCGAGATTTTATTCCTGGATGCTACAGATTCTGTACTTGTTCAGCGTTACAAAGAAAGCAGGCGCAGACATCCTCTGGCTCCTGAGGGCATGCCGCTGGATGGCATCCGACTGGAACGCAAGATGTTGGAGGAACTCAAAAACTCTGCGACTCAGGTACTGAATACAAGTACAATGAAGCCTGCTCAACTGAAAGAACGTATCATATCCCGTTTTTCTCATCTCGAGAGCCAAATGCTGTCGGTGAATATTACATCGTTTGGATTCAAGTATGGGATTCCGATTGATGCTGATCTGGTGTTTGATGTACGTTTTTTACCGAATCCACATTATATTGATCATTTGCGACCGAATACGGGACAGAATAGTGATGTGTACGAATATGTTATGAAGTGGCCAGAGACACAGGCGTTTCTGACCAAGCTGCTGGATATGCTGCATTTCCTGATTCCGCAATACCGGAAGGAAGGCAAAAGCCAGGTTATTATTGGAATCGGCTGTACCGGAGGCAAGCATCGTTCGGTAGCAATATCGGAATATTTGGGCAAGATGTTGGGAAGCAGCGAGACAGAAGCTGTTACCGTGAGCCATCGCGACGCTGACCGGGACCGTCATTGAAGAGGGTGAAGGGATGAAAGAGGCCGGACCACGAAGAGAACGTCCGAGAATAGTTGTAATGGGCGGCGGAACCGGATTATCCGTGATGCTGCGCGGTTTGAAAGAGAAGCCGCTGGATATCACGGCCATCGTCACAGTTGCAGATGACGGTGGAAGTTCAGGCATCCTGCGCAATGAGCTACAGATGCCGCCTCCGGGCGACATTCGCAACGTGCTTACGGCACTGGCTGATGTAGAACCATTGCTTTCAGATATGTTGAAGTACCGTTTCAATACAGGCGCGGGGCTTGCAGGCCACAGCTTGGGAAATTTGATTTTGGCTGCAATGACGGATATTTCGGGCGACTTTGTGACCGCAGTGCGGGAGCTTAGCCGCGTGTTTGCCGTTCGAGGTGAGGTATTGCCAGCCGCAGGCCAGGCCGTTGTGTTGCATGCCGAGATGGAAGATGGGACAATTATTACAGGTGAGTCCAAAATCCCTGAGGCGGGTGGACGCATCAAACGTGTTTTCCTTGAACCGGATCACGTGGAGCCGTTGCCAGAGGCAGTAGAGGCCATTCGTCAAGCTGATGCTATTCTGATCGGGCCAGGCAGCCTCTATACAAGCATCCTTCCCAATTTACTCGTACCTAAGCTTGCAGAAGCTGTGGTAGAGGCTGATGCGGTGAAGATGTTTATCTGTAATGTGATGACACAGCCGGGAGAAACAGATAACTATACGGTAAGTGACCACCTTAAGGCGGTACACGAGCATATAGGTCATCAGCTCTTCGACTATGTTATCGTAAATAATGGTGATATTCCGCTGCAAGTGCAAAATAAGTATGCGGAAAAAGGAGCAAAACCGGTTGTACTGGATATGAATGTACTCGAAAGTGCCGGTTATCAGGTGGTTGCAGATACCCTTGTTCTGTTCAAAACCTATCTGCGTCATGATGCTGACAAGTTAAGTCATCACATCTACCAACTGGTACAAAATTGGATGTTACGGAAGAGGTGAAGTCCCATGTCGTTTGCAGCACAGACCAAAAAAGAATTAACCATGATCGAGAGCGAACCGTGCTGCGAAAAGGCGGAACTTTCAGCCCTCATCCGTATGCTTGGTGCAGTGCAGTTATCGAATAAAAAAGTGATCTTGGATATTTCGACGGAGAATGCCGCGATTGCAAGACGGGCATACTCTCTGCTTAAAAAGCATTTTCAAGTGCATACGGAATTACTGGTCCGCAAAAAAATGCGGCTGAAAAAGAACAATGTATATATTGTTCGTATTCCAACCATGGTACAGGAGATTCTCAATAGTCTTCATATTGTATCTGAGGGCTTTCTCTTTACCCCAGGGATCAGTACGGAATTGTTTCAACAAAACTGTTGTAAACGGGCCTATCTTCGCGGTGCATTTCTGGCCGGTGGATCGGTTAATAATCCGGAAGGTTCCTCGTACCATCTGGAGATTGCGTCCATGTATGAAGAGCACTGTCAGGCACTGGTTGACCTGGCCAATGAATTTCATCTGAATGCCCGGTGTATAGAACGGAAAAAAGGATTCATCCTATACATTAAGGAAGGCGAGAAAATCATTGAGCTGCTCAGCATCATTGGTGCTCATCAGGCCTTGTTCAAGTTTGAAGACGTACGGATTATGCGCGACATGCGTAACTCCGTTAATCGGATTGTCAATTGTGAGACCGCCAACCTGAATAAGACCATCGGAGCGGCGGTGAGGCAAATCGATAATATCCGGTTGTTACAAAAGGAAGTTGGTCTGGAATCTTTGCCTGAGAAGCTTCGCGAAGTGGCGGAAGTTCGACTCGCTCATCCGGATATCAACTTGAAGGAAGTTGGCGAGCTCCTTAAAGGTACAGTCAGCAAGTCGGGAGTGAACCATCGGCTTCGTAAAATTGATGAGCTGGCTGAGAAAGTACGCACAGAACGTTATGGTTAAGACGGAGTAGGGTAAAGTAACAAGGTCGGGAAAGTCAGCCGTTAAGGATCTGGGAGACTCACTTAGGTCATTGGATGCGCTGTGCAAAAGATGAAATTAGGGCAAGATAATGTCCTCCAAAGCACCCTGAGTTTTTTCTTCTAGTGTCCTGCACGGGTTAATGGTATAATGTTGTATAAATATAATTGTGTATTTAATGTCCAGATTTCATAATAGGGGGTAAGTTTCCATGACAAAGCACCCGGTAGTTGTCCGTTTGAAAACGGGTCTCCATGCCAGACCTGCGGCACTGTTCGTTCAAGAAGCGAATAAGTACTCGTCTGAAGTGTTCGTCGAGAAGGACGACAAAAAAGTTAATGCAAAAAGTATCATGGGGATCATGAGCCTTGCAATTAGCACAGGTACGGAAATCCAGATTAGTGCAGAAGGCGCGGATGCCGAACAGGCTGTAAACGCTTTAGTTAGTCTGGTAAGCAAGGAAGAGCTCGAAAACCAATAAGATATGATCAATCTAATGAAGAAGTCCCGAAAGGGGCTTTTTTGTGTTTTTCACGTTTATGCTATCGTCAAGTGCAACATTATGGAATTTGTCCCGTCTGTTAAGGTATCAAATCGTTTAAAGTTTGAGATGTTAACACATAAGGAGGCTATCGTGATGGGTAAACAATGGATGAAACCGTTTGGTGCGGTGCTGGTGGCAAGTACGTTGCTTATTGGAGGAACAGCATGGGTTGCACCAGGTAACTATGCTTACGCTGCAGAGGTTCAGGGTGTACAACAGAATGTGATTAATGTTGTGGGTAAAGGTGAGATTCAGGTGAAGCCTGATATCGCTTATCTGTCCATTGGTGTGAACAGTACTGCAGAGACAGCTGCATCTGCTCAAAAAGCGAATGCTGCCAAAGTTCAAAAGGTATCCAACTTGCTGAAGAATACGTGGAAGATCAGTGCAGACGACATTCAAACGAGTCAGTTCTCTGTACAACCCAACTATACGTATAGCGAAAAAGACGGACAACAAATTAAAGGATATACAGCGCATCATACGCTGACAGTCACATATCGTCAGATGGATAAGATTGGCGAGTTGCTCGATGCTGCTTCGGGTGCGGGTGCCAACAATATTGAAAACGTGCGCTTTACTGTAGAAAATCCGGAAAGTTATGAGTCCCAAGTGATTGAAAAAGCTGTTGCCAATGCAGATGTGAAAGCGGGCGCCATTGCAAAAGCAGTTAAACGTCAACTGGGTGCTGTTCTTTCCGTGAGCCAAGGTGATGCCAATGTGCCTGTATTCTATGCAAGCGAGGCGTTGATGTCCAAAGCACAAGATACAGCAGGTGGCACTGAGATTGAAACAGGCCAGGTTAAAGTAAGCACAATCCTGAATATCACGTATGAAATGAAATAAACAAGAGTGAACTAAGGATTGTAAGCTCAAGTAACCTTTATAAGTGTCATTTGAAGGGTACAACGAAATAATGACAAAGACTTTGTCCTGTGGACAGAGTCTTTTTTTGTTGGAAAAGCAAACTTTGATGAAGTTAGATAGGAGGGAACTTTATTCGAAGCAACATGAAATGTTGTATATTGGTATCTTTTTTGTATAGTTGTTCGTGACAAAAAGGTCATATCCCCATATATTTTCCTACTGATATTCATCAACATTGTAACTCGAGCTGTAAACCTTTCCGAAATCGGGTTAATTATAATAGAGAGGTGAGCGTATGAGATATGCGATCAGGTCAGGATTACATACGCAATGATCCCTAATTGTGAATTCGGAGAGGAGTTTTATATATGACATCATGGAAAAAATGGACAAGTGCATTGCTCGCAGCAGGAATTATTGTAGGTAGCGGTTCGGTGTGGCAGGACAGTTCGGTTCAGGCGGCATCGGTATCCTCGAAAGTGACAACCACAGCTGAGGTGACCCTGAAGTCGGGTGGAAAAACACTGACTCAAAAAGGACTTCTTCAAGGTGGTTCAACTTGGGTATCTCTTACGGCAGTTAAAGATGTGGCAGGTGGAACGCTGAAATATGATGCGAAAACCAAAGAGTACGCTTTGACAGCAGCCAATAACACAATGACGATCAGCCTATTGGATGGCGAGCCGAGTGTTCGAATTAACAACTATTATCCTCAAGTGGACGCAAAGCTGATCAACGGCAGATTATATATCCCATTCTCGGCAATGAGAGATTATCTGGGTGTACAGGGGAATTGGGATAGCAAAACCAAAACGTTGACACTCAGCAAAGTGAAACAAAATAACGTTAAAATTAAAGCGGCAACAGTTAATGTTACTGTAAAAAATGCTGAAGTAGATGTTCAATATCCGCAAGTGAGTGGACTTGCCAGCAAAGAAGCTGAAGCGGCGATCAACAAAGTGTTGAAAGACGAAGTGGATGCGTATGTAGCTGACTTCAAGAAACAGACATCTGAATTCGGCGGTGCAACAGCCAACCGTCCATATGCATTTGAGAGCTCCTATGTAGTGACGTACAACGAAAAAGGCGTGCTGGGACTCATTACACAACGATACGAAGATTATGCTGGCGCTCATGGTATGACGTACCGTACGGGCCACACCTTTGCACTGGACACAGGTAAGGAGCTTACGTTAGATGATGTGCTGCAAAATAACAAAACCATGCGCGAGACGTTGAGTAAAAAAGTGGGTGAACAACTGAAAGCCCGCGGTGGATACCTCGACGGTTATAAAGGGTTAAATAAAGATCAAGATTTCTATGTGACACCAACGGGTGTAGTTGTGTTCTTCCAGTTGTATGAGTATACGGCGTACGCAGAGGGATTCCCTGAAATGCCATTTACGTACAAAGAGCTTCTCCCTAAAGGCACGGAACCTTTCAATAATGTAAATGGAACCAAATAAAGAATCATTATTATGCACTCTTAAGTTTTCTTCCTTATAAAATGAAAAAAGAAGCCCCCATCATAATTATGATGAGGGCTTCTTCTCGTATAGACAACACAATTATATGTTGCTGATTACGTTAGGTGTTGATTATGTTAACGCATAGACCGTGGTCTACGTCACACTTAGATGCCTTGTGATCCTACGTTTTCGATGACTTTATCAATGATACCGTAATCGGCGGCTTCAGCAGCACTCATGAAGTAGTCACGATCTGTATCTTTCTCAATCCGCTCCAGCGGTTGACCTGAACGCTCAGAGATGATGCGGTTCAACGTATCACGCATTTTCAGGATGCGACGAGCACGGATTTCGATGTCAGAAGCCTGACCTTGTGCACCACCAAGTGGTTGGTGAATCATAATTTCACTGTTTGGTAATGCAAAACGTTTACCTTTTGCACCGGCATTCAGCAAGAATGCACCCATGGAAGCCGCCATACCTACACAGATGGTAGATACATCCGGTTTGATGAATTGCATTGTATCGTAAATGGCCATACCGGCTGTAATCGATCCGCCTGGGCTGTTGATGTATAAGTGAATGTCTTTCTCCGGATCTTCCGCAGCCAGGAACAACATCTGTGCCATAATGGCATTAGCCACTACGTCATTAACATCGCTACCAAGGAAAATAATACGATCCTTCAGCAATCTGGAGTAGATGTCGTAGGCGCGCTCACCCCGGTTGCTCTGTTCAACGACCATTGGAATAAAACTCACGTGAAAAACCTCCTTGGAATGTAAATGTTATTGGTGTTTATACTTAAACTGTTACCGTATTACCCACATAATAAACAATTCCAAACAAAAAGTCAAAGAAAGTCAAACTAACTTGCAAAAAAAAGAAACCTTTCCGGTTTCATTGGTTAAATGGGTTATGAGCTGTTAAATAAAAATGGCGCGCCCGCCAAGAATCGAACTTGGATCTCAGGCTTCGGAGGCCTACGTCATATCCATTGGACCACGGGCGCACATTATGTGACAGCAATAATGATTATAGCTCATGGAATATTTAATTGCAAGCAGTTCGTTATGTATGTTGGTTTGGATTGAGCTAAAAATGATCATGATGAAGAAGAGTGGATAAAGAGTGCATTTAAGTAAATGCTATTAGAGGTTTTGGACATGCCGTATGAAATGTGATTCTGAGCGATATGTAGATTGAATTCATTTGTTTCTTCTATATATGGTATGCGTGAGCTAGTCCTTGATCATGGAAGTCTAGGATTGTGAAAATAGGCGCGTACAAACGCTGAATGCGTGTCGAAATAACACGTTGAAACACTTGCATGTCACGTCAGTTTTAGGTAGAATAGACGTGGGACTTAAAAAGTTAACCCGGGACGTTTTAGGGCCATGAAAGAGAGCTTAGAACGAGAACTTGCGGGAGTGGAAAGCATGCGAACGATTTTAGAAGTACAAAAGCAGCTTCTGCCTGATCTCATGGATATCTTGAAAAAGAGGTATACGATTCTACAACAGATCATGTTATCGGATGTGATCGGACGGAGAACGTTAGCTAATTCCATGCAGATGACCGAGCGGGTTCTGAGGGCTGAGACCGATCTGTTAAAGGCTCAGGGACTTATTGAAATTGACAGTGCAGGAATGAAGATCAGCGAGGCAGGGTATGATTTGCTGCAGCAGTTAGAGCCCGTAGCCAAAGAGTTGTTCGGATTATCCGAGCTGGAAGAGCGCATCAAGCAAGCCTACGGTCTGCAAAAGGTAGTTGTGGTTCCTGGCGATTCGGACGTTTCTCCATTTGCCAAAAGGGAACTGGGCAGAGCCGGAGCGAAGGCTCTCGGCAATATCATGAGTGACAACGACGTTGTCGCCGTTACTGGTGGTTCAACAACGGCCGAAGTCGCAGAACAACTAAATCCGCCAACATCGCTCAAAGGTGTCTGGTTCGTACCAGCACGCGGTGGACTTGGAGAAAGCCTTGAAATTCAGGCTAATACGATCGCATCCACAATGGCAAAACGGGTAGGGGCGCAATACAAACTCCTGCATGTACCGGATTTGCTCAGTGATCATGCCTATGAATCATTAATCCAGGACCCTAGTGTTCAGGAGATTCTGCAGCTGATCAGGCAATCACGGATTGTTATTCATGGAATTGGTGATGCCGTAGAGATGGCCAAAAGACGCAAACTTGCGACGGAGATTATAGATGAACTTCAGGAGCAAGGGGCCGTATCTGAATCTTTCGGTTATTACTTTAATGATCAGGGTAAGGTGGTACATACCATGCTTACACTGGGTATGCGACTTCAGGATATTGAACGAACCGATGTTGTGATTGGAATTGCAGGTGGCAAAAGCAAAGCTGCTGCTATACATTCCGTGTTACGATTTGGTCAGGAAGATATTCTGATTATTGATGAGGCTGCTGCCGAAGTCATCGTTGCTGAAATGGAATAAGGTTTTACTTTGTATCACAACTATTGTTGTCTTGACGGACTTCACCGTCTGTCTTGAATATATAAGTTTCATAAAAAATTAATCAAAACTTGGGAGGAACTTACTCATGATTAAAGTAGGTATTAACGGTTTTGGACGTATTGGACGCTTGGCATTCCGCCGTATTCAAAATGTAGCAGGCATCGAGGTAGTAGCAATCAACGACTTGACTGACGCTAAAATGCTCGCTCATTTGCTCAAATATGATACAACTCAAGGTCGCTTCGATGGCGATGTTGAAGTACACGATGGCTTCTTCAAAGTGAACGGCAAAGAAGTTAAAGTATTGGCTAACCGTAACCCAGAAGAACTTCCTTGGGGCGACCTGGGCGTAGATATCGTTCTGGAATGTACTGGTTTCTTCACAACTAAAGAAGCAGCTGAGAAACACTTGAAAGGTGGAGCTAAGAAAGTTGTTATCTCCGCACCAGCTACTGGCGACATGAAAACCATCGTTTACAACGTAAACCATGAAATCCTCGACGGTACTGAAACTGTAATCTCCGGCGCATCTTGCACAACAAACTGCCTGGCACCTATGGCAAAAACACTGCAAGACAAATTCGGAATCGTTCAAGGTTTGATGACTACAATTCACGCTTACACTGGCGACCAAAACACGTTGGATGCTCCACACCCTAAAGGTGACTTCCGTCGTGCTCGCGCAGCAGCTGAAAACATCATCCCTAACACAACTGGTGCTGCTAAAGCAATCGGTCTGGTAATCCCAGAACTGCAAGGCATCCTTGATGGTGCAGCTCAACGTGTACCAGTAGCTACTGGTTCCCTGACTGAGCTCGTAACTGTTCTGAACAAAAAAGTAACTGCTGAAGAAGTTAACGCAGCTATGCAAGAAGCTTCCGATCCAGAAACTTTCGGATACACAGAAGACGAAATCGTATCTTCCGATATCCAAGGAATCACTTTCGGTTCCCTGTTTGATGCAACTCAAACTAAAGTTCTGACTGTTGGCGACCAACAATTGGTTAAAACTGTAGCTTGGTATGACAATGAAATGTCCTACACTGCACAATTGGTTCGCACTTTGGAGCACTTTGCAAAAATGATTAAGTAATATCTGTAATAACATAGAGCGGAAACAGATGCTATATTGTTTCCGCTCTTTATATATCTACATTTTGCAAATTTCTCAAAAACACCAGGATTTACGAGGGATTTTAGCTCTTGATTGGTCCACCAAATACATGGGTGCGGAGGAAATACAGATGAACAAAAAAAGTGTACGCGATATCGAATTGACAGGAAAACGGGCTTTTGTCCGTGTAGATTTCAATGTGCCGCTCGAAGATGGTAAAATTACAGATGACAAACGTATTCGTGCAACGCTTCCTACAATCAACTTCTTGATTGAAAAAGGCGCTAAAGTCATTTTGGCAAGCCACATGGGTCGTCCTAACGGCGAAGTGGTTGAATCCTTGCGTTTGACTCCAGCAGCTGAGCGTTTGTCTGAATTGCTTGGTAAAACAGTTGTTAAAGCTGACGGTTCTGTTGGTGACGCTGTTAAAGCTCAAATCGCTGAACTGAACAACGGCGACGTATTGTTGCTTGAAAACGTTCGTTTCCACGCAGGCGAAGAGAAAAACGATCCGGAACTGGCAAAACAATTTGCTGAACTGGCTGACGTTTTCGTTAACGATGCGTTTGGCGCGGCTCACAGAGCACACGCTTCGACTGAAGGAATCGCTCACTTGCTTCCAGCAGTGTCCGGTTTGTTGATGGAGAAAGAACTTGAAGTGTTGGGTAAAGCAATCTCCAACCCTGAGCGTCCTTTCACAGCTATTATTGGTGGATCCAAAGTTAAGGACAAAATCGATGTAATCGACAACCTGCTGAACATTGCAGACAACGTAATCATCGGTGGCGGTCTGACTTACACGTTCTTCAAAGCACAAGGACATGAAATTGGACAATCCTTGCTGGATGACTCCAAACTTGATGTTGCTCTTGGTTTTATCGAAAAAGCGAAAAAATTGGGCAAAAACTTCTACCTGCCGGTAGATATCGTAGTGTCTGACGATTTCAGTGCGAAAGCAAACACACAAATCGTTGACATCGATGGTATCCCAGCAGATTGGGAGGGTATCGACATCGGTCCTAAAACACGTGAGATCTATGCTGATGTAATCAAAAACTCCAAATTGGTTGTGTGGAACGGACCAATGGGCGTATTTGAAATCGAGCCATTCTCCCACGGTACTCGTGCAGTAGCGGAAGCTTGCGCTGAGACAGAAGCTTACACTGTAATTGGTGGCGGTGACTCCGCAGCAGCAGCTGAGAAGTTCAAATTGGCTGACAAGATGAACCACATCTCTACAGGTGGCGGTGCATCGCTCGAGTTCATGGAAGGTAAAGTACTTCCAGGCGTAGTGGCATTGAACGACAAGTAAGTTTTAGTAGCCTATAGCATGAAGGAGTTGAAACCCATGAGAACACCGATTATCGCAGGTAACTGGAAAATGTTCAAAACGGTTTCCGAATCCAATGACTTCATTCAGGAAGTTAAAGGAAAAGCGGAAGTTGAAGGCGTGGAAACTGTAATCTGCGCACCGTTTACAAATCTGCCATCCCTGGTAGAAGCTGTTAAAGGCACAAACATCAAAATTGGTGCACAAAATCTTCATTTTGAAGATAACGGTGCATTCACAGGTGAAATCAGCGGCGTGATGCTGAAAGACCTGGGTGTGGATTATGTCATTATTGGTCACTCGGAGCGCCGTCAATATTTTGCGGAAACCGATGAGACTGTCAATAAAAAGTTGCATGCAGCATTCCGTCACGGATTGACTCCAATCTTCTGCCTTGGTGAGACGCTTGAAGAGCGTGAAGCGAACCAAACAAAAGACGTATGCAAAGTGCAAACAGTAGCTGCTTTTGCAGGTCTGTCTGCAGAGCAAGCGGCACAAGTTGTTATCGCTTATGAGCCAATCTGGGCGATTGGTACAGGCAAATCCTCCACTTCCCAAGATGCGAATGAAGTTATTGCTTACATCCGTACGCTGGTGAAGGATCTGTACAACGAGACGGTTGCGAATGCAGTTCGTATTCAATACGGCGGCAGTGTTAAACCAGAGAACGTAACAGAATACCTCGGACAAAGCGACATCGACGGCGCACTTGTTGGCGGTGCCAGCTTGCAGCCGGCTTCGTTCATCGCGCTTGTTGAGGGGGCGAAGTAAGATGACAGCTCCAAAACCTGTAGCACTGATCATCATGGATGGCTTTGGTCTGCGTAACACGGTGGAAGGCAATGCGGTAGCGCAAGCCAAGAAACCGAACTATGACCGTTTCATGAGCCAATTCCCACATACAACGCTCACTGCATGCGGTGAAGCTGTAGGTTTGCCAGAAGGGCAAATGGGAAATTCCGAGGTAGGTCACCTGAACATTGGTGCCGGCCGGATCGTATACCAGGATTTGACCCGTATCTCCAAATCCATTCGTGACGGCGAGTTCTACGACAATGAAACACTTGTCAAAGCCGTTCGTGAAGCGAAACAAAGCGGCAAAAAACTTCATCTCTACGGCTTGTTGTCTGATGGCGGCGTACATAGTCACATCGACCACCTGTTTGCTATGCTAGATCTGGCCAAAAAAGAAGGAATGAATGATGTATATATTCATGCTTTCATGGATGGCCGTGATGTTATGCCAGACAGTGGTAAAGACTTCATGCAGAAACTGATCGCTAAGATTGAAGAAGTCGGTGTAGGTAAAATCGCTACGGTTCAAGGTCGCTATTACGCGATGGACCGTGACAAACGTTGGGAACGGGTTGAGAAATCATACCGTGCCATCGTTTATGGAGATGGACCAAAATACACTGACCCACTCAAAGCGGTTGAAGAATCGTATGAGAAATCCGTATTTGATGAATTCGTTGAACCAACGGTTATCGTTAAAGCGGATGGTGAGCCGGTAGGTTTGGTTGAGAGCGGCGATTCCGTTATCTTCCTCAACTTCCGTCCTGACCGTGCGATCCAGTTGTCGCAAGTATTCACGAACCAGGATTTCCGCGGTTTTGATCGTGGTCCGAAGTTCCCTGTGGGCTTGCACTTTGTATGCTTGACTTTGTTCAGCGAGACGGTTGAAGGTTATGTGGCTTATTCGCCGAAGAACCTCGACAACACCCTGGGTGAAGTTCTGGTACAGAACAATAAAAAACAACTGCGTATTGCAGAAACTGAGAAATACCCGCACGTTACCTTCTTCTTCAGCGGCGGTCGTGATGTGGAGCTTCCGGGCGAAACTCGTGTACTGATCAACTCACCAAAAGTTGCAACGTATGACCTGCAACCAGAGATGAGTGCGTATGAAGTAGCTGATGCATGTGTTCGCGAGATCGAAGCAGACAAACATGACGCCATCATTCTGAACTTTGCTAACCCTGACATGGTTGGACACTCCGGCATGCTGGAGCCTACCATCAAAGCGGTTGAAGTAACAGATGAGTGCATGGGCCGTGTTGTGGATGCAGTACTTGCCAAAGGCGGCGTTGTACTAATCACTGCGGATCATGGTAACGCGGATATGGTGTTCGATGAGAAGGGACGTCCGTTCACAGCTCATACAACGAACCCGGTTCCATTCATCGTTACCGATGCAAATGTAACCCTGCGTGAAGGCGGAATCCTGGCAGATATCGCGCCAACGATCCTTGACCTGATGCAATTGCCTAAACCGGCTGAAATGACAGGTACATCTGTCATCGCTACCCGCAAATAAGTTACACAACAACATATATAATTGGGCGGTTTGGTGTTTGCGCATTGAACGAAGGCAGCAGAAATAGTCTGAAGAAGCGAAGCGTTCGCCTTTATCACATGATTTCAACTTATGAAAATAAGTTCAAAGAAATCAGGGGATAACAGCGATTGGAAGACGATTCTGCTGATGTAGTAAAATAAGGGCAAACACAAGTTGGTCCAAAAATTAAATCCCAACTATAAAGGAGATTATCACAAATGACTATTATTTCTGACGTGTACGCTCGCGAAGTCCTCGACTCCCGCGGTAACCCTACAGTAGAAGTTGAAGTATACCTGGAGTCCGGCGCAATCGGACGCGCAATCGTTCCATCTGGTGCATCCACTGGTGCCCACGAAGCCGTTGAGCTTCGCGATGGTGACAAATCCCGTTACCTCGGTAAAGGCGTTCTGCAAGCTGTTAAAAACGTAAACGAAACAATCGCTCCAGAAGTTATCGGTATGGATGCATTGGATCAACTGGGTATCGACAAATTGATGATCACTTTGGATGGTACGCCAAACAAAGGTAAACTGGGTGCTAACGCAATCCTGGCTGTATCCATGGCAGTAGCTCGCGCAGCTGCTGACGCTCTGGACCTGCCATTGTACGTATACCTGGGCGGATTCAACGCTAAAGCATTGCCAGTTCCAATGATGAACATCATCAACGGTGGTGAGCATGCTGACAACAACATCGACGTTCAAGAGTTCATGGTTCTTCCAGTTGGAGCACCAAGCTTCAAAGAAGCTCTTCGCGTAGGTGCAGAGATCTTCCACAACTTGAAATCAGTATTAAGCTCCAAAGGCTTGAACACAGCTGTAGGTGACGAAGGTGGTTTCGCACCGAACCTTGGTTCGAACGAAGAAGCAATCACTACAATCATCGAAGCAATTGAAAAAGCTGGTTACAAACCAGGCGTTGACGTATTCTTGGGTATGGACGTTGCTTCCACTGAGTTCTACAAAGATGGTAAGTACACACTTGCTGGCGAAGGTAAATCTTACACTTCCGCTGAGTATGTTGACCTTCTGGCTTCATGGGTTGAGAAATACCCAATCATCACAATCGAAGACGGTATGTCCGAAGATGACTGGGATGGTTGGAAATTGCTCACTGAGAAATTGGGAGACAAAGTACAACTCGTTGGTGATGACCTGTTCGTAACAAACACTGAGCGTCTGGGCAGAGGTATCAACGAAGGTATCGGTAACTCCATCCTGATCAAAGTTAACCAAATCGGTACATTGACTGAAACATTCGATGCAATCGAAATGGCTAAACGCGCAGGATACACAGCTGTAATCTCCCACCGTTCCGGTGAGTCCGAAGACAGCACAATCGCTGACATCGCTGTTGCAACTAACGCTGGTCAAATCAAAACGGGTGCTCCTTCCCGTACAGACCGTATCGCGAAGTACAACCAATTGCTTCGCATTGAGGATCAACTGGGTGAACTGGCTCAATACAATGGTCTTAAAGGATTCTACAACCTTAAAAAATAAGCTGGATATTCAGCTTTTACAGGCAAGCCGGGTAACCGGCTTGTCTTTTTTATTGCAACGAAGTAATGGTATAAAGTAAGCATCACGCGATGGTGAAATTTAGGGCATTGTATAAACTGTACTACTTGTAGTACAACCATAGCTATGTTACAATTAAAGTAACTGTTTTTATGGTGAGATGTATGCCCACATGGGTAGGAGGTGGAAAGAATGGATATTGCTTTGAAATTGCTGCTCGTTGTTTTCTCGATCGGTCTAATCACTGTAGTATTGCTGCAGCACGGGAAAAGCGCTGGTTTGGCGGGTGCCATCTCCGGTGGTGCGGAACATCTTTTCGGTAAAACGAAAGCGCGCGGATTGGATCTCTTCCTGCAACGTGCAACGGTGGTACTGGGTGCAGGATTTATGATTTTGTCTATCGTTGTTACGGTGGTTTCCAAGTAAGAATTGGAACTGCTGTTCAATGAATAGCTTAAGCTAATGGCTTAATTGATGAACCTTCGTTTCGTGAAGAAACGGGGGTTTTTTAATAAATTCTTACGCGTCCAAACTTTTCCAACAATTTAATCTATAGACTCCATGATTTTCGGTCTTCTTCTCACTTCTGTTTGGTTTTCCTTCCTTAACATGCAACACACCCCTATCATGTATGGTATGTCCCTCGCTTATTCGTTACGCGAAATCACTCCCTATAATGAATGTCATGTGTACGAAAATTTTCGGATGTAGTTCTTTGCCAGATGCGCACAGCACGTGTATCGCATAAAATGTCTGTATAGATACGTGAAAGCGTGATTTTAGAGGAGCGTCCGGGAACTGTGGTTTTTTTGCGAGGTACGGATGGGTCGGATTGAATTCGTGTATACTAGGGTATGAGATAGTATGGTTGCACTACTACGCTCTTCACAACAGTGAAATTGCATTGCATGAAAATGGTAATAATTCCGATACATAAAGAGATGAGACTTGCTTACACTTTTATGTTTCCCGAGGTGAATATATTAATGATAACAGAACAACAATTGCTCGACTTCATGCGGGAAACCGCTTATAAACCTATGACTTATCAGGAGTTGGAACAGCACTTCGCTATTGAAGATGCAGCTGATTTCAAAGCCTTTTTGATTATGCTTAATACGCTGGAGGAATCCGGTAAAGTTTTGCTGACCCGTAACAATCGCTATGGCATGCCAGAGCGTATGGATTTGGTACGTGGACGTTTACAGGCTCACGCCAAAGGTTTCGCTTTCCTTATCCCTGAGGATCGGGAGCACCCGGATGTGTACATTCACGCCAATGATATGAAAAGTGCGATGAATGGTGATACGGTATTGGTTAAAGTCACATCTCAAGGACCTTCAGGTGGTCGTTTGGAGGGTGAGATCGTCCGTATTGTTACTCGTGCTGTGACACAAGTCGTTGGTGTGTTCCAGAGCCATGAGGTGTACGGATTTGTCATTCCGGATGATAAACGGATTAATCGCGATATTTTCATCCCACGTACCAACTTTGCTGGGGCGGTTGATGGACAGAAGGTCGTAGCCAAGATCGTCAGCTATCCGGAGGGCCGTGCGGCTGCCGAAGGTGAAGTGATCGAGATTCTCGGTCATAAGGATGAGCCGGGTATTGATATTTTGTCCGTCATTCGCAAGCATCAGTTGCCTGAAGCTTTCCCTGATGAAGTGGTAGAAGAGGCGGAAAAAGCACCCGACTCCATCACGGATGAAGAGATTGTACAACAGGGTCGCCGTGATCTGCGCGGACTTAACATTGTCACGATTGATGGCGAAGATGCCAAGGATCTGGATGATGCTGTAAATGTAGAGAAACTGCCTAACGGGAACTACCGTCTGGGTGTTCATATTGCCGACGTTGGCTATTATGTGCAGGAGAATTCCAAGCTGGATCAGGAAGCCTACAACCGTGGATGCAGTGTGTATCTGGTAGACCGGGTTATTCCTATGCTGCCACAACGTCTGTCCAACGGAATCTGTAGTTTGAACCCCCAGGTAGACCGCCTGACCCTGTCTTGTGAGATGGAGTTTAACGACCAGATGAAGGTTGTTAAACATGATATTTTCACGAGTGTAATCAAAACCAAAGAGCGGATGACGTATTCCAACGTCCGTAAAATCCTTGAAGGTGAAGAGCCGGAATTGCTCGAACGTTATAAGGATCTGGTAGATGATTTCCATCTGATGAAAGAGATTGCCTTGAAGCTGCGTGCTATGCGTATGCGCCGTGGTGCGGTTGACTTTGATTTTGAAGAATCCAAAATCATTGTGGACGCAGAATGCAAACCGGTAGATATCGTAAAACGGGAGCGTTCGATTGCAGAGCAAATCATTGAGGAATTCATGTTGGCAGCGAACGAAACAGTGGCAGAGCATTTCCACTGGTTGAAGGTTCCTTTCATTTATCGTGTGCACGAAGACCCGGATCAGGAAAAACTGCAAAATTTCCTCGCCTTTGCGGCGAATTTTGGACACCAGGTCAAAGGACGTGGCAATGCGATTCATCCACGGGCGCTTCAATCGTTGCTTGAGGATATCAAAGAAACGAAAGAACAAACCGTGATTAGTACGATGATGCTGCGTTCCATGAAACAGGCGAAGTATGACTCTGAAATGTCGGGTCACTTTGGCCTCGCGGCAGAATTCTATAGTCACTTTACGTCTCCAATTCGTCGTTATCCCGATCTTGTCATTCACCGGGTGATTCGCGAAGTCATTGAAAATAATGGTGCATTGCCGGAGAACCGTCAGGAGTATTTGGCAGCACGTATGTCCGATATTGCGCAGCAGTCTTCGGAACGTGAACGTGTGGCGGTAGAAGCTGAGCGGGATACGGAGAAAATGAAGAAAGCCGAGTACATGCTCGACAAAGTAGGCGAAGAGTTCGAAGGCATGATCAGCAGTGTGACCAGCTTTGGTATGTTCATTGAGTTGGAAAACACGGTTGAAGGCTTGATTCGCCTGAGCGCACTCACGGACGACTATTACCATTTTGACGATCAGCATATGGCTCTGATTGGTGAACGTACCTCGAAAGTCTTCCGCATCGGTGATGAAGTGAAGATCCGTGTGGCACGTGTAAGCATGGAAGAGTATACGATTGATTTTGAAATGGTAGATATGAAACCTCGCGGTGAACGTCCTGGCGGCTTCGGTGGCGGACGTGGCGGTAAAGGTGGACGCCCAGCAAGTGGTGGCGGTCGCGGCGGTGCCAAGGGTGGACCGGGTGGTTTCGGCGGTTCACGTGGCGGCAAAGGCAGTTCGGCAGGTGCTGGAGCCAGCCGTGGTGGCAGATCAACGGAAGAAAGCAGCAAAGGTGGACGTGGCGGTCGCGGTGGAGCAGCAAGTGCAGGCGCGGGCGCAGGCTCATCTGGTGGCTACGCAGGTAAAGGCGGCGGCAAACCTAAAAGTGAGCGTCGTGCTGGTGATGCTGGTGGATCAACTGGTCGGGGCAAAGGCGCGGTGAGCTTTGGTTTTGGCTCAGGTAAAGGCGGATATAGCTCTACATCGGGTGGATCGGATAGTAGTTCAACCGATGGACAAGGAAGTGGCCTGAACAGCGGCAGCGGTCGCGGTGAAGGAAGCTTTAAGTCCGGCAAGGGCGGCGGTAAAGGTGGCAAAGGCGGAAGTGGGCGCAAAAACACTTCGCCAAGCGGCGTATTTATTGGAGAGAATGCAACTCCTGGTGGCGCTCAGGAAAGCGGAGCACCACGACGCAAGCGGAAGAAGAGCAAAAGTGCAGCTGGTAACGGCACGGCAGCTTTTGTACGGAAAAAGAAAAAATAAAGCTAACGTAACTTGGAGAGATGGATTACAATTCGTTCCTTCAGGTTAATCGTTGGAGAAAATACCCACTTCAGCCGGTGTGTTGTTTCGCACAGTCTGGAAGTGGTGTAATGAGGAGGGGCGGCAGAGGTCGCCTCTTTCTTGATTTTAACAGCCGTACTTGCTACAATTAAGGTCTGGCACGTGGTACCTTGGTGCAACATTGGGTGCGCTGCTATAGAGCATGGTACCGGCTTATTTTACGGAGAAGGAGTGAGGACATGGGCAAGAATGATGGACAGAGTAAAGTGCTCGCACAGAATAAAAAGGCTTCCCATGACTACTTCATTGAAGATACGTATGAAGCGGGCATGGTGCTTACCGGAACGGAGATCAAATCTCTTCGTAACGGCCGTGCGAATATTGGTGATGCATTTGCCACGATTCGAAACGGTGAGATTCATATTCACAATATGCATATTAGTCCTTTTGAACAAGGGAACCGAAATAATCCGCTCGATCCAACACGTACGCGCAAGTTGTTGATGCATAAAGTGCAGATTCACAAGCTGCTCGGGCTGTCGAAACAGGATGGGTACAGCATTGTTCCGCTGAAAATCTATATCCGCAATGGTTATGCAAAGCTTTTGCTTGGACTGGGTAAAGGTAAGAAGCAATACGACAAACGTGAAACTGCCGCGAAGCGCGATGCTCAACGTGATATCCAACGGGTACTGCGCGACAAGCAGAAGGTTGCGCGTTAAGTGGAGCGCTGGGCGTAAATGCTTTACTTTTAAGTGTATAAGATAGTTTTTTTATGATGAAGCTAGGAAGATTGATGTATGAGTTAAGGAGTCTCAAGGTTTGTCCTGCAATGGGCAAGATTGAGGCTTTTTTTATTTGTGTTTGGGGAAGGTGATTTGATGTGAATAGCCGAAGTGTGCAGTTGGCTGATTTTTGTTGTGTGTGACTAAGAAAATTGCCAGGAGCATGGAGAGTGCGGTGATGAATTTAAATTATCAGCTGTTGCGTAGTTTATCAGGCGCGTGGGTAAAATACTAAGGTACAGTTGTTCGTGAGCCGATCTGGGTAAACTTTACTTCCGATTGGCGACGCGGTATAATATGTAGACGATTGAGCCTGTTGTATTGGATAACCTTGTACACATGCTCAGCCTGCTGGAATGTCTTCCAGCAATCTGTACTATTTCGGTGATGTGTCCTGTGTTATGATTACTCATGTAGCAGACTGGAATGCCGAGTTTGAAAGAAGCATCTTTTTACCTTGGAGGAAAAAGATGTGCAGCACCTTTGCTCCGTATTCACGGATTAATCCTGGAGCCCTTCTTCATTGAGGGGGCGTTTATGGATTCGACGGGGATAGTTCGAGCATGGGTAGCGGGTAGTGGGGACGCGTCCGCTTTATCAACGCTAAAGCCTATTAAACGGCAAACAACAAACAAACTACGCTTTCGCAGCCTAAGAAACTGTGTGCGTGCTTCTACCCTGCATCGCCCATGTGACAGGGATAGGGGCTAACTAGTAGTGGGATACGCTGTCACATCTCCGCCTGGGGTGTGCTGAAGAAGACAATCAGGCTGACCCAACGTATAGCCGGTTACGGGGCGATACTCGGGTGACATCAAAACTGTGACTACACCCGTAGAAGCTTATGTGTCGTTATCTTCGGACAGGGGTTCGACTCCCCTCGCCTCCATTAGAGTCAAAAACCATCAACCAGTAAATCTGGTTGGTGGTTTTTTAGTTTATGATATAATAAACAGAAATTTAGATTGGGGGACTCAGGATGTTTACAAATCGAAAACAACTCCAAGAAATTTTAAACAAAGCAAGTCAACATGCACGGAAACAAGCTAAAGAATCAGGCGCCTCTATTTATTATATAAAGAATAACAAACGCGTTCGTGAGGATGCTGCGGGTAATAAATTCGAAATTACATTTGATGCTACTGGAAAACGGCAGGAGTTTAAATATCATGAGTGAAATCAGACCAGTCATGACTGTGTTTGCGGGTACAAATGGAGCAGGGAAAAGTACACTCAGTATGCAAATGAGAGAGTGGCTTGGTGAACTGGTTGATCCGGATCAAATTGCAAGAGAGTTGAAGCCAGAGAATCCGCGCAGTGCTGACCTGTCTGCTGGCAGGGAAGCTGTGAAAAGAATCCGATCTCTCATTAAAGTGGTGTAAACTTCGCTATTGAAACGACATTGTCCGGATCATTTGTTTTAAAACATATGGAAATAGCAAAAGAAAACAATTATGAAATTGTCGTTTATTATATCGGTCTTGAGGATGTTCAAATGCATATAGATCGTGTAGCCTCTCGTGTTGAACAAGGTGGACATTGGATTGCAGAAGAAGACATTCGTTATCGATATGACCAGTCATTGAAGAACCTTAAACCGGCTCTAGCCATCGCAGATCAGGTTATCATCATTGATAATACATACGAGCCTTTAATTGTTGCAGAAATCATACAGAGTAAATTGATCTATTGTGTTGAGTCCATACCTGCTTGGGCTAATCCTGTTCTTGTGGGTTACTGATACACGGGACATCACAGCAGTGACTATACCCGTAGAAGCTTTTGTGCCGTTATCTTCGGACATGGGTTCGATACCCCCTCACCTCCATTAGAGTAAGCAAAATCCACCAACCATTGTTCTGGTTGGTGGATTTTTATTTTATGATATAATAACCTAAATTATATAAATGGAGGAAATCGAGGTATATATAGGTCGAAAGCAGCTCTCAGAAAGTTTATTAGGTACATTTAGGTTCTGAAACGTACATAGGTATCTATAGCCTGCTTTACCTAGACCAAATTATGATAATAGAAAATACATACGGGCCATCCATTGTTATGAGGATTTTTAATAGCTTGTTGATTCTATTTTGTGGAGCCTACGTTGATTTGTGCTCGAATTTAGTATTAAGAAATTATTAGGTAACATCCATACAGAGACTACTCCCCGCAGACCTTTGGAAGAGGTTCGACTCTCAGGTCTTTTATATGAAAAAATAATATATAATGTTTAACATTAAATACAATATTTATAATAATAGAGTAAAGGAGTAGTTATTTTGGATCCGTATTTATATTTGTTTTTTCATGTTCTATCACATGCTCTTCTTGGGGCGGTAATTGCATATTGCTTTTTGCCAAGGGATACATGGAAAAATCTTATGATATGTCTATGTTCGGGTGCTCTGTGTGGAATAATTCCTGATATTTTTGGGGATAGAAGTGTAGCTCCGTGGTCCCATTCTATATTGTTTACACCCCTTTTAGCTTTAGGAATAGCATATTTGACAAAACTGTTCTATAAAAAGACAAGTTTCAAATTAATCTGGGGATCTTCTATTTTGTCTGTCTTGTTTGGACACTTATTTTTAGACTATATGGGACATGATTTACCAGCATTCTATCCCTTTAGCGATAAATCATATATTATGGAAGCCATTACATTGGGAGATCCATGGATATGGTTTCCGTTAATTATTGGTCTTGGATTGAGTGTTTTTTTGAGGAACAAGCCTAAATTACCTGTAATTACTTCGATACTATTCATATTGGTATATTTAGTTTTTCGAATAATATCCAAAGAAATAATCGAGCACAAAGTTCAAGTTCAACACCCAGTTCCTGAAAAGTCATATATTATAGTGGAGCCCGATAGTCATTATGAATTTCCTTTAGATCCCAGAAAGTGGTTAGAGTTCAGGTTTCGAGTCATCAGTCCTCATTTCTCTAAAGGTGGTGATGCGGGTATACTGGGAGAGAAATCAGACAAACTATTCTGGTACGATTTTTATCCAGTAGCCTTTGAGATAAATTTATCAAGAGGAAAGTATGTTTCAATAAATTTACAGGATTCTAAAGTTGTGATATCTGTTACTAAGGAATGGAAAGAAGCGGGTTCTAACTTTATTCAGGGAAAGTATGATGGAAACCTTCTTACCTACAAAGAAACCACCAATGGTCAGTGGGAAGAAGTTATACCGCAATAGTTTTCTACAGTTTCTATCCACCATCAACCAGCGGTCTGGTTGGTGGTTTTTCTGTTTATGCTATAATCTTTGTAACATAAGTTGATGCTAGCCCGATATACTCTGTATCTCCCAAAGGAGGCAAAGAAGCATGAGCCAAACGCAGCAGCAGATCCGCGAGTTTGTTGCAGGGGTGCAAGCATATGTCTCGCCAGTAAATGTGATTAATCCTTGGAGATTATGTGACGGGCTATGATATCGGCCCCGAAGCGGTGGAGATTCGTTCTGAACATTTGGTCAGGTATTTGGAACCAAGAATATCCAAGGCTCGGTACATTTTTATTGCTGAAGCCGTGGGCTATCAAGGGGCGAGGTTCTCCGGCGTACCTTTGACGTCCGAGCGAATGGTTACCGGGAATCACTCGCTGGTGAATCACCAGATGATTTTTGCAGGTGAGCCGGGTGTTCGAACAAGCCTGCCCAATATCGTCAAATCTAACCGAAGTCAGGCACTGTATGGTTTCGCAGAACCGACAGCATCCATTATATGGGGTGAAGTGTTATCCAGTTCAAGGTGGAAACCAACGGACTTTATATTTTGGAACATCTATCCCTTTCATCCATATCAATCTGCCGAAAACAGGATGACGAATCGTACGCCGACTTTGGCAGAGTTGGAGGATGGTTTGCCGTTTGCCAGACAGCTTATGCAACTGAATCCTGATGCTCACATCGTGGCTATTGGCAGAAAGTCAGCAGACACGTTAAGCTCCCATCTCATTAAACATCACCATGTTCCCCATCCTGCAAATGGAAGGGCAGTACAATTCCAAAAAGCAGTAAGGTCAATGATCTAGCCATTTTGAACTGGAGAAATGTAAGGCTGACATATGCGTTTTTATCGTCCAAGTGCCCTCCACATAACGTATTGCCCTATCATATAAAGATTGGTTGGTGAAGCTGAATGAATGAAAAATACTGGCTTGTGGTGCAATATCCGCTGAAGAGCGCGCAGGGCAGCAAACGAGATCATTGGTTGAAGGAGAAGGTGATGGAATATCTGGAAACCGTTCTGACCCAAGCTGAGTTGGGAGAGGTGGATGGATGTGACCTGGGCAGCCGTATGGCTGATCCGAAGGAATATGTAATGAACATTTTCTGTGTGGTAACGGATGAAGATCGGAGCATAGCGCTAGTTAAAAAAGTGCTGAGAGAGAGTCGGTTGGATTATACCCGCATCCAAATCGCTACGATGCCATATGGCACAGAAGGAAGCTACACGCTGAAATATGCCTCCAAAAAAGGCGTTACCGAATTCTCGCTTTGATCACGATTCGCTGTTTCTTACCATAACGAACTCTGTACTTGTCCTGCCCGAGGGCAGTTTGCCCCCAACATTTTCCCCACTTAAATTCATCATACGAGAAGACCATAATTGGACTCCCCAGCCTTAACCACTCGATCAACACTCTGTAAGTAGTAAGATTATGCCCGTAGATATTGTAATCTTGCTCAAAAGTATGCCATATCAAGGTAGACGTTTACCATCTTCTTTTGTGTACTCAGATCCTCCGTCTCTCCCCCGCTTCTCTCTCCACCCGGCACAAACCACAACTTATTATCTGTACCTCCAACATTTTATAAAGCAGTACTTCTTGCGGCTCCAATTAGGGGCCCCTACCCGCAGCATTCACCACGATCAGATCCCCAAAGCCTCATTTCACTTCACTCAGTCAAGCTATATCCAAGCGATAAAAAGAGTTGAGCCTCCTCCATGCACAGTCCTATAATATACAATTGTATAAAATCCGAGAGAGTGGTGGATATCACAACAGGTCATCCGATCACAACCGATAAACCCATCACACATCGGAACCAAAGGAGGGTCACAGTGAATCAAAGAGCCAAAGATGCAACAACAGATGAAGGAGCAAGAGAAGTAACAGAAGGGGATGAAAAATAGAAGTGAAAGCAACAGCCCAATCAGATATTGAGAGCGATGCAGAAGCAAACGCAAATGCAAAAGCGAACACCAGTGCAATGAAGAACAATTGGACGCCCCGTTTCAAAGAGTTTATCCAACGCAAGCCCAAGACGCTGGCTTTTAAAATTCCGTTTGCCTACTTTGTCATTATTCTGCTAACGGTGGCGTTTAGTGCGTTGGTTTTGAATCGAATCTCGGAAAATGATGCGCAGCGAAAGATCAATGAAGCATCACTACAGACGATTACATCCATTGAGACCAACGTTAATCTGATGATCGAGAACGTGAACAATTATTCGAAAATGATTTTCTCCGATCCCAACTTGCAGAACCTGCTGCGGCAGGGCAATGTGTACTCCAATTTACAGACACAGTCCAAGGTCAGCGCGTATTTAACCAATCTTATGCAAGCGGTTCCAATTATCGATTCAGTATATATTTACGATAATTCGGGGCACCGATTCTCGGTTGGTACACAGGAATGGCCCACGTTTATGGAAGCGAATGTGAAGGAAGCGCCGTGGTACGAACAGGCACTGAAGCACAACGGACGATATCTGCTCAGGTTGAATAGTGGCAACAACGACAGCGGAGTTTCGGCAATGGGGGAGAATGATGGGCAAGAGGTGGTGTCGTTTATTCGCCTCATTCGGGATTTGGATGATACGTCTCCGCTTGGATTTCTGGTCATGAACATCAAAGGCAAATCAATCGCTCAGGCCTATGCCAACCTGTCTGCACCGGATTCATTTCAGGTGGCCATCCTGGATGAGCATCAGCGGGTGATTGCAACCAACGCTACCGATGGAAAGAAGTCCGTGCCTGCTGTATCCGGCGAATCCATATCTGCGGCTTCTGGACAGGAAGGGATGTACGAGATGTTAGAGGCCAATCAGGCCAAGTTAAAACAAACATTTCAAGAGCAATCCTCCGGCTTCATCACCTTGCAATCGGGTGGTCAGGAATATGCGGTTACCTATCGTTCGTCTGGTGATGATCAGTGGAAATTCATCAGCATGAGCCCATACCAGGCTACCGATACCCGCAATAAATCCATGGTGCTGCTTGCGCTGATCCTACTGGCGGTAAACGGGACTGTCTTTTTTGTCAGTTCATTCATCATCTCGCGCAGCGTCATTAAGCCGATTCACAAGCTGCTTCGCTCCATGCAGAAAGCGCCAAGTGGCAACTTCCGCAAAGTGACGGTTGAGCTGAACAGTTACGAATTCGCACAGCTATATGGAGGATACAACCAAATGATTGAGCAGATTGACCAGATGCTGAAACGCATCATTCAGGAGCAGCAGACGATCCGCCGAGCAGAGCTGAATACACTTCAGGCGCAGATCAAGCCACATTTTCTATATAACACACTTGATTCTATCACTTCCCTGGCGATGTCGGGTATGAATGATAAGGTATGTGAGCTGTTAGAAGCGCTCGGAAGTTATTATCGGCTGAGTGTCAGCAAAGGCCATGAACTGATCACGGTGCACGAGGAGGTTGAGATTGTACGCAATTATCTGACGATCCAGCAGGTGCGATATCCCGGTGTATTTGAGGTGCAGTACGATATCGATTCGGGCTGTGAACGGGTGATGATTCCCAAGCTTGTGCTCCAGCCGCTGGTGGAAAATTCTCTTTATCATGGTATCCGTCCCAAAGGCAGCCCAGGCACGATACGCATTCAAGCTCGTCGATCCAAGGAGGGGGTACTTCTAACGATCACTGACGACGGAGTCGGTATGTCCGGGGAAGACGTACAGCAGATTCAACGCACAGAAATGAACAGGTTTAACCGTTCTAACTCATCTAATCGCTCAAACTCATCTAATATTTCTAGCCCTACCTATAACGCTAAACACAATCCAAGCTTTGGCTTATGGGGGACGATGGAGCGGCTTCGCATTTTTTATGACAGAGAAGATGGACTCAAGCTGCAGAGCGAGGTTGGAAAAGGAACAACCATTATCATAACGATCCCGAAGGGAGCCGATGAATCATGGAACTAACTGTGGAACCATTAAAGGTATTGATTGTGGATGACGAGTACCTCATCCGAAATCTGCTGCGCATGCGTATCGATTGGGAGCAGCAAGGCATGACTATCATTGGCGAGGCCTCCGACGCTGCAGAGGCTTTGGATCAGGTTGAACTGTTGCGTCCGGACATCGTGTTCACGGATATATACATGCCAAAGATGGACGGCATTGAACTAAGTGGCATCCTCATGGAGCGTTACCCGAACATAAAAATCGTGGTTGTGACGGGACATGATGAATTTGAATATGCTCGTCAGAGTGTGAAGCTGGGCATATCCGATTTTATTTTGAAACCCATCCGTGCTTCTGAGTTATTACAGGTTACGACGAAGCTGCGAGTGGCAATCGAGCAGGAGATGGGGCGTGAGTACGAGCTGATGAAGCTGCGGGAGGAGATGAAGCAGAGTTTGCCTTATCTCAGGGAGAGGTTTGTAAATCAATGGTTAAGTGATGTGATACCTGAGGATGAACTACAAGAGAAGGGGCGTTTCTTCGGCATTCCTATCTCGTCTGGCGAACCAGGATTACGCATCGCAGTAATGGAGGTGGAGGTTGCTGTACCGCAAGCGAAGATATCTGCACCAGAGGTATATCCACATCTGTCCGAACCATATCACCAAACACCCGAAACACTCCAAACACATGAAGCACATCGAGGACCCCAACAACAACATGGTCAGCCCCAATTAAGCCAGCATCAGACTGAGGCCCATCGACAACCCGCTGAGGAAATACATATTTTGCTGCGCATGGTAGGCATGAAGCAGGTGCAGGCATTTTATCCGCAGGATTCGCAAACCATTATCGTCATGGACCCACATAACCGGATAGTTGTACTCTCGCTTGGTGCGGATACGGAATTTGCCGATCAGGTACAGCAGCTTCAGGAAGAACTTCAACATACACTTAAGCTCGAAGGGTGTGAAGTTGATGTGACCGTAGGGATTGGGCAATGGAAATCAAGATGGGGAAGGGCCTGTGTGGGATACCGGGAAGCTTGTCGCGCACTCGATTATCAGGCGTTTGTGGGGAAAAATCAGGTCATTTGCTTCGAGGATCTGGTCATCGAAGGCGGAAAGAGGCCCTACCACTCGGATGCTCAGTTGCTCCAACAACTGCAATTTTACGTCAGTGTTGGTGCGGGGGAAGAAGCCGTATTGTTGCTGGAGCGGATGCTGTCTGTGCCGTTCTCGGACGTTTCACAGTTTCGGATGGCAGCCATGGATGTGGTTACGGAGTGCCAGCGTGCCGCCATAGAGCAACAGCTTGAGGGAGAGTACGCATTGAACAAAGAGGCCGTTGCGGCCATTTTTACAGCAGGTCATCTGCCTGAACTAAAAAGCATGCTGGAGCAGCATGTCCGCACGGTATCAGATGTCATACAAGCCAAACGACAGGCCAAGGAAGGCAATCTGATTGACCGGGTGATGGCTTATCTTGAAGAGAACATGGGCAATGCGGAAGTGGGGCTTTCCAGCACTGCGGCTGCTTTTTACGTAAGTTCGGGCCATCTGGGGCGGCTGATGAAAAAAGAAACCGGGCAGACATTTGTGGAATATATGACGCAGCTTCGTATGAGAAAGGCCGAAACGTTGCTGAAGCAGACCGATTTAAAGGGGTATGAGATCGGGCAGCAGGTAGGCATCCCGGACCCGCATTATTTCAGCGTCTTGTTCAAAAAACATATCGGTCGGTCCATGAACGAATATCGGAATGTAAAAACCTGAACAACGAGAATGTAAACCCCCACATTACCAGTTCCAATTCCACATATGTTCGAATATTACAAATCGATGCCTGTTTTCTAAATGGAGAACAACGCACAGTTCGCCTAAAATATGGGCTAGAACGAACTAAAACACATAGGGAGGTCCATAGAGATGAAAGCGCTATTAAAAAAATCAGCAAGTCTAATTCTGACTCTGGGAATTGTAAGCAGTCTGGCGGCATGTTCATCCGGTTCGTCCGGTGGTACACAGGGGGAAAGTAATGGCAAGATCAAGCTGACGCTATGGGATCAATCGGTTGGCAATACCGATCCTTCGGCCAAGCTGTTGCCCGAGATTGTTGAGAAATGGAACAGCGAGCATCCGGACATCCAGGTTGAACGTACGGGCACGACAGGAGAACAGTATAAAACCAAAGTCAAAACATCGATTGCGGCTGGTGAGGCGCCAGACCTGTTCTATGGCATGGGTGGCGGCAGCTTCATGCAGCCGTACATCAAATCCGGCAATGTGCTGGAAATTTCAAGTTACCTGACGGACGATATCAAAGAACGAATGGGCCCGGGAATGGCTGAGGCCATTAATATGGACGGCAAAATCTACACATTGCCCGTGTACACACATATCGCCAATCTTTACGTGAATACAGAACTGTTCGAGCAGGCGGGTGCCAAGATTCCGACCACCTATAACGAACTACTGGATGCAGTCTCCAAGCTGAAAGCGGCAGGAATCACACCGGCTGTGATTGGAGAGAAGGACCGCTGGCCGGGCATGTACTGGTACGACATTATTGCGATGCGTCAGGCAGGCAATGCTGCCGTGATGGAAGCCTTCAAAGATCCGTCAAAGTGGGATTCGCCCGACTTTGTAGCCGCTGCGACTAAGATGCAGCAGCTCGCGCAAGCAGGAGCGTTCAACAGCAGCATGTTCAGCATGAGCTATGACGAGATGCTTGGGGCATTTAATGCAGGCAACGGGGCGATGATGTTCCAGGCCAACTGGGTGAATGCAGGAATTGAGGACCCGTCCTCCGCAGTCAAAGGCAAAGTGAAAGTGATTCCGTTCCCAGTGTTTGAGGATGGCAAAGGCACAAATACCGAAATCTTCGGCGGAGCCGTCGATGGTTTCTACATCAACCAGAATACCAAGCATTCGAAGGAAGCCGTGGAATTCCTCATGTATCTGAGCGAGCAGCTTGGTACACAAGGTTTCCTGGCTGGAGCCGGTCTGCCAAGCTGGAAAACAGATGCACTCGACACATCCAGCCTGTCCTCCCTTGATCTGTCTGCGGCAGATATTATGAAAACGGCGACCTCATTCATCGCGTGGTGGGATAACATTCTGCCAGCGGAGTCTGCCGAAGCGCACAAAAACTTGATTGCCCAGCTGCTTGCCGGCGATGTAACACCGGAGGAGTTCTGCAAACAGATGGCACAGCTCAAACCAACAGAGCTGAGCCTGTAGGTCGCGCAGGTTAATATGTGCGCAACTGTAATCCTTACATGTGTACGCTTGTGAGCTTGCCAAGCTGAAGCCTGCTAACAATGAAGATGAACCCAAACAAGGCGTGGTCCGGAATATCCCGGTCACGCCTTTGAGAGGAGAACAACAATGAACTCTGTATTTTCCAATAAAGGTACGATAGCCGTCTTTGTACTGCCCACACTGATTCTCTTCTGCGGCATTGTGCTCATTCCGATCTTTGTCTCCAGTTATTACAGTCTGCTGGACTGGAACGGCGTAGGCAGGGGTACATTTATCGGCCTGGACAACTATGTAGAGATGTTTAAGGATACCCGTGTGCTGAATTCGATCAAGAACTCCCTGTTATTCGCGGGTGCTTCGGTGTTCATTCAACTGCCGATCTCGCTGGTGCTCGCACTGATTCTTGCGTCCAACGTCAAGGGGGAAGGCTTCTACCGGACCGTGTATTTCATCCCGGTGTTGATCTCAACGGTGGTTATTGCCCAGTTGTGGTCAAAAATCTACAATGCCGATTACGGCCTGCTGAACGTGCTGCTGCAAAGTATCGGTTTATCCAACCTGGCGCAGGACTGGCTGGGGCAGAAGGACACCGCGCTGGCGGCATCTTTTATTCCAACCTTGTGGCAGTACGTGGGGTATCACATGCTGCTGATGTATGCAGGTGCGAAGTCCGTGTCTCAGGATGTGCTCGAAGCGGCTCGAATGGATGGTGCTTCCCGTATTCGGACGGCGTGGTCCATTATGATCCCGCTGATGAAGCCAATTCTGAAGGTAAGCCTTGTTTTTTCGGTCATCGGTGCATTCAAGGTGTTTGACCTGATCTATGTGCTGACAGGTGGCGGGCCATTTTACACCACTGAAGTGCCAAGCACGCTGATGTACGCTACCATTTTTGATACGTTCCGGTACGGATATGGCAGTGCGATCTCGGTCTTTATCATTGTGGAGTGTCTGGTGTGTACGATCCTCATTAATTCATTGTTCAAAACGGAGTAGAGGGAGGCATAAGGCATGAGTAGCGTAGAAGTCATGTTGCAAAAAAAGCCCAAGCCGAGGTCCATCTCCGGACCGATCGGGAAAGTGTTCCTGCAAGCGTTTCTGATCCTCGTTGCGATTGTGCAGATCTACCCGCTCATCTGGCTGGCGCTGTTTTCCCTGAAGGATAACAGTGAGATTTTCAGCGGTGATGTGGCCGGGTTGCCCAAAGCGTTTCTGTGGAGCAACTACACCAAAGCAATGTCCGATGGCCATGTGCTGACCTATTTTATGAATAGTGTGCTGGTTACTGCGGCCTCCATTGTCTTGGTACTGATCCTGTCCTCCATGACGGGATACGCAATCACAAGAATGAACTGGAAGCTCAGCGGGTTGACGATGACGATTATTTTGCTGGGCATGATGGTGCCGATTCATGCGGCGCTGCTGCCATTGTTTATTATTTTGAAGAATCTGAGCCTGCTCAACAGTTACTGGTCTCTGATCATTCCCTATGTGGCATTTGGCATTCCGATGGCTGTATTCATTCTGGGCAGTTTTTTCAAAGGTATCCCAAGAGAGATGGAGGAGTCGGCGGTTATCGACGGCTGCGGCATATACCGGACGTTTTTCTCCATTATCCTGCCTCTGGTAACCCCGGCTATATCAACGGTAGCCATCTTCACATTTCTGTCATGCTGGAATGAGCTGATGTTTGCAGTTACGTTTATCAATAACACGGCTTACCAGACGTTGACGGTGGGTATGATGTCGATGGTGGGAACGTACATTACGCAATGGGGTATCATTGGTGCTGGACTGATGATTACGACAGTGCCAACGGTGGTCATCTATCTGCTGCTGAACAAACAGGTGCAGAAGAGTATGATCGCAGGTGCAATCAAAGGTTAGCTGGAGGCTGGACTGGAGGGCGTGGCGGTAGAAGGGCTTGCTGCTCGTGCGCTGTACTCTCTTTCTGGTGGATATCGGCTTGATTTGGGATTTCGCAAGGTGTGATCTCTGGACTAGACCGGAGCCTGTGGTCATGGAATAATAAGGGGGTATGTAGCAGGCAGTTGCAGAGAGGGGTCATTATTTATGGTCAATATCGCGATGGTAGAGCAGGAGTCAGTTCGAAAAAAAGTTGTGGCGTTCACGTTTGATGATGGGCCGCATCCGGTGTATACACCTCAAGTGCTTGAGATTTTCCGGCGTGCCGGTGGGCGTGCGACGTTTTTCATGATTGGCCAAGAGATGGAGACTCACCCGGAGATTGCCGCGGAGGTGCACCGTGAAGGGCATGAGATCGCCAACCATACGTACACGCATCCGGATCTGACCAAGTTGACGCTGGAGGAAGCCGGGGAGGAGCTGCAACGCGCAGAAAATCTTGTTCAAGAAGTTACGGGGCAACCTGCCCGCTGCTTCCGCCCGCCGTATTTTGGCATAAACGATGATATACTGTCTCTGGCGGCGGAGCGTGGATATCGGACGATTGGTGCGGTAAACGGTGATGCAAGGGATTGGGACAATCCCGGCGTTGAGCACATTCTGGAGCATACCCGGTCTGTAGTGAAACCCGGCAGCGTGCTCATATTCCATGACGGGTACGGGGATCGTTCCCAGACGGTGGAGGCGGTTCGTGTGCTGGTGGATGAACTGGTCGCGGAAGGGTACCGTCTGGTGACGGTGAGTGAGTTGTTAGACATTTCTAGTGAGCATGATATAAAGACGACATAATCAAGTGGGCCCATCATTCTTTGAATGATAGGGTCCTTTTTTGTTTGGGAGAAGTACAAAAAAGGAATATGTTGCTAGTTTATAGAAGCTTAACTATAGTTACCATAACAATATGAAAATAGTGAGGCTATTATGGATCTGGATAAAATAATGATTATCATTAAAGGTAAAGAAAAGACAGAGGAGGTTTCCTACTATAAGGTGGGTCCTTCTGGGGTACAGATTATATACAGAAATTTAGATATAGAGTATAACTACCGCACTCAAGATGTGCTTATTTTTCAGGAGCCATACATTCAAGAACCAGGAGATAACATAGCTATTTATCACGATGACGTACCGTTTAACAATGTTAAGCGTGTTTGGGACTTCGGTGTTAAAATTCGAATATGTTTTGGGAATGCAAGTACGCGTGTCTATGATAAGGATCGCATTCGATTTGAGCAAAATGTATTGAGTCAGCCGGAGGCCAAATTTATTTTAGAATACTGGCGTGAAATATCAACATATGTAAAAAATAAAGATGAAGTAGAGGAACTGGGAACACATAAGGATAAAGAATCGTTTCTTTCCAAAGAATTTGCCAAACTGAACTATGTCGATCCGAATAGTGTCCTAGGACAGATTATCCAGAAAAAACCGATAAAGCAGGAAAAGATGCTAACATTAGACCCTGTTTTTCCCTTCAGTTTTAACTTGAGTCAAAAGAAAGCTCTTGAGCATGCATTGACTAGCAACATCAGCATCATTGAAGGTCCGCCTGGTACAGGTAAAACCCAAACCATCTTGAATATCATAGCAAATCTGGCAATAATGCAAGGCAAGAAGGTTGCTGTTGTTTCCAGTAACAATGCAGCTGTCCTAAACGTACAAGAGAAGCTGGAACGAAAAGGATATCATTTCTTTGTGGCCAGTTTGGGGAAGCAAGAGAATAAAAAGAAGTTTTTTGCAAATTTACCGAAGGTGAACATGTCAGATTGGGATGTTGATATCTCGGAGTCAGAGTGTAGAGATCGAATTAAGAATCTTGACAAGCAGATACACCGTTTGATGGAAATGGATCGAGAAAAAGCACAGTGTAAGCAGAAGCTCTCAGCATATTTGCTTGAGCAGGAGCATTTTGAGCATTACTTTGCACGACAAGATGTCTCTCATATTGAAAAATTATCATTCTACAAACAAACTCCAAATAAAATTTTGGAATTTATGAAGGACAGTTTTCTTGCTGTAGAAATAAAGAAAAAATACAAGTTGTTCTATCCGTTCAAATTATTTTTTAAACATGGTTTTACAGATTTTAAGAGGTTGAGAAAGCAAGGGCATGATGTCATTCTGAATTACCAAAGGCAGTTCTATGTTTTGAAAATAGAAGAGCTTTCAAATCAAATTCTGAAGATTGAGGAGGAACTGAAATCATACAATTATCAGGACCTGTTGGATGATCATCAGCACTGTTCCGAAAATCTTTTTAGACTTGAGTTACATAAGAAATACCATAATCGCTCCGTAATCCAATCAAATGAGAAATCGTATATTCATTTAAATTTGTTTAAAGATTTTATTGAGAACTACCCTGTTGTGCTTAGTACGACACATTCATTGAGAAACTGTGTGCCCCCTAACTATATGTTTGATTATTGTATTATAGATGAGTCATCACAAGTTGACTTGTTAACAGGAGCGCTTGCGTTGTCCTGTTGTAAACATGCCATCATTGTGGGGGATACGAAGCAGTTACCTCATATTGTTGATCTCAAAATTAAAGAGAAACTCAAAAATAGCTTATATCCTGATATGAGCAGTGCATATGATTATTTTGAACATAATGTATTATCTTCCCTATTGGCTTTGTATGGTGATACCCTCCCAAGCGTAATACTACGAGAACATTATCGCTGTCATCCTGCAATTATAGAATTCTGTAACAGGAAATATTACAATGGTGATTTAATTACGTTCACTGATCCACAAATGTCTGATTCTCCACTTATGATCTATAGAACAGCAATGGGAAACCATATGAGAAAATTGACACATGGGAAGAAGGGGAGGTTTAATTCAAGGGAACTTGAAGTTATTGAGCAGGAAATCCTTCAGGCAGGGCTGGATGTTGTTGACATTCCTTCAAATATCGGCTTCACAACACCGTATCGCAAACAGCTGGAGAAAGCAGTTCAGCATTTTACAGTCAATATTGAAAGCGACACGATTCACAGGTATCAAGGTCGAGAAAAGGATACTATGATTATGTCAACGGTTCTGGATCGGACCAAGTTGGGGAATATGGGAATGAAATTTGTTAATAATCCTAACTTGATTAACGTTGCTGTATCACGTGCCCAGCGTCAGTTTATTCTGGTGACAGATCATTCTGCATTCCACAAATATGGGAATGAAGTGGGAGACCTTATGCGTTATATGGAATACAGCACACTGGATGACAATGTCGTGGAGAGTGAGATTGTATCCATTTTTGATCTGTTATATCGGGAATATTCGGAGAAACTTCGAGAGTTTCGAAATCGTGCGAGCCATTATAATAACTCAAGGCACAAAAGCGAGAACTTAATGGAAGCACTTCTTACTCAAATACTGGAAGAGCCGCGGTTTAAGGATTTTACATTATCAAGTCAGGTATACCTAATGAACATTTTCATGGATCTTGATCGTTTAAACGAGGAGGAGCGGAAATTTATTAAGCATCGCTCCTCTGTTGATTTTGTGATTTATCACAAGCTAGATCGATCACTTGCATTGGCGATTGAAGTGAACGGCTTTGAATTTCATGAAAATAAACCCGATCAGATAAAAAGGGATGAAATTAAAGAAGCTATTTTCAGAAAATTCGGACTCACTCTGGCAAGGTTCAAGACAAATGAGAGTGGCGAGGAACAGAAAATTATAAATTTATTGAACGGTATGACCGATCTTGAGTAAGTTTTATATCCATGGCAGGGGTCGAGAAACTGAAAAAAGTTTTACGCGTATTTTTGCTTACCATCCTGATCTACTTTATAATAATAGGCTAAACTAGATTATGTCAGGAGGAAACAATGGACTTTATCAGAAATCAACTAGAAGAACTCGGCATGAGTGGACCCTCCATTGGTTATCTTTCAAACATCATTATGATTATTTTTATAGCAGTGATCTCGATATTGGCGAATGTGATTGCCAAGCGAGTGGTACTGAAGACGGTCCATCGTATCGTAAGTAACAACCGTTTCAAGTGGGGCCATATTGTGGTTCAGAAAAATTTATTTCAGAAGCTGTCGCATCTTGTGCCAGCCATTATAATCTATTATTCTGCTTATATTTTCTCGCCCTATCAGGCCATAATTGAAAAATCAGCAATGACCTATATGATTGTTATCATGATTACGGTTCTGAATGCTCTGCTGAATGTCTTCGATGATATCTATCGTACCTATGAGGTGTCGAAGATTCGCCCAATCAAGAGTTACATTCAGGTAGCCAAGATTGTCCTGTTCATTATCGGGGGCATCATCGTCATCTCCAGCCTGATTGGACAGAACCCGCTCATTATCCTTAGTGGACTTGGGGCGTTATCGGCGGTATTAATGCTCGTATTCAAAGACTCAATCCTGGGCCTCGTGGCCGGTGTACAGCTATCGTCAAACGATATGGTGCGTGTTGGTGACTGGATCGAGATGCCAAAGTATAATGCGGACGGTGACGTCATCGACATTACTTTGAATACGGTAAAGGTTATGAATTTTGATAAAACGATTACGATGATTCCAAGCTACGCCCTCATTTCGGATTCGTTCCGTAACTGGAGAGGCATGCAGGTGTCCGGCGGCAGAAGGATTAAGCGGAGTATCTATATTGATATCAGCAGTATCCGTTTTTGTACGGAAGAGATGGTGGCTGAATTTGAGAAAATCCACTACCTGACTGATTATGTCACGGAAAAATTAAAGGAAATTCAAGCATACAATATGGAGCACGAGGTGAATACCGAAAGCAACGTGAACGGCAGACAACTGACAAATGTCGGTGTATTCCGGGAATATATCCATCAATATTTGAGGAATCATCCAAAAATCAATAAAGATATGACGATGATTGTGCGACAATTAGCACCGGAAGATCGCGGGCTGCCTCTGGAAATCTATGCATTCAGCAATGATATTAACTGGGGTGTATATGAGAACGTTCAGGCGGATATCTTTGACCATATCTTCGCGGTGGCGTCAACATTTGGACTACGGGCCTTCCAGAATCCAACCGGACATGACATTGTGCAACTGAAAGAGGATAAGCAATATGCACGAGAGTATTAAGAAGATTTATCAAAATAGATGTGACGGCCACCATATTGGTGGTCGTTTTTACGTTTGGATGCCCCTCCAAATTGGCCATGGGTGAGAACACGTCGAGTGTTGGTAAGTTGGCTAATTTTAAAATTACAGGAACAGATCCAAGTGCTTTATTTATGAGACTGACGGCACAGTTCTGGAATCGGGATCAAATACAGTTAGCAAAACAGAATTACTGTAAAAACAAGTAGACAATATGTATTTCTTTACATTATAATCTAATTAATTCCATATTTTGAAAGGGGTGATTTGGAGCTTTTTCTGATCAGGCGTGTCTATGAACGAGGGAAAAGCATGGAGTCTCTTTGGCGTGCTAACTTTTCAAAAGAAATGGAGGGAGAATGAAATGAAGAAAACATTGTATTCTGCTATTATGATGACGCTTTTATCAGGATCGATTGTGGGTACGGCCTTGGCGGATAATTACGAGTCGAATGACACTTTGAGCAGCGCGTATAAAATCCCAACGCAAACGGTGGCCACTCCCTACGGTCCGGCTTACTGGGGTGGAAGTGCTTGGTCTTATCTATCTTCCCCGACAGATGTAGACTACTTTACATTCAGAGGGCATGGCAAATCTGTCGTGCTGGGTTCTCCTTCCGGTTATGATTACGATTTGTACGCCTATGACAGCGCTGGAAATTTGGTTGCTTCTTCTACGAATACGTCAGGAGCGGATACGGTTCTTGTCGACTACAATAATGTATATTTTAAAGTGGTAAGCAAAGATGGAAGATACAGCGATACCGATGCTTACAGCGTAACCTTTTATAAAAGGGATGTCTGGGTGCCGTGACCAGCTCGTGAGAGTAAAATAACGTTAGGTATCGTAGACTTTAATGCTTCCGTCTCATGAATAGGAACTCTACCGCCTCAATGAGGTAGTAGAGTTTTATTTATTCAAGCCAATGGTCTGGAAGAATGGGTTATCATTTCCCCACTTGAGTTCATTGGAAAATTTAATGGAGGTGAGTGTCGTGGCACGTGCATTAGTTGTGATGATTCCTGCAGAAGGCCATATCAATCCGTCGCTTGGATTAATCAAGGAACTGGTTGAGAACGGTGATGAAGTGGTCTACTGTTGTACCGAAAAATACCGGACGAAGATTGAAGCGATAGGCGCACAATTTAAAGCATACTCTTTCAACGAGGCAACTCTGCTCAATAACCCTGGAATGAAGCCATTCGAACTCAAGCATCCTTACCAATTTTTATATATGATATTGAATAAAGTGATTCAACGCTTTATACCAGATGTTCTGAATCTGATCGAACATGAAACCTACGATTATATCATTTTTGACTCCATAATAGGCTGGGGAGGACAAATTCTAGGTGAGAAGTTAGGTATACCAACGGTATGCTCAACCAGCACCTTTGTTTTTGTGGAGCCTCTTGGATCAGACAATCAACTGAATGATGATACGGAGGAGGTCAAGGAGCTATATAATAGCATCGTGGAAATGTCCCAGCAAATAGCTTCCCAGTTCGATGTGGCTGTACCTTCCCTGGCGGAACTTTCAGGGCATTCAGGACAACTGAAGATTATCTATACAAGTCGTTATTTTCAACCCATGGGGGACAAGCTGGACGACAGCTTTGTGTTCACCGGCCCATCCATTATCCCACGCAAGGATGCGCCAGCTTTTGCAAATGAATCTCTGCATGCTCTTTATAAGCAGGTCGTTTATATTTCGATGGGAACCATTTTAAATAAAGATCTTGATTTTTATAAGCTTTGCTTTACGGCCTTTCGTAATTTGCCTGTGCAGTTTATATTATCTTCTGGGAAGGATACCGATATAGAGCCCATTGCTGATCTCATTCCTGACAATTTCATCATAAGACCCTATGTCCCTCAACTGGAAGTGTTGCAGTGTGTAGATGCTTTTCTGACCCATGCAGGCATGAACAGTACCAGCGAAGCTTTGTATTACAATGTACCATTAATCATGCTTCCGTTAACATCGGATCAGCCGCGTGTAGCAGGCCGGGTACAGGAGTTGGGAGCAGGGGTCATCGTGGACAAAAATAACCTTACACCCGATGTGCTTAGAAACGCAGTATTAGAAGTGCTCGGTAATGCCTCCTACAAGGAGCATGCTGAGGTTATTGGGAAAACGTTACGCGATGCTGGCGGGTATAAGCAGGCTGCTATGGCTATTAAGAACTTTATAGGCAATCAGCCGTTATCGGCGACGCCCATCTCTTCGTTTGAATGAAAAGGAGAGCGTTCTTCATGAGAGCTAGAAGAGGAAGCCGTCACCCGACTAAAACGGAGTGGTGACTTCCAATTGATTCAAGCGCGTATGGAGGGGTAGATAAACGGAGAGGGGCATTATTTTTACCATATTGTTCGTATACCTTTTGCAAAGGAGAGTCTTCAGATGAATCATCAAATTCCGGAATATACATTGAACGATGGCTTGAAAGTGCCTGCAATTGGATTTGGTACCTATAGTTTAAAAGGTGAAGAAGGCGTTGAATCGATCGCGTCCGCAATGGATACGGGTTATCGATTAATTGATACGGCGTATAACTATGAGAATGAGGCAACGGTGGGCAGAGCAATCAAACAAAGCTCCATCGCCAGAGAAGAACTGCTCATTTCCTCGAAGCTGCCGGGGCGTTATCACGCTCATGATAAAGCACTTGTGGCGATCCAGGAATCCCTGTACAGAGCGGATCTGGATTATTACGACCTGTATCTGATTCACTGGCCCAATCCGAAAAAGGACATGTATGTCGAGGCATGGCAAGCACTGATCGAAGCCAAAAAACGTGGATATATACGATCCATTGGAGTCAGCAACTTCCTGCCTGAGCACAATGATCGGCTGATTAAGGAAACGGGGATAGCGCCGAGTCTGAATCAGATTGAGCTGCATCCGTTCTTTGACCAAGCCGATCAGCGGGAACAGGATAAAAAGCATGGCATCGTGAACGAATCCTGGAGTCCGATTGGACGTGGCAATGATGCCGTACAGGATATTCTGAAGGATGAGAACATTCTTCGGATTGCGGAAACGCATGGCAAAACGCCAACCCAGATCATTCTGCGCTGGCATGTTCAACTGGGTTCCATTCCCATTCCGAAAGCCGGCTCCTTGCAGCATCAACAGGAAAATATCGATATATTCGATTTTGAGTTGAGCACAGAAGAGATGCAGGTCATCTCTGCATTTAATCGTCCGGATGGACGTTTGTGGGATCAGGACCCAAGCGAGTACGAAGAATTTTAAAGAACGACAAATGAAGGGCTGCTCTCATGTCAGATATGACAGGAGGCAGCCCTTTATTGCTTTATTGTTGAAGCATATTAAGCAATGTTGCAGTTTTTCATGTTGCGTAATTTCTGTTTACTGTTCAGCAGGGATACGGAAGGTCAGAATCTCATACGGTTTGATATCAAAAGAAATTCGACCATTTTCCACGGCGCATTCCGCTTCGTTATTCTCGAGCAAATCACACGCGTACGCCGTAGCACCTGCTCCCTCAGGCAATTGCAGGGAAGCACGGCTGCGGCGGCCATGTGCTTCGTAGACTCGGATGATCATATCATCGTTGTTCTCGGCTTTTTTGATAACCTCCAGCACGACATTATCCTGATCGACCGATGCAATTGACCATGTTCCCGGCAACGTACCGGTTTGCGGACTTACTTCACGGGCAACCAGCGGACGGTTGAGATCATAAGCAGCTTGGATGACACGTCCTTCACGGAAGTCGCCCTGATGCGGATAGAGCGCGTAGGTGAATACGTGCTGCTCTTTGTCGGCATTTTCATTCGGGTACGTTGCGCTCTTGATCAGCGACAGTCGCATCACCGAGTTATGAATATCATATCCGTATTTGCAGTCGTTCAGCAGAGCAGCACCGTACCCGTTCTCCGCCAGATCGGCCCACTTCTGCCCGCATACTTCAAACCGGGCTTGATCCCAGCTCGTATTACGGTGGGTAGCACGCTCAACGTTGCCATACTGGATTTCGTAGACGGCCTTTTCACTCCAGATATCCAGCGGGAAAGCGGCTTTCAGCAGCAAATGCTCCTGCTTCCAGTCCACAAACGTACGGAAATCAATCCGGCGCGTATGCGCGTAGAAGATGATTGTCTGCTCAATGACCGAGTCCAGGAACTGTCGCTTCACTTGAAGCACGGAACGTACCGGCCCACTTTCAACCCACTCCAGCGACTGCAGGTCATTAATCTCCCACATATGCTGTTCATAATAATCGTCAATGTTCCATGCCTCGTATTCCGCAGGTCGATCCTCGAACACTTGCAGCACGTTACCACGCTTGCCAGACTGAAGCAGCTCACGGCCCTCCAGCTTGTCCCATACGGATGTGAACTCGGCACTTTCATTCAGGTGAATATTGTACCAAGGTGTATGGATGTGGCGCCGATCTGCTTCCCACTGTGCAACCGATACGCCCGCAACAAGCTCGTCTGTCAGATCTGGTGTGATTCGGAAGGATTTATACCCGGATGCAGGCACGTTCTCTGCAAGGAACACAAGTCCGCCTTCGGGAGTCCGCTGGCTTGGTACAGGGCGATCTCCATCATAGACGGTTACTTTTCTCGCAAAAGCAGGCAGTTCAACCACATCCGTCCGTACAAATCCGGTCGTGTTGAATACTACAATGGCTTCGCCATCAGATGTAATTTGGCTTGCAATGCCGTTCAGCGCACTGTCTTTCAGCTCATCCGTGACACGCAGAACTTCTTCATACTGCTCCTTGGAATCCACATATACCTGCTCAATGGAGCTGCCCGGGAGAATATCATGGAACTGGTTCAGCATCGTGAGCTTCCACGCATGCTCCAGTGCATCGGTTGGATAGGCCGCATGTGCATTCGCCTGACGATGAATCATGGCATATAGTTCGGCATCGGCCAGCGCAAATTCGCTATGACGGTTATACCGTTTGTTGCGCGCCATGGAAGTGTAGGTACCCCGGTGATACTCCAGATACAGCTCACCCGACCAGCGAGGAACGGAAGGAACATCAGCCAGATTTTGCTCCAGCTTCTCGAAAAACTCGCGTACAAAGGTACGTTTAACCGCAGGTACACCCGGCAATCCGACATCGAGTCGTCTGCCATGCTCCAGCATCTCTTCGGTTGGTCCGCCGCCGCCATCTCCAAATCCGAAACATTGAAGCACATCTGCATTGATGTTTTTGTTCTGGTATCGCTGCCATGTACCTTTCACTTGCGAAGCATTAAATCGTCCATTATAGGTCGTTTCGAAGCGACGCTGCCTGAAATCAGGGTGTTTGTCATAGTCTGTTGCTGTGATAAAGTGGGTCAGGACCTCTGATCCGTCGATTCCTTTCCAGTACATCGTATCGTTTGGAATTTGGTTTGTATCATTCCAGGCAATTTTGGTTGTCATAAAATAATCAATGCCGCTCTTGCGCATAATCTGCGGCATCGCTGCACTATAACCAAATACATCCGGCAACCAGAGCACACGGTTCTCCACACCGAATTCTTCCTTGAAGAAACGTTTCCCGTATATAATCTGACGAATCATGGATTCACCCGAGATCAGGTTACAATCGGCTTCCAGCCACATTGAACCTTCCGCTTCCCAGCGGCCTTCGGCCACCTTTTCTTTGATTTTTTCATATAGGGACGGGTAGTCTGCTTTCAGGTATGCATACAGCTGGGGCTGAGAGGACATAAAGGTATACTCCGGGAACTTGTCCATCAGATACAATACACTCGCGAAGCTACGAATGACCTTCTCCCGAGTCTGATCCAGCGTCCACAGCCATGCCACATCGATATGCGTGTGTCCGATACAGTGCACGGTAGGGATGTGATCACCGGCAGGGCGGATATCACCATAGACATGATCTTGCAGATATCGGCGCGCTTCCAGTACCGACGCATGGAATTCTGCACTGTTTTCCTGACGCAAATCCAGCAAATTCACGGCTTTATTCAGATGTTCGACCAACTTCAGGCGCTCCAGATCATCCTCACGCAACAGATCCGCAGCATCCAGCGCAGCCTTGAGATCGTAATACAAATCGGAGACTTGCTGATGATGCTCGGCGATATATACATTTAGAAAAACATCCGCAGCAGACGTACTGCAATACGCATATAATGCCAGTTCGAATTCATCACCTTTTGCCGCAGCGGGTGTCAGGTCAATTTCCGTATGGTTCACGTCTAGACCGCAGATCAGTTCCCCATTGAGGAATGCTAAGAATTGCGGATTATCGTAATTCCAGATGTCATCAGCACCAGTAACGATGGTACATACGACCTTTTTTCCTTCCAGATGGTCCGGGATTCGAATGCGGGTTTTGAAGCAACTGTGTACATCTTTGCCACCCCAGCCATCACCCTTACGGAATACGTTCCAGGAGGAAGGGTCCTCATGCACCAGTTCCCAGGAGTGGTATCCACTTTCTTTATGATAAAGCTCAGGGATATATGTCTTTGAGGTTAGTCGTGCACGTTCCAAGTGTTTCACAATGGTATGGATTCGAGTATATAAGGAATTCATTTTCATGTTGGTTTCCCACCTTGGTTTGTAGTAAGTACAGGCTGTAGTCGTTGTTGGGGCGAAAATACTGCAAGCGCTAACATATCAACTCTATCATAACAAAAGAGAAATGGGCGAAACTACGTATTGTATGCTGAAAATAACGTCTTTTTATTGCATTTCATGCTAAAATAAAATCATTAGAATCAGGATAGGGGGCATGTCCATGACACCATCGGTTTTGGCATACGAGCAAGGATATGCGATCCATGTGAACCAGCCTGGAGATTCACTTTTTTATCATCTGGATTATGACGAGCGCTCCCATGAACTGAATATGGAATTTCAGCATTTCCATGATTTCTATGAAATCTGTATTCTTCTGGATCGAACAGCTGCGCACATCATTGAAGGCAGTTTATATGAGATCCAGCCTCTGGATATCGTTCTGCTGCGGCCTTCATTGCTGCATAAAACGCAATATCCGAAGGGTGCCCCGCCGAAACGATTGATGATCACCTTTGCCATGCCACGTAATACACCTGGTCTTGAGAGCGGTTACACAGAGCTGTTTTCGATTTTTAATAAACCGGTCCCGATATTCCGATTTACAGAAGAAAGACGCAAGGAAGTCCTCGCGCCGATCAATGATATTTTTGCTATATCGCAGCAGTCTTCTGTCCTTCAATCGGTTATGATTCATAGCAAGTTCGTGGAGTTTCTCTGTGCTCTTCATCGTTACTCACCAGAGAACGGGTATGTGCGTGAAGAGACTGGATCAACGATGTCCAGGCGCATGTATGCCATTGCCTCTTATATTCACAGCCATTATCAGCAGGATTTATCTTTGGACGAGGTATCCAAGCGCTTTTATGTAAGTGCCCATCACTTGTCTCGCCAATTCAATAAGGTTACCGGCTTCACCTTCACAGAGTACGTGCAGATGACCCGTATTCGGAATGCCCAGCAAATGTTGCTGAATTCGAGTGAGAAAATCACAGATATTGCTGCACAGTGTGGGTTCACAAGCTTTTCCCAGTTCAACCGCATCTTCAACAAACAGAACGGAATGTCACCAAGTGCATATCGCCGAAGCAGACGTTCGCAGAGCGAGCGTGAAGTTATACTTGTGGGTGAGAGACCCGAACCACTTGGGAGCCTAGAGTGAGTGGGACGAGGAGAGTGATGGACAGACCTAAAATCTACTTAACATGTTACTCTTTTCTGAATAGAAGCTTTTTATAAAAGAAAGAATAGAGAAGAGAAATGGTATATTGTTTGGTCCATATATTTACGATTCAGCTAGGGACAAACCGCCATCATACATCCGATATACTCTGTCACAATATTCAAGCATACGCTCATCATGGGTAACCATAATGGCCGCCTTTTGGCGTGATTTCACTTCTTGCGCGATTAGACTAACCACTTCATGGGCTCGTTTGGTATCCAAACTGGCGGTTGGTTCATCGGCTAAGATGATGTTGGGATTATTCATTAAAGAACGAGCAATGGCTGTCCGTTGTTTCTCACCACCGGATAACTCTTCGGGAAAACTTTTTAACTTCAAACCCAGCCCCAGTTCTTCCAGCAGCTTGGAGGCAAATGCCTTATCCTCTTTTTTAATCGTCCCGGTCATCCTTTTTACAACTAGCAGTTGATCCAGAACATTTAGATAGGGAACTAGATTTGAAGATTGCATAATAAATCCAACTTCTTGCAGCCTTATATTAGATAGCTCTTTCTCCGTAAGCTTCGAAATATGATTTCCGTTTAGTTGAATATCTCCTTCGGAGGCTTTCAGCATGGCCCCAGCAATAGATAAGAATGTACTTTTACCAGAACCAGAAGGTCCGACTACAGCAACAAACTCCCCCGGTTCCACGGATATGGATACATGATCAAGCGCGGTGATCCGATTGTTTCCTTCGGCATAATACATGGTGACTTCCCGCATGTGCAGTCCCTTACTCATTATTCAACCCTCCCGAGCGCCTTAAGCGGATCAATCTTAGTAATTTTGCGAACAGATACCAGTGAACTTAACATAGCAATAACCAGCAAGATAATAGAATAATTGAAGACAAGACTGGTTTCCAGCTTAAATGGCATTCCTTTTGGCATAATTGCTGCTGTCCCATAAGTCAGCAAGATTCCAACAACAATACTAGTCAGCGAAAGTACAAACACTTGCGAGATAATGGCTTTTCCCAAGAAACGGTTACTAGCGCCTATCGCTTTCATAATGCCAAACTGGTTGGTTTTTTGCATCGTAATGACATAGAAGAATACCCCGAGTACAAATGCAGAGATCGCTAGTAGAAATGCAAGCATCATCAGAATAGTTCCGTTCTCCTCTTTGTACCCTGGCATGCCTTGCACAGCTTCCGACCGGGTAACTGTATCCGTGCTGGATAACTCTTTATTTATAGCTTCTGGATCAATATTCTCGCCTTGTAACATGATCGCATTAACCGGTCCGGCAATTCCTTTATCTGAACCTGGAGCCGCGAAGGCAATCTTCCGCCATTCAGCCATTGGGGTAAATACGGATGCAACGTGGTTATACGTCTGATTCTCCACAAATCCGATAATAGTCAATGATTCCGTCGTTCCATCCAGTTGAAACGTGTCCCCAAGTTGATAGCCCTCATCTTTCATGGTTGAATTCACCACGACACCCGTAGGGTTCTCGGAAGACAGGCTTTCACCTTCTACAATAGCTGGTTCCAAAAAGCTTCCTGGGTCAATTCCTATAATCGCTATATCCACCTTATCTTCATTCTTGGTGCTATTCTCTTTCAGTGCCGTTGCCATCGTACTTCCCATGGGTGCAGCAGCATCCACATTAGGAAGTTGTTCCGCCTTCGCCACCAGTTGATCTGACAGCAGTGACTTGCTCATGGAAGACTGAGCTCCTTCTTCAAAGATGACATAATCAGCCTTCATGGTCTTGAATGTTGATGCAGCTAGCGTAGACAATCCATTTCCCAGACCGGATAAAATAAATACCAACCAAGCCATTAGTACGAAGATAATGATAATCATCAAAAACTTCATTTTACTATGCATTAACTCCTTCATCGCTAAAAACATGATCTGTTCAACTCCTTCTCTATCTTTTTTTTGACACAAGTGTCAATTTAGATGCGCGGCCACGCGGTCTTCATTATTAAACGATATAAATGACACTTGTGTCAAATTAAAGCCAAGAATAAAGTTAGCTCTTGGCTCCTCCGATCCACATTTGGAACAGCAGCTTTCCCCAATCAGGCGTAGGGATATTTAGCATATTAGGCGTATTAATTAAGTTAAAAAAAACACCAATAAGTACAGGTAGAGGAATATCTTGTCGCAGGGCTTGATTCTGCTGAGCGCGTTCAAACAAGCGTGATAATTGAATTTTTAGGGTCCTATGTGCTTCCTCAATAAATTCAATATCTCTCGCTGCCGCAGCAGAATTAGTTGTATTAATTTTACTGGCATCTCCCAGAAGTTGATGGAGCGTAGATTCTTCTGCGTAGATCAGAAGCAGTTGCTCAAGAGCATCCATTGGATCAGTCTCATCAATGGCTAATGAATTCTCTAATACGGTTGCAATTGATCGCTTCATACAAGCAGCGACGATCTCTTCTTTATTCGCGTAATATTGATATATCGTGCTCCGGGCTCCGGACAGATGCTGTGAGAGCAGCTTGAGATGAAAACCGTCATAGCCATGCTCAAGTACTAATTTTTTAGTTGTGTCCAGTAGCTCTGTTTCAGTAAAAGATTGTTTTCGTCCCATTAAATCTCTTCCTTTTTATCATTTAAAATCGGTGTGAACTTCACGTAATCGATGTGTACTGCAGGTCTGTAGAAGTTCTTCACTTTACTTGCTTATTATGATCAGTTTAGCATATGTTTGATGGCCATAATACCAACCAAGACTATTGTTCTGGATAAATGGGCGGACGATATACAAAAGGCAAACCCTTGAACTTACAGAGGGTTTGCCTTTTTCTTTCTATTTATCGAATAACGAATATATACCGATACGAATACAATTGATCTTACGATCAGACTCACGCATGTACCGAATGAATCTTGATGTTATCCTCGATCCTTCGGCGCCAGCTCGATAGCAGAGCGAATGGCAGCCAGCATGCTTTTATCATCGGCGATATTTTTACCGGCGATATCGAAGGCTGTACCGTGGTCAACAGACGTACGGATGATACCGCCTTTCAGACCAACGGTGATGTTCACGCCTTCTTCAATGCCCATTACCTTGATCGGTGCATGGCCTTGGTCGTGATAGCAGGCTACGACGATATCGAAGTCACCGCGACCAGCGCGGAAGAAGAGTGTGTCCGCCGGGAGTGGACCAACGACGTTAATGCCTTCCTTCTGTGCACGTTCGATACCGGGCTGAAGCTTCTCTTCTTCTTCTCCATTACCGAACAAGCCGTTCTCTCCAGCATGAGGATTGATTCCGCATACGGCAACGCGCGGATTCTCAAAGCCTGCTTTTTTCAACGTATCATGAGCAAGCTTCACGACGGTGTAGGTTCTTTCCGGGTTAATACTTGCAATGGCATCGATCAGACCCATGTGTGTTGTCAGGTGAATAACGCGCAGATTAGGCGTGGTCAGCATCATCGAGAAGTCCTGTGTATCGGTCAGGTCAGCCAGAATCTCGGTGTGCCCCGGATACAGGTGCCCCCCTTGATGGAGAGCTTCTTTATTCAAAGGTGCGGTGCAGATGGAGTGAATCTGCTGTTTTTTGGCAAGATCAATGGCTTTGGCGAGAAACTGGAATGCTGCATCTCCAGCCACGGCAGATACTTTACCGTATTCCAGATCCGCAGGAACGAGGTTCAGATCAATCACATCCACAGTACCGAATTCATACTTGGCTTCAGAAGGCTCTTGAATCGCATTAACGTTCAGACTTGAACCGATGACTGGCAACACACGCTCCAGAATCTTTGCATCACCGATAACGAGTGGATTGCACTGATCGTACATTTCTTGATGACCCAGTGCTTTCATAATAATCTCCGGTCCAATACCTGCTGCGTCGCCCATCGTAATTCCAATTGTAGGTTTCATACGAGAATACCCCCTTTTAATTTTTGAATCGCATGGATAAAGACATCCGGTTTACCGAATCCGCCTGCTTTGGTAATCACATGCAGATCATCAATCCCTATAAACTTGGAGATCGGCACGCCGATTTCAAGCTCATCCAGCAACTCGAAGCCGCTAATATTCCATTTCAGACAGATTTGTTTTGCTGTATCGCCACCGGTCATGGATACCCCTTTGAACAATCCCTCTTCCAGCAGTTTGGCACAGATCTCACCCATCGCAAGTACAATCTCGTTGCTGACTTCCGTGTGATTGAGACCACGAATTTCGCCCGTTGCTCGTGCCAGTTCGATATCCACCTGTTCAGCGGTGGAGTAGAGGACAACATCTTGTCCTTCCAGCGCTTTGTCTCGAACCTCGTTATATACACGTTCCATCTCTTCCGCGCGGTCTGCGGTTGCGGATACCGCTTTGAAAGAATGGAAGGAGACTGAAGCTACGCGGGACTTGCGCATCAAGCGATGCAGCTGCTCTCGGGAGTTTTTGTTCACGCTGCCAACCACCGTTAGGATTGGACCGGGATTCTCCGGGATATCAAGTGACGAAGCCCTGGATTCCAACTCGTAATGTGCGGGGAGGTAATTGGCAATGCCCGCCGAACCTGCCCAAGTAAAGGTATACTCCAACTCGCGAGTCATCTGCAGAATCAGTTCCAGATGTCTTTCTTCGGTGGAGTCCACCATTACATACGGGATATTCTTTGTTTTCAACTGCTCTAGCTTGGTGCGAATATGATTCTGCCCGGCTTCCAGATCGGCGACGGTGATCTCGCCAACTTCGTACTTGGTCTGTTGTTTCAACAAGTCCGGAAGGTAGGAAATCGTTACAGGTGTCTTCGGATCATGGGCAATTTCAGTATCTGCCAGCGGAACGCCGTTCAGGTAATGAATTCCTTCCAATATCGTCCGGTTATTTTTTGGATAACCTGGGGCAATCATCATAAAGTCCGGCTTTACGACATCATATACAGCATCAATCTCGATACCGATATTACCGCGCATGGTGGAGTCCATTTTTTTGAAAATCGTCTCAAATCCGTTGTTCTTCAGCAATTCAGCAGCCCGATATACACGGTCATACGCTTCCTGCGAGGATATGGAACGACTATCTGTATCAAAGACGACGGCATCGTAACGTGTAAGAGGGCCTTCATCCATATTAAAAAGAACACTGGTCTTCAAGCCGTGACGGGCAAGCTGCACCCCGCTGTCATTGGCACCGGTCAAATCATCTGCAATAATGGCTAATTTCATGCAGTCATCCCTCCTTGTAAGCACAATTTAATAAAAAGTCCGTTCAGATCATCCATTAAGCACAGATTAAGCAAATTAAATCAGGTGATACCCATTTATGTGGTTGGTCGTTGATTGTATTTCTCGACTCCACCTGATTTCTCTAATCGTTTGGAGAGGAACCCGATGAAGATCGGCAACAGGATGGCTGTTGTTACAACGCTCGCTGCAATTTGCACCGTAGCAATCTCGGCAATTGGGCCAAATGAAGCATTAGCAGCCACGATGGCAGCAGGTGTACCTACGGCATTCCCGGCAGTTGAACCTTCGGAAGCACCAACGATAGGGTTCCAGCCGATGGCTTTAAAGAGCAGGAAACCGATTCCCCCCGTTAATAACACGGTTAACACACCCAGTAAAATTCCGCTAAGACCACCTTGAATGATGGAGGAGAAGCTAATGTTCATACCCAGAGCAAATGCAAAGAACGGAACAAGTTTGTCACTGCCTTTATGCAGCCATTCCGCCAGATTGCGGTCCAGATTACCAATAATGACACCAACGATGAGTGGAAGCAATACCGCAACAAAGGCCATAGGGGAAAACATACCGTTTGCAAAACCCATCGCACCAAAGATGGAGAGCGCTACCATGGTCAGGAAAGGACCATCACTGAGAGCGAGGAAAGGGTAGGCTGCTTTGTCATCTTCTTTCCCGTATTGGCCGGCGAGAGCAATGTACAAACCGCCATTAGAGTTAGTCATCGCAGCAATAATGGCAAGCGGGGCCAGACCGAGAAATAACCCGTTTGAATCCGCGAACAAAATAGCGATAAAACCAAGGGCTGCACCAATCACCCATTTGAACGTAAGCAAGGTCAAACCTTTGCCGACAGAGGAACCTGCTGTTTTAAACGTAATCTGTGTACCCGCAATGAACAGGAATAGGGCAATCAACGTACTGGCACTGTTAACAAAAAGTGCTTCCGTGAATCCGCCAATGCGCAGGGCATTCGGGAAGAATGTATTAATGGTTGCACCAAGTAACAGGGGAACGACCATCATACCGCCAGGGATGCGATCTAAAGTTGCTTTAATGTTCATAGTAGTAGCTCCTTATGAAGTAATCGTTTTTATGAAGCGCTTGCAGGGATTATATTATCCCATATCGTTTAATATAGCAACAATAAATTATTGTAAATTTTAAATACGCTGTTAACTGTTTAAAAATGCAACACATAAAAGCGATAAAAAAGACGCAAACTTAAAGTTAATCTTTAAGTTTACGCCATAATGTGGCCCGGTTAATCCCCAGACGCTCTGCGGCCTTTGATTGATTGTTATTTTCCTCCTGAAGCACGAACTGAATAACTTCTTTCTCAATCTCCTTCAGCGTACCGTTCAACTTCATTGGGCTTGAAGAAGGTTGCTGATCCAGCAAGCGGGACAAGGTAGCCGTGGTGATTACATAATCTTGTTCGTTGAGTGCAGCCTGCTTGATCAGATGTTTCAGCTGGTTGACATTCATATGTGTGATCTGATCTTGGATCAGCTGTAGAGCATCTTCTTTGATTCTCACCGCAGTAGTTCCGTATTTGTGGTAGTAATCCGTCAGGAAATGCTGCATCAGTGGAGCCAGATCCTCCGGTCTATCCGCAAGATTTGGCATCATGATTGTATTAAGCTCCAGATCAAGTGACCACTGCGGGTTCAATATCTGTTCCCCGAGTATAAACACACCTATTTGGTTTTGAAGGCAACTCTGGATAAAGGCGAGCAACTCCGGATCTTCCATACGTGTTTCCATGTGGTTAATCTCTACATTTCTAACCTTGGCGAGTGGTATCTTGTGCAAATGACCGGGCGGAACTTGTGAGAGATCCATCTGTAATAAGAGTCCGCCACCGGAGTACATCTGATGAATATGTTTGACCAGAAAAGATTTACCGGAATCCGCTTCACCCCGCAGATAGATCGGTTCATGATTCTCGTAGAGTGCCCGAATGTTCTGTAATACCGCCTGCATGGCAGGGGATTCGGCAACGATAGGCTCCATCGATGCGTCCGTAAACGTTGTGATGCCGAATTGTGCAAAGGCATAGGGTTGTCCTTTTTCCAGCATATATACCTTGTAGTTCTTGTTGTCCAAGGTCGTTTCATAGGCGTTAACCGTAAGTTGATAATCGTCCACCATAAACACATTTTGGATCTGGGATTGATGGAATTCCAGACTGGTATTGGTCAGATATATGTGATTATCGGTCAGCGGATTTTGCTCAAAATCGGTCAGGTTCTCAAATACAACCTCATTCCGTTCATTTAAAATAACTAAATTGGGATGTTCCCGTGTAACCAGGTCATTCAGGATGATCGATATCGCATGATTTTTGCTCAAATAACGATAGACCAACTGCGCATCCTCCATCGCTCTAAGGATGGATTCCTGGCCGGATTGGATCAACAATCCCTCCAGACCATAAGTCTTCGCGGTGTTGACGGTGATCACATCTCCGACAATCTGTCGGTACCCGGAAGCTTTCAACTCCAAGAGTAATCGTGCCACATCTTCCGAGCTATGTATGGTATAGACCTTGAGGGGCAGATCCATCAGATCAATAATCGATTGTGCACCAGAGGTGATGTTGGAGAAGCCAACAATAGCTGTTTGGCCGTTAAACTGGCTTGCTAGTGTAAGTGAACGAATCATATCATAGCCCGATAACTGCACATCAATGACGGGAATGGTCACTGCTTTTTTAATGAGTTGGGCGGTTCCGCCGCGGCTGATGATAATCTCTGCACCGTTTTTCTCAGCTTGAGTTGCTAATTCCACACCGTTTGCCAAGTCGCCCACGTCCGTCTGAATGGTTAACTGGGGAAAGCGAGGAATGCACTCTTGTATAATAGGAATCATCGATTCGTAGGGAGCAATAAAGTGAACTCGTGTACGCATAATTTTCCTGCCTTTATAGAAAACTTTGATCCCCTTATTATAGCCAACTTGCGAAGGAATGGCACCTATGGGGGAACCAGCCCTGTTGTGTCTGCAAAATACCTGTGTTTATGCCTTCATAACTCTCCGAGTGGAATGTGATGAAATGCACTGAATCGAATCGTTATGTATTTCAAAATTAATGCATAATTGCACACGCTAAGTATAGAGAAATGAGGAGATTCTAAATGGGAGAGATTCATAAAGTTGCTGAGCCGGATCACATCATTAAGGATGTTGTCGGAAAGTTCCCGTGCAGGGTGCTGTGGAGTGAAGGCCGCCCATGTCTGGAGTATCAAAGGGAAGAGAATGTGGCGTTAATCACAAAATACGTCCATAAAACGTATAACGTTGAGCTGTTGGATGTGTTTTTCACAGCGGTGGAGAGCCTTCCAGTTGAGCCATAGATTAGCAGGGAATTGTGGATTGCGGGCAAAGGGTTTAGTACTTACGTTTTTGTGTGTTTATACAAGGTCATAAGGCGACACTATAGGTGTTCGTCTTTTCTTTTATTACTCCATCATTACCCGAGTTTGGATCGTAGTAACTCCACTTGCCATCGTGAAATGTGAAACGTATGTGGGCGTATTCATGTATTATAGTATACATATGAACTTTTCGGAGGAGGAACAAGTAATGGGAATCTTATCGAGGTTTAGAGACGTGATGAAGGCCAATGTGAACCACATGTTGTCTCGGGCGGAAGACCCGGAGAAAAGTGTGAATGAATATATGCGCAGCCTGAGCAGTGATCTGGGTCAGGTGAAGGCTGAAACGGCAGCGGTGCTGTCGGATGAGAGCCGGGCGAAGCGAGCATTGGATGAGTGCAGCGCCGAGGTCAACAAGTTACAGCGGTATGCGGAAAAATCGGCGGAGTCGGGAGACGAAGACAAGGCACGTGGTTTTCTGGAGAAGAAAGTGAAGTTGGCTGACAAATTGAACGAATTACAGGCTGCCTATGAACGTGCTTCAGCCAAAGCCAAGATGATGAAACATATGAATGATAAACTCGTTGCAGATCTGGGGAAATTGGAGGCGCGGCATGCAGAACTGAAAGGTCGCATGGCAGATGCAAAGGGGCAGCAACAGGTCAACGAACGGAATGCATCTGCGGGCAGAGCTGATGCTACATTGAAGGCCATGGAAGACAAGGCGAACCAGGCGCTGAACGAAGCAGAGGCTTTGGCAGAACTTCGTGCTGGGGCACAGGAAGATGATTTGGACGAATTAATTGCCCAGTTGGAGAGGGACATGAACGCAGATGCGGGTAATAATGAGAGTGCGTCGCCAAGTGCAGAGGAAGAACTCGCAGCGATTCAGGAAAAGCTGAAGAATAAGTAATACGTTACACCATTTCGTTAACATTGAGGTGAGCAGATGCCGGTTATTGAATATAAATGTCCAAACTGCGGCAGTGGTATGATCTTTGACAGTGTGTCAGGTGCATTATCCTGTCCCAGCTGCGGCCGCCAGGACAACATAGAGCAGATCCCCGATCCCTTGAAGAGACAAGTATTCACCGAAAATGAGGTCAAGGAATACCACTGTAACAGCTGCGGAGCTGACATTGTGACAGAACCGGAGACCAGTGCGACGACCTGCAGTTTCTGCGGTGCAGCGGTTGTACTCAGTGATCGGCTGACGGGCAATCTGGCCCCTGCGATGGTGATTCCCTTTTCGATCAACAAGGATCAAGCCAAGCAGGCTTTCAAAAAGTGGTGCAAAAACGGCCTTTTAACGCCAAGTGGCTTCATGTCCGCCGATCGGATTCAGAGCATTACCGGCATGTACGTTCCGTTCTGGTTGTACGAGTTACATAACAAAATCGAAGTGCATGGTCGTGGCACCAAGGTCAGATCCTACACCCAGGGCGACTACCATTACACGGAAACACAGCATTTCGATATATACCGCCGGATTCGGCTGAATTACGTGAACCTGCCCATCGATGCATCGGAGAAAATGAAAGATGAACTGATGGATAAGCTTGAGCCTTTTCCATATAATCAGCTGAAATTGTTCAAGACCCCGTATCTGGCGGGGTACATTGCGGAAAAATACAGTTATACGGACGAGGAACTTTTCCCACGGGCCAAGGATAAAACGAGATCGTACATTGATTCTTATATTGCCTCAACTGTATCCGGATATACCAGCGTGAGCTACACGGACAAACAGATTGATACTACGCTCAAAAATGCGGACTATGTGCTGCTCCCAGTGTGGATGGTCAACTATGACTACAATCGGGCACAGTATACCTTTGCCATGAATGGTCAGACAGGTAAAGTGGTCGGCAAACCACCGATCAGCAAAGCCAAAGTGGCAGGATGGTTCGCAGGAGTCTCTGCGGTCTCGTTGTTGTCACTGAAGCTGGTTTCCTGGATGATGGGAGGTGGATTCTTATGAGAAAAAGAATCCCTCTGGCCGTGATGGCTACGCTCATTTTACTTATGATCACCCTTGTCGCTCCGTTGATTCCCATGTCATCGACATCCGCAGCGGAGGGCAAAAATCTCATCTACGATGAGGCCAACCTGCTGAGTGAGCAGGAGAAAAGTGAATTGAATGCACTTGCGAATCAGTATGGCGCGGAACGGCAGACGGACTTTGTTATTTTGACAACAAATAATGTTGAGAATCAGGATGTTATACTCTTAACTGAAGATTTTTATGATGAGCAGAGGCTAGGATACGATAAAGAACATGGTAATGCTGTCATATTGACGATGGACATGAATAATCGTGAAGTATATTTGGCTGGGTTTTATAAGGCAAAAGAATATCTGAGCGATCAGCGGCTTGATGCTATTCTTACCCGAGTTACCTCTGAATTGTCCAGTGGGGATTATAAACTCGCATTTGAGAAATATATTGAGCTCTCTTACAAATATATGGGGTATGAACCTGGTGTGAATCCAAACAATATTTTGTTCAACGGTTGGTTTCAGTTGGGAGTATCTGTAGTTCTTGGCGGTATTGTTGTTGGTATTATGACCTATCGTTCCGGGGGACGTGTCACGGTCAATCGTGCGACTTATGAGGATTCAAGCAATTCTAGTGTAATTGATCGTCAGGATCGTTATATCCGTACAACCGTAACCAAGCGCAAAATCGAGAAGAACAACAACAACGGTGGCGGAGGAGGAGGCGGGGGTACCTCCCGAGGCGGTCATTCACACAGTGGAAGTAGAGGTTCGTTTTAGTAACTGAGTAATCGGATTACGTTAAATAGAAGGGATGGGAATTAGTATGGGATTTTTCAGAAATCAATTTTCGAATGTGGTGGAATGGGAAGAGTTCAGAGATGACATGATATTTTGGAAGTGGAGCAACCGGGAGATTAAGAAGGGGAGTAAACTGATCATCCGTTCCGGTCAGGACGCCATTTTCCTGAATAACGGTAAGGTGGAAGGCATTTTCGAGGACGAAGGATCATTTAATATCGATTCCGAGATCATTCCGTTTCTTTCTACCTTAAAAGGATTCAAATTTGGATTCAACAGCGGCATGCGGGTCGAAGTCTTGTTTGTAAATACAAAAGAGTTCACCGTGCGGTGGGGCACACAAAGTCCGGTGTTGATTCCAACACCACAACTGCCGGGCGGGATGCCGATTCGGGCCAACGGTACATTTAATTTTAAAGTAAGTGACTATGTCACCCTGATTGATAAGATTGCAGGGATCAAACAAAGTTATCTGGTGGAGGATGTCAAAATCCGAATCACTTCCGTGCTGGATCAGCTTCTAATGAAGTGGATTAGCCGTGAAGGGAAGGATATGTTTAACCTGCAGGCGAACGCCTCGGATATTGCCAAAGGTATTCAGGAAGATCTGGATATGCAAATGATGGATATCGGCATTGGGATTACCGGTTTCCAAGTGATGAGCTTCAACTATCCAAAAGAGATTCAGGATATGATTACAAAGACCGCTTCGCATGAGATGATTGGTAATCTGCAAAAGTATCAGCAGGTGAGTATGACAGACGGCATCTCATCCGGTAAAGTACAGGGCGGCGGCGCGGCTTCGGATATGGCGGGCATGATGATGGGTATGAACATGGCCAATGAAATGATGAAAAACATGAACCAGAACCAAGGCCAAAACCAGAACAATAATTCCAATTCGTCTCAGAATCAGAATAACGATCAGAAACCAGCGGGAAATAGCAACGGTGATTCAAATACATCTTCATCTACAGAAGGCAACAAGAAGCCAAACTTCTGCCCGAACTGTGGAGCCAAAAATGAAGGAGCCAACTTCTGTCCGAATTGTGGGCAAAAGCTGAGCTAATTAAATAAATACATGTAGGGCTAGGTTCGTAGTAAGTGAAATTGCTGCGGAGCTAGCCCTTTTTTGTTTGGATTCATACTTATAGCAACATGGAGTAGAGCAGAGGAACGGGTGCAGTATTTTAATTTTTATAAAAGAGTTGACAACCGATCACAAATCATTTATCTTTAACTTAAGATATTTAATTTAAACATAAATAGCAATCAAAACAAATATCTTTAATCCATTACACAAGGAGAGATCAAGATGATGATCCCAACATTGACCAGAATAAATGAACTTTCAAGAAAAGCCAAAGAGGGCGGATTGACGGAGATGGAGAAAGAGGAACAGGTTCGTCTTCGCCAGGAATATCTGCAAACTTTTCGCGGTTCGGTCAACGACATTCTGCTGAATGCAACCATCTATGATCCAAACGGCGATGACGTGACTCCTGATAAATTGAAACAAGAACAGGCCAATCAAAATAACGACTAGAATACAATTCGCTAGATCATATATCTTAATTTAAAGATAATACAAACTTACTATAAATCACTTACCAAACCAAGGAGGAAATAATCATGACTATTCAAACAGCAGGTATTCACCATATTACAGCTTTCGCAGGAGATCCACAGGCCAACGTTGATTTTTATGCCGGAGTTCTGGGACTTCGTCTGGTGAAAAAAACAATCAACTTCGATGCACCTGATGTATATCATCTGTATTTTGGCGATGAGCACGGAAGCCCAGGTACCATCATTACCTTCTTCCCATCCGCTGGATCACCACGGGGCAAAATTGGCGGAGGTCAGGTCGGCATCACTTCCTATGTCATTCCTCCTGGGTCGATTGGCTTCTGGCAGAATCGGCTGGAACAGTATAACATTGAGGTAACCAAAACAAGTCGCTTCAATGAAGACCTGCTTCAATTCGAAGATGGCGAAGGCCTGCGGCTTGAGCTTGTTGAACGGGAAGAGGGAGCAACCAGCACTTGGGCGCACGAGGGCATTCCAACAGATAAAGCAATCAAAGGCTTCGGTGGTGCTGTCCTGTTCAGTGTTAACCCGCAAAGAACGATGGATGCTCTTGAGAAAATTTTGGGATTTGTCAGAGTGAGTGAAAATGAAGAGTATGCCCGTTTCCGGTCCAGCGGGGATATCGGTAATGTCGTAGATGTTCCAGTGACCCGTATGGCTCTGGGTATGGGCGGCGCAGGAACCGTGCACCATATTGCATGGCGCGCTACAGACGATGAGGAGCATGCACAGTGGAGCGAAGCTGTACGTGATTACGGGTACCAACCGACTCCAGTGCGGGATCGTCAGTACTTTAACGCAATCTACTTCAGAGAAGCTGGCGGCATTCTGTTTGAAATTGCTACAGATCCTCCGGGTTTTGCCAAAGATGAACCTGCTGATTTGCTTGGACAAAAATTGATGCTGCCTGAATGGTTTGAGAAATACCGCCCTCAAATTGAGGACAATCTGCAACCGATTGTGGTAAGAACGCTCGTACCTGCTACAGCTGCGAACTAATAAGAGTTCTAGAAAAAACCTGAAAAAGCGAAGCGTTCGCCTAAAAGCTTTCTGAAAGAAAGCTACATCGGAAGTATACGCTATCCCCGGATTTTCCCTTAGGAAAAGGGAATTGAAAAATCTGGGGATAACAGCGATTGGAGGGTTATTCGTCATCGAAGTGTAGGTGTAAATGAAAAACCTAAAGGAGCAACGAAGGATGATGGAGAAAAAGGTTACCTGGCTGGAGCTGTTTTACGATCTGCTCTTTGTAGCAGCGGTCTCCAAAGCGGGTCATGTCTTGTTACATGCCGAACACGGAGTAATTTCGTTTGAATATTTAATGAAGTTTGTGCTTATTTTTATCCCTGTTTGGTGGGCATGGGTCGGTCAGACCTTGTTTATTAACCGTTATGGTCAAGACATCCTGATCCATCGAATATTCCTCATCCTTCAGCTTCTGTCCGTTATGGTCATGACGGCGAGTCTTTCTACCCATTTTGACCAATACTACTTGTCCTTCTTCATAGGATATATCGGCTCGCGGGCATTTACGGCGATTCAGTATCTGACGGCTCACAAGTCAAAAGGCGAGCATCAGCAGCGAGCGGCCCGTTATTTGGGTATCTGTTTCCTTATTGGCATATTGATCTCATCAGGTTCATTGTTCTTCGATTCCTGGTTACGCTACGTGATTTTGTATGCGGGGATTGCTGTGGACATTGTGCTTCCGCTGATCGGACGCAAAAATCTGGTGAAGGTACCGGTTCAGACCCATCACTTGTTGGAACGTTTCGCGCTCTTTACACTCATCCTGTTGGGTGAATCGGTGGTAAGCATTATCGCGGTGCTGCAAGCCGATCACTGGGATATGAAATCCATTCTGTTTGCCGCCTTTACGTCCATCTTTGTCATTGCGATATGGTGGCAATACTTCGACAACGTGGAGAAAAAAGTCAGCAAAGAGATTCAGACTGCCGGGCAAGCGATCATATACGGCCATCTGTTCATCTACATCTCTATGAGTATGATCGCTGCCTCAATTCAGCTGTTATATCAGAATCAGTTAAACTATGTGTTCATGCTGGGGTTTGTATTTGGATCAGCGTTACTGTATTTCTTGTCGACATCACTTGTGTTCCATCGTTACAGACACGCACATCTACGACTCCGGCCACGTCATCTGGCAGTCATGGTGGGATTACTGGTGGCATTTGTCCTTGTTGATCTGGTCTACCAGGTTCCGAGTTATGTCATCATGGGCGAAGACATGTTATTCTTCCTGGTGTATGCGAAACTTACGACTTAATATGAGTACTATAAAATGAAGAAAAGCCACGGACAACAGGTGTCCGTGGCTTTTTATTATGCCGCTAATCCTGGACATTTTTTAATAATATAAATAAAGCACAAATCTAATTTAATTTCTTCTATAGAATCTGTTAATATGAGACTAGGTACAAGTGAATCTACCAGATCATAGAATATCTTTTTATAAAATGAGTGTACGTTTTGTTATATAAATTGAACTAAACATTTACACGAAACGGAGAGGACAGAAAAAACCTGAAGAAGCGAAAGCGTTCGCCTTTATCCCCGGATTTTCCCCATATAAGGGGGATTCATAAAATCTGGGGATAACAGCGATCGGAAGGTTATTCTGTCATCGGAGTGTCCAGTGTAAATATTCTTTAGTTCAATTTATATAGTTCATTTTATATATAGCGATTCGTAGATATGGGGATGACAATCAGGAGGGAAATCATTGAGCACACATCAAATCGGAGTTCCATTGGAAGGGTTTGCAGAGTTTAGTCGTACGGTTGCCGCTGAAGGAGCCGTTTTACTCAGAAATGAAGGCCAAGTGCTTCCACTTCGTGAAAACGAAAACGTTTCAGTTTTTGGTCGCATTCAAGTCAATTATTATCGGAGCGGCACGGGTTCAGGCGGTAGTGTTCATGTAGCTTATACAACGAATCTGTTAGATGGACTTCGCAGCAAAAAGAATATTACTGTTAATGAAGAGCTGGCAGCTGTCTATGAGAAGTGGATTGAGGAAAATCCATTTGATGATGGCGGAAAAGTATGGGCGGCTGAGCCATGGAATCAGAAAGAAATGCCTTTGACGGATGAACTGGTTGCACAGGCCAGAAGCAAGTCTAGCAAAGCCATTATCGTTATTGGACGTACAGCAGGAGAAGACCAGGATAATGCGGATGCGCCAGGAAGTTACCAACTGACAGAAGATGAGAAAGCGATGTTGAAGCAAGTTACGTCGCAGTTTGAACACACAATCGTTGTGTTGAATGTCTCAAATATCATCGACATGAGCTGGTTAAACGAAACGTATCTACATCCGATCCAAGGCGTAATTTACTCCTGGCATGGCGGTATGGAGGGTGGTAATGCGATTGCCGATGTGCTGGCGGGGGACGTTACACCAAGCGGTAAACTGACAGATACGATTGCATATTCCATCGAAGATTACCCTTCGACAAGCAACTACGGCAATGAGTTCAAGAACCTGTATCAGGAAGATATCTATGTAGGTTATCGTTATTTCGAAACGTTTCGACCTGAGCGCGTTCAGTTTGAATTCGGTTACGGCCTGTCTTATACGACGTTTTTGGCCCAACACGAAGAAGCAAAATCAGTGTCCAAAGACGGCGAAACCTACATTGAAGTTCGTGTAAATGTGACCAACTCAGGTACAACATATGCGGGCAAAGAGGTTGTGCAAGTTTATTATGAAGCACCACAAGGCAAACTGGGACAACCGGTGAAGGCTTTGGTGGCTTTTGGCAAAACAGGATTGTTGCAGCCGGGCGAGTCAGAACTTCTGACGATCAGCTTCCCGATCCATGCCATGGCATCTTACGATGATGCAGGCGTTACAGGTCTTGCTTCCGCGTACGTATTGGAAGAAGGCACATACCGACTGCATGTAGGAACCAGTGTGAAACAAGTGCAGCATATCAGCATTGATGGCCAGGATGGCTATAGTATTGAATCTCTTCAATTGGTGGAGCAACTGCAAGAAGCGATGGCCCCAACTGAAGATTTTACACGGATGAAACCAGGTTCACGCAAGGAAGATGGATCTTATGAACTGACTTATGCAGAAGTACCGAAACGTAAGATATCCATGGCAAACCGGATTGAGCAGAATCTCCCGCAAACGCTGGAGCAGACAGGTAACCAGGGCCACAAGCTGAGTGACGTTAAGGCTGGCAAAGTGAGTCTGGAAACCTTCATCGCTCAACTGAGTGATCAGGATCTAGCGGCAATTGTCCGTGGCGAAGGCATGAGCAGTCCGCTCGTTACTTCGGGAACAGCATCTGCATTTGGTGGTGTCAGCGACAGCCTGTTTAACTACGGTATTCCGGTAGCATGTACGGCAGATGGCCCGTCCGGTATTCGTATGGATAGTGGCGAGAAGGCAACACAGGTATCCATTGGTACGTTGCTTGCGGCCACATGGAACAAGGATCTTGTTGAAGAGTTGTATGTGATGGAAGGACAGGAATTGCTGAGAAATCAGGTGGATACCCTGCTCGGACCTGGACTCAATATCCGCCGGAGCCCGCTCAATGGCCGGAACTTTGAGTACTTCTCCGAAGATCCGCTGATCTCGGGTGTATTTGCCGCAGCATGTACGAAAGGTATCATGAAGGGTGGTTCCAATGCCACACTGAAACACTTTGCCTGCAACAATCAGGAGAAACACCGCAGTAAAGTAGATGCTGTTGTCTCCGAACGTGCACTGCGTGAAATTTACCTGAAAGGGTTCGAAATCGCTGTAAAAGAAGGCGGAGCAAACTCCATCATGACCTCCTACAACCCGGTTAACGGACACTGGGCGGCATCCAACTACGACCTGAACACCACGATTTTGCGTGGCGAATGGAATTTCGAGGGAATCGTCATGACCGACTGGTGGGCGATTATGAACGATGTGACCGAAGGTGGAGAAGCTGATCGCAAATACACCAACTGGATGATCCGTGCGCAGAATGATCTCTACATGGTTGTACCGAACTACGGCGCAGAGATTAACGGCTGGGACGACAACACGATTGAATCCTTGGAAAATGGAACACTTACGCGCGGAGAACTGCAACGCTCGGCGATTAATATCTGCAAATTCATCATGAATGCACCGGTGTCCGGCAGAAAACACGAGATAGTGGAGAACGTCGCTTCGTTCCAAGCGAATGCATCCCTATCTGCTGCACAAGCTCAGGATCTGGTTGAGAACGCACAGGTGAAACCTGCGGTAGCTGAACCGGTCTACATGAAAGTGGACAAGGCAGGCCATTACCGGATTATCGTACAGATCATGTCCCCTGAGCCGGAACTGGCTCAAAGTGCATGTAACCTGCTCCTGAATGATCAGTTGGTGACCACCATCCAAACGAATGGTACAGAAGGCAAATGGATCAGACAGAAACTTGTCAAAGTAGATCTTGAAGCAGGACTGTATGAATTGAAACTGGACTTCACCAAACCAGGTCTCCAGATTGACTGGATCGAATTCAAACAGGTGTAGAAGATAATCGGAAATATCAGGTGATAAGAGCAATCGAAAGGTTGTTCTGTCATCCAAAGCAGAATACGTTGGTATATGACAAAGGACACTGTACGCGGGTGTCCTTTGTTGTAACACAGAATAGCTACTGTTATGATAGTGTTATGAGATTCGTAGTTCTGAACAATGGGGTCAGGGGTGTTGCGAGGAATGAGAAATTATAATTTTTTAAGTCCAATCCTGCTGGTTGTGGTGGCGCTGATTGTGAGAGGCCTGGTGACTAACCTGGGAGTTCTTTTCGGATTATCACAAGAAGTGGCGAGTAATATTGCCATGATAGCCATGATTATTGCTGCACTGATTATGTTTAATCGAATGACGAAGGCTCGGCGTAGAAAATAGAAAAAGCTCGGATAACCAGAAGGTTATCCAAGACACGAAGACACCCTCTGGGTGTCTTTTTTTGTATTGACGTTCTGATCCTAACGTTTTAGACTATTGCTAATTGATAATAACATTATAAATAACAAAAATAACAAAATCATTAAACAAAGTATATGATGTCCATTGCACTCTCTATTTGCTAGCCCATTCCGGTCCCCAAAGGAGAATCCAATCATGAAGATCATTACCGACAAACCATATATCGTTCAGGACGGCCAGCCTTTGCAGATTGCAATCTGGAAGCTGACCGTCGTCAAATAATGATGAAGAAGGACCGCAGGAGCGCTGATGAAGCGTTCAGTCGGTCCTTTATGTCATGGATCAGGCTGTGTGCAGTTCGAGAGATGTGTATCGATACGGGTTAACGGTTCTAGAATATTCAACGATGAAGTGAAGGGAGCGATCCTTATGAAGAGACAGCCTGTATTGGAAGTCATTGCTGTGGATGTGGAAGATGCCAAGGCAGCTGAGGAGGGAGGGGCTGATCGGATTGAGCTGGTGTCTGCGATGTCTGAAGGAGGACTTACCCCCAGTTATGGCGTCATGGAGCATGTGGTATCCCAGGTATCCATTCCGGTGTATGTCATGATCCGTCCCCATAGCCGCTCGTTCCGCTATAGCGCAGATGACATCCACGCCATGACCCGGGATGTACGCGTGGCGAGGGAACTTGGAGCCGCTGGCATCGTAATCGGTGCCCTCACCGGAGATGGTGAAGTGGACCTTTTACCCATGCAATTATGTATGGCCGAAGCTCAGGGTTTGGGCGTTACGTTTCATCGTGCAATTGATGTGAGCACAAGCTTGACTGAGGCGCTCAAGGCCATTAACACATTGGGCAACGTAGAGCGTGTACTTACATCGGGAGGGAAACAGACAGCGCCTGAAGCCATACTGGAACTGAAACAGCTTCAGCAATTGGGGCAAACCTTGAACATCGCTGTCATGGCAGGGTCGGGGGTCACCATAGAGGGAATTCAAACGCTAGTGAGGCAGACGGGTATCACGGAAATCCATATGGGATCAGGCGTGAGGTACAAAGGCAACTTTAATTATCCCATTGATCCACATTTGGTTGAAGAAGCCAAGCAACAGTTATTGCTTGCATCACAGCCATTCATGGACAGTAGTGCACTGAGTAGTGGTCCAAGCAAGGGTGGTCCAATGATATGGGGATGCGCTAAATAAAAGGAGTGATACGCCATGAATTATGAACTGCAACCAGCCGAATGGATTAAGTCCGCAGCACAGGTCAGCCCATCCGAACGCCAGCTGAGATGGCAGGAGATGGAGTTCTACGCGTTTATTCATTTTACGGTAAATACATTTACGGATCAGGAATGGGGCACTGGGGAGGAAGACCCGGCGATTTTCAATCCTTCTGAACTGAACGCAACGCAATGGGTGCAGGCATGCAAGGCTGCGGGGATGAAGGGGCTGATTCTGACATGTAAGCATCATGATGGATTTTGTTTGTGGCCCAGTCAGTTTACAGCGCATACGGTCGCGGCTAGTCCGTGGAGGAATGGTACGGGGGATTTGGTTCAGGAAGTCGTCGATGCCTGCCGTGAGGGTGGATTAAAGTTTGGCGTGTACCTGTCTCCTTGGGATCGGCATGAAGCCACTTATGGAGATTCCGAGAGGTATAACGAGTTTTTCCTCCAACAGTTGCGCGAGCTGCTTACGAATTATGGCGATATCTTCTGTGTATGGTTCGATGGTGCATGCGGTGAGGGTCCGAATGGCAAAAGGCAGGTCTATGACTGGGACGCCTATTATGCGCTTATTCGTGAACTTCAGCCTGAGGCTGTCATCTCAGTATGTGGCCCGGATGTTCGCTGGTGCGGCAATGAGGCGGGGCATACACGGGAATCGGAATGGAGCGTTGTGCCAGCGCATATGCAGGATAATGAGAAGATTCAGGAGCAATCACAACAGGTGGATGATGGTGAGTTTGCCACAAGGATCAATACGCAGGACAGTGATTTGGGAAGCCGAGAGGTCATTCGTTCCCAAGGTGGGCAACTGATCTGGTACCCTGCCGAGGTGAATACCTCGATTCGCCCAGGATGGTTCTATCATGCCAGTGAAGATGATCAGGTCAAAACACTGGAAGAACTGCTCGCCGTTTATTACGGCGCAGTGGGAGGCAACGCCACCTTTTTACTCAATCTGCCACCGGATACGCGTGGTCTCATTCACGAAACGGATGTGGAGCGACTACAGGAATTGGGAGATTCGCTGCGTACCATTTTTCAGGAAAATTTCGCCTTGCAGGCGCTGGTAAAAGCATCGGAGACGATGGATGAACAACATGCCGTATCGGAAGTGCTGACGGAACGCCGGGATACGTATTGGTGTCCTCACGAAGGAACAGAGCAGGCTTGGATTGAGCTGGATTTGCGGGAGGAACGATCGTTTGATCGGTTGGTGCTGATGGAACATATCCAGACAGGTCAACGGATTGAGCGTTTTACACTGGAGTTACAGACGGCAGATGGTGGTTGGGAAACGTTCTACACGGGGACGGTGGTGGGGTATAAGCGAATTTGCTGTTTCCCACAGGTCACATCGAGAAGGATGCGATTAACCATTCATGAATCCAGATGGTACCCTACGTTGTCTGGGTTGGGCATATATCTAAGTGAACGGGGAGGGCTGTAACATGGCGGTGCTGACGTATAAAGGTTCACATTTCATGTATGATGGCGAGCCTATTCGGATTTTGTCGGGTGCAATCCATTATTTCAGAGTGGTCCCCGACTATTGGGAGGATCGGTTACTCAAGTTGAAAGCCTGCGGTTTCAATACGGTGGAAGCGTATGTGCCGTGGAATGTTCATGAGCCGCAGCCGGGGCAGTATTGGTTTGAAGGCATGGCTGATTTGGAACGTTTTATTCGCATTGCGGGAGATGTGGGTCTGCATGTGATTGTTCGCCCGAGTCCTTATATATGTGCCGAGTGGGAGTTTGGCGGATTACCTGCCTGGCTGCTTGCCGATGATGAAATTCGTCTGCGGTGTAGTGATGCAAAATTTCTGGAGAATGTGGATCGTTATTATGATGTGCTTTTGCCCAAATTGAAACCTCTTCTGAGCACCCATGGCGGGCCGATCATTGCAATGCAGATTGAAAATGAGTACGGCAGCTTCGGGAACGACGCGAGTTACCTGCATTATTTACGTGATGGCATGGTAGAGCGCGGTATGGATGTGTTGTTATTTACCTCGGACGGACCGACAGACCACATGCTGCAAGCGGGATCAGTCCCGGGGCATCTGGCTACAGTTAATTTTGGATCAGGAACGGAAGGAGCGTTCGCCAAGTTGCGTGAATATCAGGCGGATGAACCTTTGATGTGCATGGAGTATTGGAACGGCTGGTTCGATCACTGGGGTGAGTCACATCACACCCGAGAAGCCACAGATGTGGCTGGTGTGTTTGAGGAGATGCTTCGAGCAGGAGCCTCGGTTAACTTTTACATGTTCCACGGTGGAACGAACTTTGGATTTTATAACGGGGCGAACTGTCAGCAGAAGGATCAATACGAACCCACAATTACAAGTTACGACTATGATTCACTGCTCAGTGAATCCGGGGAGCCGACAGCGAAGTTCCATGCGGTGAGGGACCTTATTGCTCAATATAGCGGCGAAGATCTGGGTGAGCTTGTGCTGCCAGAATCAAAGGGGACCATCGCTTATGGGCGGGTGGAGTTGACCCAACAGGCGTCATTACTGGCGCAGATGGACCGGATATCAGTCCCGGTACAACGCACGAATCCGGAACCGATGGAGAAGCTGGGTCAGGATTATGGCTTTATTTGTTATCAAACCCGAATATCCGGGCCAAGGGAGCGACAGGAACTGGTGGTTCAGGAGGTTCGTGACCGTGCGCTTGTGTTTGTTGATGGGCAATTTCAGGGCGTGCTGGAACGGGGGAATACGGCATTATCGGTTTCCTTTGCAGTGCCGCCTGAGGGCGCAGATCTATTGATCCTTGTTGAAAATATGGGGCGAATCAACTATGGTCCGTACCTGAGAGATCCGAAGGGCATCACCGAAGGTGTGCGACATGGCTTTCAATTTTTATATGATTGGACGATTCATTGTCTGCCATTAACTGATCTGTCGGGTTTACAATTTAGTGATGTGATTAGCGAAACAATTAATGAAGTACAGGGACCAGCATTTTATCGAGGAGAGTTTAATATCACGGATGTAAGAGATACTTTTCTGCGACTGGATAGCTGGACCAAGGGGGTTGTATTTGTAAACGGATTCAATCTGGGGCGCTACTGGAATAAAGGACCGCAAAAAACGTTATATGTACCAGCCCCGCTTCTTCGTGAAGGTGAGAATGAAATCATCGTATTCGAGCTTCATCAGACGGATGATCTGGCAGTAACGTTTGTGGATACACCGGATTTGGGCTAGAAAAAGGAAAATAGTAGAGTCAAACGATTAATGGCAATTGTCGTGTCCGCCGGAAAAAGGTATACGTTGGGTATGGACATTGACTACAAGAGAGGATGAGGAAAAATGAAAGTTGGACTCAGCACCTACAGTCTGCAACAAGCATTGGATCGCAAAGAATTAACCGTACCAGATGCCATTCGTTGGATCGCCGATCAGGGCGGGGAACATGTGGAGATTGTACCGATGGGATTCAGTCTGATCGATAATCCGGAGTTGATTGATGAGATTAAAGCTGTGGCAAAAGAGGTCGGGATCGACATTTCCAATTACGCCATCGGCGCAAACTTCGCTGTTCAGGAGGACGCCGAAGCGTTGGAGCAAGAGATCCAGAATGTGATGCGACATGTGGATGTGGCTGCTGCGCTCGGCGTGAAGCTGATGCGTCATGACGTGGCTTTCCGCCCTGCACCAGAGGGAACTGTAGCACAGTTCGAGATCGACCTAACGGTACTGGTGAAAGCCTGTCAGCGGATAGCCGATTATGCAGCGGATTTTGGAATCACAACAAGCGTTGAGAACCATGGGTACTATGTGCAGTCGAGTGAGCGAATTCAGCGTTTGTTACACGAAACGGCGCGGAGTAACTTTAAGACCACGCTGGATGTCGGCAATTTCCTCTGTGTGGACGAAGACCCGGTGAGTGCCGTGAAAAATAACATTCCGTACGCGTCGATCGTGCATGCCAAAGACTTCTACTGGAGACCTTCCTACCGGAACCCCGGTGAAGGCTGGTTCCAAACCTCGCATGGCAATTACCTGCGCGGTGCCATTGTGGGCCATGGCGATATCGACATGCCTGAGGTATTCCGTGTATTGAAAAAATCCGGGTATGACGGATATATCTCGGTTGAATTTGAAGGCATGGAGGATTGCAAAACCGCCTCACGCATTGCCATGGATAACGTCCGCCGCCTATGGGAAGAGGCATAGAGCTGAGTACTTGTTTTAAATGAAATATGACTTGTTACGTATGGCTCAAACAGAAAGTTAGTTCAGTCAGAAAAAGTAGTGGAGGGGGCGAAATCGATTCTGAAGAAACGAAGCTAAAAGCTTTCTGCAAGAAAGCTACTTCGTAAGCATTAACTCGCCTTTATCACCGGATTTCCCCTTTTGAGAAAGGGGATTAAAGAAATCTGGGGATAAGAGCGATCGGAAGAACGATTCGCAACCGGAACGTCTACCCAATGGACGCCAATTATTTTATTTATGGAGGAGTCAGCACTATGTCCAAATTGAAAGTCGCCGTTATCGGTGCCGGATCCATATCCGATTGCCATTTGCAAGCCTACGCCAGTAACCCGGACGTTGAAATATACGCTATCTGCGACCTGAATGCAGAACGTGCCACAGAAGTGGCGAAGCAATATAATGCACCTCATGTGTTTACCGATTACAAAGAATTGCTCGCACTGCCTGAGATCCATTCCGTCAGCATCTGTACATGGAACGACTCCCATGCGGAGATTAGTATTGCTGCTCTGGACGCGGGCAAAAACGTGCTGTGTGAGAAACCACTCTGCCAAACGGTGGAGGATGCCCTCGAAGTAGAGAAGGCGGTTCATCGCAGTGGAAAGCTGCTGCAAGTCGGTTTTGTTCGCCGATATAGCGACAATGCACAAATTCTGAAGAAGTTTATCGACGAGGGTGAGCTGGGCGAGATCTATTATGCCAAAGCCTCCAGTCTTCGTCGTCTGGGCAATCCGGGTGGCTGGTTCTCGGATATCAACCGTTCTGGTGGTGGTCCGCTGATCGATATCGGGGTGCATGTAATCGACATTTGCTGGTATCTCATGGGCAGACCAAAGGTGAAATCCGTCTCCGCCAACGTGTCCAATCGATTGGGAAACCGCTCGAATATTAACAATCTGTCGTTCTACAAGGCAGCGGACTATGACGCGGGGCAGAACACCGTTGAGGACATGGCGAATGCACTGATTCGTTTCGAGAACGGTGCGAGCCTACTCGTGGATGTCAGCTTCACGCTCCATGCTAAAGCGGATGAGACTTCGGTAAAGCTATATGGCGATAAAGGCGGTGCCGAGCTGGAGCCGGAAATTTCGATCATTAGCGAGAAATTCAACACCATTTTGAACATGACGCCACAGGTGGATTTCAAATCATTCGACTTTATGGGATCGTTCCGCAATGAAATCAACCATTTTATCGATAGTACACAGGGCCGCAAAGAAACACTTAGCCCCGTCGAAGACGGCGTCGAGGTAATGAAGATGCTCTGTGCCATCTACGAATCAGCACGCCAGGGCCGCGAAATCACGCTGTAATTGGGGCCTTGCAATACGGAGATGCTCAAGTTGATACTTTACTACTCCCGTGCATTGAAAGTTATGAGCACTTCGCTCCTTTTCAATGAAAAGCTCCGCTCCGGGCGGGTGTGGATTCGTCCTTCCCGCTCGCCGGTGGAGCAGAGTAGGGAGCGAATGCTAACGAATCTCAGACATCTTATTTAAGGATTCGGAGCGCTAGTCGAAATCTAAGGAATCTGACACATCCAATATCAGAATAAGCAGCAGTTTACAGCGTTTTTATCAGCTAATTTCGGGAAATAACGTGTCTGATGTTCCTTACAATTTTAAAAGAGGATCATAAGGTTAAATAAGACGCCCTGTGTTCCTTAAGAAATATTCTACTTATTCACCAGGATCAGCAGCTTGGATTTCCCTTATAGAGACAAGGGAAATAAGGGGTTCCATAGTGATTGAAGATGGCACCGCACTCGAAATAACAAAGTTACTACGCCCCTTAATAGTTAAACTAGCGTTTACGCCAAAACGGAGAGTGCAGAACCAATCTGAAGAAGCGAAGCGCTCGCCTTTATCACCGGATTTCCAACAATTATAAAGTGAAATAAAAGAAATCCGGGGATAACAGCGATCGGAAGATGGTACTGCACTCGGAGTGACCAGGCGTAACATGCATGGTTTATCTTTTATCCAATCCAAAGGAGATGAAACAGGATGAGCGAAGCCAAAGAAACCGTACTGGAGCAGGAAGAGCAGTTTGTCGAAGCCGGCGTGCACAATTTTAGCAAAGAGGACGAGTGGATCAAACCGGAGGACCCGCTGCTGAATGAGCGGTTGGAGTGGTTCAAGGATCAGAAGCTGGGGTTGATGATGCACTGGGGGCCGTATTCCCAGCTTGGCCTCGTGGAATCTTGGGCGCTGAGCGACGAAGATGGCGATTGGTCGCGCGATGACATCGACTGGACGGATGACATGGAAGACTTCAAGCGGGAATATTTTGATCTGAACAAAACCTTCAATCCGATTCGTTTCCAGCCTGAGGAATGGGCACAAATGGCGGCAGATAACGGGTTCAAATATTTCCTGTTCACCACCAAGCACCATGACGGTTTCTGCATGTGGGATACCAAGACGACGGATTACCGGATAACGGGCAAGGACACGCCTTTTCATACCCATAAGTATGCGGACATCTGTCGAGCATTATTTGATGCATTTCGGGCCAAAGGACTGGGCATCTCAGCGTATTTCTCCAAAGCGGACTGGCATACCCCGTATTACTGGGCACCGGGCATGGAGCGTGGACGTCATATGTGGCGCGGGCCCTCGTATGATCCCCATAAGTATCCGTGGCTGTGGGAGAAATTCGTGGAGTTCACACATGAGCAGATCATGGAGCTACTGACGAATTACGGGCGAATCGAATGTCTGTGGCTGGATGCTGGATGGGTGCGCGAAGGTCGCCATGGTCAGGATATCAGGCTTGGAGAAGTCGTGGAACGGGCGCGTAAGACCACACAACCTTGGCTCCTGTCCGCAGATCGCACCGTGGGTGGGGCGTATGAGAATATCGTTACCCCCGAGCAGACCATACCGGAACATCCGATGAACATTCCATGGGAGAGCTGTATTACCGTGGGGAACTCCTTTGCCTTCGGATTCGATGATCAGTATAAAACGGGAAGACAGCTGGCACATATTCTACTCGAAGTTGTGTCCAAGGGCGGTAACCTGGCGCTGAATGTAGGTCCACAACCCGATGGGCGTCTGCCAAAAGGGGCAATTCGAGGCATCAAGGGCCTCGGTGAATGGTTGGGTACTCATGGGGAAGGCGTCTATGGAACCCGGATCTGCGGGCCATATTTTACGAAAGATTGGGCTTTCACACAGAAAGAAGAGATCAACACCGTGTATGCCTTCCGTATATACCGAAACGAGAATGAGACCGTACAACCACAGTTAATCATTCCTTATCTGGAAAAGGTAGAGCGGATCGAACTCGTCGGTAGCGATGACGTACTTTCGTATCAGCAGACAGAAGACGGACTTCTTGTGGATCTGCCCCAATCCGCTACAACCAATGAAGCTCCCATCACACATACGTTCAGATTGGTCACAAGCGCATAGAGGTTGTTCAAAAAGTCCCCAATTGATCACGAAGTAAACCACGAAGCGAACTCGACATCGAATCTTGCGTTCACCTTCGGAGTCCGGTGCTCATGTAGGTTTGCCTACACTCCGCTCCTCCTCTTTCAGGTTCTCGCAGCCTTCTCGGTGCTGAATCGTTAACTTTTTGAACTTGCATGTAAGAATGCCATGTCAATTCCGGGGGAGATATAACCACCTCCGGGATTTTTTTATTCATACATAAGGGACACGATGCCCAATAGAAACGGCTCGCAATCGCTTGTCACACAAGGGTTTGTGGAATAAAGAGAAGTCGGAGAAAATTGCAAATTGATAAAAGTTTATCGAGCGATGTACTATCAAATCAAGAAAGCGCTACCTGATATGAATGTTTACATCATATTTGTTGAACAAGGAACTAAGAACAGAAAAAAGGATGTTTAAGGGATGTAAATGTAATGTATTATTACACTTGAGGTGTAGAAGGAGTGACGCAAATGAGTCGAGCTACGGAAAGCATACCCGCCAAGATGGAACTCCATCAGAGGAAACATGTAGAGCCCAAGCGGCAGCATCCATTCATCAAAAGCCTCAAGAAACACTGGGAGCTCTACCTGCTCGTGCTGCCCCCGGTGTTGTATCTGTTGATCTTCAAGTACATTCCTATGGTAGGTGTCCAAATCGCCTTCAAGGACTTCAGTGTGGTCAAAGGAATCTGGGGAAGCCCGTGGGTCGGATTCAAACACTTTGAAGCCTTCTTCCAATCTCCAAACTTCTGGCTGTTAATCAAAAACACGATAGGCATCAGCTTTTATTCCTTAATTGCCGGTTTCCCCATTCCGATCCTTCTGGCGCTGGCGCTGAATGAGATTCGAACGGGTTACTTCAAGAAGACCGTGCAGATGGTCACTTACGCTCCGCATTTTATCTCAACGGTTGTTATGGTATCCATTATCATTCTGATGCTCTCCCCGCATGTGGGCGTGGTAGACAAGCTGTTCACACTGCTCGGCTTCCCGATGACGAACTTCATGGGCATTCCGGAATACTTCAAATCGATATATGTCTGGTCAGGTGTGTGGCAGGGCATGGGATATTCATCAATTATATATATCGCAGCTCTTGCTGGTGTTGATCCATCTCTCTATGAAGCAGCAAAGATGGACGGCGCATCAAGGCTTCGGAAAATATGGCACATCGACCTCCCATCGCTCGTTCCAGTCACCGTTATCATGCTGATTCTGAGTCTGGGCAGCATTATGGGTGTGGGCTTTGAGAAAATATACCTGATGCAGAATCCACTCAACACAAGCGCTTCGGAGGTTATCTCCACGTATGTGTACAAGGTGGGTCTGATCGGAGCGAATTTCAGCTTCTCCTCGGCAGTTGGGTTCTTCAACTCCATTATCAACCTGATCCTGCTGGTTATCGTCAACGGCATATCGCGCAAAGTATCCCAGAACAGCTTGTGGTAAAGGAGGAGTTTATCCATGTTCAACCTGATTAATCGTAACCGGATCAAGGACCCGCTCGGTGACCGCATTTTCATGACATTCAACTATATCTTTCTGTTCGCCATACTGCTAACAGTGTTTTATCCGCTTTTGTATATCATCAGTTCTTCGTTCAGCTCTTCACGAGCCGTGACATCCGGTCAGGTGTGGCTGTTCCCGGTAGACTTTAACATCAAGGCGTACATCTCCATTTTCAAAAGCCAACAGCTTATGCTCGGTTTCTATAACACGATCATTTACACCGTGGTGGGCACGTTCATTAACGTGGTGCTGACCGTCATGCTGGCGTATCCTTTGTCACGAAAATCGTTCTATGGACGAGGGGCCATCATTATTTTCATGATGATCACGATGTTCTTTGATGGCGGTCTGATTCCCACCTACCTCTTGATGAAGGATTTGCACCTGCTCGATACACGTTGGGCGATGTGGCTGCCCGGGGCGCTCGCAGTATTCCAGGTAATCGTGGCAAGAACTTTCTTCCAATCTTCCATTCCGGAAGAACTCGGGGAGGCCGCGGAAATGGATGGTTGCCGGGATATCCGGTATCTGATCAGCGTAGTTCTTCCCTTATCAAAGCCCATTCTGGCAGTCATGACACTCATGTATGCCGTAGGTCACTGGAATGCGTACTTTGATGCATTGATCTACCTGCGTTCCGAGAAATTGTTCCCTCTACAATACGTGCTTCGCAATCTGCTTATCCTGAACGCGGCTGATCCGGCGATGCTCGCCAATACCAGCCAACAGATGCGGGACCAAGGGTTCGAGCAGGTGTTGAAATATGCACTGATTGTTGTCGCGAGCATTCCAATTCTGATCATGTATCCATTTGTACAGAAACATTTTGTTAAAGGGGTCATGGTTGGTTCCCTGAAAGGTTAATCCTTGTGAGTTAAGCCCGGTTGCCTCTTGAAAGGAGGTGGAAGGAACACGCCGGCTTCCGGGGTCGATTTTATACACGTGCAGTACAAGTCAATAATTTGCCGTTATGAACAAAAAGGAGGAGTCAGATTGAGAAAATCTTGGATTTCGATGTTGTTTCTGGTCTTTGCTTCGATGGCTTTGTTGTCCGCATGCAGTTCATCCGAGGAATCGGGTGGAAGTAGCGACGGTAGCGGGGAGAGCGGCGGTCCTGTAACCATGACCCTCTTTGCTCCGCAAGGCAAAGCGTCCATGGAAGAGAATGAATTTACCCAATTTATCGAAGACAAGTTCGACGTTACCCTAAAATGGGATCTGGCCCCAACGGACGCTTTGCAGGATCGCAGACAATTGCTGCTGGCTAGTGGTGATTATCCGGAAGTATTTCTTCACGGCAAGTTCACCACCTCAGACCTTCAAACCTATGGAAAACAGGGCGTGTTCCTTCCGCTACAAGATCTGATTCAGAAGTATGGTCCGAATCTGACCAAGATTATGGAAGAGAAACCATACTTCAAAGAAGCCATTACGGCACCGGACGGCAACATCTATGCGCTGCCTATCTTCAATGAATGTTACCACTGTACGTATGCACAGAAATACTGGATCAACACGGAATGGCTCGATAATCTGGCTCTGAAAATGCCAACCACAACTGATGAACTGTATACCGTTCTGAAGGCGTTTAAGACACAAGATCCAAACGGTAACGGGAAAGCGGACGAGATTCCACTTACAGGCGCACCGAACAAGTATGTATGGAATGGCAACATTGATGCCTACCTGATGAATAGCTTTATATACAATGACAACGACAAATATCTGATCGTGAACGATGGCAAGGTGAGTTTTGCCGCCAATCAGGAAGGCTGGAAGAAAGGGCTGGAGTACATGAACAAGCTCTATGCAGATGGCCTGATTGATCCGGCTTCCTTTACACAGAATGATCAGGCGATTGGACAGCTGGGGAACAAGGAAGGCGATGAAGTGGTCGGTTCCATTACAACGGCGCTGGTCAGTTATCTCGTGAATACTTATGACAAAGATATCACCCGTCACCAGCACTGGGAGATCGTTCCTCCATTGAAAGGACCAGATGGAGTGCAGACGACAGGCGCCACGCAGAGCGTAGGTGAGTTTGAGTTTGCCATCACGAACAAAGCGACAGAAGCACAGCAGATTGCCGCCATCAAGATCGTAGACTACATGTTCAGTGAAGAAGGTGCGCTGTACGCGGAGTATGGACCAACTGAAGGCAAGGGCTGGAAGAAGGCAGATGCCGATGAGAAAAACATCAATGGCGAGCCGGCCAAATACAGCTACTACAACCTGCCTGAGCGTGATCCAAACGTTGTTGTGAACGAGAGTTGGTCACAGATCGGAGCACATGACTTGTCCAACACGTTCCGTAATCTGTTTGCGGAAGGACAGAATCCTTTAGAAGCAGAGGGTTATGGTACACGTCTGGCTCAAGCTACCAATGTGTATGAACCTTATGCACCCAAAGAAGTATACCCTGCGAACGTATTTATTCGTCCAGAGGATACGGAATCAGCCGCACAACTGACTACGGCCATCAAGGATTATGTACAGACGAATATGGCACAGTTCATTATTGGCAGCAAGAGCATTGATAAGGAATGGGATTCGTATGTCAAAGGCTTTGATGGTCTCGGACTGAGTAATTACCTTGAGATCTACCAGCGTGCCATTGAGAAGAATCAATAATTGAAGGATTCAATATAGAGGCTGTCCCGTCTGTCACCCGTGACCGGGACGGTCTTCTCCTATGACAACCCCACGTCATCCGATATAATGTACTGAATATTTATGGAAAATTAGCGATCAGCACAGATGTTTGTCGTCATTCAGCATGAACAGTAATGGTGGGGGGATCTCGGAGATGAACAACAATTGGTTTAGACGTTTGCTGTTATCGTATCTGCCTGTTTTCTTTATTGTGACGACCATTCTATTCTTTATTTTCTTTCAAGTATTCAATGAACAGAACCGTAGAGAAGCGCTTAAGGCCAATGAATTTCTGGCCTCTCAGGTCACGCAATATCTGGACAACTCCCTGCGTTCCATCGACTTCAAGGTACTGCGTGAGATTTTGACCAACCCTAACTTGAAGAATTATTTCTCGGTATCTGGCAGCGATGATGTGTATGCCGGCATTCAGGCGGTCCAGGTGGTTGATGAATTGAAAATAGAGTATCCGCTGATTGATTCGATTTATCTCGTTCGATACGGGGATGGCACGGTCTTCAGTAACGGGAAGGCTGTTCCGATTGAAGAGTTCCCGGATGCAGACTTTATTGCAGATAGCCGGTCAAGGGATGAACAGAAGTGGGCAGGGGCACGAGCGTTCCGGGCTTTTCCATCGCAAGCGACTGAGCAAGTGATTACGATTGTGCGCAGTGTAGGAAACGGCAAAGGACTTGTGGTCACAAACGTGGACCTGAGTACCCTGAGAAAATCCATCATGCAGATGTATGATCCGGAATTTACGTTTGTGAACATCTTCAACCGTTCGGGCGGCAATCTGTGGGATAGCAGCATGCCAGGAGGGGGTGCAGCTTCTACTAAAACCACGTCGGGAGAAGTCTTCTCCGAATTCACGTCGAGTTATAGCGGTTGGAAGGTGCAGACAGGTCTCAACAATGGAAAAATCGTCAAATGGACGCTGCAATTTTATAATATCTGGTTTGCCTTTGCGGTAGTGGTTGTGTTGATCGGGGTGGTGTGGGTGATCTACGTGACCCGTAGAAATTACAAGCCGATTCAGCAGATTGTCACGTTAATTCAGACCGTCTCTTCGCAGAAGCAATCGGGGCTGGGCTATGGCAAGGAGAATGAGTTTCGATTCATCCATACAACGCTGGAACGCATGATTGATCAGACGAGACAATATCAGGAGGAGCACGAAGAGAATCTGATTTTGCAGAAAAAAATGTTCTTTCAGGAGTTGCTGGAGGGCACACGAGACTTTACGAGCACGGAGCTGACAGCGGAGATGAAGAAGTTCAAACTGCCTGAGCTGGAGCATCGTTGGGCCGTCATGGTAATTGAAATGGATCGGTATGATACATTTGTGACGGAGTATCATCATCAGGACCAATCCCTCCTGAAATTTGTGTTATCCAGTATTCTGCAAGAGAGTGCACGCCATGAAGGGACGGAAGTATGGGCTGAATGGATCTCCGATCAGCGTCTGTACGCCATCCTCTGGATTCCGGAAATGGAACAAGCTGAGGAGACTGAACATCGATTGCTTGCTGGTTATCTGGACAGAATCGATCAGTATCTGAACTTCACCGTGACCATTGGTGTTGGTCGGGTTGCTGTTGATATTCGGGGGTTGAGAGCTTCATTGAAAGAAGCCGTGCACGCGCTGGAGTACAAGGCTGTACTGGGCATAAATCGCATCATTCCGTGTAGTGATGTGCCGAATTCGACCAATGATGTGTATGAGTTCCTGAAGACCATCTCCCTGCTGGTACAGGCGATGCGCTTGTCGGACGATGTTTGGGAAAAGCATTTTGAGAGACTGTTTGAACAAATCAGTGAGTCCGTTCTGTCCCGTCAGGAAATTATGAATACAATCCAATTGTTATTTCAACATTACAATCGGGAATTCGCCGAACTTCCACGGGAGTATCAGGAGTCATGGGCTGCTATATTCACCCCGCTTCTTCCAAGGCTTGAGGGCTGGGAGACGTTAGACGATCTGCGTGAGCTGTGCTGGGAAGGGTTCAGAGAACTGGCGTTGCAGATGCAGACGCTGCATTGTTCCCGAAAACACAGATCACATATTCTGGAGATTCGCAAATACATCGAAGAGCATTACAACAATCCTGATCTGTCGCTGAACTACCTTAGTGATCTATTCGATATTAATCCGAAGTATCTGAGCAAGCTTTTCAAGGATGAGATTGGAGAGAAGTTTGTGGATCTGCTCATTAGTCATCGCATCGAAAAAGCTAAGCTGCTCATGCAGGAGACGGATAAGGCTATTCAGGAGATCAGTGAGGAAGTGGGTTACACGAACTATAATTCCTTCAACCGGGCTTTCAAAAACGTGGTGGGTGTGGCACCAAGTGACTACCGCAAAGCCATGTGAGTGCACGCGCCTAACTAATTCCGAACGCATAAGGAGAATGTGCATATGGACTATAAAGATGCTTCGCTTCCCATTCAGGAGCGGGTTCAGGATCTGATCGGACGGATGACAACGGCAGAGAAGATTGGACAACTCATTCAGCCGATGGGATGGAAGACGTATGATAAAGCAGCTGATGGTACAGTACAGGTGACGGAAGAGTTCAAAGCGTACATGGAACAGGGTGGTGTCGGTTCTCTGTACGGTGTGCTTCGGGCCGATCCATGGACCGAAGTGACGCTGGAAACGGGGCTTACCCCACGGCAGGGGGCCGTTGCCACAAATGTCATTCAGCAGTATGCCATGGAGCATTCCCGGCTGGGCATACCCATTTTGTTTGGGGAAGAGTGTTCCCACGGGCATATGGCGATCGGGGCAACAGTTTTTCCGGTACCGTTAACAGTGGGCAGCACGTGGAATATGGAGTTGTACCGCAAGATGTGTGAAGCCATCGCTGTGGAGACCCGGAGCCAGGGTGGAGCGGCAACGTATTCCCCGGTGCTGGATGTCGTACGTGACCCGAGGTGGGGACGGACGGAGGAATGTTTTGCCGAAGATCCATACCTAATCGGTGAATTCGCAGTAGAAGCCATGAAGGGACTACAGGGTGACCGCCTTGATTCCAACCAGACAATTGTCGCGACACTCAAGCATTTTGCGGCTTATGGCAGCTCGGAGGGTGGGCGCAATGCTGCTCCAGTTCATATGGGCTTACGTGAATTACATGAAATAGATCTGTTGCCGTTCAAAAAGGCAGTGGAAGCCGGAGCTTGCTCCGTGATGACCGCATATAACGAAATTGATGGCGTACCTTGCACGTCCAGTACGTATCTGCTGAATGACCTTCTGCGCGAGCAGTGGGGTTTTGATGGGTTTGTGATTACTGATTTTGGTGCCATTCAGATGCTGGTTCATGGACATAACACCGCCGAGAACGGGGAGCAGGCCGTGGCACAGTCCCTTCAGGCAGGTGTAGACATGGAGATGTCCGGGTACATGTACCGCAAACATCTTGGTCAGGCGCTTGAGCAGGGAATGATCGAAGAGAAGGATCTGGACTTGGCTGTGTGGCGAGTGCTAGAGATGAAATTCAGACTTGGTCTGTTTGAACAACCTTTCGTAGATCCTGACTTTGCAGAACAGGTCATCGGATGTGAAGACCATACACAGCTGGCGAGGGAAGTTGCACAAGAGGGGATTGTTTTACTGAAAAATGAGGGAAATACTCTTCCGCTTGCCAAAACAGGCACGAAGCTGGCCGTCATTGGTCCGAACGCAAACCATATCTATAACCAACTTGGGGACTATACCTCGCCACAACCGAGAGAGCAGATCGTCACCGTACTGGATGGCATTACGCGCAAGCTTGGCGCGGATTCGGGTCAGGTGCTGTACGCGCCTGGCTGCCGGATTAAAGGCGACTCCAGAGAGGGCTTTGCGCAAGCGCTGGCTTGTGCGGAACAGGCAGATGCCATCGTGATGGTGATGGGCGGGTCCAGCGCCCGCGATTTTGGTGAAGGTACCATAGACTTGCGGACAGGTGCTTCAGTGGTGACCGATGATCCATGGAACGACATGGAGTGTGGCGAGGGCATTGACCGGGCTTCCCTGAATCTCATGGGTGTTCAATTGGAGCTGGTGCAGGAAGTACATAAGCTCGGGAAACCCGTTATCGTGATGTATATTAACGGCCGCCCCATTGCTGAACCTTGGATTGATGAGCATGTCCATGCCATTGTGGAAGCGTGGTACCCCGGACAGGAAGGTGGTAACGCGATTGCGGATATTCTGTTTGGCGATGTGAATCCATCGGGTCGTCTTACCGTCTCCATTCCCAAGCATGTTGGGCAACTTCCGGTCTATTATCATGCCAAACGCACTCGTGGCAAGCGGTATCTGGAGATGGATCTGGCGCCGCAGTATCCGTTTGGATATGGACTGAGCTACACCGAATTCAAATACGAGAATGTAAGAGTTATACCGGATGTGATCGGCCCGGATGATGAAGCACAGGTGATGGTTGAAGTCACGAATACCGGAGCGGTATCGGGAAGCGAGGTTGTGCAGTTGTACATCACGGATGTGTCGGCTTCGGTTACGCGGGCTGAAATGTCACTTAAGGGTTTTCGTAAAATCCATCTGGAGCCAGGACAGACTCAGACCGTTACATTCCCTGTGCAAAAAGAACATCTCGCACTGATCGACTCTCGTCTCCAGTCTGTCGTAGAACCGGGTGAATTCAGGCTCATGGTTGGCCGCAATTCTATGGATTGGACCGCCTGCAGTCTGCACATCCAGAAGGTGGAGGTGCAGGTATGATTCGAATTCAGCGATTCATCGAAGATCTAAAACAGCGACAATGGCTGGATACGATCGAGCTTCCAGCGTGGGAGATGCAGAGGGCCAGATACATTCGGCCAGGGGAATACGAGTACGAACAGGCAGAAGTAAATAAAGATGAGCAGGCAGACAAGGCCATGCAAAGCTTGAATCCGCTGAAAAGCGTACACGGCACGACGTATTTTCTGAGTAATCGTGTGGAGATTCCGGCGGAATGGCAAGATCAAGCTGTTGGGCTGATCTTCGAGGCTGGAGGAGAAGGGCTGCTGAAGGTGAATGGCATGCCGTATCACGGACTGGACCGGAATCACGGGTTCGTACCCTTGCCAAGAAGTCGGGTAGGGGATACGCCGCAGTTGGAGATTGAACTCTACGATCCGATTCCGGAGCCGCAGGATCCACTCAACCGACAAGCCGTTATTCAGCCGCCTATTCAGGGCATTCGGGCAGCACTGGTTTATGTTAATCAGCCATTGCAGAGCCTGATGTACAGCGTTACGGTACTCACCGAGTCGCTCCGGGCATATAACGAGAAGGAACCCAAGCGGATGGCACTTGTTCAAGCCATTCATCAGGTGATGGATGACATGTACAATGACCCGAATCGCTGGAGTGATACAGCCTGGATACAGAACTTCGAACATGGATTAGTACAGTCGGTACAGCAGGAAGATCCGGAGGAGTATCGAAGTGGCTTCATGCATCTGGTTGGACAATCCCACATTGATATTGCCTGGCTGTGGCCTGTACGTGAGACGGTTCGCAAGTCCAGTCGCACGTTCTCGACCATGTGTACGTTGATGGACACGTACCCGGATTTTGTGTATTCCCAGAGCCAGCCGCAGTTGTATGCCTTCGTGAAGGATAATTACCCGGAGCTGTACAAGCGTGTTAAAGCCCGCATTGCCGAAGGACGCTGGGAATTGGTTGGAGGCATGTGGGTGGAGCCGGATCTGAATATTCCGAGTGGAGAATCGTTGGTTCGGCAGATTCTGTATGGACAGAACTTCTACCAGGCGGAATTTGGCAAGCGCTCCAACATCGAGTGGCTACCGGATACCTTCGGCTACTGTGCTTCTTTGCCGCAGATGCTGAAGCTTGCGGATATTCCTTATTTTATGACCACCAAGCTGAATTGGAATGATACCAATGCGTTTCCGTATGACCTCTTCGACTGGGTGGGCATTGATGGTACTTCGGTGCTTGCGTATCTGAACCATGGGGTGAATGAGCATACGCGTCCCAAAGATGTGGATGAACATTGGCAATCATTTAAACAAAAGGATGTTCACCCTGAGCAAATGTTGCTTTACGGACATGGCGATGGTGGTGGCGGCGTGACGAATGAGATGGTGGAGTTTGCGGAGCGATCCCACTTGATGGTGGGGCAGCCAATCAGTAAATTCAGCACAGCAGGGGCTTTTTTTGAAGACATATCATTAAATAATCCGACGTTGCCGAAATGGCACGGGGACTTGTATCTGGAACTGCATCGCGGAACGTATACAACTCATGCGAGGAACAAACGTAGCAACCGTAAGGCAGAGGTATTATATCGGGAAGCGGAAATCTGGGGGCAATTTGCCGGGGCTTACGGCGCGCACACGAAGAATGATCTGGATGAAGGCTGGAAGTTGATTATGCTCAACCAATTCCATGACATTATTCCGGGAACGTCGATTCCAGAAGTTTACGTAACGTCCACCGAGGAGTACACGAAGGTATTTGCACTGGGTACATCCGCACTGCGGGAAACGCTGGATACCCTTGCGGAGAACATTGCTACAGATGAAGTTGATGGTCTTCCCTACATTATATTCAACAGCCTTGGCTGGGAACGTGGAGAAAATATCACCATTACAGGGGATGCCCACCTCGCCAGGATGGCAGCATTTGATCGTCAAGGAGACCGTCTGGCCTGTGATCTTGAACAAAAGGAAGACAAGTATACGTTGCTCGTGCATGTTCCGTCGATTCCTGCTTTTGGGTATACAACCATATGGCTGCGCGAAGCATCGGATGTTATCCTTCCAGTAAGGGAAGAAAAATCCTTCCCTTCCACGTGGGAAACTGAATTTTACACGCTTGAGTTTAATAACTTGGGAGAGATCACTCGATGGTATGACAAAACGGTAGGACGTGACTGGCTGAAGCCTGGTGATCGGGCGAATGAGTGGCAGTTTTTCCACGACAAACCGACGTACTGGGATGCATGGGATATCGATCCACGATTTGAATCCCAGCGAGCTGGTGCGGTGCAGTTGATCTCCAGAGAGATTGTACAGCGCGGGGCTACGCGAGATGTACTACGCTTTGTCTGGAAGTTGAATCAATCGGAGATCAGTCAGGATATCATTTTGCATCGTTACCAGCGGCGTGTTGATTTCCGTACAAAAGTGAACTGGAATGAGAGCCATAAACTGCTCAAGGTGGCATTTCCGGTGGACCTGGTGGCAGCCAAAGCGGCTTATGAAATTCCGTTTGGAGCGTTGGAGCGTCCAACTCATAACAACACCAGTTGGGAGCAGGCGCAGTTCGAGGTCTGTGGACATCGTTGGGCGGATATCTCGGAGGGCAACAGCGGTGTGAGTTTGCTGAATGATTGCAAGTACGGGTATGACATCAAGGATCGGACGATCCGCCTGTCCCTGCTTCGTGCCCCGAAATGGCCGGATGAACATGCCGATCAGGGCGATCATGAATTCACGTATTCTATCCTGCCCCATCAGGGCGATTGGCGACAAGCCGCCGTCGTTCGCCGGGCGATGGAGCTTAATCATCCGGTGGAGGTTGTGGCAGCGAGTCAGTCTTCGGGTCACTTGCCAGCTGAACACGTTTGGGTTCAGTTCAACAGTGAGCATGTCATTCTGGACGCAATCAAGCCCGCGGAAGACGGCTCGGGAACGGTGCTGCGTTTCTACGAATCATCAGGAGGTCGGGAAACGGTGCAGGTTCAGTGGGCTGAAAAGGAAATCAAAGCGTCCATCATTAATCTTCTGGAGGATGAGATCCATCCGTTGGCTTGTTCAAACGGCACAATTGAACTGACATTCAAACCGTATGAGATCAAGTCGGTGAAACTTGTTGATATCAGTAATGAGTCGAACCTTACATTTACATGAGAACGTAGAGTTACTCACTCAATCACAGGAGGTATGACATGAAATTAACGAATAAGATCGGTGTCATCGTGGATAGCTTTGGCGTAGGTGTACGGGAAGGGTTGAACAAAGCCAAAGACGTAGGTGCAGAAGGTGTGCAGATCTACGCCGTCAAGGGAGAGATGGACCCTGAAAACTTGTCACCTGCGGCGCGCAAAGAGTTAAAGGGTTACATCGATTCTCTGGGTCTTGAAATTTCAGCACTGGTTGGCGATCTGGGTGGACATGGGTTTCAGGTCAAGGAAGATAATCCGTGGAAAGTGGAGAAGTCGAAGCGGATCGTGGATCTCGCTTTGGATCTGGGCACCAACATCGTCACAACACATATCGGTATTGTTCCACACGACCCTTCATCGGAAGTCTACGCTGCGCTGCATGCTGCTTGTGAGGAGTTGGGCCAATACGCCAAAAGCGTTGGCGCATACTTTGCCATTGAGACAGGACCGGAAACGGCTGCTGACTTGAAAGGATTCCTGGATACGTTATCGACCAACGGAGTATCGGTGAATTTTGACCCGGCGAATATGGTGATGGTGACCGGAGATGATCCGGCGCGGGGTGTTCATCTGCTCAAGGATTACATCGTACATACCCATGTGAAGGATGGTGTGCGGCTGAAGGAAGTTGACCCACGAGACGTATACGGAGCAGTCGGTTATGCCCCTATGGATCACGATAAGATTGCCGAGATGGTCTCTTCCGGAACCTTCTTCCGCGAGGTTCCTCTGGGTGAGGGTGGCGTTGATTTTGATGGATACTTTGCAGCGCTTCAGGAGATTGGTTACACCGGTTATCTGACGATTGAACGTGAAGTAGGCCATCAACCGGAGCAGGACATTCGCAAAGCGGTTCAATTTATCCAACAATATCGATAGGGAGCTGAGCAGATGAAAGTGGGCCTGAGCACGTATAGTTTGTTGAACGATTTGAATTCGGGTGAGATGACGGTGCTGGATGTGATCGACTGGATTGCGGCGAACGGCGGCGAGCATATGGAGATGGTACCTTACGGTTATACCGTGGAGGATAATCACGATCTGGCGGATGCGATTCGGGAACGGGCAGCGTCTGCGGGTATTGAACTGTCCAACTACTCAATGCCAGCGAACTTCGTGCAGGAGACGGAAGAGGCGTTTGAAGAGGAGATGGCTCGGGTCAAAAGACATGTGGATGTCGTACACCGGATGGGTGTAAAACATCTGCGTCATGACGTCACGGCGTTTACCCTGCCAAAGGAGAAGATGACCATCACCTGGTTTGAGCAAAATCTGCCGCTGATGGTGCGGGGAAGCCAGATCATTGCGGACTACGCCGCGCAGTTTGACATCACGACAACCATTGAGAATCACGGCTTCAGTGTGCAGGCGAGTGACCGGGTGCAGCGTGTACTGCATGCTGTGGATCGTCCGAACTTCAAAACAACACTCGATATTGGAAACTTCATGTGTGTGGATGAGAATCCGATCATTGGTGTCATGAAAAATCTGCCGTACGCTTCTCTGGTCCACTTCAAAGATTTTTACTTCCGTCCTTATGATGAGCATCCAGGTGAGGGTGAATGGTTTACGACGGCCAACGGTAACTTCCTGCGTGGGGCCATCGTTGGACAAGGTGACATTCCAATTCGTAAAATTGTAAAGCTGATCAAAGACTCCGGCTATGATGGAAACATTACGGTGGAGTTCGAAGGCATGGAGGAATGCAAATCCGCATCCAAAATCGCCATGGACAACCTGCGCCGCTTCTGGGAAGAGGCGTAACGAAGCATGATGAAACATAATAAGGGAATGGATCAAGGGCCACTTTTCGAAGTGGCTCTTATTTTTGATCATTAGGATTCTGGACTGTCCATCGGTCCAGGATCATTTCGATGTAACGCATGGTTTCCGTTGTCATACCATATACACGAGCTGACCGATCATCCCCTGGGGTGATATAATCCCAATATTTTTCTGCCAATTCTGCATTCCCTTGAAAAGCCCTTTCAGCATAATCAGAGATTCGGATGGCCAGTAACCGTGAGGCTTCGGAATCCGGAGGTTCCATCTTGCATGTATGAACATCTTTAAGAATATCAGCCCATTCCATGGATATTGAATTGTTCTGATTATTCAGAGGTAACGATTCCATTTCTTCAGGTGTAAAAACATCTTGACGGAACTTGCCCGGAGGTTGATCCAGTTCACGGATGAAACCCAGCATCTCATCCAGACTGATTTTACCGGAGGCTCTGATGGCATATATAGTTGAAAAAAGAAGATGCTCGACCTTGCTTAATCTCTCCTGCTGTTCCTTAACGACGGCCAGTTGTTGTTCCAACGTATTATTCCATAAAGTGAGATTACTCTCTGGTTCAGAGCGAGTAGCATCCTGATCAAGGAATTCTCCAATCTCATTCAATTTAAAATGCATTTTCTTCAGAATGGTAATCTGCTGAAGCCGTAAAATATCCTTTTCACCATATAAGCGATACTGATTGTTCTCATTACGGGCCGGTCGCAGTAAACCCAGCTTCTCATAATAATGCAGTGTTCGGATGGATACTCCGGTATGTTTGGATAGTTGTCCAACGGTATACAACAGGCAGATCCCTCCCTCATGATTTATGTATTCTCCACCAGCGCCATGCATTGAGCACCGCCAGAATGATCCCACCGACGAAGATTATCATCATATACAAAATAAATATTTCGGCCAACCCGTTATCTTGCGCGGTATAGCTTAACAATGCCGGTCTATCACCTGGCATAACAACGAATCTGGCTACTTCCAGGTAAGCGATATGAAATCCGATGGAGGCCCATAGAGAACCGGTCAAACTGCGCAGAAGCTGTAACGTAATTCCATAGGTCAAGAGTAGGATCATATAATCCAAGGTTATCCGGTTTCCGGCATCCATACCGACGAGCTCTTGCAATAGGCTGACACTCATCGGAACCAGCAGAAAGAGTATGATTTGAGTTACATAAGCGAAAAACACAGGAAGTCGCAGTCTGGAGCGTAATCCATCATAGACCATGCCTCGCATGGATAGTTCCTCTGGCAAAGCTTCATACAAGAAAGCAATACAACTATTAAGTGCAACAGCAAGCAAGAACTCGGCTGAGAAGTGCCACTCCGTAATCGTAATCCAGTTGTTCATACTAGCTATCGCTAACCCGATGAAGGCCAGAGAAGTGGCAAATAATGCGCCAAAGAGCAAGTGAATTATGCTTTTTCCTGTCAGAGGAAGAAGAATGGACTTCATATGGAAGTGTCTTCGAATGACGAATAGTACGGGCAAGACGATACTAATAATGACAACAGCCTGGATGAGATGAACCATCCATTCAGCAACACCAATAGTGCTGACAAACTCCCCTGCGAGTGTAGCAAAAAACAGACCCAATGTCATCGTCAACCAACTCATTCCAATAATGGATATTCCACTGCTGCGTCGTTTCTTGGTTACATGTTCAGGTGACATACTCATGCTAATCCCCTCCTGAAGCCAGTATAAACCCTCGAGTTAACGTCAGGGTCAAGCAGGAAATATGCCTATCAGAATATGGTTCTGCGCAAGGATTAAGTTACGAGCAGCACAAGTGTGGTATACTGGATATATTCAGCCTGATAATAACTGGCTATGGATAGGAGATGTCACTGATCTATGCAGGTATTCGAGGACTGGAATCAGAAAGTAAAGAGGACGTTTAATGCTACGAACCCAGAGGTAGTATTGACGGTATCGGAAGCTGGAAGTTTGCTTGGTTTGACCAAAGACCAGATGAAACTGTACGTGGACAAGAACAAACTAACGAAGGTCCCGATCATGAGAAGTGTTCACCGATACCTCTTATTGAAAAGTGAAATAGATAACATCGTTCAAGCTCGATAACTTCATAGGATTGAACACAACCATTTTACCGATAGGATTCGGGAGAGTGGTCTTTTTTTTATCTGAAAGGGGACGGAACGTGCTGAATAAAGTGTCAAATTGGTTCTATCAGCGGGTGAATTGGAAATGGTTTGCAGCTGCGGTTGTTGTTTTTGCCTGTTTTATTGCATTCATTCTGCCCTCGCAGGCGGCAAAGTCGGAGGAAGCCACAGGTGGTGGACAGTCCCCGGATTCATCGTTTCTGTACACGGCGGATGATCTTTATCAGATGGCTGAGCAGTATGGAGAAGCAGGGCGAAGCGCCTATATTCAGGCACGGTTCACATTTGATCTCATATGGCCTTTGGCCTATCTGTCCCTCTTAGTTGTTCTGTTATCGATACTCTATCGTGTGCTTCCGGTAAAGAGTCGCTGGCGTTGGGTGAATCTGATTCCGATCTTAGGTTGGGTTATGGACATGCTTGAAAATATAGGTGCATCCCTGATCATGTATCGTTATCCTGAACGTACGTCTGTGCTTGCTGAACTCACTCCGCTATTTACCCTGTTGAAATGGTGTCTGATCTATGCCAGTTTTGCAGCACTGGTTCCGGGTGTTCTGATCACTGCTCTCTATTATATACGCAAGCGTAAGAAGTAGTGGAGCGAGGGATGGATTAAGAATATGTTGGTAACCCTAATCGTGTAAAGGTCCGCAGTGATGAGTGCAGAAATATACGCTTGTCAAAGGACAACCTGTTCATATATACTCATGTCGCAAGTGGCGTGAATCGTATAATTACAAGAGCCCAAGGAGATGAAGAACGCATGTCGATCAGCTTGAATGTGTATCTGGTTACAGACGGTAATGGACGTGAAGCGGTAGATTTTTATCAAAAGGCATTTGGAGCCGAAGTGCTCGCGCTTCAAACATTTGGCGACGGTCCATCTGACCCGAATCACCCCATCCCGCCAGAAGCGAAAGACCGTATTATGCATGCTTCTTTGCAGATTGGTAGCTCAGTATTAATGTTGTCTGATACGTTTCCAGGTATGCCGTACACTGTAGGTAATCATGTTACGGTTACTGTGAACACGGATACGACGGATGAAGCCAAAGCGATTTTCAACCAGTTGCAAGACGGTGGCGAAGTGAAAATGCCGATACAAGAAACGTTCTGGAGTCCAGCCTACGGTTCGGTTGTCGATAAGTTTGGCGTACAGTTTCAGATCAGTGCTACGCCGGGACAAGCTTAAGAGTGTACTCTTCACTAATATAAACTTCAAATGGCAAAAACCTCCGCGGTCTGCTTTGAGCAGTTGTGGAGGTTTTTTGCTTTTTTTTGTAATGACTCGTGATTAATCTTCCTTGATTAGTCTTCCTTCTGAATCTTGGAAGGATTGTTGATTTTATAGGGAACCGGGTTACGTGTCAGCTTCTTCTTGATAATTTTCGCTTCAAACGTGATAACATCTCCCACTTCCAGTTCCTGTTTCTTAACCGTAGCACTGTGGCTGGACCAGGCTTCCCCAACATCGATGACGTCTGGCTCCGTTATGGTAACTGCTTCGTAGATGATGACTTCATCATCATTGTCAGAGAAATGATTCGGTACGGTGGTGAATTCTTTGACAACGGCACTCATCTTCACTTTGCCTTCGGGCAGATCAATCTTGACGCTCTTAGCTTTGCTTGCTGTTTTGGCTTTGGGTTTGGCTTCACTGGTTGCTCCAGACTGAGGTCCAACATACTCTTCTACAAGCCCATCCGGATCACCCTTCATCCCCGAGGAGAATTCATCTGTGTCCGTGTCGTCCGAATCATCCAGATCCGGCGGAATTTCATCCAGGTTAACCAAGGCATCTGGAGTTTGCGTAAGTTCAGCAGGGGTAACTGGTACGACTGTATCCGAAGTTGTCGATTCTGTGCTGCGATCTGACCCGGCATTACTTATGCTTCTGGCACTGTAACTGGACGCTTGCATTTCCTTCAGATAAGACGGGTGAATACAATGCTTTTGACCATTATCCAGTTGAATAACGGCTGCCATGTGATCGACATATCCAATGATGGTGCACGGCATGTTTAATCCGTTTCCTTTATAATAGAACGTTTTGAGTTTGGTCGCTTTACCGGAAAGCAGGCCCCACTCCTGACATTTCTCAATCAGTTCATCTTCGTTATCCAGCGCAATAAAATCCTGCGGTTCAATCATAAATGCGTATGTCATATGGAATTTCCGCCCTTCCAATCCATTCTTCATGTTCATCGTTTCCAAATTACAACCAGTGTATCACAAATGAGCATTTTGCATAAATCGAAACGCTGAAATCTGTACTCGAAGATGAAGATTATCAAAGCCTGCTCACAGAGGCCTATGCTATAATTTGATCAGAATATATGGTGGGAAGTTGTTACTATATATGTTGAACTAAAGATTATTTACACAGACACTACGATGACAGAACAACCTTCCAATCGCTGTTATCCCCAGATTTTTTCGATTCCCTTTTACTAAGGGAAAATCCGGTGATAAACGCGAAGCTTATGCTCCCGAAGTAGCTTTCTTGCAGAAAACTTTTAGCTTCGCTTTTTCAGGTTTTTTCTGTCCTCTCCGTTATTGTGTAAATGATTAGTTGAACTTATATAGCCTTGATATACATATATCATGAAGGGAAGATATGCATGGAGAAGAAGGTAAATCATCAAGCTGTATGGCTTGCTATAGGTGTTGCCATGGGAGTCAGCATTGGTACGGCTACACAGCAGCTTGGACTCGGGATTGCTTTTGGCGTGGCGCTTGGCATTGTGATTGGTTCGGTGGTTAGCAAACGTGCAGGGTCAGACTCGGAACATATGCTCAGCGAGCATGTCCGGGAATTGCACAAACCAGATGACTGGGAAGACGCGCTGCATTGCTCGCAGGATCATCCGGTGCTTATCCTGAAACACAGCACGACTTGTCCAACCAGTGCGAGAGCGTACAGAGAGTTTATGGCGTTTGTAGGCACCCATGCATCAGATCCCAAACAACCTATGGACTACCGCATCGTCAAAGTGATTGAAAATCGTTCGTTGTCCCGCCATATTGCAGAGGAAACAGAGGTTCACCATGAGTCACCCCAGGTACTTCTGCTCGATCAGGGGCAAGTCATCCATCATACCTCTCATGGCAAAATCACAAAAAAGAGATTATTGCAGTGGGCACAGAATCCATTTGGATAAATAGTAAATCTTATAGACCCGTTCTTTTCAGCCCATTGCTGAGGAGAGCGGGTCTTTTTTACGTTTTTTTTACACCCATGGAGGCATTTCTTTACCCCTTTTTTACAGCGTTTCATATTACGATTTTACATGTAGCAGGTGCAGAGAACGGTAGCGAGAGGGAGGAAGGGCACATGGTGAATGATGCCACGATGATTGGATTGGTTGTGCTGCTGTTTGCGGTGTTTTGGGGATTCGTGAAATTCTGCGAGAAGGCTTGAGGGTAGAGAGGGGGATGCCAAATGATTGTCATCGGCATGATTGTACTCGCACTGGTGATATATCTCGGTTATGTGCTGGTGAAGCCGGAGAAATTCTGATGCTGACAATGTGCGTAATGCACGAACAAGTGAACGTCGAATAGGGAGGAAATGCGGATATGGGTATCGGTGTAGTGCAAGTAGCGGTGACGCTACTTATCATCCTACTGCTGGTGAAACCGGTGGGAAAATATATAGTGAACGTGTTTGATGGACAGCGAACGGGGTTGGATCGGATTTTTGGCGGACCGGAGCGACTGCTCTATCGAGTAATGGGAGTACGCGAGAACGAATCGATGGGGTGGAAAAAGTACCTCACGGCTGTTCTCCTCTCCAACTTTGTAATGTTGGTGTTGATGTTTCTGGTGCTACGGCTGCAAAAGTATTTACCGCTCAATCCGGATGGCATCGGCAATATGCCAGCGGCGCAGGCATTTAATACGGCCGTATCCTTCATGACCAACACGAACTGGCAGTCGTATACGGGCGAGAACGCCTTGTCGTATCTGTCACAGATGCTGGCCGTGACGTTTCCGATGTTTACGTCGGCAGCAACGGGATTTGCAGTGGCTATTGTGTTCATTCGCGGGCTGATAGGCCGCCGGGATGAACTGGGGAACTTTTACGTCGACCTTGTACGGTCGATTACGAGAATTTTTTTACCGCTGAGCTTCATCGTGGCCTTGTTCCTCGTGTTCCAGGGGGTGCCTCAGACACTCGCGGGAGCGGTGAACGCAACCACGCTGGAAGGCGCGCAGCAGACGATCTCACGTGGACTGGTCGCCTCACTGGAGTCGATCAAACACATCGGAACGAATGGTGGCGGCTGGTTTGGAACCAATGCTGCACATCCATTCGAGAATCCGACGGCCCTGAGCAATCTGGTGCATATCGTCTGTATGATGCTGTTACCCACTGCACTGGTATACGCCTTCGGCTTGATGGTCAATAACCGGAAGCAGGGTTGGGCATTGTTCGCAGCGATGAGTTTTCTTTTCCTAGTGATGTTGACCACCGTATTTGTCTCCGAATATCGCGGTGTACCCGCGCTGGATGCAGTAGGTCTTCAAGGCAATATGGAGGGGAAAGAGGTTAGGTTCGGCATACCGGAGTCGGCCTTATTCACAGCGGTCACGACGGCGGCTACAACAGGTTCAGTCAACAATATGCACGAGTCGCTCACTCCGCTTGGAGGTCTTGTGTCACTGGCTCAGATGATGCTCAATAACGTGTTTGGGGGCAAAGGGGTAGGACTGATCAACGGACTGCTGTATGTGATTCTGGCTGTGTTTATCTGTGGATTAATGGTGGGACGGACACCTGAGTTTCTGGGCAAAAAAATCGAGGGCAAAGAAATGAAGCTCGCATCCATCGCCTTGCTCATTCATCCTTTGATTATTCTGGGGCCAACGGCAATCGCGCTTATGCGGCCCGAAACCGTTGCGTCCATCTCGAACGGGGGGATGCATGGCCTGACCGAAGTTCTCTATGCTTTTGCCTCGGGTGCAGCCAATAATGGATCGGCCTTTGCAGGACTAAATGCCAATACAGACTTTTACAACATCGCGATTGGTATCGTTATGCTGCTGGGAAGGTACGTTTCGATGATCGCCATGCTGGCTATTGCGGGTTCACTCGCCACCAAACGGGTTGTGCCTGTAACTACGGGCACGTTGCGGACACACACACCTCTATTTGCTGGCATTTTGGTCATGATGATCATTGTAGTTGGTGCGCTTACGTTCTTCCCGTCGCTTGCCCTTGGACCGATCGCAGAGCATCTGGCAATGATTCAATGAGAAATATGACAGGGGAGCAACAGAGGAATTGGTATAAGGACGTAACGTACGGAGGTGGCAGTGCACGATGAATGCAGTCGAACGAAAGAAGGAGCAGACGATGCAACACATGGATACAGAAATGTTTAGAACGAAGGGCAATGAGCCGGATAACAACCGAGGTAATATTCAACGTGATCCCGGATCGAAACGGTCGTTAAGCAAGGATATGATACTTCAGGCTTCACTCGATGCGTTCAAGAAACTAAATCCGATGTTCATGATCAAAAATCCGGTCATGTTTATTGTCGAGGTTGGTACATTCATTACGCTCTTACTCTGCATCAATCCCGATCTATTCACCGCATCCGAGGCTGGGTGCGGGTACAACATTGCCGTGTTTTTCATTTTGCTGTTCACGCTGCTGTTCGCCAACTTCGCGGAGGCACTTGCAGAAGGCAGAGGTAAGGCTCAGGCGGATACGTTACGCAAGACGAAGTCGGACACCCTGGCCAATCTGGTGCAGAAGGATGGAACAATCCGGCAAGTGTCTTCGACCCAGTTGAAAAAAGGCGATATGGTCCGTGTGGAAGTTGGTGAACTGATCCCGACGGACGGTGAGATTATGGAAGGCTTGGCCTCCATTGATGAATCGGCCATTACGGGAGAATCCGCCCCGGTCATCAAGGAAGCAGGGGGAGATTTCTCCTCCGTTACCGGGGGGACACGTGTCGTGTCCGACTACATCGTCATGCGTGTTCAGACCGATCCGGGGGAGTCATTTCTTGACCGAATGATCTCTCTGGTTGAGGGGGCACAGCGCCAGAAAACACCAAACGAAATCGCGCTGACAACCCTGCTCGCCGTATTAACTCTGATTTTTCTGATTGTCATACTCACGATGGTTCCAATGGCGAATTACCTGGGTATTCGACTGGATCTGGCGACATTGATCGCACTGCTCGTCTGCCTGATCCCAACCACAATTGGTGGATTGTTATCGGCCATTGGTATTGCCGGGATGGACCGTGTTACGCAGTTTAATGTGCTCGCCATGTCGGGTAAAGCGGTGGAAGCAGCCGGGGATATCGATACGTTGATTCTGGACAAAACGGGGACGATCACATACGGAAACCGTATGGCATCTGAATTCATTCCAGTTCAGGGCATTACTTCATCAGAGATGACGCGGGCTGCTTTACAGGCTTCTGTGCGAGATGAGACCCCGGAAGGGCGTTCTGTTGTGGAATTGGGAGGCAAACAAGGCCAAAGTTGGTCTGAGACGGAGTATGCCAATGCGGAAAATGTGGAATTCACGGCAGAGACCCGGATGTCCGGTCTGAATCTGAGTAGCGGAATGAAGATCCGCAAAGGTGCGGTGGATGCGATCAAAAGATATATTACTTCCTCAGGAGGTAGCATACCTGGTGATCTGGATGAGATTGCAAATCGTATTGCAAAGGCTGGAGGTACGCCACTTGCTGTGGCCATCGATGAACGAATCTACGGTGTGATCTATCTGAAAGACACTGTGAAGCCAGGGCTGAAGGAGAAGTTCGCTGAGATGCGCGCCATGGGCATCAAGACCATTATGTGTACAGGCGACAATCCGCTGACCGCAGCAACCATAGCGCTGGAAGCGGGCGTGGATGATTTTATTGCCGAAGCGAAGCCCGAGGACAAGATTGCGGCGATCAAAAAAGAGCAGCAGGAGGGCAAACTTGTCGCCATGACGGGCGACGGTACCAATGATGCTCCTGCTCTGGCGCAGGCCGATGTGGGCCTGGCGATGAATTCGGGCACCATGGCGGCCAAAGAAGCGGCCAACATGATTGACTTGGATTCCGACCCGACTAAGTTATTGTCGGTTGTCTCCATTGGCAAACAGTTGCTGATTACACGCGGCGCACTGACAACCTTTTCGATATCCAATGATATCGCGAAGTATTTTGCGATCATTCCAGCCATGTTCATTCTCGCTATGCCGCAGCTTCAGGCGCTGAATATTATGAATCTGGCTTCGCCGCAGTCCGCGATCCTGTCGGCGCTCATCTTCAACGCTATTATTATTCCGCTGCTTATTCCCATCGCGATGAAAGGGGTTAAGTATCGGGCGATGTCAGCCGAACGACTGCTTGGTCGCAATGTGTTCATCTATGGCGTAGGTGGTGTGATTGTACCTTTCATCGGCATTAAGCTGATTGACATGGTTCTGTCGGGATTTTTTTAACGAGATAACAACCCATATCAATATTGTCCTTCTATCCTAATGAAATCAGGAAGTGATCTGTATGAACATGTTCTTGACCGCCGTACGGTTATCCGTTGTGCTTATGCTGATATGTGGCCTAATCTATCCTCTCGTAACGACTGGCGTAGCTCAACTTCTCTTTCCTGCGCAGGCGAACGGCAGTCTGATTACGCAAAATGAGAAAATCATCGGCTCGTCCCTGCTGGCGCAGGAAATCCAATCGCCGGGGCTGTTCCAGCCCCGGGCATCAAATGCCAATTATGATCCAACGGCTTCGGCCGGTTCCAATCGCGCTGTAGCCTCAGAGGAGTATATCGGCGAGATGAAAGAAAAGATTGCTCAGCTTAGGCAGGAAAATCCGGGATTGAAGCAGATCCCTGCTGATCTCGTGACGGGTTCAGGCTCTGGACTTGACCCGGATCTCTCTCCCGAAGCCGCTGAGGCACAGATGCCGCGAATTAGCAAAGCTACAGGGCTTAGTGAACAGCAGCTTATGCAACTTGTAAAAGAGCAGACGGAAGGTCGTCAGATGGGTATATTCGGGGAACCTCGTGTGAATGTAACGGCTCTGAATCTGGCGCTGACAGCAGAACTGAAGTAACGAACGAACATATTAGCCTGCTCACGATATATCGGGAGGGGCTTTCTCCATTTTTATCTTCATAGTAAACAAGAAAGGGGGAGAGGACGGATGGAAGACAGCTTCAAGCGCAAATCACCGGAAGAGATGCTGAAGATGATTACGAAGCTTCAGCAGGGTACGCTCAAAATCTACATCGGCCCAGTCAGCGGATCGGGCAAGACGTATCACATGCTGCGGGAAGGGAACACGTTACGCCAACAGGGCATTGATGTGGTCATATGCGCCGTCTCCACGATGCGTAGACCGGAAACGGTGGAGCAACTTGGGGCACTCGAAAGGATTCCAAGCATTCACTGGGTACGCCAGAGTGATGATGTAGAGATGAAGGATCTGAACTTGGATGCACTATTGGCGCGTAATCCGGAGGTTGTACTGGTGGATGGTTTGGCACATCGCAACAGAGAAGGTGCTCGGTATGCTACCCGGCTGGAGGATATTCAGTTTTTGCTCCGAAACAACATCAGTGTCATGACAACGGTGAATGTGTATGAGCTGGAAGGCTATACAGAGCTGGCACGACAACTTACGGGGATCGCAGCAGAATATACGGTGCCTGCCGATACATTGGAGCTTGCGGATGAAGTGAAGCTGATAGACGTCACACCAGAAACCTTACTGAGCCGTCTGGCAGAAGGTCATCTGAAGGGGCATGAGGGAGAAGCAGTTTTTCGTCAAGGCAATCTGGGTATTCTGCGCGAACTGGCCCTGAGATTGGTTGCAGAAGGGGTGAATGAATCCCTGCGTGAGCATCGGGAGGAGATGGGAATTACCGTCACAACAGGCATCATGGAACGGATTCTGGTGTCCACGCAATATCATTGGAATGGCTCCATCTATATCCGGCGTGGACAACAGATTGCCAAACGGCTGAATGGTGATCTGTGCGCCGTGGTTTTTCGGAATATGAAGCAGCCATTAACCAAGGAGGCAACCGTATTTCGGCGCAATATGATCAAGTTGGTGGAGAAGTTTGGCGGCCATATGGAGGAACTGTCCGTATTACACCGTCGCAACATCCCGTCTACGCTGGCGCGTTACGCCATGGAGCACCAGATTACCCGGATTGTGATGGGACACTCCCGGCGTACACGCTGGCAGGAACTGTGGCAAGGGTCCGTTGTTAACTCGCTGCTGCGCAGATTACGTGGTGTCGATCTGTTTCTGGTTGCTGATCGAGCGGCCCGGGAGGGTGAACGTGTGGTTCCGGCTAAAGTTAACGATGTGGAGTCGCTGACATACCGCAGACTAAGCGAGCAGGAAATGAAGGAACAGATTGGCCAGATTCAGCGCGGTACATTCAAAATATATATCGGAGCCGCACCAGGTGTAGGCAAAACCTACATGATGCTTCGGGAAGGCAATGATTTGCTCCGTAAGGGCATCGATGTGCAAATCGGTTTGCTGGAGACACATGGCAGGGCGGAAACCGTGGAGCAGATGGGTCACCTGTCTGTGATCCCTCGCGCGAAGCGCGTTTATCAGGAGACTCGTCTGGAAGAGATGGACACGGAGGGTATTCTGCAACTTTGTCCGGAAGTGGTGCTTGTGGATGAACTGGCGCATACGAATGTGCCCGGAAGTGTCCGGCAAAAGCGTTATGAAGATGTCCTGCTCCTGCTGAATGCAGGCATCTCGGTGATTACCACAATGAACGTACAGCATCTCGAAAGTCTGAATGATGCCGTTGAACATATTACCGGTGTTCGTGTCCGCGAGACCGTACCCGATCGGATCATTCAGATGGCGGATGAGGTGCAGTTGATTGATGTCGCGCCCCAGGCCTTGCGGCAGCGCATGAGGGAGGGTAAAATCTATGCAACTGCCAAGGTCGAGCAAGCCCTTGCGAATTTCTTCAAAATCGGTAATCTGATTGCCTTGCGAGAACTTGCCCTGCGCGAACTGGCGGACGATGTCGATGAACGGCTTGAAACACAGCAGGCCAAAATTGCACTTCGAGGACCTTGGCGCAGACAGGAAGCGGTCTTTGTATGTGTAAGCAGTGATCGTCATGCCGAGCGGCTGATCCGGCGCGGATTCCGCATGGCTTATCGTCTAAAAGCCATCTGGCATGTACATCATATCCACATCGGTGAGTCCATGAGTGACGAAGTGAAGTGCCATCTGGAAGCGTTGGAGCAGCTGACGATTCGGCTTGGTGGCCAATTTCATATTCATCACAGTCCAAGGCTGTGCGATGTACCTGAGATTTTGGCAAGAAAGGCATCGGGGGCAAGAGCAACCCAGCTGGTGGTCGGGCAGGCAAGACGGGTGTGGTGGCTGAATGGCTACCGCGGCTCAGGGTCGGTGGTCAACCGACTTGTACGCTTGTCGCGGCATCTGGATGTATTAATCGTTGCAGATTATGATTATGAACTGAGCGGGATGTGAATGGATATTGTCTGAACAAATAAAAAAAGAAACGCAGGCAGCCCACGGGAAACGGGTTCCGGCATATGTATGGGTGACCCTCGGGGTGACGCTGCTAACTTTACTGCTTCATGCCATCGGCATGAGTGGTGATTTGGTTAATGTAGCGCTTATATATCTGTTTCCCGTCCTGGTGAGTGCCGTGTATTGGGGAATGGGGCCAGCTGTATATGCCGCGAGTTTTAGCGTCATTATGTTTGACTTCTTCTTTGTGCCGCCATATCTGAGCTTTACGGTTGAGGATTTGAGATATCTCATCTCCTTTGTTGTGTATCTTGCAGTAGCGATCCTGACAGCAAGTCTTGCAGGTCGTTTGCGACAACAGTTGGAGAGGGTAAAAGCACGCGAGGCCACGACGAACTCCCTGTACGCATTGAGTCGTCAGATGACAGCTATTACGGATCTGAATACGTTGCTGGTTAACATTGCAACCCAAGTATCGCTTACCCTGGGTAAGCCAGCAGCTGTGTATCTTCCGAATGGGCAGGGGGATCTGCTGGTTACAAGCTCTTCTGCACCCGCATCAGAAGGGGAAAAGGATGGCTGGGGAGATGGAGAGTCGGAGATTGCCATTGCCAAATGGGTATATCATCACGGACAGATCGCCGGTAAAGGATCATCTACTCTGCGCGAATCTCCCGGACTTTACGTGCCGTTACGCACAGAGGAGCAGATTCATGGCGTGCTCGCCGTAAGCATGGACGCTGGCGAGATTCATGAGCAGCAAGAAGAGCTTCGTCTGTTGGAGGCATGCGGAGGACTGGCCGCAGGTGCTATTGCCCGAGTGAAGCTGGCGGAAGAGGCCAGATTAGCGCAGATTACTGCTGAATCAGAGCGCATACGCACAGCGCTGCTGGATTCTGTCTCTCATGAATTGCGTACGCCCCTAACCGCCATTATCGGCTCGGCTACAGGATTGTTGGAGAATGATACGCTTTTTACACCCGAGGATCGGAGAGAATTAACAGGCAACATTCGGGATGGAGCCTTGCGTATGAATCGTCTCGTCACAAATCTTTTAGGTATGGTTCGGCTGGAGAGTGGCATGTTGCAACTGAACCGGAAATGGTGTGACGTGGAAGATATAATCAGCGTTGTACTGACACAAGTTCGGGAATTCAGTCCGCATCGTAACATTCAAGTTGAACTTCCTGATGATCCGGTGTTCATTTATGGAGATGAAGTATTGCTGGAGCAGGTGCTGGTCAATATCGTCAGCAACGCCATCAAATATTCGCCCGACGAGACCCAGATTGTCATCATTGTGGCGAGTGACAGAAGTCCGAATCAATTGACGATCATGGTTGCTGATCAAGGCATCGGTATACCAGAAGCAGAAAGAATACGTATATTTGATAAGTTCTATCGCTCAGAGTCGACTCAGCATGTCACAGGGACGGGGCTTGGTCTGGCGATCTGCAAAGGCATTGTGGAAGTGCACGGAGGTACCATTGTGGCAGAGCCGAATCCGGGCGGGGGAACGAGAATGCGCATAGATATCCCCATGGAGGCTCAGGGATCACGGTTTCCCTATTCAGAACAAGGAGAGGTTGAAGAATAACATGAACGCACCACTAGGGGCTCGCATACTGGTGATCGATGATGAGCCGCAGATTCGCAAATTGCTCAAGGTCACCCTTCAGGCACACCAATTCGAACTCCACGAGTGTGGGGATGGCGAAGAGGGCGTTATTCAGGCCAGTATTGTACATCCGGATCTGATCATCCTTGATCTTGGTTTGCCGGGCATGTCTGGCATGGAGGTACTTCGCCGGATTCGCGAATGGTCACAGGTACCGATTATTGTGCTGACAGCGAAGGATCAGGAGGGAGACAAAATTGCCGCGTTGGATGGTGGTGCAGATGATTATATAACCAAACCATTCGGAATGGGTGAGTTGGTCGCCCGTATTCGGGTGGCGCTACGTCATGTAGCCAAAACGACAGATGAACCCATATTGCGTTTCGGATCACTGACGGTTGATCTGGCCCAAAGGCAGGTTGAACTGGAGGGGGCTTTGGTGAAATTAACTCCAACGGAATATGAGATGCTGAAGGTGCTTGCCTCCAATGCAGGGAAAATCATCACTCAGCGTCAGCTTTTGCAGCAAGTATGGGGAGGGCATCATCATGAGTCTGACAGTCATTACCTCCGGGTATATGTGGGACATTTGCGTAAAAAATTAAAGGAAGATCCGACGAATCCCCGATATATTCAAACGGAGCCTGGCATTGGTTATCGCTTTTTGCTCCCTGCCGAATAAGGTCCAAGGGAGCGAGACATTTCTTAACCATGATGTGATGCACGATTTCAGTTCGTGAGCGCCATGGAACGAACAAAACACCATCCCCTTTAACAGCAAAGGAAACGGTGCTTTTGTATTATGATGTGTATTTTGGCAACCAGTCGCCGTGAGCCTCAATCAACTCATCACACATGGCTACGATGTCATCGATAGACAGTTCTGCAGCTGTGTGTGGATCAAGCATGGCGGCATGATAGATATGCTCTTTTTTTCCAGTAATTGCCGCTTCGATTGTCAGCAGTTGCGTGTTGATGTTTGTCCGGTTCAATGCCGCGAGTTGTGGAGGCAGATCACCAATGTACGTAGGGCTGATTCCTGATCCATCGACCAGACAAGGTACCTCGACACATGCCTCACGCGGCAGGTTTGTAATCAGTCCGTTGTTCATAACGTTTCCGCCAATCTTGTAAGGGTTATTCGTCTCCATCGCTTCGATAATATGCGATGCGTATTCACGGCTGCGGGTATGTTCAATATTTTCGCTGGCAAACAGCTTGGTACGCATTTCTTTCCAGCCTTCAATCTGGTTCACACAGCGGCGGGGATATTCATCCAGTGGAATATTGAAGCGTTCAATCAGCTCCGGATAATTCCGCTTGATGAAGTAAGGGTGGTACTCGGCATTGTGTTCGGAGGATTCCGTTACATAATAGCCAAAACGCTGCATCAACTCAAAACGAACCATGTCGTCATGCTGTTCTTTCTGTTTTTCCTTCGCCAAACGTTTAATCTCGGGGTACAGATCCTGCCCGTCTTTGGTAACTTCGAGTAGCCACGCCATGTGGTTGATCCCTGCAATCTTCGCCACAACACCTGTCTGATCGATCCCCAGTGCATCAAACAGATGTGGTACACATACCTGTACACTATGACACAATCCTACGGTTTTGATCCCACCATGTACGTTCATGACGTTGGTAAGCACAGCCATCGGGTTAGTGTAGTTCAGGAACCACGCATCCGGACATACTTCCTGCATATCTCGGGCGAAATCCAGCATAACCGGAATCGTACGCAGATTACGGAAAATTCCGCCAATACCGAGTGTATCTGCAATTGTTTGACGCAATCCGTATTTCTTCGGAATCTCGAAGTCCGTAATGGTACATGGATCATATCCACCGACCTGGATGGCGTTGATGACATACTTGGCCCCGCGCAGCGCTTCTTTGCGGTCATGATATACGTTCACGACGCAACGACTTCCGAGTGAACGGGCCAGACTGGTCAGCAAACGCTCTGAATCGCTCAAACGTTCAGCATCGATATCAAACAATGCCAGCTCAAAATCCTGCAGTGCTTCGGTCATCATGACATCACCCAATACATTTTTGACAAAGACGGTGCTGCCTGCACCGAGAAACGTAATTTTATTCATCTTAAATTCAGCCTCCCTGAAAAATGTTGTACCCCAACTATAGGCCGATTCGGCACATATAACTATGGCTCAACCCCTTTCAAACATGTCATAATCCCATTTTTGTTCCCGCTTTAAACTAATATGGAAGCACTTTAGCTGTTATAATATAAATAGACGAAATGAAGAGGTAAGCGGAACGAAGTCAGGATGGAGGGCGAAAAATGAGTCGCATTGAGATGAATGTGGTTCCCGCAGGCTGGACACAGATGGAGCTGATGTTGTTGTTTTTCGGGTGGGAGGCATGTGATCCTGCGCATTATTGGGGACCCGGTGTACGTGATTCTTACATTGTTCATTACATCCATGAAGGACGGGGCACCGTGTACATGGGAGATCAGGAATACAAGCTTAGCGAGGGACAGGGTTTTGTCATTCTCCCGGACACACTTATTCATTATGAGGCGGATCCGAAGGAGCCCTGGACGTATTCGTGGTTTGGTTTTAAAGGCATACAAGCCAAAGCATTCATGCAACGTGCCCAATTGAGCCCGGAGCACCCGATATATAATGCCCATGATACAAATACGATGGAAAAGTTGTATACGGAGATGGTCCAGGCTTCTACGCGTCCGGGAGGCGATGTGATGAATCAGAGTCTCTTGTACCGCTTGATGGCAGAATTAATCTCTTCTTCTCCTTTAGAGGAAGAAATAGGGCAGCTCCTTTCGAACAAAGAGACGTATATCCGGCAGGCGGTGCAGTTTATGGAGAACAGGTACAGCCAGCGAACCTCCATTCTGGATATTGCCCAAGCTGTAGGACTGGATCGCACGTATCTGTCGGGATTGTTCAAAGAGCGATATGGCATGTCGCTACAGTCCTTTTTTCTGGAGTACCGTATGAATCGGGCAGCCGGACTTCTTCAGAATCCAGGGCTGTCGGTCAGTGAAGTGGCCCATTCTGTCGGCTATACAGACCCATTACTGTTTTCCAAGATGTTTAAGCGAGTGAAGGGTGTGTCTCCAAAGGGTTCGAGAAATCGAGATTAGACGCACCTAGTGATTCAAATTTAAAAGAAAAGTTTTGATCATTAAATGTTGTCCCGCGTTACTGATACAGAAGTGTAATTGAATATGTGGAAGTTGGTGCTTTGCCCGTCAGGGTGGAAGCTTAATAGGGAAGTCCGGTGTTATACCGGCGCGGTCCCGCCACTGTAACAGAGGAGTCAAGTAGCGATAATCCACTGGTTTAAGCCGGGAAGGAGCTGCAAGTGACGATGATTCTGGAGCCAGGAGACCTGCCAGGTTTAGGAAACACAGTAGTACCCTACGGGAGATAGGAAGGTGTTTAGAAAGCATGATTTTTTCTGAAAATCTGTTTGTTTAAGGCGTCCTCATCCAGTAACACGGAGATGGACGCTTTTTTTGATAGAATTTATAAGTTTTCAGCGGAGCTGTGGATGAAGAACATCATGGCACATAAATAAAGTTTTGGGGAAGGACGTTAGAGCACTTGAGCAGATATATCGTTAAACGATTATTACAACTCGTAGTCGTATTGTTCGGCATCACGTTCCTGCTAACCTACCTGTCTCCTGGAGAAAGTCTGTCAGGATAATACTAATGTGCGGGTTTTCTTTATAGTCTAAGTAAGGTTATAAAAAGAGAATGATGCAAGAAGGGTTACCCCAGAAGTCCATAGATGACTTTCAGGATAACCCTTTTGTTGTATAACAGGCATGTTGTGTGTAGTTGGGATGTGACACCGGAATCACTTGTGAATGCTTTATCGTATGTGGTTCGGTGCACCTATGTCATTCAGTACACCATAGTTTTGCGCAGGCTGTATAGTACTCAGTCTGGCACTTCATGGCTATTTCATCATATATTTATTGATTGCTTCATTGGGTGATTATCGCTATAAAGACAGTCAGTCTATTTTGGAGAGGTACTCCGCATATAGACTCTTCTGTCCACATGTAGTTGGCTACATCTGCTTAGCCAGTCGTACTGACATGAGAGATTCAAACTAGTGTGGTACTTGGGATTGGAAGTCATTCCGGCTGGACTGATCAGCATGGTAAAAGACAATGTCGCCATCCTTCAGCGGCCAGTTTCTACCTTGACTGTCTGTTGGCGTTTTGTTGAAACCTTCCATCTGCCATTGATTCATCAGTGGTGCATGAATGTATTGCAGATGGGGCGCCTCTGTATTTCCATTCCGCAGGCTCTCCATGTTGAAGTTGACTACGATATAACCATTCTTTAGAAAAACATTCGATTTCTCATCCAGTTGATTTTGTTGGGCAAGGGGTTCGAGATCTGTACCTTTTGGTACGGCATATACATCGGCCGGCAAGCTGTACTCCCCGTACCAGCGCTGGATTGATGCATTGGCCCGGTCCACGTTGACCCCGGAAGGAATGTCCGTTTTAGGTCCAATGAGTGTCCTAATCGGAGCGGAAAGGATCATCCAATCATAACGACCTACCCATGTTTTTTGATGAGAAGTCTGATCGACCAGGCGAACCATATGTTCTGCCAACGTACGCTGGCTGCGTTCTTCCGCTGTCAGTTCATAAGTATACTGATAACGTGCTGTATCACCTAACTCTGTGCCGGGTACATTTCGAAGACGTGAGTTCAGGACAACAAAGCGTTTCTCCAGATCCTGCACCGATCCGATACGGATCAGGCGTTCCTGACCGCGATGGTAGTACAGATCCACTTCTTGATGGGAGGACCCGTCTTTACTCACAAAAGCAAAAGTGGGTGTAATTCGAATACCATCCTGTTTGCCAAACATATTGCCCTTGGTCTTCAGATCGAACTTGAAATGGTACCCTGTCTTCACAGTTGCGTTAGCGAATCCCTGTACCGGATGGCTTCCTGGTCGAATAGGCAATACAAATGGAGCCAGGTTACCTCGCGGATCACCATCAATGCTATTCATCCCGGTCCAGTAGCTATAGCCCGTTGGTTCGGGACTACCCAACCGCTTGCGAAATACACTTTCCCAGTTGTAATCAGAGATATCAGTGACGTGAAAATCATATAACCTTCCGATGACATCTACCGGTACAGTGTCTGCTGCGACATGATATGCCAGATTGGTATTGGCATCCTGTTGCTCAGTAAAGTTTGCAGGTGCATTCTCTGCAATATTGCGGAATACAATATGGTATTTGCCTTCGTCTACCCATACAGGGAGATAGAATGTGGTGTCCAGTTGATTGACCGGAATATCCACCCATGTCTTAGCAGGGATAAACTGGCTCCGATCTGCGTTATAGACATCAAACGGGAATTGCACCTGTTTGATTCGAAAATATTTGGCATAGTCCCGATTTCCATAACCGGGATAACTCGCTGCGTCCAAGTGCTGTCCCGATGTGGGAATTCGCACAATGAACGGGCGTTCCAGAATGAGTGCAGCGCTGGTTGGGTCCGGTACGGTTTTCTGATTATGCGGCTGATCATCCGATACCCAGGCGTAGTTGACGACAGGGGTGTGTACCGTGACCGTGTTGATGCCGTTAATCGGTAATATTTTATTGGTGCCGCCATTCACGTTACCCGGTAGCAAATCATAATAGATCTCACCAGAGCTTGTGGTGTTTGCTTTATTAAGCAGGGAATTGCTGATCATATTACCCGGTTTGTACAGCACATCACGCCCAATCGTTGTTGGATTAGGAATATTGGATGGCGTTGGTCCATCTTTGGTTGCTTCCACATCATTCATAATGGTTGTGCTATTGAATTTTACTAGATCATTATTCACTTTACTTTGAGGTGTGTTGGACTCAGCCATCCCTTTTAACCGTGATGTATCATCTGGCACACTGGGAGGTTGGTTCAAACCACCTGTTAATTTGGGTGGAGTATATGAGATTGAAGTGGTTTGCCCTGGTCGTACATGGCTTTCTACGGATTCATCATTTTTAGACTCTAGTGTTGGTGGTGTGTATCCTGTTGGATTCATCGTAACGGTCTCACCGGGCAAAGCGTAATTATTCATGGTTGCTTTAGCGATCTTGTATACTTCCAGATTGTTAATTTTCCAGTAGGAGTAGTCTCTTGTGATCTGGAAGTTGTATGGCTTGGGTACCGTGTCGTTCGCGGGTACAGGTGGCCCTGGTGTACAACCATCATCATCACATTCCTCTGGTCCAGGTACTGTCCACTCTCTGTCGTACGAGATTGTGACATTACAGTTGTATGTAACTTTACCGCTCATTTTCGCCCAAGCTTGTTTAAACAGATAATTGTCAGCAAAGGCATTTGTGTAGAGTGACTCGGAAGTAGGGATTCCTCTTAACACATTGAATGTCTCATTATCTCTGTTATCTGACTTAATAACACCGTTGGCATTTGGATCGAGATCATTCATGCTCATGATGGTTCCAGCAGAAGGTGGTCCAATCGTTGGCGTGCAACCACCACCACCGCCCCCGTTACCGTCGCCCTCGCCAGTACCTGGGTTCTCTTCAACACCAATGTTTGTAGTGGTAGTTAACTGAAATCCATCTTTCTTCCACAGTACGGTGATGGTTGTTGTTCCTCTGCTGACGGCTTGGACTACTCCGGAGTTACTAACGGTAGCGACACCAGGATTGGATGATTCCCATGTAGTTGTACCACCGCTACCGGTGTTTACATTGGTTTCTGCACCAAAGTTTCCATCTCCAGTTTTCGTTTTGACCGTTGCATTCAATTGTTTGGACTGGTTCAAGCTAAGTTGCCCGCCAGCGGTTAGGTTGATCTCTTTGGTTATTTCGGCAAAGGCCCGCCAATATATATCCGTATTGAATATGTAGTCGGCAGAGAATTTAGGTGGATTATAGGGTCTGTGGGCTGTTGGTTCAATAGCACCTCCGATTTGCATCGTAAATTTCACTGCATCACCTGTGAAACTATCTACGCTGACCAAAATAGGTTCACCCGAAGTATAGTAATCTTTATTGTCCATATACATTGGTTTTAGTGAAGCAGAATTGAATTCAGAGCTATGATGTGGTTCACCAAGCTTATCTGTATATACAGTTGGCTTGTAGACTGGTTTGTCTAAAGGAAGATTGATACACACCAAGGATGAATTGGGTTTATTTGTCGTAGAATTATTTGATAATTCTTGTCCATTACATTCTCCGTCTACTTGCCACTTCATATTATCTAGTTGATATATGTAAATGCCGATATTACTTGTACCTTTACCTTCGACAGGACTAACTTTCTTTTGAGATTTTGCTGGGGTGGAAGGCTCCCAACGTGGAGCCTCCAAAGGGGGTTTTACCCCCGGGCCACCTCCAGCAAGAATAGAAGGAATAGGTGATAATATACTTATTATGAGTAAAGAAATGAATGATTTTTTAAGTACGGAATCGAAACGCAATGCGAATCACCCTTTTGAAATTAATTTGATGTGACATTGAAGTCGGTTCCCTCTTTGGTAATAAGTTTCACTTGAGTTGTTAATTCTTTATCGAAGTGTAACAATCCCATCGACCAGTAAGTAGGATTCTTAACCTGAAATAACCCTTTACTACCAAGGAAATCATTAATATGCGGTACTGAGTATTTAGAGAAAGATTCAGAATTTGGTGATTTTAAAGCATTGATACTTGGAGATTGTAAAAGGCTACCAGCCTGAAGTTGAGTCATGGAATTTTTAATATTTAAATCAAATTCAGCAAAAGAATAATACGATCCACGCAGTAAGGTGTCTTTCTCATCAACAAAAACTGGATAATAGATACTACGTTTTAATCCTGTAACATACGGATTTATGATAATCCAATTTTTTAATTTAACATCTGCATAACTAGTAACTGTAACTAATTCTTTATTTCTGACTTGAGAGAATTGATCAGTGACTCTACTGTAATCATACGAATCAAAGAATTTATTTTTTGGTGTTTTCTGATACTTAGGCGCAATAATATTCAAATTCGTCCCCGTCAAGCCCACCGCCCGCAGCTCATTCAGACCCTGAAAATCGGCAGGTTTTGCCTTGGCAACTGTTGCATAACGGGCAATCAACACAGCAACTTCCGCCCGAGTGGTGGTACGATCAACGCCAAATGTTTTATCGTTTGCTACACTCATCAGCCCTGTTCCCAGGGAAACGGCTACTGCATTTTTTTGAGCGCTTGCGAGTTTACCTGTGAAATATTCCTTTGCGGGCACAACGGTGTTCGTCACATCAGAGAGTGCTTGTTTGTAATCAGGATCAACCACGGTTAGCCCTTGCGTCAGCCAAGTAGCCATTTCGCCTCGTTGAAGAGCGCCTTGTGCATCCAATTTTCCCTTGTAATTAGAAGGGTTGATAAAACCTTTTGCGATAGCAATTGAGACACCACTCTTTGCCCACTCGGGTATGTCCGTGAAATTGTTTTGTTCTTGTGTTGATGCATTAGGCTGGTCGGATAGACGCCCCAGGATACTTGCCATTTCAGCTTTGGTGACAGGTGAGCTTGGTTTAAATGTTCCGTCAGCATACCCTTTGAAATACCCTTGTTCCACGGCTGAATTAATCGCTGAAGATGCCCAGTGTGTAGCTGGAACGTCCTTGAATGTAGTTGTAGTTTGTGCGGCTTCTACAGAACTCCCAACGCCTCCAAAACCTACGATACCCCCTGTTAATAAAGCTAGTGCCGTTACGCCGGAAATCATCATTTTTCTCATGAATTTTAATCCTCTCAATTGTGAATTTTTCTCCTTGATATGTACTTTTCAGGCTACTAGATACTAAATTTGTAATAATAATCAATATTCTACCATGTATAACTAGGCTATTGGTATGATTTATCAACAAAACTCCTCCTCTCCACTCAATCCTTACTATTTCTCCAGACCTACTTTTCCACAAAAAACACAAAAAAAGGCCACGAATCCGCAGATTCATAGCCTTATGCTTTAAGGTCTCCAACATATGTAATTCCATCAACAATCAATAAATCAAGAATACTCGATTTCCAAACATTTGAAAAGCCCTATTCTTCTTACTCAAAATAAAGTCAGGCTATCGGTGTTCCATTAGGTAATGGACTATCCGGTGTGAGCAAGACAACATCGCCTTCACCAGGCACGCCGCCCAGCACAAGTACTTCAGAGACAAAACCGGCAATCCGGCGAGGTGGAAAATTAACTACAGCAACGACCTGTTGGCCAATGATCATGTCAGGCGTGTATCGCTGAGTAATCTGAGCACTAGAGCGTTTAAGACCAAGTGGTCCGAAGTCGATCGTCATTTTAATAGCGGGAATGCGAGCCTTGGGGAAGGATTCGGCTTCCACCACGGTACCAACCCGGATGTCATGCTGCATGAACTCTTCAAAAGTAGCCATAGGGGTAGATCTCCTTTCAACTATTGGGGATTATTATAAATGAAAAATCAACAAAAAATCCAGATTACGCTGTATCGTAACCTGGATTTCTGTTGTATTGCTTGCAGAAAATTAAGCGCCGTTCCAATTTTCCCCGGTGAGGTATTTCTCGGTGAGGATGGATAACATCTGAATACCTACTTCATTATGTCCGCCTTCTGGAATAATGATATCGGCATACTTTTTGGATGGCTCGATAAAAGCATCGTGCATTGGTTTTACCGTTTCGAGATATTGTTTGTACACGGATTGGATCGTGCGTCCGCGTTCTTCAATGTCCCGCAGTACTCTCCGCAAAATTCGCACATCGGAATCGGTATCAACGAATACTTTGATGTCCATCAGACTGCGAAGATGTTCATCAATCAGCACATGCAGTCCTTCTACAATGACAATATGGTTCGGTGCCAGTTCAACCGTCTCATTGGCAGCACGGTTATCTATGGTGAAGTCATATACGGGGGCATACGCCGCTTGGCCTTTTTTCAACAGGGTGAGATGCTCAATCAACAGATCATTATCGAATGCAAACGGGTGATCGTAATTGGTGAGTCGGCGTTGCTCAGGTGTGAGCTGCGACTGGTCTTTGTAATAATTGTCTTGGGAGATAAACGTAACTTTAGCTGATCCCAGACGGTCTATGACGGAGCGAGCTACCGTCGTTTTACCGGAGCCGGTTCCTCCGGCGATACCAATAATGAGCATGGTTGTTCCATAAGCCTCCCTAGAATGGCAGCATAGTCATGGATAAAGAGCACTGTTCCACAATCGATTCAGCATCTTTACCCACATGTCTGTCTGTGAATACACAATTCCTTCATTGTACCACAGCGCTTTGCTTTTTTCATCTGCCTTGGAGAGGGATGTATTCCCTAGGATTGGATGATTGACTTTTTTTAAAACAGCACTATAATAAACTTATATTCATAACACGGACTGTTACTGGGGAAACCAGGCATGACCGAATTCGATTGCTTTACTGTAATCGCTTTCGGTCTTTTTTTTATTTTTGTTGGGGGGTGAGAACATTGAAGGTTATCAAGAAGGTAAACAATAACGTAGCCATCGCTATTAATGAACATAACGAAGAGGTTTTTGTCGTAGGCAAGGGTGTAGGATTTCTGAAAACGCCCTATGAGCTGACGGAGACGGACTTGGTGGAGAAAATATTTGTAGCACCAAAGAACATCCGTATGTATGACCTGCTGAACAGTATTCCGATTGAGGATATTTATCTCGCGGAGGAAGTCATCAAGCTGGGCAGTCAGATCCTGAATAAAACATTTAACCCGAATCTGCTTCTCACCCTGTCCGACCATATCAGTTTTGCATTAACCCGAACCAGAGAAGGTATCCGTATCAAAAACCCGCTGGAATGGGAAGTGCGGACACTCTATCCGGACGAGACCCGGGTGGGGGAGGCTGCGCTGAAGCTGATTCAGGAAAAAACGGATATCGCTCTGCCAACAGCCGAAACAACACTGATTGCTCTGCATTTTGTTAATGCACAGGTTGGATCGGGAGAGATGACGGATACCACCAAGGTGACCACAGTTACGGGCGAGATTCTGTCCGTGATCAAATATGCGCTCAAAATTGACTTTCAGGAGGATTCCATCCACTTCATGCGCTTTGCCACACATATCCGGTATTTCATTCTGAGGCAGATGAGCGGTAAATCGCTCAAAGACGAGAATGAATCTCTGTTCCTGATGGTGAAGGAGAAGTTTCCGAAAGAACTGGCTTGTGTGGAGAAGATTGCTGACTTCCTGAAAAATAATTACGGCTGGACCTGTTCGGATGATGAAAAATTATATCTGATTCTGCATATCCAACGATTGATTTCGAATGAACCAACGGAATGAACCTAATGAAAAACTAACCGAATAATCCATATTGGACTGTTACTGATTCGATCAGGCATGACCAAGCGTAGGGAATGACGATTCCCCGGCTTGGTCATTTTTTATATATCCAATTTATTCATGTGGAGGAGAAGGGTCATGAACAACAAAGACTTGGCTAAAAACGTACTTGATCTCGTTGGCGGCGAGCAAAATATATCGGGTCTGACACACTGTGCAACCCGTTTGAGATTCGTATTAAAGGATGATAACAAAGCAGACCTCAAGGCGCTGGATCAGCTCGAAGGCGTGCTCAAGGCACAAAATTCCGGTGGACAGGTTCAGGTTGTTATCGGTGCCAAAGTAGACGCGGTATACAGTGAAGTGAAGAATCTAACTTCTGACCAGATTGGCGAGCTTACGGAGTCTACAGACAGTGGGCCGAAAAAGAGACGTAACCCCGTCAATGTAGTGCTTGAAACCATCGCAGGTATATTCACGCCTGTTCTGCCAGCACTTGTTGGTTGCGGGATGATCAAATGTTTGGCTACCGTTATAACTGCCATGGGTTACCTGGAAGGCTCCGGTTTCCTAACAATCATTAACATGATCGGGGACTGCATTTTCTACTTCATGCCGTTCTTCCTGGCTGTCAGTGCAGCAAACCGTTTCAAAACCAATCCCTACTTAGCAGTAGCTCTTGCTGCGGGACTAATGCATCCAACTATTTTGAACGCTGCGGCTCAGATTGCTGAGACGGGTGTAAACAGTATTGATTTTCTCGGTATGCCGATTCTGTTAATGAAATATTCCTCTTCCGTCATTCCAATCATTTTGGCGGTATGGATTATGAGTTATGTGTATCCAATTGTTAATCGAGTAATTCCCAAGTTTTTGCAGGTCCTGCTTACCCCAATGATTGTTTTGTTCATTATGATTCCAGTGGAATTAATCGTGCTTGGCCCAGTAGGTTCATATATCGGTGACTGGTTGACGAATGGAATTAACTCATTGTTCTCCACTGCAGGTGTTCTTGCTGGTGCGATTCTTGGATTTTTCAAACCGATCATGGTTATGTTCGGTATGCACTATGCCATCATGCCGATTCAGGTTCAACAAGTGGCTACACTGGGCGCAACCGTGTTGTTACCAACGGCACTGGCGGCGAATTTGGCTCAGGCTGGAGCAGCCTTTGGTGTGTTTGTCCTAACGAAGAGTAAAACGATGAAATCAGCGGCTGCTTCGAGTGGATTCACCGCTTTATTCGGGATTACCGAGCCGGCGATCTATGGTGTAACGCTGAAATACAAGCGTCCATTTTTCGCAGGTTGCCTGGCAGGTGGATTAGTCGGTGGATTCTACAGCTTGGTGCATACAACAGCGAATGCAATTTCACTGCCAGGTGTATTGGCAATTGGCACGTATTCATCGGATCGTTACATGTATGTCGTTATTGGTTGTGTTGCCGCCGTTGTACTCGGGTTTGTGTTCACGCTGTTGGCGGGCATCAAGGAAGATACAGATAGAAGTAAATCGAAGCAGCAAGCTACGAATAAAGTAAATAGCAATCAGACAGCCGTTGCCACAGAGGTAACTCCAGCGTCCGTATCATCACAGACATCCACTTCTTCTGACATGCTTATCGTTAGTCCAATGACAGGGGAGATCAAACCCATCTCTGAGGTAGAAGATCAGGCATTTGCCCAAGAGTTAATGGGTAAAGGCATTGCGATTGTTCCAACAGATGGCAAGGTATACGCTCCATTTGACGGGGTAGTCGAAGCACTTTATCGCACCAAACACGCCATCGGATTGAAGGCAGCGAATGGAGTCGAAATCCTGATTCATATCGGGGTGGATACCGTTAGTCTGAAAGGGAAATATTTTAACGCCCATATCGAGCAGGGACAGACAATCAAAGCAGGCGATTTACTGGTTGAATTTGATCCAGAAGGCATTACCTCAGCAGGCTATAACACGATTACATCTATTGTGGTAACCAACATGCAACAGTATGGAGACGTACTGACCACAGCGACCAGCGGACCGATCCGGGAGAGTGAACCTTTGATCAAGCTTATTTCGTAAGAACTGTCCATCTCTTCACTGGTCCAGCTACGAGTTACAAGCTAGATGGTCTTAATAAGACCTTAATAATACGTAATAACAGGAGGAAACTAAAATGACAAATTCCAATTTTCCAAAAGATTTTTTATGGGGCGGTGCACTGTCTGCCTGTCAGGCCGAGGGAGCTTATAATGTGGACGGCAAGAGTCTGACCATCCCTGAAGTGATGAAATTTAACGAGAAGAACGACCGCAAAGTGACCAAGCAGATCAGAGTGAATTGGGAGATGATTGAAGAGGCCAGGAATGACCCGGATACTGTGAAATATCCGAAGCGCCGGGGAATCGATTTTTATCATAACTTCCGTGAGGATATCGCCTTGTTTGCTGAAATGGGCTTCAAAGTATTCCGTTATTCCATTTCATGGGCCAGAGTATTTCCGGGTGGCGACAATGCCGCTCCGAACGAAAAGGCACTAGAGTTCTATGATCAGGTTATTGATGAATGTCTTAAACACGGTATGGAGCCCTTGATCACTATCAGTCACTTTGATACACCAATTGTACTGATGGACAAGTTCGGAGGATGGTATAACCGCAAATTGATCGATCTGTATGTGAACTATTGTGATGTGCTGTTCAATCGCTACAAGGGCAAAGTGAAATATTGGGTGACATTCAACGAGATCAACATGAGCGTGAAAGCATCGGCCAAAACGCTGGGAATCATTGATTATGATGCTCCAAATTATGAAGAAATGCTGTTCCAGGGGCTGCATCATCAATTTGTAGCTGCGTCCAGAGCAACCAAGATGGCTCATGAGATTGATCCGAATAACCAGATCGGAAGTATGGTGGCTTATTTTACAACGTATCCTTACACTTGCAAGCCGGAGGACGCACTCCAGATGCAACAGGATGATCAGATGAAAAATCAATTCTACCTGGATGTGCTCAATAAAGGCGAATACCCTTACTATAGTAAAACGTATTTCAAAAACAAGGAGATCCAGCTGAATATCGAGGACGGCGATCTGGATAGCATTCGCGCGCACACGGCTGATTTCGTGGGGATGTCGTATTACAACTCGATGATTTCCAGTAGTGATACCGAACAACTCGAACTAACGGCAGGTAATGTACACAGCGTATATAAAAACCCGCATCTGCCCGCTAACGAGTGGGGGTGGCAGATTGATCCGATTGGCCTGCGGTATACGCTTAATCTCGTCTATGATCGGTATCAAAAACCTGTCTTTATTCTGGAGAACAGCTCAGGCTTCTACGACAAACTGAATGAGGACGGAACGATCAACGATCCTTACCGGATTGATTTCCTGAGCAAACATATCGAACAGATGGGACTCGCCATTGCTGATGGGGTCGAGGTGTTGGGATATACGATGTGGGGACCAATCGACATGATCAGTTCAGGGACCTCCGAGATGAGCAAACGGTACGGATTTATCTACGTCGATCAGGACGACTACGGCAATGGTACGCTGAAAAGATATCGTAAGGATTCCTTCTTCTGGTATCAGAATGTGATCCGTACCAACGGAGCAGAACTGTAACGCACCATGAACATTTTGGGTCGTATCAAAAAAATACCCGGCGGCTTGCTGATTGTTCCTATGCTGGCCGCCGCGGTCATCAACACGGTGTTTCCATCATTTTTTCAGATCGGAGATCCAACAACAGCGCTGTTCACATCGAAAGGTACCATGGTGCTGATCGGTATGATTTTACTGATATCAGGAACACAGCTTAACTTGTCACAGCTTCTGGTGACCTTGAAGAGAGCAGGGGTGCTCTGTATTTCACGTATCCTCATCAGCTGTCTGTTCGGCTGGGCGTTTGTGCACTTTTTTGGCATAAGTGGGGTCGGGGGAGTTTCTGCGGTAGCCTTCATTGCCGTTCTGACCAGTTGTAATCCAGGATTATATCTGGCCTTGATGAACACATATGGAGATGATGTGGATCGGGCTGCGTTTGGCATTCTGAATCTGATCGCCGTACCGGTTATTCCGGTCATGATATTGAATTCGGCAAGCGGTGTCGGTATCGATTATCTCAGTGTACTTGCTACACTAGTACCTTTTTTGATCGGGATACTGCTTGGTAACCTGGATAGCAACATACAGAAGATGTTCGCTCCGGGAACACTGATTCTACTACCTTTTCTAGGTACCAGCTTTGGGTCCAATATTGATCTGCGTATTGCATTTCAGTCCAGTCTGTCCGGTTTGTTGGTCACCGTGTTATTTTTGCTGATCTGCATGTTGCCGCTCATTGGAATCGATCGCACGATATTAAGACGGCCCGGTTACGCAGCGGCTGCGACATGTTCGGTTGCTGGATTATCCATGGTGGTGCCTTCGATGGCTGCCGGGTTCAATCCGGCGTATGCACCATATGTAGACACAGCTATCGCTCAGATTGCGTTTGCCGTGATCCTGACGTCGGTGACCGTGCCTTACATCGTGAAGCGTTTGGCTGGAGGAACAGCAACGGAAGCTTCTGCTTCGACAAATCACTAGAAAAAAACAGCATGTGTTCTGTCAGATTATGACGGATCACGTGCTGTTTTGCTTTGTACATCTATATGATCTCCTGGGGGAGGAGAGGGATCGATCGGTTTATTTTACAGACCCAGCAGTTGTTTAACACTTTCAGCTACAGCTTTGCTAGATTGCGGATTCTGTCCTGTGACCACGCGGCCATCTGTTGTGACATAGGAACTGAAGGCAGCAGCTTTATCATATTGTGCAGCTCGTTCTCTCAAAGCATCTTCCAGCAGGAAAGGAACATACTCGGTTTGTTGAGCCAATGTTTCTTCTTCATTCGTGAAGCCGGAAACGGTTTTGTCATTGATCAAAAGCAGGCCGTTGGACAGCTTCACATTCAACAGGGCTGTAACCCCGTGGCACACGCCGGATACAACGCCACCTTCTTCATAGATATCACGAGAAAGCTCTTGAAGTTCGGCATTGTCCGGGAAATCCCACATTGTACCGTGACCTCCTGTGAAGTAGATTGCATCGTAGTCACTCGCGTTTACTTCGCTAGGTTTCAACGTATTTTTCAATTGGTTCATGAACATTTCGTTCTCAAAATAGGCTTTGGTGCTCTCATCCAGAGAGTCGCCCAGACTTTTCGGATCAAGAGGTACGTTCCCGCCTTTAGGGCTAACCAGATCGATCTGAACATTGTCATTATGGTCAAACTCTTCAATAAAATGAGTTGCTTCGCTCAGCCACAAGCCAGTAGGCTCGTCCTTTGTTGCGTACTTATCTACATTTGTTAGAACAACCAGTATCTTTTTCATATTAAAACCTCCCGTAAAATATATAACATAAATTTATAATAAATATCACAAAATTAAATTGTGTAAAATATATTATTGAATATAACATAACCATTTTCTAAAGTAAAATCATGAGCATATCGTCGATCTCCAATGTGACTTTCAAGCGTAGGAGTATAGAACAATCTAGTCGTAGTAAATATGCCTGTAAGAATGCACTTTTACTTATTATGCCCTGCTTAATTTACTCAAATTGTAAGCGGAGGTAGGCGTGTGTAAGGGGAAACGAAATTAATTCAAATTTGAAGTTAATTTGATTGTACAACTAGTTCTTTTGATTTAGAATGGCGGAAGATGCCAACAAAAAACTGGTACAAATTACATATATACTTGGAGGAACATTCATGAAACGTTCAGGCAAATTTTTCGCTTCAACAGTGGTTGCTGCTGTTGCTGCAGTATCCATCGTCTCTTCAGCTTCAGCGAGCACAGTTTCAGTCTCCAATATCTCTGGCGTAACACCTATCAACATTAGCAGTATGGATATCGAAACGGCTTTGATGATGGTCCAGAGCGAACGCGCCAAATTGCTGGATGCGCAATTGCAAACGCAAATCCAGGAAGTACAGAACCGTAATCAACAGATCGCGGAGTTGAACTCTCAATTGCAGGTAGCCCAGCAAAACGGGGATGAAGCAGCTGTTCAAAAGCTGAAAGGTCAAATTGATGCTGCAAGCAACTCGCAACAGATGGACATGCTTCGTCTGCAGTCCATGTCCAACAAGCGCAATGAAGCGTTTGATGTCATGACAAACTTTGTCAAAAAAATGCAGGATTCAAGATCATCCATCATCGGTAACATGCGTTAAGAACGGATGATTATCTGCTGCAACAATACAAAAAGAGCGAAGTCGGAATTCAAATTCCGAAACTTCGCTCTTTTTGTATTTCTCTTTTTTATGATATATCTCATCTAATCCAAGTTAGCCCGACCAGTCACGACGCCGAGTGAACAGATCCTGCAACTCATCCGTGGACAATTCGGTAATCCAGTTCTCAGAGCTTGTGATGATGTTATCGCTGAGCTGCTGTTTACTCTCCAACATCTCGTCGATCCGCTCCTCCAATGTGCCAAGAGAGATGAACTTATGCACCTGAACATCTTTGGTCTGACCCATCCGATAAGCCCGGTCGGTGGCTTGATTCTCAACAGCAGGGTTCCACCAGCGGTCAAAATGGAAGACATGATTGGCTGCGGTCAGATTCAACCCCACACCGCCTGCCTTGATGGACAGAATGAAGACGGACGGTTGCTTGTCCTCAGGCAATGTACGGGATTGGAATTCCTCAATCATACGATCCCTTGCCGTCTTGGATGTGCCCCCGTGCAGATACAGCACAGGCTCCTGCAACTCCTGACGCAGTACCTGTTGCAGTATCTGTCCCATACCGATATATTGGGTGAAAATCAGGCATCGCTCGCCCTCGTCCCGTAATTCGCGGACAAGTTCCATCAGTCGTTCCAGCTTCGCGGAGCGACTAATCAGCATCGCCATATCTTGCGGACTGTACATGTCATAAGCAGATGTCAGTGCACCGTCTTCGGGAAGTTCCTCCGGCAAAGCCTCTTTGGTCAACAGCAGAGGGTGGTCACACAGCTGCTTGAGCTGGGTTAACGCCGATAGAATTGCACCTTTACGCTTGATGCCTTCCAGTTCTTTCATTTTATCCATCAGGGCCTGTACGGACTGGTCATACAATGCACTTTGTTCGCCCGTAAGGTGAATATAGGTTTTCATCTCGTTTTTGTCCGGCAGATCAAGCTGGATATTGGGATCTTTTTTCTTACGGCGTAGCATGAATGGTTTCACCAATTGCTGCAGATCCTGCATCCGTTGCTCGTCCTTGTCTTTCTCTATGGCACTGATGAAGCGAGTCTGGAATGCCCGGGCGTTGCCCAGATATCCTGGATTGATAAAGTCATAGATCGACCACAGCTCGGACAACCGATTCTCGATCGGCGTACCTGTCATGGCAATGCGGTGTTTCGCCGGGAAACTGCGGACCGCCAAGGACTGTTTGGTCTGGGCGTTTTTGATATTCTGCGCTTCATCGAGACAGATGCATGCCCAGGTGTAGGTTTGTAACATCTCTTGATCCAGTGTAGCCGTAGCAAAGGACGTGATAATAATATCCACCTGCTCGGTCTGCTCCCGGAATTCTTCTCCACTTAATCGGCGTGCGCCATAATGCAGACTGACATTAATGGAGGGTGCGAAGCGGCTAATTTCCTTTTGCCAGTTGCCCAGTACGGAAGTTGGGCAGATCAGAAGTACCGGGGCTTGTCCCGGCTTGCGTGGTTCATGATCCTTGATGTGTAACAGATACGTGATGAACTGAATGGTTTTCCCGAGACCCATATCATCGGCAAGACATGCCCCAAGTCCGAATCTGCGCAGGAAACCAAGCCATGCAAAACCTTCCTTCTGATACGATCGCAGTTCGGCATGAAGCCCTGTCGGAATGGGAAGGGAAGGTGCGCCGCCTTGTCCGCCCCCGAGTTGTGCAATAACCCGATTCAGGTGCTCATTCAGTTCTACTTCCAGCCGAATGTTCTGATCATCCTGTGGTGGCTGCTCTTCCTCGGTTTGTTGTCCTTCCTTCCATTTCTGGTTGCGATATTCTCGTTGCTCATTATGCAGCAGATGCAGGTGTAGAATATCCTGGAATGAGAGTCCCTGTTCCCGATCTACACCGCCCATGGCACGACGTATCTGTTCCAGCAGGTCGGGGTCGAGAGGAACCCATTCTCCACGGAAGCGAACCAGTCGTTCATTACGGGCAACAAGGTCGGCAAATTCATCTTCGCTAAGATCCGTGTCACCAATCGCAATGCGCCAGTCAAAATGAATAATCGAGTCCAGTCCAAAGAACGACTGTCCCCGTTCACTGCCTTCCTCCGGCTGCACCTTAGCACGCAGCTTTGGTTTCTTCTTACGGGCTGCTTCCCACCAACCCGGCAGCAGAACTTGCCAGCCCGCTGCGAGCAACCTGCCGCTATCCTGCGTCAGGAACTGCCAGGCTTCCTGATCTCCCAAAGGATCACTCAGCACATCCCGCCTACCGCTAATGGAGCTTCCAAGACGGGGCAGATGTGCACGCAGCTGATCCAGCCATCCGGCGGAGCGATCCAGAATGAACGGTGTCCATACCTCTGGCCATTCGCCTTCAAGTCTGCCCCGTGAATCCAGCATGACGGGCACCAATCCAGCGGCATCCAGCTTGTTCTGCAACACCAATCGCAGCCGCCAAGATGGCTCATCCTCGTCCGGCTCCTGCAATTGCAGCATGGGTCTGAATGGTGCGGCATCTGCTTTCCAGCCAATGGATACGAGCCAGGACTGAGCATCCATCCCGGCTGTCTTGGGTAGAGTGCCGCGCTCTGGGAACAACTGCGGGAATTCACGCCGCAGATCGGTTGCCGCTTCTTCCGAACTGTACCAGCGTTGGAATACGAAGGCGGAGTAGGCCGCCCCAAGTCCTTCGGCATAACTCTCGTCCGTTTGTTGAATCGCCTTGGTAAGCGATGCCCGCTCCTGCTTTTTCAAGCTATCCGGGTCCCAGGTCCACTGAAGCTGTCCTGCACGGTATGCCTCGAAGCTAGGTACGTATTTTCGTTTCTCTATGGAGGATTCCAGTGCTGGAGCTAGTCGAATCAGATGTTCCGCTTGCTCGTCCCACTTCCATTCAATATGAAGCAGCGTATGCATCTCGGCAAAAAAGGGAATCACTTCTTCCGCAGGCAGAACAACCAGCTCAATCTCCTCAATCTGCCGAACTTCCAGTTCGGTCCCGTAGAAGGAAGGCGCATGCCAAGCGAACAATCGCTGCTTAAGCGACTGTCCCGGTACAAAGTGGTGTGTGTTGAGTGCTCCGTAAAACAAAGCATCGCCATATCCGGTTAAAGCGACGTGAACCTCAATCGTTTCAGTGTAAGGATGAATTAAGCTCATGAGATCAGTTTACCTTTCCGAAGCTCTTCCTGCAGGGCGCGCAGCCGACTGTTACGAACGGCGAGTGTGGTGATGAATTGCTCCCAGTGCGCTTCTTGCTTCATTTTTTTATAGATTTTGGACAGACGTTTCAACAGCTTCACCGCTGCTTTGTATCCGTCCCTGTTTTTGTGTCCGATATAACGCTCCACTGCCTGATGATAGAAGGGAAGCAGCAGCTCAGGTGCATCTTTTTCGATTGGTTGCAGCATCGCTACGCGGAATTCGAGAGGTTCCGTTCCCGTACTCAGCTGAAAATCAATCCATCTGCGCCACTGTCCACGCGAATGCATAGCATCCTCGTAGGCAGGGCGGGAGTGGGGAAGCATACTGACAAGTGTGTCCCACATACGGTTCTCTGCATCGGGCAGATGTTGAATGGCCGTATCCCATAGATGCATGTAATCATTCAAAGGTGTATTACGCCGATTCGCCAGAAGGGGGCCAAGTTGTACCAACCAATCCCCAAGTCGCTTCCATTCAGCCGAATCTGCGAGTACATGGAGAAAATGCAACAGTTGTTCTGGCGGGAAACCGTAGGCCGAGCTTCCATGGATGAGTCGCTGCCATGCCTGATCATCTTGCCCCAGATGGAAGTGCATCCAGCTCTGCGCGAGTATGAGTGGTAAAGGCAGTGTTACGGCTTTGCCTGGTCTATCACTACTACTTCCATTATTTTGAGCGCTACCCAAGACACTCCCACCTGACTGGGAAGGTGACGAAGCGGCGGTTATATTGCGTTCTATATCATCTAAGATGGCCTGTTCCGACACTAACATGTCCCGCGACCCTTGCAGCTCAGGTACGATCCAGTTCAACCACAGTTGTCGATAGATCGGAGTGAAGAACATCATGCTGGCTGTCTCAGGCATCATCTGTTTACGTAAATAAGCTGAGGTTTCAGACAGTTTGTTCCAAAGTTGTTCAAGCTTGTTTCCCTTTAGACCTGACAGGTCTAGCGGATGGTTAAAGATCCGTTCAATGTCTTTCTGAAGTGCATCCACCGCGAGCTGGGCAGGGTAGCTCAAGTACACGGGGGTATGAGTGATTGAATTACGAGCCGGCGGCACGCAGAATCGGATGAGGTGCAGCTGCACATGTAGTTCAAAAAGTTGGTCCATTGCAGCGGACAGCCTTGGTTTAATGGCATACAGCTCGTCCGTTGCTTCCTGTACGTAGGATGTGCTTGCTGTGCCAGTACCCAGCCGTCTCAGACAGGAGTGGAATAGTTCGTGCCATTCCGAGATTTCGAGATCAGCAAGCTCTGTTGCACGTTCCTTGATCTGGCTGTATTGGTTGTCCGGAATGTCCATATCCTGTTGTTCATCGGCATCTGCATAGCTGGATATTCCTGCGGACATGGCCCCGACGGGTTTGGTCGTTTGTTTGAGTGCAGTACTGGAGTGTGCATTCACAATCGCATGCACAGGTCGCTCCAGTTGCTCGGCATAACTCATTAATACAGCCGTCATATGTTTGCATACGGAACTCACCGGGCAGGTACAATGACTTGTAGTCAGGGATTGCATGCTTAGTGTGACCTCGTACTCTTCCGATCCTTGTACAACGGCCGAGATCCCTTGTTGTTCGGAATAGGTTAATGGTCCGACACGTTTCTGTTTATAATATTGGAATCCGCGCATGATCGTCAGGTTATTAAAATGCTCTGCAACCTGCCTGATCAACTGTTGCCACTGCGCATCATCCATCCTCATGTTATTCGGTATGTTCATCATTCCATCTCCTGGGGTAAACATAGGTTCAGTAATCACCACGTCTATGACGTGATGTTGTAAATTTGTTGTATCCATCATATCAGTTATGAGCCAATCCGTGCATGGGTTATGAAGAATTTGAAGTTATTTTAGACCAACTGGAATCAGGATGAACACGTCGGTTCTGCTGGCGGACGGAATGCATGATTGCACCATATTGTGTATGCTTATGGTATGTATTCCTTTCAGGAACGATGCAGGCCGGGGAAGCGGCCATATTACACACAACAGGAGAGAGCATATGAAAATACTTACGTTAAACACACACGCTTGGGCGGAAGAGGATCAACTGAGCAAGATCAGTCAGCTGGCTGATTTTATTAATACACATCAATTCGATGTAATCTCCATGCAAGAGGTTAACCAGTCCATGCAGGAAGCGGTGCTTTCTGAAGAAGAACTGAAGATGTATTATGCTACTGAACCCGATGCAGTGATTAAAAAAGACAACTATGCCTACGTCCTGCTTCAGCAGCTGACAGAGCAATATTACTGGACGTGGATTCCCGCGCATGTTGGGTTTCAAAAATACGATGAAGGACTGGCGATCCTTAGCCGGACGCCGATTAAGCAGGCTTTTGGGGAATACGTGTCTCACATGCGGGATTATAACAACTATCGTACACGCAAGATTGTGGGAATTCAGACGGTCGTCCAAGGTGAAGCAACCTGGTTTGTGAACGGACATTATAACTGGTGGGATGATGCGCAGGAACCTTTCAAGGGACAGTGGGAGTTGACGGAGAGCAAGCTTGCCCCCTACATGGACCAGTCGTTATATATAATGGGTGATTTCAATAATGTCGCGGAAGTGCGTGGTGAAGGCTATGATTATATGATGAGCAAGGGCTGGAATGACCTGTACACCACAGCATTGCAAAAGGATGAAGGAGCAACCGTGGTGAAGGCCATTGCCGGCTGGGCAGATAACAAACGCGATCTTAGGATCGACTATATTTTCTCCAATCGTCCGATTCAGGCTAAATCTTCTACCGTGGTCTTGAACGGTAAAAATGGACCGGTCGTGTCTGACCATTTTGGCGTCGCTGTAGAGATATAACAGCCGTGTGACCACAAACCATAAAGGTGATATCACCGCAAATACGAAACAAAGCCTCCGCTGACTTCCTGGAAAGGGAAGTGGCCGGAGGCTTTTCACATTCTAAATCATTTGTTATGTACATTTCATATCGTTTGTTCTTTCTGTTGTGGAACTCTATTGTTATTCGAGCGCCAGCATCTGATGTACGAACTTTTTCAGATTCGCGCTTGTCTCACTAAGCTGTTCGATACTTTCCATGAACTCGGTAACAAGCTTGGCCTGATCCACTGTTGCGGTTGTAATCTGACCGATCTCCTGCTCCATATGTTTCATGGAATCTTGCACGCTGCCTAGGGATGATTCGATATCAGCTGCTGCTTGCTTCGTATGATCTGACAGCTTACGTACTTCACTGGCAACCACACCGAATCCGGCCCCCTGATCGCCAACACGAGCTGCCTCAATCATGGCGTTGAGTCCAAGCAGGTTGGTTTGTTCCGATACTTCACGAATGACGTTTGTTACTTTACTTACACTGACCGAGTTCTCTGAAGCTTTTTTGGAGTTGCGCAGAATCTCTTCCGATGTCGCAGAGAGTTCCTCGGAATGTGCAGCAATCTGCTGAATGCCGCCGACGAGCGCATTAATGGTTGTTTCATTTTCACGGATCAGCGTTTCCAGTGTCATGTGACTATCCAGCGCGTAGTTCACACCCAATATACCCACGACCTGATCGTTCTCTTTAATAGGGATTAGAATGGCATCAAAAGGTCTGCCCTGCAGATCACCAGGCATGCGTGCCACGGTACGGGAATCTCTGTTAGTCAGCATTTTGAAATGTTTATAATCATCATGCAGCTCATCCCCAACCTTCACGCCAATCTCCAGACTTTTTGCTTCGGAAAAATACAATACTTTCTCATGATCATTAATGGATATGGATATGTCGTCACGGAACATTTGGCTAACAAAAGGCATAGCATTTACCAGAGATTCAAGAGTATTCAATGTGCATCTTTCCTTCCCGATACAAAAAGTGGAATTTTTCAATCTATATAAGTTGAACTAAAGATATATTCACACGTACACTCCGATGACAGAATAACCTTCCAATCGCTGTTATCCCCAGATTTTTTTGATTCCCTTTTCTCAAGGGAAAAATCCGGTGATAGCGTATGCTTACGATGCAGCTTTCTTTCAGAAATCTTTTAGGCGAACGCTTCGCTTTTTCAGTTTTTTCTGTCCTCTACGTTTCTGTGTAAATGATTAGTTCAACATATATAGTTTCTATATCGGTAACATTTTCCGTTTTTTTGAATTAATGTCCCAATGAAGGTGTAATTGGCGAAGTAAAAACCAAATCTTCTGATTTTTTGTAAGCGTAATCAAAAATCTGTAGCCACCACCGAACATGTCAGTTATACTGGGATTATTATTCGGCTATTCAGAAGATAACCAAGGGACATACCTATTTCCCGGTAAGGGGATTACCCACCTAGGTTAAGCGCTATACTTAATCACTGCATATTAGTTTGGTGCTCTAGTGTGGACGGTATGAATGCTATGATATAAGACTTTATTTCAACGAGAGAAGGATGTGTGCCATCGATGACGACCTATTTCAGTGAACCACAGAGCATGTATTACCGATTTGGAGAAGATCAGGATCAGGTATTAAAGGTACTGGCCGAGAGGTATATTGGAGCCAATGCACAGGCTGATTTTGTATATCGGGTATTCCAGAAGTCTGGTATTTTGCAAAATGAAAAAGGGCTTTATGATCTGAATTTAGGTAAACGCTTTCCTGATGCACCTAAAGACCATATATCCTACGCAGCTGCACTGGTTTGGGGGGACGAGGACCGGAATCTGGACGTGTTGGTCCGCTGTTATGGGCCTGTTCGTTTCTATTTCAATGAGCAGATGGTCTATCGCTCAACCGTAATGGATGAGATTAGTCCAGACGCAACGGTGAAGCTCAGCATCGATATCAAGCCTGGTTGGAACACCATTTGGCTGGAGATGAAAAACACCCCTGCCGGATTTGGCTGCCAATTTGGGTCAGATGAAGGAAAAGTGCGCATTTTGAATGTATTTGCTCCATTTCAGGAGAGACAGGGGCAAGCGGGGTGGGTGTTCTCCCAACCGAACCTGGCTGCCAGTAAGCAACCAGACCTGCTTGGAAAAGAATCAGACGTCAGCTTGAATTGGCTGCCTGAGACAGGCTGGTCTGATGTAGATAAAACCAAGCCAGCTTTCGAACGAATATTCGGAAATCTTACTGGTAAGCATGCTTATGCTTGGACCCATCTGAACAATAACGATTCAACCGGGAATGCAGTGCGATTGTCAGGTCAATCTTCCGGTTCTCTAAGTATATGGATTAGCGGCAAGCCTGTGGCGCAAGTGAAAGAAGCGGGTCCGTTCGAAGTGAATGTACCAGCCTCTTTTGGGCGGAGTGACCTGCTTGTCCGAAGTGAATATGACGATACGGCGGGACCTTGGCATTTAAATTTGAACGCAACCGTGTCGGGCAAGCCGCTCTCACTGGAACTTCCTCAGCGTGTGCACGGAGCTAATGGAGAGTCTTGGTTATATGTTGGACCTTTTGAGTCGGAGGTTGAACCGGACTTGGCGGATCTGACTCGAACGGACCGAGTGTATCAAACGGGTCTAGAACTGACGTATTGGCGCTTAGATCGACCGGATGCTTGGATCAGACCTTATTATGAGAACGCGATGTTAAGCAACAAATGGACAGTGGGCAGTGTGACCAATTATGGTCGCTGGGATTATCCATTGGGTGTCACTGTATATGGTCTATTACGGACGGGGCGTTATTTGCAAAGACCGGACATTACACGTTATGCGGCTGAGCATGTTCAGGCATGTACCCAGATGTATGAGTACTCCTTATGGGATCGGGAGCAGTATGGTTTCCCGGCAGTCAATCAACAATTGGTCATGCTGAAAATGCTGGATAACTGTGGTTCTTTTGGTTCGGCCATGCTAGAAGCGTATTCAGAGTGTCATGAACCAACGTTTCTTCCGATTGCTGAACGGATTGCAGATTTCATGCTTTCCCGCCTGGAACGGCAGGAGGATGGTGCATTTTATCGCACATGTGTAGGGGAGTATGCCGAGAATACCATGTGGGCAGATGACCTCTATATGAGCACGCCGTTTCTCGTTCGTTATGCACGGGTGACAGGCAACTCTGCCGCATTGGATGAAGCCGCCAGACAATTTTCACTGTATCGGAAGTATCTGTTTATGCCTGAGTTCAAGATCATGTCCCATGTGTATGATTTCAAATACGGACAGGCAACGCAGATTCCATGGGGACGGGGAAATGGCTGGACACTGTTTTCCTTGACAGAGGTATTGGAAGCTTTGCCAGCAGAGCATCCCGAGCGTCCAGCTTTAATAGAATTCTTCAATGAGCTGTGTGAAGGGTACGCAGCGCTTCAAGGGGAGAGTGGGTTATGGCATCAGGTGTTGAATGTTCCACAGACGTATGAAGAAGCCTCCTGCACGGCGATGTTTGCCTATGGTTTTGCGAGAGGTGTACGCTTTGGCTGGTTCAAAGACCCTGAAGTTTACGTCACGGCTGCCGAGCGGGCTTGGAAAGGACTCATCTGCAAAGCCATTGATCGTCAAGGGAATGTCCATGGCGTGTGCAGCGGATCACGATATGCGTTTACGGCAGAGTATTATGATCAGGACTTGCGTACCGTCACCAATGACAATCACGGAATAGGCATTATGATGCTGGCAGGAACTGAAGTAGCAAAAATGAAGAAACATCTGGCTGAGCACAGGGTGTCTTCACCTGCCGTCTCACATTCCTGACAGACCACCGAGGTCTGATTTTCATACTATCGTTTCTATACAACAGTCTTCTGCTCCACGTAATACGGTTGTATATCCGTAATCATATTTGAGACGGGATCATCACCGCCGGGAATATCATTCCTGGTGGTTTTTGATTCCTGTAACTCCTTACTTTTTTGACAGGAAAGCTTACTTTTGTTTATGTCATGTACAGTAATAGACCGATACAATAGGTTTTGTAAGCGATTCTATAAATGCAAGAAGGGGAGGAAATTCATTTATGATGATTACAAAAAAGTGGGTAACCCTGTTCTGTCTGTCCCTGTTATTGTTCGCTACAGCCTGTTCTGGAGGGGCCACCGATACATCATCTTCTTCTGGGGAAGCAAGTGGAAGTGAAGGAGATTCATCAGGCAAGATTGAACTGCGCATGACCTGGTGGGGATCACAGACCAGACATGATCTGACGACCAAAGTGATCCAATTGTTTGAAGAGAAACATCCGGGAATCACCATTAAACCTGAATATTCTGGTTGGGACGGTTACTTTGACAAGTTGACTACACAGGTAGCCGGTTCAAATGCACCAGATATCATCCAGATGGATTACGCCTTTTTGACTGACTTTGCCCGGCGTGGTGCCTTGCTTGACCTGACTCCGTTTGCAGAGAGCAAAGAGCTGCGGACAGAGGATCATGATCAGAGCATGATTACAGCCGGTTCGATTGACGATAAATTATATGCAATTACCCTTGGAGTTAACGCACCAGGTGTCATCTATGACGCCACCGTATTTCAGGAATTAGGTATAGAAGAACCACAAGAGAGCTGGACATGGAAGGATTTTGGGGATATTGCGACCAAGATCGCCGCAGCCAAAGGTGAGGGGTTCTATGGATCGGCAGACATTTCCGGTACAACGAACATGTTTGAAGTGTTTATTCGGCAATCCGGGAAAGGATTGTTTGATGGTGGCACAATGACAGCTACCAGCGAGGAGCTTCAACAATGGTTCGATATGTGGAGCGCACTACGCGAGAATGGTGGAGTGACTACAGCGGAGATAACCGCATCCACAACCAATGCGCTGGAGACACGACCGATCTCACTGGGCACAGCCGCCATGGACTTTGCATGGTCCAATCAATTGCTGACATTCCAGCAGGTGAACAAAAACCAGGATCATAAGCTTGGCATACAAGTGCTTCCGCATGGTGTAGGTGAAAATCAAATCGGTGAATATCTGAAACCAGGCCAGTTCCTCTCCGGTTATGGTAAAACCAAACATCCAAAGGAAGTTGCCATGTTCATTGATTTCATGGTCAATGATCCAGAAGCAACCGCTATTCTTGGTTCTGAACGTGGGGTGCCGGTCAATTCCAGCATTCGTGAACAGATGCAGCCTACGCTGCCGGAAGCGGAGCAAACCATTTTCCAATTTATCGATACTGTATCGAAGAACTCCAGCGAGATTGACCCGCCATACCCGCAAGGATTTGCTGAAGTGGACACAAGTTTCAAGAGCGCAAGCGAGCAGATCGCCTTCGGTCAAGGCGATACTCCAGATGTCATTGCCCAGTTTATTGAAGGAGCCAAGGCTACGCTTGGATCGAGTCAATAATGATTGAAACTGTCTCACACTTCTAATTCTGCGGGGAGGTTGCGAAGATGACGACATCACAGGTCAGTCAAGCCCGAATCGAGCGTGTAACTACACGGCGGGTCAAACGGAGATATGCGCATAATGGAGCCGCGCTTCTATTTCTCGCCCCATGGCTTGTCGGATTGTTATTCCTTACCCTAGGTCCAATGTTGGTATCGTTATACATCTCGTTCACCGATTACAGTATCTTGGCCGCCCCTTCCTGGGTCGGTCTGGATAACTACACCACGATGTTTACATCGGATAAACTGTTCACCCAGTCGCTCAAAGTCACCTTCACGTATGTCGCTGTATCCGTACCGGTCAAATTGATTTTCGCGCTGCTTGTAGCGATGTTGCTGAACAAAGGGATTCGAGGACTCGGTATTTACCGTACGGTGTATTACATCCCGACATTGCTTGGAGGTAGCGTGGCGATTGCAATGTTGTGGCGTAAAATGCTGGGTGGGGACGGGCTACTCAATAGTGTGCTTGCCATGGTGGGCATTAAGGCGCCCGATTGGGTAGCGAATCCGAAATATGCTCTGTACTCCATCGTGCTGTTATCCGTGTGGCAGTTCGGATCGTCGATGATTATTTTCCTGGCAGGCCTGAAGCAGATTCCACCCGAGTATGATGAAGCCTCAGCGGTAGATGGTGCAGGTCCTCTGCGGAGATTCTTCTATATAACGTTGCCGATTCTGTCACCCGTTATCTTCTTCAATCTTGTCATGCAGCTGATTACGTCCTTTCAATCGTTCACGCAGGCTTTTGTTATCAGTAATGGTAGCGGAGGGCCAGTGAACTCAACCCTAATGTATTCTCTGTATCTGTACAAAAAAGGATTTTCATTCTTTCAGATGGGCTATGCTTCTGCGATGGCCTGGGTGCTGGTCATCCTGATTGGCGTATTTACATTGCTCGTATTCCGCAGTAGCAAGCTGTGGGTGCACTATGAGGATGGTGGGAAATCATGATTGGACAACGGAACTCTACAGCATGGGTCGTCAGCAAACATGTGTTGATCTCAGGCATCGCCTTTGTCATGCTCTACCCGATCCTCTGGATGCTGGGCAGCTCATTCAAACCGGGACATATGATCTTTACAGAGACCTGGTTCTGGCCACAGGAATGGAATTGGCAAAATTACATGAATGGCTGGTCCGGTATTCAGGGCAATCCGTTCTCCCGCTTTCTGACCAACTCTGTCATCCTGTCGCTTGGCGCCGTACTGGGCAATGTCATCTCCTGCTCTATGGCGGCATATGCCTTCGCCCGACTAAATTTTCGTTTCAAAGCCATCTGCTTCGGACTGATGCTTATGACGATCATGCTGCCCCATCATGTGACGCTGATCCCGCAGTATATTCTCTTCAACCACCTGGAGTGGGTGAATACGTATCTGCCGCTTGTGGTGCCAAAATGGCTGGCGACCGACGCCTTCTTCATTTTTCTCATGGTACAGTTCTTCCGGGGACTGCCCAAAGAGCTGGATGAGGCGGCTACCATTGATGGATGCGGTCCTGTGAAAATATACACCAAAATCATCATCCCACTTGCTTTTCCGGCACTGGTCACTACGATGATCTTTACGTTTTTGTGGACATGGGACGACTTCTTCAGTCAGTTGATCTACCTGAGTGACGTGAGCAAATATACCGTGCCGCTGGGTCTACGCCTGTTCCTTGATTCCAGCTCTCAATCCGATTGGGGTCCGATGTTTGCGATGTCGGTATTGTCGCTGGTGCCATGTTTTATCGTATTTATCGTGTGTCAAAAGTACTTCGTGGAAGGAATCGCGACCTCTGGGCTCAAAGGGTAATTCCAAGACGAAACGAGTTGATTTTTCCATGAGGAAAGGAAGATGGTCTTTATTCATTAATCAAAAGCTGCAACAAAGCAAGCTCTCCACGTTGATGGTGACTTGCTTTATTGCGTTTAACCTCCTGCTCGTCTCAGTTGTGGTGTGGCTGGCATATCAGTCTTTCTCAGCAGTCACCTTTGCCGAGATTAGCAAAGCACGCCTGGCTCTTCTGAACGAAAGCACACGTCGGGGATTTGATTTTATCACAGGGGTAACTGGAACCGCTTATGCCTTGGCAAGCAATCGGGAACTGTCCAGTCTGCTCGAAACGGCTGATACGGGCAGGCTTGCACAGATTCACCAGCGGAGAGAGGTCTCTCGAACTCTGGATCATACCATGGTCGTGAGTGAAGGCATCACTTCCATCGAACTGTATACGGATGCCTTTAATGAAGTGACAGTGACTATGGCTGATCGCATATTTCCGGTGGACACCATCGAACACGACTCTTGGTTTGCTACGCTGGAAAAGGCTGATGCGGCTTGGGTTCCGCTGCGTGAGAACGAATCAGGCCAATCCCTGGTCGGATACGCCCAACGGATTTTCGACAGTCGTGGCGGGACGGTTGCCTATGTACTCATTCGACTGAGTAGAGCCGACATCGTACGCAGGTTTGCCGATGTACCCATGGTGCTTGATGGAAAAGTTCTGTTGGTGGATACGGCTGGTAATGTCGTAATGCAGATGGGGAGAGTTGATCCAACAGGGGAGAAGGAACGAGCGGATCGAAGAAATGAAGCGAGTAAAGTACAGGAAACGGGTGAAGCTGTAAATTCATCTTCTTCTATTATAGATAGTGCATGGATTCAGGAACATGTCCAGCATGGTGCAGACGGGTACGAAGTAGTTTCCGGCCAACCCGGAGGTGCTCAATTGGTGCTGTACTCCAGGCCAGCGATGCTTCAGTGGCGCCTCGTACAGACTATTCCGGTATATACACTGTTATCTCCGCTCAGACAAGCAGGCTGGCAGATCCTCGGCATCGCCGTGCTGGGACTATTATGCTCGGCTGTGCTGGCGTACCTGTTTGTAAGGCAGATCATCCGACCTTTGCGACAATTAATCAAGAGAATGAGACAACTGGAGAAAGGGGACTTCGATACCCGGGTCCAACTTTCGTTTACGGAGGAATATGCCCACTTGGCTTATGGCTTTAATCACATGGCTTCACAGCTCACAACGCTGATGGAACAGGTGAAGGATGAGAGCCGGGCCAAGCGTGAAGCCCAGACGGGATTGCTTGAGGCCCAGATCAAACCCCATTTTTTATACAATACCCTCGACATGATCCACTGGCGCGCACTTGATTACGAAGCCAAGGATATCAGTCGCATGATTGTACAGCTCAGTAAGCTGTTACGGATCGGACTGAGTGGAGGGAGACTGTTTATACGGGTTCGTGATGAGTTGGAACATGCCCGTTGCTACGTTAACATCCAGTCAGAGCGGCTACCGTTCTCCATTCAATATCAGGAGCGGATCGATCCGCATATTCGCGGTTGTTACATTCCCAAGATCATTTTGCAGCCCTTTATCGAAAATGCCGTTATGCACGGGCACCCTGAAGAAGGCACACTTCGAATTCAGGTGCATATGCACGAAGTGGAAGCCCCGCATCAGGATATCGTCATTCGTATCACGGATAATGGGCGGGGTTTGCCGGAGGGGTGGAAACTCGAAGAGACGTGTGGCATCGGTGTGCGGAATGTACATCAGCGCATTCAGCTTTATTGCGGGAAGAGGTATGGCGTTCAACTGAGCGATAGAGAGTCAGGTGGCGTGGAAGTGACCATTACGCTGCCGCGTATTGAGACCGACGAGCAATTAAATCTATGGCTGGACGGTGAAAAATGATGAAGACCATTATGCTTGTTGATGACGATCCTCATATTGTAAAGGCATTAACGGATCATATCGATTGGCCTTCTCTGGGCCTCAGCATTGCAGGCACTGCTTCCAATGGCTTGGATGCGCTGGAGCTGTTTCGCCGCATGCATCCAGATGTCGTTATGACTGACGTCTACCTGCCGGGGATGACCGGGCTTGAGATCACACAGACGTTGCGACGTGATCATCCCCACTTGCCGATCATCATTCTTAGTGGATATGACGAATTCGAGAACGCCCGGGCAGCCATGCGCTGGGGGGTGAATCACTTTTTGCTGAAGCCGGCAGAGGTTGAGGAGATTGAGTCTGTGCTGCGGGAGGTGTTACTGGAACAAGATGTGCGAGAGCGGCATGAGCGGCTGGAGCGGACATACAAGCAGGAGGTCGGACGGGTACTTCCGTATTTGCGCAAACAATTTCTTCACGAACTGCTGACTACGCGATATCGGGCAGACGAGCTGCCCAAAGAACGCATGGACTATATAGGCATTCACATGTCCTCCCAGACACGCGCCATTAGTCTGCAACTGAATCGCCCCGTATTTTTGACACGGATGAAAGAACGGGATTGGCAGCTTCTCCGTTATGGTGCAGCCGATATTATTCAGGAGACGGTGAAGGAGCAAGCGGCGCGCATGAATGGTCAGTTAGAGATTGTTGATTATTCGGATCAGGTATTTGTGTTGCTTCTATTAGGAGATAAAGATCATCTGGAGGAATGCCTGCCACTCGTGGAGAGGATGATCGATCAGATCTTTACGTATCTGAAAATTGAAGTGAGTGCTGGAATCGGAAGATCCAAAAGTCACCCATGTGAGGTGATAGATTCCTATCTCGAGAGCAGGGAAGCGGTGGAAACAGCAGAGTTCCAAGGTGGAAGTCGTATCTACCACTATGAAACATCAGAGGAAACAGAACCAAGTGTGACCGATTATTCATTATTGCTTCGTCAATGGAATGAGGCTTGGGCGGATATTCGACCTGACCTGGCCGAAGAGGTATGGCATCATATTTGCCTTTTGCTGAAAGAGGGGAAATGTGTTGGGATACAGGATGTACAGGTTGTGGCCGTTAGTCTGTTTGACACGTTGATGCATAGCTGGAACCGACTTCATCCTATGTTAGCGCCGCCGCTGGCGATGAGTGATTTTTTGCGTGAAATTCAATCGAAATATGCTTTGCATGATCTGGTAAACTGGATGGATCGTATTATCTGCGACTGGCTGGAACAGATACGTAAGGAGATGGGCGAGAAGAAAAGCAATAAACTTATCGAGCAGGTGAAACAGTATGTAGAGCTTCATTACGCCGAAGAGATTAGTTTTGAAGCGATCGCCAAGGGGCTGTTTGTACATCCGAAGTATCTGAGTCAACTTTTCAAAAGGGTGACCGGTGAGAATTTCGTGAGTTATTTGAACGGGTACCGGATTCAGAGAGCGTTGGAACTGTTGCAGTCGGGACATTACATGGTATATGAGGTGAGCGAGATGACGGGGTTCCGTAATGCAACGTATTTTAGCCAGGTGTTCAAAATGCTTACGGGCAAGAGTCCGTCTGAGGTGGGGTAGAGCGATACAGTTACAGTAATTAAATAAAGTGGAAGAGGAGGTACGGTTCTTATGATGATCGATCAGCAGGAATATTACATTAAAGGCTTGTCTTACTCCATTAGATCGGCAGAGGAAAAGGATGCTGAGGCCTTGTCTTCACTACGTGTACAAATCGATGGGGAAACCGAGAACATGGATCGTGAAGAGGGCGAGGCGTATATCGACGCAGCCGGGTTTAGGCGGATCATCCATTTAGACACTGAGAAGTCACGGAATCTGTTCCTTGTTGCTGTAGTAGCGGGTGAGATTGTGGGATACTCCCGATGTGAAGGTACAGAGTTGAAGCGCTTTTGCCATAAGGTTGAGTTCGGCGTGTGTGTAGCCCGAGAGTTCTGGGGACATGGGATTGGCAAGAACTTGCTGGAGAAGTCGATAGAATGGGCAGACCAGACTGGTGTAGAGAAGATGACGTTGAACGTGCTGGCATCCAATGAAAAGGCAATCGAGTTATACCAAATTAGTGGCTTCGAGATCGAAGGGACTTTGAAAAAGGATCGGCGACACACGGATGGACAGTATCACGACACGATAGTGATGGGCAGGTTCAAAGACTAATAGTATAAAAAGTGAAAAGCACAAACTATATAAGCCCACAGCTTATGGAGTTTAATTATTAGATTTGATACCGACATAACAGATAGCAGGGTTATTGAGTAGAGGCATTATGTTTCTTAATTTATAGAACGATTGTAATGATGTTGAATGAGTCTGTTCACAACCTATATTGAGATAGATTAGACCGGTGAGTGTATATAGGGTATAGTAAGAGGATATTGCCATTGGAAAAAGAGATTATGAAGAGACTGAATCGATTATATAATCAGTTTCAGATGGGATATTTTACAAGTAGTAATTGTATTGTGTATATGATATATTCTATTTCCGGCCAAAAAAACACAAAAAACAAAGTGCCGCAGGCAAAACAAATAAGCTTCGAAAGAAACTTAAAAAAAGAGCTTGCTAAGTTGGTTCGGAAGTGTTATGATATAAAAGTTGCTGAGGAGAACAACACTCGGTAACGAAAACAAGCTTGATCTTTGAAAACTGAACAACGAGTGAGTAAACATTCTGCTTGCAGAATGAACGCGAAAGTTTGAGACAAGCCTTG